>NZ_CP029189.1:6997511-7746267 GCF_008642275.1 Streptomyces venezuelae
CCTGGTTGGAGCGGAGCCCGCTGACGTCTCGTCGGCGGTCGGCGCCGAGGTCGTGTCGGAGGGAGCCGGGTCCAGGACCTCGTCAACGACCTCTCCCGTCATCCAGGCCAGTCGGCGCAGGAGGCCAAGGTCCTCGGTGTCGCGGCGCAGCCGGTCGTGGACCTCGCGAAGGAGGAAGCGTGCTCGCGACCGAGTCTGTTCGGTGAGCCCCGTCCGGATCTGGCGGGAGGCGCGGTCCGTCAGCGAGCCGAGGGACACCGCCACGCTGGCGGTCAGCGGCCGGACGTCGCGCGGGTCGAGGGCATCGTCGAGGACCCGATTGAGGGTGTCCCACAACTGGCTGTCCTCGCCGGTGATGTCCTCGTATCGCGAGACTGCGAGGGTGCGCAGTAGACGCCAGGCCATGGCTTCCGCCTCAGGCGCTGTGTGAAGGGTCCCGGCATGCGCCCCAATGCCCGGCCGTGAAGGCGGAGAGGGTAAGCAGGCTTGCGGTGCGGGGATCGGGAGCGACAGACCCACGGAAACTCCTCGGGCAGAAATGGATGTCGGGTGCCAGCAATGGGCGGGGGAGCCGGCGGTCACCAGGTGCGGGGCGCGGTGTGAGGCCCCGGCGTGCCGCACGGTCTCGTGCCGGGTCTCGACCGCCCCCACGGGGCATGGCCGTGGAGGGTCCGGGACGTCACCCGGCGGCGCACTGCGTACCGTGCGACTGAACAAGGAGTCGCGGACCAGTTCCGCCTCAGAGTCTTCGAGCCCGGTCCAGTGGACCTGAACGTCAAAGTCGGGCAGCGTCACGAGCGATCGGTCCTGGCGCGTGCGATCGGGCAAGTGCTTCCGGTGCGAGCTGCGCACGCCGGCTGTTCGGCGATCAGTAGGTAGGCGCTGATGACCTTCCCCTTCCCGTCGGGTCTGGGGGAGGCACTCCAGTGGGCGGTCAACTGCGTGACGATGGACAGCCCGCGGCCGTGCTCCGCCAGGGTGCCCGGGAAGGTGACCTTTGGAATCGGGGGCGCGGGATGGGGGTCCGCTACCTGGGTGATCAGAGCTTCTCCGGGGACCAGGGTGAGCGCGACCATGCATTCGCTCGTTGAAGGGTCCGGATTGCCGTGCGTGACGGCATTGGTGACCAGCTCACTGCAGACCAGCGTGGCAGCGTATTCCAAGTCCGGATGGCCCCACCAGGCCAACTGGTCCGCGACGAAGTCCCGTGCGGTTTTTACGGATTCAGGGCGGCTGGGCAGATTCATACAGGCCGAGACGGCGGTGGCTGAGGCCAGTGCCTTGAGCATGTTGTCGCGCGTGATCTGGTGGGAGTTCATCGCTTCACCTCGTTCCTCTTCCGCGGTCGTGGACGGTCTTGCAGAGCGCTCGGGTGGCCGCCGGGGATGGCCGAACTGCAGCCAACGAAGTGGCTCTTGCGGCTACCGTTACGCTCAGCGAACCGTGATTCACTCGGCGTGGGTATCCCGTGGAGGGTGCGGTACCGCGTAAGGCGCGTAAAGATCGTTTCGTGGACGGGGGCTTCCGGTGCCGCGTGAGCGCAACATCCTGCTGGAGGGCGTGCTGCGGCAGCTTGGCTGGTCGCAGGCCACGACCGCCCGGCATCTGCAGCGTGTGGCGGCCGAGGTCGGTGCCGACGACTTGAAAGCGGTGTCGGCCTCGCATGTAAACCAGTGGGTTCGCGGATCGCACCCTGAGCCGTCGGCGACCCGTATCTTGTGCGAAGCGTTGTCGCGAGGGCTGAGCAGCCGAGGGACCCATCGGGTCGTCACGGCAGCCGACATCGGGCTTAAAGACCCTGATGATAAGGCAGGTTCCGCAACCCGGGACAGCGACTCGATCGCACAGCTCGTCGATCTCGGGGGGACCGACTTGGACCTGGAGCGCCGCCGCACCCTGAAGGGTGCAGCCTTCTCTCTCGCGGGGATGTTCCTGCCGTCCGACCGATGGTGGCAGGACACCGTCACTGCAGCTCAGTCGCGGAAGCCGTCGGACGCATGGCACGTCGGCCCGGACGACGTAGCCGCCGTACGGGAAATGACGCAGCTGCTTTCTCAGCGTGAACAGCGCCGCGGCGGCCAGGACGGCCGCTCCGCCCTTGTGGCCTATCTCCGGACCGACGTCGCCGGATATCTCGGCGGCCGATTCCCGGATCACCACACGCGGCAGGAGATGTTCACTGCTGCCGGCGAACTGGCCTACCTGGCAGGCTGGACCGCTTTCGACTCCTCCGAGCACGCCCTCGCCCAGAAGTGGCTCGGTGTTGCCCTGCGGCTGTCTGCCGAAGCCGACGATGCTCCTCTGGCCGGACATATCCTCCGGGCCCAGGCGCACCAGACCCTAGACCTCGGTCATCCCACACAAGCCCTCCGACTGGCCGAGGCCTCCGTCGCCCACCGCCGCTACACGGATGCGAGCCCGCGCGAACGCTCCCTCCTGGGGGTCGTTCATGCACGCAGCCTGGCGGCAGCCGGCCACAAGCAGCAGGCCATTGCCGCTCTGCTGCGTGCCGAAGACGACCTGCGCCACGCTGAAAGCGGAGACGGCGAGCCTGCCCGAGTCTTCTTCTTCTCCGAGGCAAGCCTCGCGCACGAAACGGCCCGCACCCTGCAGGGCCTCGGAGATCTCCGCGGTGCTGAACGTGAGTTCCAGCGCAGCGTCCGCACCCGCCGCGCCCAGCCTTTCGCCCGCACCCACGCGGTCACCCTCGGCCTCCTGGGCGCGGTGCAGATACAGCGCGGAGCTGTCGATGCGGCCTGCGCCACCTGGTCCCAGGCTCTGGACACCATGCAGGGAGTCCAGTCCGGTCGGGCTTTGGACACCGTGGTCCAGATGCGCCGCTCCCTGTCTCCTTACCGAGGCCGCGGAGGAACGGCGCTGGCCCAACTGGACGACCGCGCCCGTACGGTGATCGGCCGGGTATGCTGACCGCGCCATCACAGCACTGGCGCGGACCGGGGAACCCCCAGGCCTTGCTGGTAGTCGTAGGGGAGGATTTCGTGGACGACCCGATCACGTTGGAGGCCGTTGCCCATGTCGTCGGCGGCCACGAGAAGCCGGCCGATGACTACCAGGGCGGAGTCGAATCGATCATCCGCCTTCGCCCCGACCTCCCGCTGGATACCTTGCAAGGCCTTGAGGAGTTCTCCCACCTGATCGTCACCTGGCGCTTCCACCTGGGATCCGATGCCGATCTCCACCTCGGAGCCCGCAGCCCCCGGAACAACCCGGAGTGGCAGCCCACCGGCACCTTCGTGCACCGAAACCACCGGCGTCCCAACCGAATGGCGACCAGCTTTCCCCGGCTGCTCAAGGTCGAAGGACGGGATCTGCACGTTACCGACCTTGACGCTGTCAACGGCACCCCGATCTACGATCTCGGCCCCTACTTCGAGCAGATGGGACCCCGCGGCCCCATCACCGCCCCGGCCTGGCCGGCGGTGATGCTGGAGCACTACTGGGACCCTGCTGCCGAGCGACCCTGACCCTGGGAAGGAGCAGAGGACGGTGCCTGCTTGCGTCTCCATGCCCCTGACGTAGCGGGGCTCAGCGCCGTGGCCGCCAGCGAGTGAACACGCACTGGTCGGGGCCGGCGTTGACTCCGAAGGGCAGACCGATTCGGTCGAGGAGGAATCCCTGGCCGGCGGCGTGCACACCGTACCCGCAGCCGGTGTAGAGGCTGCCCAGGTCCCGTTCGGTCTCGAAAGACCCGTACAGCAGGAAGTAGTCGAGCTGTTCGTAGACCTGCCAGGCCCGTTTCATCAAAGTGCTGGCAATGCCCTGGCCACGGGCTTCATCGGCCACTGCCAACCCGTGCACCTTGCCGATGGCCACGCTCAGCGTCAACGCCTCCACGTCGCTGTACCCGTGGTCCAAGGCTCGTTCGATGACGGTTCCGGGAGCAGTGACCGACAGGACGCCGACCGGCCGGTCCTGTCGGTCGGCGGCCACCAGGGTCAGGCTGACGCTGGCCATCGAATCGGCCATAGCGTGCCCAGCGGTACGACGTGCGAAGTCCTCGAAGAACGTTTTGGTGGTGCCGTCCAAGCCGTTGAGGAGAGCCGCCCCCGCCGTGCCTTCCTCGATGGACGACCGAAGGGCTGGCATGAGCCGGACCCCGGCCGTTCCCAGCAGCGCGTCCACGACGTCCGTGTCCGCCGCCGTTGCCAGTCGTACGCGGGTGCTCCTGGGGGCAGGCCAGCCATCCCGTAGCCGACCAGCAGTCAGTCGTACGGGCCTGCTGCTGCCCTTCTTCGCCACGCGCTTGGCCACCGACGACCCCCTGGAAGCAACGAACAGGAACGGCGCTGAGCGCCACGAGGATGTTGTCCATCGCCAAGGGCGTTCAAGGAGCGTTTACCGGCCGAATGTGTACGACGTGTCGGCCAGGTAGTTCGGCACGACCGTGTCGCACAAGCGAGATCGCGGCGCGCTCGGAGCGGCAGGCGCTGACCCCGTCACCTCCTGACCTGAGCGCGCCCAACACGCTGCCCTGCTCGCCGGCGTCTGGCCCCCAGCCACAGGAAGTGCGGCACCTGGTCACCCGGTTCGATTTCCGCCGCAGAACGAGTGCAGCGGCAGCAGACGACGTCACCGGCGCTCTCCCGTGGCCGGAGCGCCGGTCCGCAGGTCTGTCTCCGCAGGCCAGCCCGGTTGGTGAGTTCAAGCTGCCAGGCCAAGGTCGAGGAGCTTCGCGGCTTGCCCGAGGGTGCCAGGCATGAGGTGTCGGTAGGTTTTGAACGTGATCTCGATGCTTTTGTGCCCCATCCACTCGGCTACATCCGTGATCGCAACGCCATGAGTTAGGCAGTTCGACGCGAAGAAGTGGCGCATGCTGTAGATGACCATGCCGTCGGGGATGTCGAGAGCCTGTGCCTTACGAAGGCGCTGCCATTGGTTCTGAAAGAAATACGGTTGGAATGCTTGGGCTTGGTCTTTAGGGTGTCGAAGTAGGTAGCCGTCGGTGGTGCCGTGCTTCTCGGCATGCCATTCGATCGTCTCTCTGACTCGCATCGGCAACGGGACGTCGCGATATTCGCCTTTCTTTCGATGTTTGATCGGGCCGTATTTCCGTGTGGTTTGGTTTACTTGCTCGGTGACTCGGTAGACGTCATCGGCCACCATGTTGTTCAGGTTGACCGCGGCGGCTTCGCCGTTGCGCAGGCCGCAGCCGCTCATGAGGTCTACGAGTAGGCGGAAGGAGTCGTCGCCCTGGCCGCGTAGCGATGCCAGCTGGGGTGCCGTAGGGATCACTGCGCGCGCGGGGGAGTATTGGGGATGCTGGACCCCAATGACCGGGCTTTCTTCGTAGACTCCTAGGCGGTGAGCGTCCAGAAGGATGGTGGCGAGCTTGTCGAAGGCGTTTGACTGAGCGGCTGAGCCTACGTCGTGTGCTTCCATGTGTCGCACGAATTCGTCCACAACTTTGTGATCGAATGAATCCATTCGTCGACTGCCGAAGAACGGCAGCAGATGACACCCAAGAAGCGAGTCGAGTTGCCTGACAGAGGACTCTGCCAAATGTCTTTGGCCACCTCGCCATTCGGTGGCGTACTCGGAGAACGTCATCCGTCCGTATCTTGTGGCGCGTTCCGCCTTTGACTGTCTTCCCGTGCCCCTCCTTGCCCGATACGCCTCGGTGAGCCTTCTCATGGCTGCGTCTTGGGTGGCGAATCCGGACTCCTGAGTTTGGCGTCCCGAGGGGTTGCGGTATCGGATCTTGTAATCGTGGGAACACTTCGACCATCTACTCATCGGGTGGTCGCAGGATTTGAAGAAGGTTCCCATTCCCCGGGGCAGGCTTCTTGCTGTCACAACTTCTTCTATCTGGTCCTGTGTGCAGTCGGTCGTGAACGTATTGCGTCTCTCAGTTGAGTGGGACGCTCTGTTGGTCGATCCATCTTTGGACCTCGGATACGCGGAACTGCATCTTGGCGTTGCGCCCGGTGCCAAACTTGTATGCAGTCAGGCCGACTCGGGCTGCCTCGCGGTACACCCATGGAACCGACATGTTCAGGTGTTGTGCCAGTTCCCTTACTGTCATGAACTGCGCTGGCATGCCGCTCCCTTCGTCGCGGACTGGGCGTTCTTGCTTTGCCATGGTCCGCAGAATCCCCGGTTTCGGAAACCGGGGATCGTCGGCTATGTAGGGAGGGCATCCTGCGCGTCGGGTACCTGTGCTCTTTGGAGGAAGTCTTCGACCGTGAGCGGCGTGCGGAGCGGTCGTGACCGTACCGGCTGCCGTGCCAGCGAAACACGCAGCCTCATGCGGTGAGCCCCAGGTCCAGGAGCTTGGCTGCGCTACCGATCGAGCCGGGCATGAGGTGGCGGTAGATCTTGAAAGTGATCTCGATGCTGTTGTGCCCCATCCATTCGGCGACGTCGGTGATGGGGATGTTGTGCCGCAGGCAGTTCGAGGCGAAGAAGTGGCGCATGCTGTAGATGACCATGCCGTCGGGTATGTCGAGATCGCCCCGTCGTTTCAATCGCTGCCATTGGTTCTGCAGCAGGTAGGGCTGAAAGGGCCGTGTGGGGTCACGGGGGTGGCGAAGCAGGTAGCCGTCGACGTTGCCGTACGTATCGGCGTACCACTCGATGGTGTTCCTCGTCCGTGCCGGCAGCGGGACGTCCCGATACTCGCCGACCTTCCGGTGCTTGAGGCGGTCGTACGTCTTCGTGGTCTGGTTGACCTGCTCCGTCACGCGGTAGACGTCATCGGCCACGAGGTTCCTGAGGTTCACTGCGGCCGCTTCGGCGTTACGGAGGCCGCAGCCGCTCATCAGATCCACCAGAAGCGTGAGGGTGTCGTCGCCGGCGACACGTACCGCCTGGAGCTGCTCAGGGGAGGGGATCACGGCCCGCTTGGGGTCGTACTGGGGAGGCTTGACTCCTTCGAGCGGGTTGTCGTCGAAGAGTCCCAGTCGATGTGCGTCGAGGAGGATCGACTTCAACTTGTCGAAGGCATTCGACTGGGCCGCGAGGCCGACACCGTTTCGCTCCATCATGCGGATGAACCCGTCGACGACCTTGTGGTCGAAGCTGCTCATCCTGCGGCTGCCGAGGGACGGGAAGATGTGGTGCTGCAGGAGTGAGTCCAGGTGACTGAGGGACGCCGGCGCCAGGTGTCGCTGGCCGTCCTTCCACTCCGCCGTGTACTCCCGCAGCTGCATGGGACCGTACTTCGCGATGCGCTCGGCCTTGGCGTTGTGCCTCGGAGCAGCTTTCCTGGCCTTGTAGAGAGTGGCCAAACGGTTGATCGCCTCGTCCTCCGTGGCGAACCCCGACTCCTCGGCCTGTCTCCCGCCGACGTCCCTGTAGCGGACCTTGTAGGGGTGGAGGCACTTGGCCCACCGGGAAGGGGAGTGCTCGCACTCCTTGAAGAAGCTGCCCATGCCTCGCGGGAGCGTCTTGGCGGCCATCGCTGCGGCCTCCTCGGATTCCGATGCTGACAGTTTGCTGACCGTCAGCGATCCGGGACCCATTTGACCTGCGAAAACGCTGTGCTGCACCGAGATGTTCTGGAACTGGATCGGGCGCAGCAACGAGGAGATCGTACAGGCCCGGAAGGACTGGATGGAGGGCACTCGCTATGGGGAAGTGAAGGGCTACGACGGCCCTCCGATCCCTGCTCCGGCACTCCCGCCGGGGCCCCTGAAGGCGCGCGGTCGGGTGCGCTGACCTGCACGTTTTCAGATCGGGCCGATCGTCCCGAGATCAGCCGGAGCGAGGGTGGCGTCCCGCGGAGATCGTTCCGGTGGGGCTCACGGCTGGGGTTCCCGGAAGCTGATTCCGCGGCTCCGTGCTCTCCCATGTGTGACCTGGTGGGGTCAGCTTTGCCAGGACCAATGCTGACCCAATGCTGACTTTGGTGACAGTTCGTCAGGTCTATGGGTGTCCCGCCATGAGGTTCTCGGTGGCGTTCGAAGCCCGGCGCTGCTCGGTACAACGTCTTGTACCGAGCAGCGGGTCTGGCGGGCGCTGGGCTCACGCGGCGTCCCTCGCGACGGGCGGCCGCCTCCGCGGGCCGAACGTGGAGTCGAAGGTGCAACAGCGAGTCGTGGGCACGAGCAGGTACGGAGCCCCTGAACCTGCGACCGAGTGGGGGCCGGTCTGCCCCGCCGCGAGGGCGTCGTGCGGCGTGAGAACGTCGAGGCTGTCGAACACGTAGTAGAGGGGCAGCACGGTCCACGCGACGAGCTGGAGGTGTGCGCGGACCGCAGCGCTTTCGATGGCGTGGCGGTGCGTCGCCCGACTAGTCATGCTGCTCTTGCAGTCGATCATTGCGACGTGGCCCTCCTTAGCGGCAAGGAGGTCGGGAGTCCAGCGGAGGGAGCTGTCCGTCCCTCGGAGTGCGGCTTGAACAGGGTGGGTGAGGACTCCCTGTCCCCACGGGTTGACCGCCCATCCGCGCGCGGTCAGTTCCTCGGTGATGCGCTGCTCGTGGGCGTCCCCCACGGCCTTCCTCTGTTGAAAGCTCGGCATGCTGTGAAGTGTTGCGCAGCTCGCTCCGGGCAAAACAAGGGGCGGATGCAGACCGGCCAGGCGGAACCGCGCAGAACCCGTCCGTCTATGTTCGCCGGCGTCCGCCTGAGTCCGGCTGTGTCTCACTGCGTCCGAACAACAATGGCTGGAAGTCGCCCACGCGGGGCACTGCTTTGCTCCGGTTGGGGTTGGTGCCAGCATGCTCGATGCGCCGCTGCCGGCCTCACGTTGACCACCCGAGGCCTTCGGGGAACGGGCCCGCTCCCCGAAAGCCTGACGGGAGTTGAGGTCAGCTGAGGCGGAGGCGGCGCAGCGCCATGACGGTGCCGTCGGGGTGGAGGGAGACGGGACCTCGCCACTTGGCGTCCCAGGGGTCGGAGTCCCAGGAGTCGCGAAGGTTGTGTGCCTCGTGGCGGTACTGCTCGACCCTGCCGTCGCGGAGGTGGTCGAAGAGGTCTTCCGCCAGGCCGGAGAACGCTTCCACGCGGACGCCGTTGAGGCGGAAGACGTGGTCGGTGCCTACGAACTTCTTGCCATGGATGGTGTGGGTGACGTCCTGGACGATGCCCGTTCCGGCGTGGGTGAAGGTCTCGAAGTGGCCCTTGCCCTGGCGCTTGGTCAGGTACTGGGCGGTGGGTTCGCCGCCTCCGGTGAAGGCCATCAGGCCGGCGGCGTCGGCCTGGGCGAGCACGCGGCCGAACCAGCCGCACTCCTCGGGGCGCACGTGGTAGCCGACCGGCGGTTCCTCGTGCGGGCCGGTCGGAGCGTCGATGCCGGGACGGATGCTTCGGTCTTCGACCGGAGGGTCGAGGTGGAGGTCCTTCGCATCCCAGAGGGTGCCGTCGCCCGGGGCCTGGAGCAGGTAGAGAGTGATGCTCTCGCTCTTCTTGGGGAGCGTGGTGCCGAAGACGAAGGCCGGCGTCTCGTTGTACGGGCCGATGTGGATGCCCTCCACGTCGGCGGAGGCGGTGGCAAGCTGCTTGTGCACCTGCGCGGCATGGCCGTGAGTGCCCTTGCAGGTGACCGGGATGACCCGCGACGGCTCACCCGGCTGCCACACCTCCAGGAAGAAGCCCGGCCGACGCGGGGCGCTGCTGCGCCCGGCCTCTTTGCCGGTCAGCGTCCAGCCGGCCCGCATGGCTATCTCGGCATCGATAACCGAGACCGAGTGGTCCGGGTACTGGGACGCGAGCACGCGTCGGGCGAGTGCCAGCGCGAAGCCGATGCCGAGCTCGCCCGACTGGGTGGCGGCGTAGTGGCGCCTGGGGTTGCGTCCCTCAGGGGACAGTGCCATGTAGCGGCCGTCATTGCCGGTGAGGGCCTGGCAGTACTTCAGGCTGGCCCAGTGCTCGGCGAGCCCGCGCCCCGCGCCTTGGCGGGCGAGCACGCTGGCCCGGCCCAGGGAGTGCAGGACGTCCCAGGGGGTGAGCTGGAGCGAGACGCCGAGTGGCTTGATGGGTAGGGGCCGGAGTTCTGGTTTGCGGCGGAGAGGGGCCTGGCCCTTCTCCCGCTTGGCCTTGTCGTCCGCGGTAGCAGCTTTCGCAACGCTGCCCGCGAGTTCCGATGTCGAGTGAACGGCCACGTTCCACGGCTGCGCGAGATCCCTCAGCACGTCTGCTCGCTTCAAGCTGCTTTCCCCCTACGTTCGTACGGGTGTTACAGGCCAACGTCGCAAGCTACGTGGGGGAGTAGGGGCGCATGAAGGGCGTAAGCGCGCACATTACCGATGTCGGCCCCCACCCTTGGATGGGGGCCGACCAGTCAGGCGTTGACCTGTGCTGCGTCGACGTCGGCGTTGCATTCGGGACTGGTCCGGTACGGGTAACGGCCCGAGCGGATGACCATCGGCATTCCTCGGCCTCGGCCGCGGGGACATCGGGTCGTCGTTGAGCACGCGCCCGGCCCGTCGAGTGGGCGGCCCGCAGGGATCGAGCCATGGCCGACGGGCGCCCTTACTGACACGCGTCGCCTTGCCCAGACTGCTGATCGGAGATGGGGAGGTATTGGGTGGCGGTACGCAAGAGGCGCCGGTCGGCATCACGGAAGCGTCGGGAGGCTCGGCTCAAGGCGGGCGCATGGGCCGGCGTCGCGGTCCTGGCGTTGCTCCTGACGTTCTGGTCGGCCATCTGGCCATACCTGGTCGGACTGTTGCTGCTTGGGGCTGTCGGCGGTGGCACTTGGTGGCTGTGGAGGACGGACCGTTTCATCCGGGGCAGTGACCGGCGGTGGCGTCACGAGGACGCGGTCAACGTCGGCCATCGAACGCTGGCCGAGGTGGACCTAATGGACGGCACCCAGTTCGAGGATTTTGTGGCCGATCTCTGCAGGCGGGACGGATGTACGGAAGTCCGCCGTGTCGGCCGCACGGGTGACGACGGCGCCGACGTACGCGGACGGCTGCCCGACGGCCGCACCATGGTGATCCAGTGCAAGCGCTACCACCCGAAGCGGAAGATCTCCAATGGGGAGGTCCGCAACCTCCTTGGCTCGCAGGTGCACTTCAAGGCCGAGGTTGCCCTCTTCGTCACCACCACGTACTTCAGCGGCCCCGCCGAACGCTGCGCCGTGCAGAACGGTGTCGTAGCCGTCCATCGTGATCACCTCGGCCTGTGGAACAACGGAGCTGCGCTCCCGTCACTCACAGCGGTGAACGGAGCCGGCCAAGGGGACCGCCTGCACCGCGCCCTGCGCAAGAACACGTACGAGTAGCGCTGTTGGCGGGTGATTTTCAGCGGCCGCCGTCTTGGGCCTGGACGAGGGGATTGCGAGCGCGGAGGGAATCGGCTTCGATCCTTGGCCTGGGACTTCGCTGGCTTGGACGGGTGGGACCCGGCAGGGGCCGAAGCCATCGCTATGGCCGCTTTCAGAAGCGTGCCTCGATGTTTTCCGTTGCGTCGTGCCTGCACGTATCCGTACCCTCTTCTCAACGCGTCGACGGAGACGAGTAGCCATGGGTCAAGCGAGCAGAGAGAGCCGCCGGTAGCTGTGAAGGCGGACTCGCACCCATGGTGAAGACCCTCCCGAGCGCGGGGAGGAAAGGCCTTCGGGCCCAATGCCCCGCCGGTTCGCCCCCGTCATCGGGCTGAATGAGGCCGCCGCTGTCTGGCGGTGGCAAAGGCGTGGTGGCACCGCGAGTCCCCTTCTCGCCCACGCTTCCAAGGGATCATGACGACGCCCCTGGAGGGCTGCGATGATCCACACCATTAGCCGCGTACTGGCTTCCGAGCTACGCGCGCACCTCGACCAGACCGTCACCGTATCCGGCTGGGTGAACGCCCTGCGGCTGCAGCGCACGATGCAGTTCGTCATCCTGCGGGACCACTCCGGCATGGTCCAGGTGACCCACAAGCGCGACGGCGGCCCGCTCGAAGCCGTCCTGGAGTCCCTCACCCCCGAGTCCGCCGTCCGGATCACCGGCCGCGTCGTGGACGCGGCTCAGGTCAAGCTGGGCGGCCTGGAGCTCGTTCCTGAGTCGGTCGAGGTGCTGAACCGGGCGGAAACGCCGCTGCCGATCGACGAGCACACCGGCCCCGAGCACCGGCTCGACTGGCGGTTCCTCGACGTGCGCAAGCGGGCCACGGCGCAGATGGTGTTCGCCGTGCAGACGACCCTGGAGCAGGGGCTGCGCGAGTACGCCATGGCGAACGGCTGCACGGAGATGCACACGCCGAAGCTGATGGGGACCGCCTCGGAGTCCGGCGCGGAGGTGTTCAAGCTCGGGTACTTCGACCGGTCGGCCTACCTCGCGCAGTCTCCGCAGTTCTACAAGCAGATGGCCGTGGCGGCCGGCATCGACCGCGTCTTCGAGATCGGGCCCGTCTTCCGGGCCGAACCGTCGTTCACCTCCCGGCACGCGACCGAGTTCACGGGCGTGGACGTCGAGCTGTCGTGGATCGACGACGTCGAGGACGTGATGGCGTTCGAGGAGCGGATGCTCGCCCACGCTATCGCCAAGGTCGCAGAGGTCCACGGTGAGGCGATCCGGGAGGTCTTCGGCATCGAGGTCGTCGTGCCGGAGGCCCCGTTCCCCAGGGTCACGATGGCCGAGGCTCAGGAGATCCTGCGGGCCGGCGGCTGGGACCCCGAAGGCGTCAAGGAGGACCTGGACCCGGAAGGTGAGCGCGCGATCGCCGCACATATGAAGGAGCAGACCGGGCACGAGTTCGTGTTCCTCACGCACTACCCGGCCAGTATCCGGCCCTTCTACCACATGCGTCCGGCAGACCGGCCGGACCTCACGCTCAGTTTCGACCTGCTCTGGAAGGGCCTGGAGATCACCACTGGGGCCCAGCGCGAGCACCGCTCCGACGTGCTGCTCAGGCAGGCCGAGAAGAACATGGACACCGGGCCGATGCAGGACTACATGAACATCTTCCGCTTCGGCTGCCCGCCGCACGGCGGACTCGGTGCCGGCCTGGGCCGGATCCTGATGGTCATGCTCGGCCTGGACTCGATCCGCGAGGCCGCGTTCCTGTTCCGGGGACCGAACCGCCTCCGAGCTCCAGCTCCTTGACGCGATGAACGTCCGTCCAGGCGTGCCCGCACCCGAGATCGTCCAGCGACGCGTCCAGCCTTCCCCATAACGGGTGTACGGCGGTGTACCCCATCAGCCCCCTCATGCGCCCCACCGCCAGCGTCCCCAGCCCAAGACGCCCTCATGCCTCTCACCCCCGGTGCGCACTCCCCGTCATCCTCCTCCCGGCGTAGAACGACATGTGTCCGGGCTGGCGTCCGCTTCGCGCGACACTCTCCGTTTCGCGCCGCGCGGACGTGTGCGGTGGGTGCTGGCAGGGACGACGACAGGACTCGGCCCTCAAGATGTTTGGCCAGTTCCGATGTGAATGACGGCAGTTGAGCCGTCCAACATCCCGGCTTCGGTCAAATCGTCGCCAACCCGACTAGTGTGTCCATCTGTTCGACTGGACCGGAAGAGGTCGGGGATCAACCCGTCCGCGGTCCCGGCCCTGGTGGCTCACTGACGGGTGCGCGTAGATTGTGATGCGTGGAGGATTTCCCCTCGTGGCTTACAGCCGCGCGCAAAGCCAGTGGATGGTCGCAGCAAGATCTGGCGCTGCGCGTTGGAGTGGCACAAACCCTTATCGCGGAGTGGGAGCGCGGGGTCACGGCGCCCAGCTCAGACGTCCTCGGGTATATCCAAGAGATGCTCGCAGTCGGTCGTGGGGTTGGTGATGTCCCAGCCAGTACAGCGGCCGTCGGTCTGCCACGGCGTACGAGCCTTCCGTTCGTGGTTCTCGACGAGTACGCCTTCGAGTCGTTCTGCGCGGACCTTGCTCTCGAACTGTTCCCAGGTGCCCATGTGCAGAGGTTCGGCTCTCGAGGGGAGAAGCAGCACGGCATTGACGTGCGCGTAGTGACTGTGAATGGGGAGCGTATCGGCATCCAGTCCAAGCACTATGCCCAGTACGGGCCTGCGCGGTTTGCCGCCGCAGTGAAAGCGCTGGACCACGCCGAGGCCTGCGTGGACCGCTGCCTCCTCTTCGTCACGGCCACCGTTAGTGTCAAGGTTCAGCAGGCAGCGGCGAATGAACCAGGATGGGAAGTTTGGGACGCCGATGTCCTCGCACGGAAGGTGGGCTCGCTGGACCCTGACGCCGCGGTCCGAGTCGTCGACAGGTATTTCCCTGGCCATCGCGAACCGTTTCTCGGAATCTCGGGGCCCTCGCCCTGGGAGACCGCCGATGAGGCCTTCGGCAGGTTCGGGCAGGGTGACCGATTCTCGCACCGTTGGAACCTTGTGGGTCGAGATGCCGAACTGGGGCAGATCGCTGCATTCGTTCGTGGCGATGCTCCTGACGCGTCCGCCATCGGTCTAGTCATTGCCGCAGCGGGAGCCGGCAAGAGCCGTCTGCTGAAAGCAGTCACCCAGAGCATCGAACGCCCGGAGGAAAGCATTCCCGCCATGTCGGTACGGGTGGCTCCCCGTGAGCCCATCACGCCGCAGGCGTACGAACTCCTGCCCCGTTCACCTGGCCTCCTCCTTGTCGTAGATGACGCGCAAGACCTCGGCGAGCAGCTGCGCTCCGTCCTAGCTGGTATTCGCCGCGAGCGCCCCGAAGCCAAGATCCTGCTTGCGACTCGCCCCTACGGGATGCCCGCCGTTCGGGAAGCCCTGCGCGCCCTCGGCATCGACCACACCTCGATCCCCACCTGGCTCCTGGGGGAACTCTCCGTCACCGAGGCCGCAGCACTGGCAACGGAAGCTCTCGGTCCCAGCAAGGCTCATCTCGCCCTCGTGCTGGCCCGCGCTGCAAAAGACTGCCCCTTGATCCTGCTGACTGCAGCAGTGCAGCTCCGCGACGGCACGCTGAGTACCTCTGTACTGAATACGGACGAACACATCCGACGTCAGCTCAGCGACGCCTTCCTGCGCGCAGCCGTCCCCGCCTCTGTGTTCCCAGACACCCGTCTTCGCGACGTGCTGCGAGCGATCGCCCTTCTTCAGCCCTTCCGGGAGGATGCCCCTGATCTCCGGGAAGCCCTCAGTAGCATCACTGGCCTTCCCTTCTACGATGTCGCACCTCACATCCAGGCCCTCGAGCAGGCTGGCCTGCTCCTTCGCCGAGGTTCGTCCCTTCGAATCGTGCCAGACCTTCTCGGTGACGCTGTCCTTGGCGAAGCCGCACTCCTCCCTGCCACGGGCTCTTCCACCGGCTATCTAGAACACGCCCACGCGTTTCTCGGCGACAAGCAAGAACCCCTACTCCACGCACTGATCAACACCAGTCGGGTTGAATGGCAGTGGCGTTTGGACCAGGTTCGAACGAGCGACCTTGTCGAACCCCTCTGGTCCGAGGTAGCCGACTCTATTCTTCGAGCTGACCCCGCGCGGCAGGTGCAATTCATGGCTTTTCTGCGCCAGGTCGGAGTATTTCAACCTGAGCGAACTCTCGCCCTAGTGCGTCAGCTATACGACCGTGATGCTGGAGTCGCTCTGCGTGGCGCGCTGCCTCCAGTCCTCGAAGCGGTGGCTCACGACCCCGGGCATACCGAAGAAGCCTGCAATCTGCTCTGGGCCCTCGGCAAGGACGATGTACGCACCCTCAACGCACACCCTGACCACGCCCTGAGAATCCTCACGTCGCTTGCCTCATACGAGGTTGGCAAGCCGCTCACGCAGCAGCGGACCGTCATCCGCGCTGTCGCCCGTTGGGTAGCCGAAGCAGAGTCATCCGTTCACCCTCGGATGCCCCTCGAACTGCTCGATCCCGTATTCGCATCCGAAGCCGAGTCCACGACGCAGGAGGGGTGGACTCTCACCTTTCACCGGATCGCACTCTCAATGGAATCGGTCTGGGAAGTCCGCCGCCAGGCACTCGATCTGCTTTTTCGAGAGTACGAACAGGGAGATGCCCGGCGGTCCGCCCGAGCGGCGCTCACCTTCGAAGAAGCCCTCCGTGGCACCCACGGGGCAGGCGAATCGTACGTAACCCAACTGCTGAACGAATTGCGCGACCGAACGCGTTCGACCAAGCCCGGGCCCTTGGCCGCTGTCGCAGTACAGCAGGCTGTCGAATGGAACTTCACGTACGGCTCTGACGACAACAGGCACGCAGCCCGTGAGGTCGTTGAGGCCCTTTCCACATCGACCGCCCACGACCTCGCCACCGCCCTCCACACCAGCTGGTGGACCAAAATCCGGCGTAGCCGTCACCACGACGACGCCGCGGACGAAGAGCTTTGGGACGCTTGGCTGCGTGCCACTGCCGAGGCCACCAACCCGCAGCCGGCCGAACAGATCTGGCAAGAGATCCGCGCCGTACTCTCAGATGGGTACGACGTGTTCGGATATCACCCCGAGCACGCCCAGCCGCTTCTTTCCCACCTGCTCGACAGCCGCCCGGAGCTAGCCCTCTTGATCTGTGAAGACGTGGCGGATTGTCCGGAACGCGTACAGCAGGCTGTGCTCCCCAGTGCCTTGGCCGCCCTGCTTCGCACTGATCCGGAACGCGGCATCGAAACGGCTGATGCGCTCACCACGACAGGGCGGGCTTCGCTCAAGCGCGCCGTGGCCACCGCGCTCACGGAACGCCGACCAGGCCACCAGGTCCCGCCGGAGGCGCTCACCATCCTCGGCCAGGTCCTTGCAGGCGATTCCGACCCTGTCGTACGACGGCTGGTCATTCAAGCCGCAGGTGTACTTGCCCGCAGGGACATGGCCGCGGCGGTCGACCTGGTCTGTGCACCCCCCTTGCTTGGCTCCGCCGAGGTGGCGGAGGAAGTTGCCAGAGCGATCACCTTGTACGAGTGGCTGTCCTGGGAGGACCTCCCAGCCGATCGGCGCTCCAGTTTGCTTGACGAGTTGTGCCTCCTTCCGCGTCTGGACGACTATCAGATCCAGAAGCTGCTGGGCCGTCTGTCTTCCGACGAGGTCTTGACGTTGCTCATGGCCCGTGTTGAGTGGGCTGAGCAGACGATGGACCACATTGCCGGGTACGCCCCCCTGCCGTACAAGTGGCACCTTCCGCTGGATCTCTCCACGTCGCCAGGGCGCATCGAACGCCTCCAGCGAATTGTCGAGTGGACGGCTCAGCCGGAGCCCGGATCCCGCCTCGCTGCCCGCCGTGCCTTCTATGCTCCCGGCCTCTTCCGGACTGCGGCCCAGCCTGTAGAGCAAGAGGTGAAGCAATTGCTTCTTCGCCACCTGGGATCCGACGAAGAACGAGAGCGGCAAGCCAGTGCTGTCCTCCTGCAAGCGCTGGGGTGCGACGTAGTCTGGCAAGACCCCAGTTTTGTCCGGGAGGCCCTCCGGGCAGCTGCAGCAACATCCGACGAGCTCGTCCATCTCGCCGAAAGTGGACTGCGCATCGCGATAACTGAAGGAGTTCGCACAACCACTCCGGGTGAGCCCTACGTCGAGGACGTCGAAGCGCGGGACGCTGCGGCACGCATCATGCCCACCTGCGAACCGGGATCTCCTGAATACCGCTTCTACCGCTCGGTGAATGAGTCCGCGCAACAGGAAATCCGGTGGACCGTGGAGCGCGACATTGAACCCGACCACCGCACCTGGTGATGCCGACATTGTGCTGCTCTCACAGTCGCAGCTTGAACAGCGCCCTAACCCCAGCGCGTTGGGCCACGCGATCGGTCTTGGCGGATTGTTAGGTTGGCGGTGCTTCCTCCGGTGGGGTGCCAAGCAGCGTTGTGGCGCCGACGCGCTGGCAGCACAGGCCAGCCAGCTCGCGGTTCAGGAGTCGACGTCGATGCCGAAGTCGACGGCAAGGCCCGCCAAGCCGGTGTCGTAGCCCTGGCCGATGGCGCGGATCTTCCACCACGTTGTATGGCGGTAGAGCTCCACCGCGATGGCGACGGTCTCGCCTGACGCGAAGGGCTCCGGAGAGAAGGACAAGGTGCTGCTGGAGTTCTGGGTGATGTCTGCCCGCCAGGTGGTCCGATGGTCGAAGACTGCGGTGGGTTCTGCTTCGAGATCGATGCTCACGATGATGTTGATGCGGCTGACGTCGGCGGGGACGCATGCCAGGTCGGCGGTGATGGTGTCCTTGGCAGCTCGAATTCCGTCTTGGAGAGGATGGTTGT
Organism: Streptomyces venezuelae; assembly: GCF_008642275.1. Classification (NCBI taxonomy): domain Bacteria; kingdom Bacillati; phylum Actinomycetota; class Actinomycetes; order Kitasatosporales; family Streptomycetaceae; genus Streptomyces; species Streptomyces venezuelae. The sequence continues at coordinate 7,015,551 of NZ_CP029189.1, forward strand.
AGAAGACGAGATCGTGGTCGTCGCGGACTTTGCCGTTGCGTGCGAGGAGAACCGCAGATACGTCGACGGGCGCGCCGGCAGTCGTGATGTGGACAGAAACAGGCTCTGTCTGAAGCGGGGCGTTGGCTCCCTTGGTCAGGTGCCGGATCTGCCCAATTTCGCTCCTGCCCTGACTGTGCTCCTCCCGGAGTGCTGGGATGCCCAATGGGGGAGGGAGCGGTGCGGGGGAGGCGCTGCCGTTGGTGAGGATGGAAATCGCGCGCTGCAGGATGGGCCAGCCTTCGGCTTCCTCGCCAGGCCAGGGCCACGCCAGGCGCTGGGTACCGAACTGCTTGGCACTGGGCGGCTCGCCGAGCGCTTCCTGAAGCTGGAGGTAGCGCAGGCTCTCAGAGGCTAGGCGACTGAGCTGCCACTGCCGTCTTGACTCTTCTGGGTTGTCCATCATGGTGTCGTGATCGACGGGCTTGCCGCCCAGCGCCTGATAGACGCTGCGTGCGAAGTCGTAGCCGTCGCCGCGGAGCAGGCGCGTGGGGCGCTCCTGCTGGGTCGGTGCTGGCTCACCGATGGCGGTGTACAGGGCGCCCAGGTCCCCGCCGGTCCAGTGATTGGCCGCGGTCGTGGCGAACTGGGCGAACTGGATCAGGGTGGGTGGGCGGCCCTTGGCCGCAACGAAGCGGTGGTGAGCGCGGGCTACATCCTCCAGCTCGGTACGCCAGAGCTGCTGGAGGTAGGTGTCGAGATACTTGTCGGCCCAGGCCCGTCGGTGGCGGGTGACGATGTCGCGAACTCGTTCGAAGCCTTCACGGCGGGTGGTGAAGCCGATGCTTGTCGTCATGGTGATGGAACCGAAGGACGTGTCGGCGGACAGCTGGGTGTCCTTCGTGATGGTCTCTTCCGGACCAAGGTGCTGTTCGGCGTTGCGCAGGTCGTCGAACAGGCGGGGGTCGATCGGGCAGCCAGCGGCCTGCAGCGTGCTGAGTGGCCGGCTGTAGTAATCGGCGACCCCGGACAGGGGCGCGCGGGAGTATGGGCCTTCGCAAACGAACCAGGCTGTGAGGGCCACCCCGTGCCAGAACTCCACGGCCGGGCCGAAGGCATCGGCCATCACTTGGTGAGGCAGGGGATTGCTGACGATGCTGCGGGATTGGCGTTGCAACGTCATGGTCGCCCACAACTGGTCTACCCGCTCATTCACGGTAGAAGGCATGACCTGCCGGTACAGCTGGGGAGTGGGCCCGCGGTCGTCGCCGGACAGAGTGATGATCTCCTGGTCGACCAGCCCCCACAGGGACCGCATTCCTGGAGCTTGCACGGTGTGGGCCTGGTCGAAGGCTACCCACCACTCGCGAAGAGCCTCCTGGCGTTCCTCAACAGGGGAGAGAGATGAGGCGCCTCCGAGGAATGCCGCGAGTACGGCATGGATTTCGTCCTCCGGGATCCCAGCCTCGGCCGCCATGTCCGCCGCTTGGGATGCCATGCCTACATATAGGCGCGGTTCGGGCAGCGCGGTGATGACTTCCTCGTCCGCATGAGGGGCTGCCTGAAGGTAGTCCAATACGGCCAACCAGTTGCCTGCAAAGTAGCCGGAGACCACTGGCTGCAACGCGCGCGTCAGCACACGGCGCGCCAGGGGCGTTCCCCTCTTCGCCTTCTTGGCGAAGCCCTCCATCAGCGGCTGTAGCTGCCTCATGCGGTGGCGGGCAACGAGCTGAGTGAGGTCGCCGGCGGCAAGTGAGTGCATCAGTTCAAGACGTGCATCTTGCTGTCCGACCCGGTCCAGTGCGTGCCAACCGCCACCAAAACGGAAACGCGCGAGTACATCGCCATCAAGCCCCAGATGGGCGAAGCGTTCCTCTACCCCGGACCACAACTGACGTTGTTCCTCGGTCGAACCGACCGGGCCTGCAGCGCGGATACGGACAGGCTCCATCAAGGTCTCGAACAGAGGGATCAGCAACGCCCACAACAGCACGGTGTCAGCGTTCTCCACTGTGCCGATGTGGATGTTGTCGTCTGCTGCCATCGTGAGGGCGTGAACGGGGCGTTGACGTATCAGATGGGGCAGGTTCACGGCACCTGCCTTCAGCGACAGCTTCTGCGGGAGGTACCAGGCACCGCGCTGCTGCTGTGCGTGGACCCCGAAGGCCGCCGTGCAGAGGGTTCGCTCCTCGGGCGTGAGCCCCACGACCTCGATGGCGTCCGACACCTGCGTTCCGTTGCGCTGGATGACGGTAGCCACTGCCTGGCCATTGAGAGCGCCTGCCAGGAGTCGAGCGGTGAGCATGTCGAGACCGGCGAATCGCTCTTGCTGCCCCGCAGCTGACTCCAGGGCCAGGGCGTCAGAGGTACTTGCGTCAGTGGCCTGGTGCCACCACCCCAGCTGGTTACTGGCCACTGGTCAGCCTCCGTACGTATTCCACGAACTGCTCGAACGGCATGGGGGTCGCGGTGCTTTGTGCGTACACCGCGTAGCGTTGGGCCATCAGCTGCAGCTCCCGCTCCGCCCGCCTGGCCTCCACACGGTCCAGGCCATGCACCACACGCTGCTCGACACGCCCCTGTTCGTACAGCACGAACGCATCCATGCCGACCGGGACAGCACTAGACGACTCCGCACTTCCGTTACCGTCGCTGGCTTGGGTCGCATCCAAGAGTGCAGCGGCGTCGATCAGCGGAGCGTCGAGCAGAACCGCCGGATCCATGTCGTTGTTGATACACATCGCTTCGAGATGTTCTTCGAGGCCCAGCTCGGCATGGCAGACCACGTCTAGGTACTGCTCGTCTGCCGGCCGGCTGGGGTGGCGTAGGACGCGCACGCCGCGCCCGACGAACTGGTAGAACTCGCCGAAGCTGCCGTATGGCCGCACGGGCACGACCACGCTGATGGGCGGGAAATCATAACCCTGGCCGAGCATCCGTAGCTGCACGATGCCCTGGAGGTCACCCGAGTCGGATTCGAACCGGCGTCGGGTTGCGGCGATCGCCGATGCCGACATGGTGTGGTGCAGGGTGCCGCACGGGATGCCGTGAGCCTCGGCGATGCGCGCGATCTGTTGGGCGTGGGCCTCGCCCATAGCCGAGAACAACACCCGAGGCTTGACCGGAGCGAGTAGCTTGGCCTGCGCGTCCAGACAGGCCCGTGTCACTGCCATCACCTGCCGGATCGGGGCGTCGGACTGCGCAGTGATCCGAGCCATCTTCCGTTCGTCCCCGAGTGCCGCGAGCAGCGCTTGACGTCCCACGATCTGTTCGCGCCGCCCGTCCGGCCACACGGCCTCATACACCGTCGCCGCCGTATCGGGGGCGAACCTGTGCACCCTTAGGTTTTTCGCCGAGCCGTCGGCGACGGAGTCCACCAGCCGGTAGCGGTAGACGACGTCGGCGTCGATGGGCCTGCCGTCCAGACGCTTGAAGCATGCCGACATCAACAGGGTCCGAGCATGCCGGAAATGGGCGAACAGGCGCTGGTAGGAGTCGCTGGCAGCGATGTGCGCCTCGTCCACAACGATGAAGTCGACATCATCCGGATCCAGCTTGGCCAGCAGATCCCCGGGCTTCTCTCCCGTACCCAGAGCATGGAAGTTCGTCACGAGAATGTCCGCGGCCAGCAACCGCCCGCGGCTTACCTGGCTGATCTGGGTCTCGTCCGCATCCAGCACCAGCGTGTCCGGAGGACGCGCACCGGGCAGCAAGGGTCCGTTAGCCAGTCCGTACAGGACGTTGCCTGGCACTCCAGGGTCGAGGGCCTTGGCAAACGTGCCGCGGACGACCGAGCCCGGGGTCACCACGAGCGCCCGCTGCCTACTGAACGACAGGGCGGCCGCCACTCCCAGAGCGGTCTTCCCGGCTCCGACTGCCATCACGGTGGCCGCATGGCGGCCGCCGGACGCGTAGTAGTTGGCCAGAGCCGTCAAGGCTTCGTCCTGGCATGTTCGCAGCGGCTTCCGGTCTACCAGTGCACGGGTTCCGGTGAAGTAGGCCCCGTCGGGGCCCTGCTGGCGGAGGGGCGGATCGGCCGCTCGCATCGGATCGCCGGCCATGTCCGGGACCTCAATGCGCGGAGCGGCGATTACCAGCGGTGAGAGTGCCGAGTCGCGCCGGAGCATTGCCTGCAGCTGCGCGACGCAGCGCGCGGTATCCAGGCGGACGGCATCGTAAGAGAACCGCAGGACGGTCAACCCGGTAGAGGCAAGGTCGTTCTGCCGCAGCCGGTCATAGGTGAACGCGGTCCGGTCGCTGTGGAAGGCAAAGCCGTCCAGCTCGACAGCCAGTTGCAGTGATTCACCTGCGATGAGGTAGTCCAAGCGGTAGGTGCGCTCGTTGACATTAACCGGGTGCTGGCTGTGCACTCGAGTTACGATGCCCGGCTTGACGGCAGGAGTGAGCACCCACCGGAGGAACGCCTCTTCCAGAAATGAAGAGGAAGGGATCAGCCACGCCAGCCCTGCCGTCATGCCGACCCGCCAACAGAACTCTCGGCGGCCAGTGCTTGGGTTTTGTCCACTAGCCGGGCCACAACATCCTCGCCCTGCGAGAAGCGAGCCAGACGATGCGCCAGGGTGAGTGCTTCCAGAAATGCACCCTCGCGCTCCAGCAGGGAAATAAGCCGGGGTACGGAGGTCACCCGCACGAACGTAATCGGTTCGACGTCGGGGTCGAACGACACCGCCTGTGGCGCGGCTTCCATGAGCTCCAGGTCCAGTTGGGCAAAGACCTCAAGCAACTCAAGCCCCGGGGGATAGGACCGTCGCGCAGTCCACAAGCGATCGACCGCACCTTGCAGAACGAAGTGGTAGTCCATGGCCGAGCCCGGAAGCTCTAGTGCTTCCCAGACGCGGTCGATGAGCACCGCACCGCTTGCTTCCACCGGAACATGCTGACTCGCCGGGGTCGCGGAGGTACTGCCCCCAGGCATCGGCCACATCGGCGAGCCGTACGACTCATCTGGCCGAACGCTAGCGCGCGGCAGCGATTCGCGGACGACTCCCGGGCTCCCAGCAAAGGCCATGCCCGGGATTGCTGCCATACGTTCGAACCACGCCCTCAACGTCCCCCACCTCTGTGTCGGCTTCCGTGTAGCCCAGCAGACCCTCTCGGCTACGCAGCGCTCCATTGTCACAATCTTCAGCCTCGATGGCAGGCCCAACTGCCAAACCCTCCATGCTTCGGGCCATGCGCGATTCCCGGTGGAAGCGCGCAGGTGAGCGGCTGGGAGCCGTACGAGGAGGGATCCGACCGTCGCGGTACGTCAGCGACTGCCACCAGGACGCCACGAAACTGCTCGTGCAGGTCGGCAGGCATTGTGGGCGAAGTTCGTCCAGACTGCGGTCGGATTTGCTGGCCGTAATCCATGGAGGTTCTCCGACTTCCTCTGTCCGACTTGGGGGACCTGCTGCTTCACGCTGACTTCTTGATGCCCACCAGGACTGGTCCGGCCGATCACGTTCGGAGCCGGACGGCGCCAGCGGCCGCCGTGGCAGTGCTGACGATGACGTAGCCGCGCTTGGAAAGGCCGCAGCCGCTCCCACTCGGCATCGGTCAGATACCGTCCCACGCCACCCGTGCGGCCTTGGGCAACGGCAACCCTTGGAGCTGAGGCCGATCCACTCATGCAAGCCGGCCCGGGCCGCTCCACGGCTGCCGTTAGCCTTCAGTCCCGCAGTCAGCTGAGCTCGGCGAGGGCCTCGTGGATCGCGCCGCGCAGGCTCACTTCGACACCGCGTTCCTCGATGAGCTCGTGGAAATGACGTGCGCTGTATGGGTGTTGACGGAGGACTGATGCGACCACGGTGGCTGCTTGCCCGGCCAGGGTGCGTAGCCACTCCCTGATGGAGTTCTGCGGCTTCCACTGATCGCACGATCCGTCCCACACGCACATGCTGTCCACGGCTGAATCCAGGAGCATCCACTGCTCCTCGCGACTAGCCGCCGCTGCAGCGGCCAGGAGCCACCAGATAGCCCGGTCCGTCTCCTCAAATTGCGGCCAGTTGCCGCGCTCGTCTCCGCGGGCATGCGAGGCCATCGCCTTGAACACTGCAACGGCCCGTGGCACGTCCGACAGCAATACGGGGCCAGCGACCTCGATGTCGAGGGCTGCGACGGCTTCCAAGTAGAGCTCGTAGTCGCCGGGCCGGTCGGCCGCCAGGTCGAGCAGCTGCCCGACGGCCGAGCCCTGGTCGGCCGCAGCCTTGAGGAGCTGCCGGGCCTGGACGATGGGCAGCCCGGCGGCCGGGGTGGTCTCCTTCTCGACCAGATCGAGGAAGGACGCGATGTTCTGGGGCCGCAGGGAAGGGGTGAGGTGCGTGGCCCGGCGTACGACTCCGTACCAGGGGCCCGGCGGCGGGAGCAGCGGGACGTTGGGCTGGGGCCAGGTGCCGGTCAGGATCCACCCGATGAGCTGACCGAGGCTGTAGATGTCGCTCGCGAAGGTGGCATCGTGCGCGTCGGACGCCAGCTCCGGGGCAGCGAACCCCTCGGTGCCGAGGGCGCCATTGGTGAGGACGCCGAGGTCGCTGGTCTGGCCGCGCGGGCGACGTACGATGCCCCAGTCGGCCAGCACCCACCGGTCCTCCAGATAAAGGATGTTGGAAGGCTTGATGTCCCGGTGTAACCACCCGTCCCCGTGCTCGTGTGCCGCGGAGAGCGCCGAGGCGACGGCATCCACCAGCTCTCGCAGCCGGCCGGGCTCCAGGAGGTTTGAGCGCCGGTCCTCGGCGGTGGCCTGTGCCATCGGCATCACGAACCAGGCGTGGTCCGGACTGAAATCGAGCACCGGCATCACGTGAGGGTGGTCGCCCAGCCGTTGCGCGAACTCGATCTCCCGGGCCATGCGCCGGCGCTCCCGGGCCCCCTTGCCCAGGCGGCGCTTGAATGCCACGTCGACGCGCGATGCCTTGTGCATGGCTCGGAAGACCTCGGCCTGCCCACCCTCGGCCAGCGGCAGCCGTTCAAGCCGGTAGTCCTTCTTCTCCCCACGAGCGGAGCCGCTCACCAGCTCGTACCTTTGCAACCGCGCCCGAGCCGGATCAGTGTCCCCCTCGGAGGCCAGCTGGTCGCTGGAGAGCTTGACCACGACTGGGCGCATCCTGGAAGGATCGTTGTCCGGGAGGGAGGCGAGCAGATAGACGGGCCCGTCGGCTCTGTCGGTCTGGGCGAGGCCGAAGACCTGGGCGAGCCGGAGATCGGCCACGGTTTCGGACGCGCGGTCTGCCACGAGGGTGCGGTGCAGCAGGACGTGGTTGCCCGACCCGTCGGGGGAGGCGCTGAGCACATGTCCGCTCCCGTCGGCCAGCAGGTGCGCCGGGTAGTGCCCGGCGGTGGGAATCCACTGCTCGCGCCGCCCGGCATCCGTGCTCCGCCCCAGGTCCACCACAGTGCTGTGCCCGCCCGCGGCAAGGAAGAAGCGACGCCCGTCCAGCCAGACGGCCGACCGGACCGCCGCCTCGAAGGCGATGGGATATCGCAGCTGGTCGCCGAGCGCACTGCCGACGCGGGTCAGGGCGAGTGTGCCGTCGCCGGCGCCGAACGTGACGCCGGAACCGGAGAGCACCCACGGCTCCCCGCTGGGGCCCGCCAGCAGTTGGGCTCCCTCCTCGAAGGCACCGGCCAGGACCGTCAGGGCGCCGTCGTGCCAGCGGACCAGCGCAGGCCCACACATTACGAGCAACGCGTCGTCGGGCTGGAGGAGCGGGATCCCGTGACACCCGGAGAGCTCCAGGCGCCAGCGCGCCGCACCACGCGTGCCGACTTCCATCACGCCGTGGGCCCCGGTGATCAGCAGGCTGGTGCCGCCAGGCCACGAACGAGCTGCAAGGCCCGAGGGGGGATCCGTCAGGGCTCGCACGCCCACGAAGAGCAGCTCAGCGGCCAGCGGCGCCTGGGCCTGCATCTCCACCCGGACCGCGGGGCTGATCCGCGCTGCGGGCGTCATCGGCCATGGACGGTCCGGAGGGAGGGAGGCGGTGAGCAGCCGGGCGAGCGGGATGTGCGGCTGACGTTGCCGGAATGTGTCGCGGATCAGCTCCGGCAGGGACCGCAGGCCGCCCACGGCCGCGTCCAAGTGGGTTCGGTCCAGCACCACACCGAAGGCCCGCACGGCGTCCTCGACCTGATCCAGATCGTCGACGTCCGGCGTGATCGTGGCCGTCCACCACAGCAGAGCCCACCGCTCGAACTCAAGCCCCGACTGGCGTGCGGAAAGCACCGCCCGGCCCCTGGCGTGGTTCGGCCCGATGGCCAGGCTGAGCAGGTAGTCCCGCCCCTCGAACTCGAAGCCGAGCCCGGGCAGCCCCTCAAGGTCGACGCGCCGCACGGCGTCGTCGGTGATCACCTGCTCCAGGAGAGAGGCCACCAGTTCGGTGAGCGCCTCGTACCTCGCCGCATCGGTCGCGGTGTCGTCCTTGGCCCACTGGCCGTAGTCGGCCAGTAGTGCCCGTGCCTCGTCCACGCTGTTCGTCTTCTCCCACGCCCTGGTGCCGGCACCGGGGTAGTGGCCAGCGTGAGCGCATTGTTTCCCATCGAGGCTGCTCGGCGCCGGAGTTCGCCGGTGTCCACTTTCACCAGCTACCCACCAGCGGCATAAGGCGGCCCCCAACCTGTTGAAGGAACCTTCCACAACGGCTCGCCCTGGTGTTTCCCAGCGCGTCCCCTTTGAGGCGGGGGGCTGCGGCGGATCGATGCGGGCGCCCGCAGCATGCTGATGGGCTCGCACGGTGGTGGAGGCGACGGACATGTCCCAGTCGATTTCACCTGCCGCATCGGCCTCGGCCTGGACCTGCTTGACCAGGCGTTCCCAGGTTCCGTCAGCCGACCACTGCTGGTGTCGTGCATGGACCGCCTTCCAAGAACCATTGCGGCAGGTCACACGCCACTGCTCGCCGGTCCGGACCAGCTGAATCCCGTCAGTTTCCCGCTGATGGTCCCGCCACGTGTCACAACGCCTTTGCTGACCACTAGGAACGGCCGCAACCCTTCCCACTCGGCATCACGAAGATCAACCTGCCCCACATCCCAGACAAAGAGTCGGCCACGGGGTAGTCGCATGATCGCCCCTAGCTGCGCCGACATTTCTAGATCGCCAACCATGTTAGTGGGTGTGTATCTGCTTGAATTGGTGGCCGACTGTTGCCAATCACCTGGCGGACTCCAGGAGGGAACGGGAGGGAATTTTTCGCGGGACGAACTCTATTCTTCACTCGCGAGTGTGTCGGAAAGCAATTCTCGTGCGCGACGTTCGACGCTGTCGAAATTCCGCGCCGACATTATCACGGTCTGGAGGTCAAGGCGCGCTTCAGAGGTTGCACCGTCAATCAAGAGCCATTCGGCTCGTAGTAGCCGTGCCGACATTTTCTGTTCTGAGGAAATATCGACGGTCTGGAGAATGGATTCGATGTCCTGATAGGCGTGGTCTTTATTGCCGATTTTCCGCTGAGTGATTACTCTGCGCCCCAGGGCGATATAGCGTCGATTGTGAGATGTCGCGGAGAGGGCGAGCACCGCCGTTCGGTCTGCGATGGCAGCTGGCAGGTCCTCGTCGTCATCATGGATGTCGGCCCGGTTATTGAATGAGCAGGCGCGTGCCTCGTCATCTGCCATTTCGTCATCAATGACCGCTGTGAAGTCCGCTTTTGCGGACTTCTGATCGTCGAGCTTCAGCCAAGTAATCCCCCTGTTGTTGAGGAGGCTTGTGTGTACCGGCCAGCGAGGATTGCATTCTGAGAGTGCTTCCGTGAAAATGGAATTCGCCCTGCGTGTGTCGCCCTCATTGAGTACGAGGTTGCCGAACTGGAAACGTGCGGTAATGGCTTGTTCTTCTATGCCTTGCTCCTCAAAAGATATGCGTAGATCGTCGAGTCGGGAGAAAATCCATTCGAGCGCTGGGTGATCGCTCCGTTGGAGAAGTGGCACAGTGCTCGCCATGAGGCGTGCGCACGCTAGAGGAGATTCGTTCGGGTGCGCCACGCCGAGCAGGTCGACTAGCCGATCATGTTCTCTATGGTCCCCAGCCGTCCGCTCGACGAAGGCTAGGTACGCTTGCTCATCCGCCTGCCAAGCGAGTTGCAGCAGGTCCACTGTGGCGGCGCGTTCCACTCCCGTTGCGGCGAGTCTGTCAAGGACGTAGAGCTCACCGAGAATGTCTGGCCGAAGGCCGTCCAGGAGGTCATCCAGCGATGCCGGGCCGAAATCCTCATACATGCCAGGTAGGAGTCCAACCGGCTGAGGGACATCTCGGAGGAGGCGGGCGTACGCATCCACCGAAAGGCCGCCCAATGCGGTGGCCAGAGTTACCACGTTCTGCGCGGCGCGTTGTGGGCGCGGTAAGTTGCCAAGGCTCGGCATCATCTGGCCATTCATGCGCGCGATGAGGCGCCGCAACGCTCCGTTGCGGTCGGCGCTCACGCCGTTGCTGTCGAGCCAGTCCATCGCCGCCACTATCGCGAAGAGCGGCCGACGCCTCGCATCTATCCTCTCGGCGTGGTCAGCAATATCTTCGATGTTTGTTGATGATAGATCAGCGTGAGCATGTACCGCCACGGCTGTGATAAGTCTGCGGACATTTCCCCGCGATAGACCCCCGAGCTCACGCGGCAAGCCGAAGCTGCTTGCCTGAACGTGTGAAGACTCCTCCATGCGATGAGTACGCTGCACCGTGTCCCACCAGGGGCCTGCGGCTTGGCGCTCCAAGACAAGGACGCGCACGGGTGCACTCAAGGCTTGTTGGCTGAGACGGAAGAGAGCTTCTGAGAGCCACTCGCTACGTTGCGCTGCGTAGTCAACCACGACAAGTGTCGGTCGCGTCGGCTGCAGGCCACTCAAGGCGGACTGGTCATCCTCACGAAGGAATCCCGCGTGCCATTCGCCCGACATCGCCCGGCAAAGTTCGATCGCCAAACGACTCTTCCCAACGCCGGCAGCACCGGTCCACAACCACCACGAGAACGCTTGGGTCGACTCCAAGAAGGTGGTTAGTTCGCGCAGTTCGTCATCCCGGCCGACCCGGGCAATTGCCGTGTTGGCAAATGCGAGTAGAGATTCAGGGGAGTCGAGTTGTGGCAGAGCCAAGGTGAGTCGATCTACAGACGGTCCGACACCAGCTAGCATCCTGAGCGTTTCATGCTCAGCCTCGAGCTTCCACTGATGAAGCGTCGCGGAGGTGTAGCGGGGCGCGTCGCTGTCGATGAGCTTCCCACAGTTCTGACAGAGCCAAATGCCGTTCTGCCCGGACGCGCGCTCTGTCGGTGTCAGTGAGGGGTCGTAACGGGGGCCGCCAGGACTAGCTGCTGTGATATGAGCGGCAACACCGACGTTAACCACACCACTTGACCCCAACTTGGGTCCGAACGTGACGGCTCTGCACTCCGGGTTGCTGCACCTGGTAGCAACCCTCCGGGCCAGATCGTCCTTGACCCCCTTGCTGAAGTCATCCCTTGCCGTGCTTGCACTCTTACGGGTCACGAACTTCTCCCCTCAGGCCTCTGTTGAGGACCATGCCCTGCGGCGCCCGCTCCTGCACCCGAATTGCCCGCGACAAGCTCGAGCCGTGGTTGGAGGGGGTACGGAGCGTGCTCTTGCCTCCGCTCTGAGTGCAAGGGCCGGCCCCCCCCCTGCGGAGCGGGGGAGTGCCCTCAGGAAGTGGCGAGCGCCGCGATGTGCGCTGGGAGGTCCGCGATGCTTAGGGGGCAAGCGTCTGTGACGCCTGTCCACCAGCGGCTGGCATCCGGATTCCAGACGTTGCCACTCTTGGCGGTCAAGGACTGGGCACGGGTCACGACAACTCCATGCCGTGCTCTGGAGAGGATGACGAGGACAATGCGAAGCTCTTCTTTCAACTGTTCCTGAGTCACAGCCCTGTTACCGGGGATGTGGAAATCCTCGAGGCCGGGGAGGAAGACCCAATCGAACTGCTGACCCTTTCCTGTGTGGGCATTCAGGAGGTGGACGCCAGGCTCGATAGCACCATGGTCACCCTGGGGCCGAAGCTGGGCAACAGCTTGACTCGGCGTGCCTACTTGGGCTACGAGGGTCTCGAAGTCTGCGAGTGCATCGAGGGTCTGAGCAAGGGCCTCGACGTCGTTGCGGTCGACATCATCGAGCACGGCTCGTCGGACGGCGTCCATGGTGGCTTGCCGTGGTAGCAAGCCGACTCTGGCGACAATCCGCTTTATGACCTCGCCATCCTCGATTGCGAGATCCCAGCGCTGGCGCGGCAGATTGGACGCGTCAGTGAAGGCCGCGTCGATGGGCTCGCGCCGCCAACCCAGCCGGGTGATCACCCCGATCGTGGCTTGCGGGTTGGAGGCAAGGACCTGCGTTGACGTATCGACGATCCACCGCGCCTCATCCTGCCCAGTTTTGAACACGCCAGAAGCGGCGGCTCCGCCCTCTTGCCAGGCGTCTGGACTTACCGCGCGTAGCGTAGAGCCACCTAGAGCCGCGGAGACGCGGTTAACAACACTGAGCACGGCAGGCGACGAGCGATAGGACATGTCAAGCCTCTGTGGCTCGCCGCACAAATCCCGCAGCGCCAACTCCACCTCGGTCGGGCTGGCGCCGGCCCAACTGTAGATGCCCTGTAGAGGGTCGCCGACGAAGGTCCGGCTTGTCGAAGATGACGAGAGCGCGATCTCTAGCTGCTGGAGAGAGAGGTCCTGGAATTCGTCGACGAGCACCGCTCCGTAGTGCTGTTGATACATGCGGGCTACTGCCTCAATACCGAGGAGGCGCTGAGCGTGCCTGAGTAGATCCTCGTAGTGGAGGATTCCCTCCTCCCGGCGGTCGGCCTCGATTTGCTGGGCGTAGGCGTTGCCGCTCAGGACGAGTGCCCTGCGTACCTGGTCATCGTCATAGGGCCCCTGCTTGGCCTCGGACAAGGCCTTAGCGATTCCGTCTCTACGCTTGCCTGCTGGCCCGGGACCTAGCCCTCGGGTGTACACCGCAATGGCGTTGTCGAGAGTAGAGCGCCCAGGCATCGGCGCGCTGGGGTCTAGACCGATCGTTCGCCCATGTGCTCGGATGATCTCGGCCGCATGGCCATGAAAGTTGGTGACACGGACGTAGTGTCGGAAGCGTTGCGGGCCGAGGGTAACCAACAGCCGTTCGCGCAGGTTGCGCTTTGCTCGGTTGGAGAAGGTCAGGGCGAGGATGCGCTGGTGCTGCTCAAGCTGTGCAACCAGGTGCTGGGCACGGCGGGCGAGCAGCTCGGTCTTCCCGCAGCCTGGCGGGGCGATGGCCAGAAGGTTGGCGACGGGGCTCTGTGCCGGATCAGGCTCGGCTTCGGTCGTCATGCTCCAGCGAGTTCCTCGGCCTTGGCGAGGATTCCGGCGACGCTAGTGATCTTCTCGGCGATCTCCCGTGTCATCGCCGCTGCCACGGCGGTTGCGGCGTCAGTCTTGTTCTTACCCTTGCGGCAATATGTGGCAACGGCAGGCGCAGTGAGTTCGCTCTCACTGGCCACACCTGCCGACTTCAAGATGTCCTCCATCTTGCAAACCCCGGCCTCGACGAGGAGACGAGCCATGGTGGAGCCCGTAAGTGCCCTGCAGTACTCATCCTCCAGGTCCTCGCAGCTGGCCCAGACCTGCGTCCCCATCAGGAGTTTCGAGCTCCCGCCGATGGCCCCAGTGAAGATGCCTGTCTCCTTCTCGTCCACCAGACCGAGTACGTGGACCCCGAACCCGTCCTTGCCCAGCATCTTGTAGACGTGCGTGAATTTGTTGGCACCGTCCAGTTCGAAGACCACTACACCTAGCCTGTCGAGCCCGATGCCCAACGCTCGGGCGGCGGCCTCGACGATAATTCGGTCGGCCACGCCTTCAACGGCAATGACGTATCGGGCTGTCAGCGCTTCGAGAAGCCGCGGCGACCACCATTGGGATCGCAGCTTTCCGATCGCATCGAGCTTGTCCTTGTCTACCTGATGGACGCTGCTGTCTGGTGAGACCACCAGCACCTGCTCGGGCTCGAACCGTTGCAGGATGTAAGGCGAGTGAGTACAGAGGATCTTCTGGTTGGAGGCTCCGGCGAACAGTTCGGCGACGGTTCGCTGACTGGCGGGGTGGAGATGGAGCTCGGGTTCATCCACGGCGATGATGTTGGCGTTGTTCTCGGCCAGGTCGAACAGAGTCAGTGCCATCAGCTGTCGCAGGCCGTCCGATTGCTCTGTGATCGGAACATACTGCTCGCCTTGCTGGAAGAACATCGAGACGCTCTGCAGCACGGAGGCTGCGGGGTCCGCCGAGGTGCGAACGGCGAGGTCGTCGCTGACGATCCGACGTGGCATGGATCTCGCCAAATGTGCGGCGATCTTGTCGCGGAGTTCGGTAAGCCGCTCGCTGGTGTGGAGCTTCTCGTTGAAGTCGCCGAGGAGGCCCGTGAGGTCAGCCTTTTCCGTGCCCATATCGATGCTGTCGAGAAGGAGTCGTAGAGCACTGTTTGGGCCGTCGAGTTGAGCGCTACCTGCACCGCGGGTGGCGGGCAGGTAGCGCCAGCCCAGGGCGCTCAGCTGCTCTCGGGTGGGTGCGCGGCGGTCGGCTGTTCCAGTCAGGACGCGTTCGATTACCACAGCGTCCGGGTCGTCATCGGCTGGGGTGACATTGAGTCGTATCGTCAGGGACCTTTCCGCCGTCACAGGGTCTATGTCTATCTCGCGGTGGAAGAGTCGAACCTCGGTTTCAGAGAAGTCGACCAGCACAGCCTCGACGCTGAGAGGGTGCTCAGTGTTTCGCAGATCTGTGCGCGAGAGGGTTTGGTACAACTGCCCGAAAGTTGCGGAGAGGGTCAGGTTGAGCAGACGGAGCAGGGACGTCTTACCGACGTCGTTCGCGCCGACAACGACGAGGTGCTTACGGATCTCAATCTCGAGGTCCTGCAACCGGGCATAGTTCGTGATCTTGAGGCGGTGGAGTCTCACAGCGGCAGCCCCTTTCGCATGCGCGGCCCGACCTGCGAGGTTGGGCAGCTTCCGGAAGGGGCCCATGGCCTCAGGATCGTGCTACAAATCACCCGGACAGGCTACGCAGCCTCCGGCGTTCCGGATACTCCGTTTTCGCATCTGCGTCCGACCTGCTGGCTCGTATGACTGTGCCGGGAGCGGGGTGGGAACTGCTTCGGCTGCTCGTCCCCAGCCTGGCCGTTGAGCCGGGGGTTCCGGGGTAGTACCGCGTTCACCGACTGTGGATCTCCGGTTCAGTGCCTCCCGCTTCCAGGTGTAGGTGGCTGAAGACGATGTTCCGAACCTGCAGCAGCGCTTCTGGCGCGAGGCGGGCCAGCGCCGGAAGGGCGTGGTGCCAGCCACCGTCCGCCAGAGCCTCCGCCACGAATTGGCGTGCCTGCTCCACAGCCCCGGCAACGACTGGGGGTGACTGGGACACCGCGAGCGTGCGCAGCATCTCCGTGAAGGCGGTGTCTTCGTTCCATGACGTCAGATGGGCGTTCTCCGGGGCTCCCGCGAGGTACCCGGCGACCGCTGCGTACGCTTCCGCCCTGTCGCTGGGGACGTTGTGACGCGCCGAGACCCGCCGTGCGGCGTCGTGGTCGCCGAGAACGGCGTACCCGAGGGCGATGCCCGCTGTTGGAAGTTCCCATGGAGGCACGCTTCGACTGTTGCGCTCCCGCGTTTCCAGAGCGCGCAGGGCATCCTGCTGCTGATTCTTGCCCTCCAGAACGACCACGACCAGGAAGTCCTGCCAGTCCACCCCTTGTCCCTTTGCTGTCAGTTGCAGGGACCATGCCTCGTCGATGGCTTGCCGGAGTCCCGCCTCGCAGGCATGGTCCGCGTCGCCGATCGCCGCGATGAGGTTCCCGAGTGCGGCGATGCGGCCCCTGACATCGGACTGGTCAGGGGCCCGTGTCATCAGGCGTTCCCGCTCCGCCTCGACGAGTTTTGCCGCCGTCACGGGGTCGGGCCCGCGCAACCCGGCCGCCACGAGAACGGTTGCGCGCCGCCTCCCGGAGCCTTCCGGCTTGCCTAGCTCCGCAGCTAGTTCCAGGGCACGCTCGCCTTCTCCGGCATGCGCCAACGCGTACGCGGCCGCCCTCTTCGAGTGCCCCACAATCCAGTCGGGAGCGATGCGACGTGAAGCGGAGTCGCCCTTGTTGCGATTCTCCCGGGTCAGGCCGGCAGCTTCGTGTGCCAGAGGCTGCGCCAGCGTGAGATTCCCTGCGCCGGCCAGGGCGACGGACACGGCTGCCAGGGCCCGCGCCTGCTCAGCAGGGGTAGGCAGACTCCTCGCGAGCCGTGTGCCGTCGGCAGGCAGGCCCGACGCTGCGAGTGCAGCGGACAGCGTCACCAGCTTCGCCTCCCACACGCCTCCGCGGCGGGTCGTGACAAAGGCCTCCAGCGCCTCGTTCAGGCAGCGCAGTGCCTCACCTGGATCCCTCTGCTCTGCGAGTAGGAGGGCCTTCCGGGCAAGTGCCTCCGGACGTGTCGTCCCGGCTCCTCGGGGTACTCCGCTGATCGCGGCTCGCGCGCCAGCGAGTAGGTCGAGACCGAACCAACTTGTTGCCAGGCCCTCGGGAACGGCTTCGACGAGACGCCTGGCCTCGTCCACCGCGCCAGTTGCGACCAGCGCGTACGCCACGTCCGTCAGCATCAGCTCGGGGTAGCCCTGCGAACCGGTCGTGTCTGCTCGTGTGCGGAGCGCCGACCTCAGCGTGCCGGCGGCCTGCTGGGCCAGCTCCACCGCCTCTTCCGGGTGTACGTCGACCAGCGCCAGGGCGGCGGTCGCCCACACTGCGACTGACTCCGGACCGGCCGGGGCGGCGCGCGCGTAGTCGCTGATGCGCGCGTGGATCCCGGCGGCTCGTACGGAGCCGGGGGATCCCGCGGCCTCAGCGATGGCCGACCATGCCGTAACGAGGGCGGCCGGCTCCGCGTGTCGGTCGGCCCGCAGCGCCTCGGCGAGCACCTCGGCCTGGTCGAGGAGTTCCTCTGCCAGCTGCGGATGCCAGGCGCGGGCGGCCGCGGCTGCCTTTGCCGCCGTCGTGCACGGAAACGCTCCGTTTTCGAGCACGGCGTACGACCGGAGGGTGTTGAGCAAGTTCCGGCCTTCCCGCTCCTGCCCAGTCGCGACCAGCGCCACGGCTGCGCCGGCTACGGCGTACTCGGCGTCGGACTCGTCGCCGTTCGACGGCGCCGATTCTTCACGGGCACGAGCGGCCCAGCGTGCGGCCTCACGAGCGGTCTCAGCGGCGCGTTCGTCATGGACTCCCACCAGCGCCCTGGCCACCTTTGCCAGAGCGACCGCCTTGTCCTCCGGGTACGGGGCAGTGAGCGCGAGGTCCGTCGCGCGCCGCCAGTGCCCCAGCCTGGCGAACCCCGCAGGAATCTCCGAAGGGAGCCCGCGGGCGCTGTGGGTGAGCACGTCTCGGGACACCGCGAGCGCGGCGCGCGTCGCGAGGTCGTCCGGAGCGTCCCGTTCCACCAGCCGGGCCGCCTGCTCAACCTCCGATACCGCAGCATCAATGGAGTTGAGGCCGAGCAGGGCCCGCTGGCGGCGGGGATCGAGCACGAGGGACGCCAGCCGCTCGGTGGCGAAAGCAACACCACCCGCCCGCCGGAGCAGGCGCGGATAGTCGTACAGAAGGTAGTCAGGGGTCTCGGGGGGCCAGCCCTTGGCCCGGTACTCTTCCGCCCAGTCGTGTAGCCGTGCCTCGTACCCGATTGCCGCGGTTTCCCCCAGCCACGCGAGGGCCTCCCGGTGCAACTCCGTGTGGCCGAGCACCCGCGTCCGCGAGCCACCGCCTGCCACTCGTTGCGGAAGGTGATTCCGGTCGCCGTCCCCGGGGAGGAAGCTGCGGCCCGTGACGCCGCGCAGCAGCACGTCCACCTCGTGAGGAATCGTGTTTGCCAGGTGGGCCAGGTCCCCGGCCGTGAGCCCGCCCTGGGAGACGGTCACCAGAGCGAGGACATCACGGCCCACCGGCCCACCGCTCAGCAGTTTGTGCAGTTCTCGCCGGGCCAGGTCGCTGACGTCCGAGGCGAAGGGCGACGGGGCGAGGAGCCGCACGATGCCGGCTCCGCGCAGGGGGTGGTCCGAACGGACCCCCACAGGTACGGGCGGGTTGGGGCGGCCCGCGACGATCACCCTCATGCTGGCGGGCGGCTTCGTCGGCAGCAGAGCCGCGATGCTCAGGCCGTCGGGGCCGGAGCCCAAGTCCTCGTCGATCCCGTCCACCACCAGGACCAGCCGCCTTCCGCGTCCTCGGCAGGCCTCGGCAGCCTCGGTGAGCAGCCAGGGAAACTCCTCCTCGGCCCGGCCGCTGCCGGGCTGCGTTCCCTGGCGGGCCAGAACCGACAGTTGCCGGTTCACGGTCTGCAGGAACGAGTCGCGGTCGTTGTTGCCGAGATGGTCACCGATGAAGCAGCTCACGAAATCCACGCCGGCCGGGCGTCGGCGCAGCACCAACTCGGCCATCAGGGCGGACTTGCCCGCCCACGGTCCCGCCTGCCACCAGGCGTACCCCGGGACGATGTCCGTGTCCGGGGCAGTGCAGAAGTCTTCCAGCTCCCGCAACTCGCCCTCACGGTCACGCAGCCGGGCGGGCAGGACGTACTGTCCGATCCACGCCGCATGGCTACGGAAGACGCCGCGCGGGTCATCGGATCCGGCGCCGTCCGGATCGGTGCGGGGCTTCGCAGTGCGCACTGGCTGTGCCTCATCGAGCAGGGTCCGCCAGTAGCGCTCGTCGAAGTCCGCCCCGGCCCAGCAACTCCACACCCGGACAACGCCGATGAGCTGGTCGCTGCTGGAGGTACCAGGCACCTTCGCCTTGGCCGGGTCCTTGTGCAGCCACTCGCCAATCCGGCGGTCGAGCCCGGCCACCCCGGTGAGACGTGCGACCTCCCGCCGCGAGGGCGGAGGCTTGCTTTTCTTCCGCGCGGACATCGCCCTGGCTTCCAGAGCGCGCAGCGCCTCGTACAGCTCACGAGACTTGTCCGTCCGCACTGCTCGCCCCCGATTCCGCCGCACATCGGCCTGCCCGCCGCGGGCAGTGCGGGCACCCCGTCGGCCTGCACCGTAGCGGCGGATCTACCGCACCGCCCGCTCTTTCGGACAACGCCCCCTCCAAGCCCGGAACCTGAACCCGACGCCGCGGCCACACGGGCCGGGCGAACCCGTAGGGGGACTCGCAGATGCCGAAGACAACGACGAGAACCGCTCGCCGCCTGGGCCGCGCCGCACTGTTTAGTCTGGTACGAGGCGCCTTCTATGCCGCGGGAGCCGCGCTAGCTGGCTATGCGACGTGGTGGCTGCAGAGCTGATACTCGAAGACGGGCTAAGCCCGGCGGTGTGCCATCCGGGCGGCGGTGCTTCGTCACCTCCACCGGCTGATGCGGCGGTAGCCGACCCGGATACGGTGCAGTGAGCAGCGGCATAGCGATTCGGTGGCCTCTCGCCTGCCCGTGACGTGGACGAACCACAGTTCGGTTCGGACAGGGTGGCGCGTGGGCCGCCCGAACAGGCAACCGGCGACGGCGGTCGTGGGCTTGTCAGGGCGAAGATGACAGAGTTCTGGAGGGAACTGGACAGGATGGTCTGCTCTCCACCCCGACGCGGCCAACGGTCAGGCCGCCAGGCCTACGTCGAGGATCTTGGCGGCCTTGCCGATGGAGCCGGGCATGAGGTGGCGGTAGATCTTGAAGGTGATGTCGAGGCTCTTGTGGCCCATCCACTCGGCTACGTCGGTGATGGGGATGCCGTTGGTGAGGCAGTTCGAGGCGAAGAAGTGGCGGAGGCTGTAGATCACCATGCCCTCGGGGACGTCGACCTCGCTGGCGCGCTTGATGCGCTGCCACTGGTTCTGGAGGTAGTAGGCGAGGAACGGCCTCGTGGGATCCATGGGGTGGCGCAGGAGGTAGCCGTCGACCGTGCCGTGTGTGTCGGCGTACCACTCGATCGTCTCGCGGACGCGGGCCGGGAGGGGGACGTCGCGGTAGTCGGTGGGCTTGCGGTGCTTGAGACGGCCGTAGGTCTTCGTGGTCTGGTTGACCTGCTCGGTGATGCGGTAGACGTCGCTCGCGACGAGGTTGTTGATGTTGACGGCGAAGGCCTCGCCGTTGCGCATGCCGCAGCCGCTCATCAGGTCGGCGATGAGGAGGAACCGGTCGTCACCGGCAGTGCGTATGTCGCGGAGCTGGGCGGGGGAGGGGATCACCGCGCGCTCGGGGTCGTACTGCGGGGGCTTGACGCCCAGGACGGGGTTCTCCGTGTAGATGCCGAGGCGGTAGGCGTCGAGGAGGACCGACTTGACCTTGTCGAACGCGTTGGACTGGGTGGCCAGGCCGGCGCCGTTGCGCTCCATGGTCCGGATGAAGCTGTCGACGACCTTGTGGTCGAAGGTGCTCATCCGGCGGCTGCCGAGGGTGGGGAGGATGTGGTGCTGGAGGAGTGACTCCAGGGTGCGGAGCGAGGACTCTGCGAGGTCGCGCTGGCCAGCCTTCCACTCTGCGGTGTACTCGCGGAACTGCATCGCGCCGTACTTCTGGATGCGCTCGGCCTTGCCCTGGTTCCTTGGGGCGGCCTTCTTCTCCTGGTAGACCGTCGTGAGGCGGTCGATGGCCTTCTCCTGGGTGGAGAAGCCGGCCTCCTCGGTCTGCTTACCGGCCGCACTGCGGTAACGGATCTTGTACTCGTGCGGGCACTTCGACCAGCGGGACTGGGCGTGCTCGCAGTCCTTGTAGAAGGTGCCCATGCCGTGGGCGAGTGACTTCGTTGCCATGCGGTGCGGGACTCCTCGGGCGCCAATGCTGACCTTTTGCTGACGCCGGAGGGTCCACCACGTTCCTGACCTGCACGAAGACGGATATCTCGTGTTACGTTCTGGAACTGGATCGGCCGGTCCCACGAGGAGATCGCCCAGTTCCGCGAGGACTGGACGAACGGCACCCGCTACGGCGAGGTCAAGGGCTACGACGGCCCCCCGATCCCGTCCCCCGCCCTCCCCCCGACCCACCTGAAGCCCAGGGGAAGGGTTCGCTGACCTGCTGATTTCAGGGGCCGAGGGCTGGGTGTCGTGCTCGCACCCAGCCCTCCGTTTTTTGGTCTCGCAGGGGAGGCTTTCGGGCAGGTTGTGAAAGCCTTCGGTGGCGACGGCCGAGTCTCATGTGCAGCAGGCTGTTACCAAATTTGACCGAACGAATGTTGATCCTTCGCTGCCTCTGCTGACGAATAGTCAGGTCGGCTATTTTCCGGGTCTCGCTGAGTCGGGTTGCTTGCAAACCGCTGCGTCGGCGGCCGTTGCGCGGCCGACTCCTACGACTCGACGGGGATCCTGCGAAGGCTTGCGATCCGCCGCTGGAGCGCGTACGTGGATGCACGGTGGCTCTTGTGGGCAGATGAACACCCCCGCGGGTGCGGGGAGCAGACCGCTCCCTGACGCGGCCCCTCGGCCTGGGCGCTGCTCCCCGCGCCTGCGGGGATGAACCTAATGTTGACCGAAATCGTTGCTGGCCGGCTCGCCTGGGCAGGGGTCTGGAGTCCGTCTGCGGCCAGAAAGAACCCACGCCAAGATCCGCCGCCTCGACGAGCAGGCCATGGCTAAGCCGAAGGGATGGCGTGCGTCTCCTGTCGGGATGCCGTCTGGTCATCGCAGAAGGTGACGTCCGGCCGCTGCGAGTTCGGGAGCCAAGGATCGCTGGCACACCGTGCATCGCAGGGCGCCGTGCGCCAGCCGAGGGGCCGGCAGTGGCATCGGGTGCCCGTCGGCCTCCTCGCGCCGCACCGCTGCCTCCTCGCGGGCTTCCCGCTGGGAGTCGCTCAGGTTCCATCGCAGGTTCCGCGGGAGCACAGCGCCCTGCTGGTCCGGAATCAGCTCGCCGACGGGTACGGCCTGCCGTTCCAGGTCGTCCAGCGGGTAGAAGGGACGGTGCGACCGAACACCGCAGGGTTCTTCACCTCCCGCCACCCGGTGCACCTTCTGGTACGCCCGGTCGAACGCCGTCCAAGCCATGCGTGTGAGGGGACGTAGAACCACACCGGCAGGCCCTCGGACAGGACTATGTGGGGGAAGAGGACACGGGGCCGCCAGAACCAGACGACGATGATGCCCTGCCGCCGGTAATCGCGGTGCCTGGTCCGCCACGCCTCATCGGTCATGAGCATCCGCGACGCCGCCAGCGCGAGACGTGTGCCGTCCTCCAGCCGAAGGCCATCCCAGGACTCCTTGTTGCAGTCGGCCCCTGCCCTGCCACACCAGTCACCGAAGCCGGGGCCGGACCACTACATCAGGTCGCCGGGGAGCTCCATGTACAGCTTGCGAAGCGTGTCGATGATTGCGTGGGATTCGGACAGCTCGATGCCGTCGATGCGGCTGATCGCTCGGACCCCGATCGCTGCGTTTGTGGCGAAGGCGGCCTGCATGTTCGGCAGATCGGTCAGCCGTACAGGCGTGGAGACGTGGTCGTGGGCTTGCTTCAGGAGCTCCATCGTCACGCCGACGAGGCAGTCGGCGGCTGGCCAGACCACTTGGGTGCCGTCGAAGAAGCCGATGTTCCAGGTGCCGCCCTCGGAGACGACCTGGTCCTGGTCGACGAAGAGGGCGTCGTCGAATCCTGCCAGCTGGGATTGCCGCCGGTGATGGATGCTGGCGAAGAGGCCGACGCTCTTCACGCCGGCCACGTCGCGTACGTACGTCGTGGACCGTACGCGGAGAGGTGGGAGCGGGATCGAGCCGGCAGTTCGAGAGGTGACGAGTACGTGAGGATCGTTCGCGGCGCCCGGATTCCCGAGGTCGAGCCGCGGGTCGAAGACGGTGACGCGGACCGTGGTGGATCCGGTGGCGGGAGCAACACGGCGTGCCAGCTCGCGGACGCGCCGCAGGTCGAGGTCGACACCGAAGAGCGTTCGGCAGTCCCGCTGAAGACGGTCCATGTGCAGGGACAGACCGCGGACACGTCCGTCGTCGACGCGCATGGATGTGAAGTGACCGTAGTTGGTCAGCGCCAACGTCTGCAGCTGTCCGAGCTCGACCGGTTCTCCATTGAGTTCTGCCATGCCGTCAGGATGCCACCCGGTCGGTGCGACGAATGCGGTCTGGCCGGCGAGGAGGCGGGCGGACCATGTGGCGTAGTCTTCGGCCGCCCAGTTGACGCGGCGGAACGGTACGGGCACGGGTACGGCTGAGAGTTCAGGGTCCACGGACGAGTTCCCCGTGCGGGGTGCGCCGGCATTATTTATGGCTTCGGCGTGGGCATCGGTGGCGCGGACGGTGAGCGAGAGCCGCAGGGGGCGGCCCCGGGGCAGGAGTTTCAGGAGCGTGTCTCGATGTTTTCCGTTGCGTCGTGCCTGAACGTATCCATACCCTCTTCCCAACGCGTCGACGGAGACGAGTAGCCATGGGTCACGCGAGCAGAGAGAGCCGCCGGTAGCTGTGAAGGCGGACTCGCACCCATGGTGAAGACCCTCCCGAGCGCGGGGAGGAAAGGCCTTCGGGCCCAATGCCCCGCCGGTTCGCCCCCGTCATCGGGCTGAATGAGGCCGCCGCTGTCCGGCGGTGGCAAAGGCGTGGTGGCACCGCGAGTCCCCTTCTCGCCCACGCTTCCAAGGGATCATGACGACGCCCCTGGAGGGCTGCGATGATCCACACCATTAGCCGCGTACTGGCTTCCGAGCTACGCGCGCACCTCGACCAGACCGTCACCGTATCCGGCTGGGTGAACGCCCTGCGGCTGCAGCGCACGATGCAGTTCGTCATCCTGCGGGACCACTCCGGCATGGTCCAGGTGACCCACAAGCGCGACGGCGGCCCGCTCGAAGCCGTCCTGGAGTCCCTCACCCCCGAGTCCGCCGTCCGGATCACCGGCCGCGTCGTGGACGCGGCTCAGGTCAAGCTGGGCGGCCTGGAGCTCGTTCCTGAGTCGGTCGAGGTGCTGAACCGGGCGGAAACGCCGCTGCCGATCGACGAGCACACCGGCCCCGAGCACCGGCTCGACTGGCGGTTCCTCGACGTGCGCAAGCGGGCCACGGCGCAGATGGTGTTCGCCGTGCAGACGACCCTGGAGCAGGGGCTGCGCGAGTACGCCATGGCGAACGGCTGCACGGAGATGCACACGCCGAAGCTGATGGGGACCGCCTCGGAGTCCGGCGCGGAGGTGTTCAAGCTCGGGTACTTCGACCGGTCGGCCTACCTCGCGCAGTCTCCGCAGTTCTACAAGCAGATGGCCGTGGCGGCCGGCATCGACCGCGTCTTCGAGATCGGGCCCGTCTTCCGGGCCGAGCCGTCGTTCACCTCCCGGCACGCGACCGAGTTCACGGGCGTGGACGTCGAGCTGTCGTGGATCGACGACGTCGAGGACGTGATGGCGTTCGAGGAGCGGATGCTCGCCCACGCTATCGCGAAGGTCGCAGAGGTCCACGGTGAGGCGATCCGGGAGGTCTTCGGCATCGAGGTCGTCGTGCCGGAGGCCCCGTTCCCCAGGGTCACGATGGCCGAGGCTCAGGAGATCCTGCGGGCCGGCGGCTGGGACCCCGAAGGCGTCAAGGAGGACCTGGACCCGGAAGGTGAGCGCGCGATCGCCGCACATATGAAGGAGCAGACCGGGCACGAGTTCGTGTTCCTCACGCACTACCCGGCCAGTATCCGGCCCTTTTACCACATGCGTCCGGCAGACCGGCCGGACCTCACGCTCAGCTTCGACCTGCTCTGGAAGGGCCTGGAGATCACCACGGGGGCCCAGCGCGAGCACCGCTCCGACGTGCTGCTCGGGCAGGCCGAGGAGAAGGGGATGGACACCGGGCCGATGCAGGACTACATGAACATCTTCCGCTTCGGCTGCCCGCCGCACGGCGGACTCGGGGCCGGCCTGGGCCGGATCCTGATGGTCATGCTCGGCCTGGACTCGATCCGCGAGGCCGCGTTCCTGTTCCGGGGACCGAACCGCCTCACCCCCTGAGCCAGGGGTAGACGCGCCGCTGTCCCACCGCCTGTCTGGCGGTGGGACAGCAGTGGTTTGCTCAGTACCGGTGCGCCCCGAGAGGGATTACAGCCCTGCAGGACCCTGGCCATATTCGTCACTGTGACGTGAAATGGCCCGAACCAGACTTTATTTCAACCTGGTTCCGCGATGCTGGAAGCCGATCGAGAGGGTCCGCAGCGATGCAGTGGAAGATCCACGGTGAACGTCCGATCTACGAAAACAAGAGATCCGGACCCGGATGTGATCAAGCTCAGGCGGGTGCGCTCCTAGACGAGTAGGTCCGAAGTACTGGTCAGTGTCGTAGGCGATCGGTGTTCCGTTGGCTCGGTTGTGCCAGATTGCCGCCGTCAGGGCCAGGATGCGTTGCCCGACGCGGGCCAGGACGTCATCTGGCCTCGGAGACGGAGCCGAGGGCGGCCTGCACCACCGCGAGCGTCAACAGCTCGGCATCCGAGTCTCGGAGGACGCGCTGCCCGCCGCGTTTGCGTCAGTAAGTCATCGATCCTCACGTGCAGTGCTGTCGCGTGGGTCTCCAGGTGCGTCGTGACAAACGAACCAACGAGACCCTCGCTTCATGCGCGCAAAGACTTCGGACCTACCCGTCTAGGCCGGTGGCCTTGTCCGGTGCTGTGTTCGGTCAGCCCTGTACACGTCGACGGACCGCCCCGAGGCCTGGCTGTTGAACTTGGCCCGAAGGAGCTCGAACAGGGACACTCCCTGATCGGGTCGTTCGAGGAGGATCCATGCAGCACTTCGCCGTTCGCGAGAATCCGCGTGTGGGGAGCGTCCGGGGGTACGTGTCGAAGCACGGCGTTCGGAAAGCATCGTGCACGGTACTCGCTGCCGCAGCCGTTCTGGCGCCGTCCGTCGCGCTGGCGGCTCCTGCCGCACCCGGCACGTACGCATACGTCGCCAACACGGGCCAGAACAAGGTCGAGGTGTTCGACACCGCCACCAACGCCCTCGTGACGAGCATCGACACCGGAGCGTTCAGCGGGCCCCTGCAGGTCGCCGCCACCCGAAACGGCAAGAAGGTCTACGTGACGGAGCGGGACTCGGGCGCCGTCTCGGCGATCGACGCCCTCACCAATACCGTGGTGGCCGAAATCCCCACGGGGAACGGCACTCCGGAGAGTGTGGCCATCTCGCCGGACGACCGTCGCGCCTATGTCACCGTGGAGGGGAACGGACTGGCCAACCGCGTGGTGGCGATCAACACCGCCACCGATGCCGTCGTGGGCACCCTCGAGACGGGGGAGGACACGCTCCCCAACGGGCTGGCGGTGTCCCCGGACGGGAAACGCCTCTACGTCGCCTACCGGGGCGCAGGTGTGGTGGCAGTGATCGACTCCGCCACCATGACGCTCATCACGACGGTGGACGTCGGACCGAGCGCACCGCGAAAGGTGGCCGTCTCGCCGAGCGGCGCACGTGTCTACGTCACCGAGAACAACTCGGGCGAGGTGTCGGTCATCGACACCGCCACCAACACGGTCGTGGTGCCGATTCCGGTCAACCAGGGGCTGGACGGCGTGAAGGTCTCGCTGGACGGAAAGCGCGTCTACGTCGCCGACCGGAACAACGCCCGGGTGGCGGTCATCGATGCCGCCACGAACAGTGTCGTCACGTCGATCCCCACCACCGGGGATCCCGCGGAGATGGCGGTTTCCCCCACCGGCGCCCGGCTGTACGTCAGCCACCCCAACGGCACGCAAGGGGTGTCGGTCATCGACCTCGCCACCAACTCCGTCTCGGCGACCTTCGACAGCCCCGAAGGCGCGCCCATCGGAATCGACCTGGGCTCGGTGCCGGGGACCTCGAAGGTGTCCTGCCCGGCCGGCAGCGTGCTGACGGGCGGCGGCTTCGGATCCATCGGTCCCGCACCGGATCAGCTCGTCAGCAGGCCGGTACCCGGCACCAACGACTGGGAGGTGAACGGGCAGAACAGGACGCGGGACGACGTCACCCTCACCCCGTACGTCGTCTGTGCCGCGCCATGACGGCCTCGCGACGGCCCGAAGGCAGCCGCCGACCGCCCTCGGGCGCCGGGTCCACCTCCAGCGGACAATGATCAGGAGTAAGTGCATGCCGTCTGAAAGCACAGCAGCAACGCGGCGGAGCGGTCCGCCGCGCCGGACCGGATGGGTCGCCGGAGCGGTTGTCTCGCTCGCCCTCACGGGTGCCGGTTTCGCGGCACCCGCAGCCGCCGCCATCCCGCAGGATCCGTCGGACGCGCAGTACCTGACGGTGAATCCGCCTCCGCAGCACGACGAATGCGCCGAGGGGCGGCCATGGGCCGAGTCGTGCGACCCCCACCCCGGCGAGCCTCCGTTTCCTCCCGGACCTCCCGGACCTCCCGGACCTCCTGGACCTCCCGGACCGGCTGGAGCACCCGGTCCTCCGGGAGCCCAGGGCGCTCCTGGGGTCCCCGGCCCGGCCGGCACCCCGGGATCAGCCGGTCCCGCCGGACCCCAGGGAGTAGCCGGACCTGCGGGCCCTCCCGGTCCCCCCGGAAGCGTTTTCACCCTCGTGGTCACGGGCCAGCCCGTCTTGATCCCCGCGGCCCCGTAGCGGCACCTGGCCCCGCGCGGGCTGCCGCACCGCACGGCCGGCACGACCACGTGCTGCCGGCCGTGCGGCGCACTGGCGGCACGAAACCACGGGCGGGAGCGGCTTTGACGACCACCAGCCGGCGTACTTCGAGGCGGCACGCCAACCGGGGCCGCATCATGGACCGCGGCCTGTGTTCCCTGCCTGTCAGGGATCCGTGACCAGCCCGGCCCAGCTGGCTGCCGCGCGGTCCAACTCCGCGTACGTGCCACCCCGGTAGCCGTGCTCGGGCAGGAGGAGCGCCTCCAGCCCGGTGGTGCGCCTCGTCGAGCATCCGGTACGTCGTGCCGACGGAGGGAGCCGCGCGCAGGAAGACCTTGAATCTCTCGGTTCGCAGGACCGGCTCGGTCACCGCTGCCGGCCCCGACCCGTCCACGGTCGTCACGTTCAGAACCTCTCGGGGAAGAGGTACGCCAGGACCAGGTACCCGATCAAGCTGACCGCAATGATGATGCCGACGATGTTCTCCGTGCTCACCCGCACCCGACTCCTCCGCGCGTCCTCGACCTGACCAGCGAACAGCAGCTGAGCCGCCCTGGGAACGCCCCTGATGCGCTCCTGACGGTTCCGGGGCGGGACTTTGACGGTGCATCGATGATGCGGAGGCACGTGCCCGGTGGGCTCCTTGACGACCTTCTGATTCGCCTCCATCAGGGCCGTGTCAAAGATCGGCTTCCATGCGGAAGGAACCCGTCAAAGGGTGCTGTCAGAGCCATCGGCCGGGCGCAGACTGGTGTGGCGACGGAGCCGGACGACGGACCGGCGGCATGCGGCCATCGGGCGGTGACCTGAACACCCCCGAAGACGCGCATGGTCCCACCGTGGGGGTACGGACCTGTGCGACCGCGTGTCGGTCACCCGTCGCACCACACATGGGCCGTCCGGCTCTCCGGTGGGGACACCGGGGCCGGACGGCTCGCGTGCTTCGGCCGCCATCCCGTACATGGCGGACCGAGTGGTGGTGCCGGTCACTTCGACTTCATGTGACGGCAGACGTCGGGAGCTCCGGCGACACCGGGGGGCCGTCGCCCGCTGTGGGGAGGGTGATGACCATCGTGAGACCGCCGCCCGGGGTGTCCTCGGCGGTGAGGGTTCCCCCGATGGCCTCGGTGAAGCCGCGGGCGACCGCGAGGCCGAGGCCGACGCCGGCTCCGCGCGGGGCGTCGCCGTGGCGCTGGAAGGGTTCGAAGATACGGTCCTTCGCCTCGTCGGGGACGCCGGGTCCGCGGTCGACGACCCTGAGCTCGACGCGGCTTCCCAGGGCGCTCGCGGAGACGATGACGGGCTGTCCGCCGGGGCTGTACTTGACGGCGTTCTCGACGATGTTGGCGACCGCCCGTTCCAGCAGGCCCCGGTCCACGGCGATCATCGGGAGCGTTTCGGGGATGTCGAGTTCGACGCTGTCCTCGGGTACGCCGCCCAGCGCCATCGGCACCACCTCGTCGAGGCCGGTTTCCCGGATGAGGGGGACGACGGTGCCGGTGTTGAGGCGTGACATGTCGAGCAGGTTGCCGATCAGGGCGCCGAGGCGGTCGGCACCGTCCTCGATGCCTTCGAGCAGTTCGGCCTTGTCCTCCTCGGACCACTCGACGTCGTCGGAGCGCAGGGAGGATACGGAGGCCTTGATACCGGCCAGCGGGGTGCGCAGGTCGTGGCTGACGGCGGCGAGCAGGGCGGTGCGGATGCGGTTGGCCTCGGCGAGCTCGCGCGACTTCTCCGCCTCGTCGACGAGGCGTTGGCGGTCGAGCACGACGGCCGCCTGGGCGGCGAAGGCGCCGAGGACGCGGCGGTCCTCGGCGGGCAGGACCCGGCCGGTGAGGGCGAGCGCCATGGTGTCGCCGATGGGCAGGTCCACGTCCGCGTCCTCGGGGCGGGCGACCGTGCCGGTGCCGACCGAGGCGGCCGTGGTCCAGGGGTCGACCTCGCTGGTGCGTTCCAGGAGGACCACCGACTGCATGGCGAAGGTCTCGCGGAGTCGCTCCAGCAGGGCGTCCAGGGAGTCTTCGCCGCGCAGGACGCTGCCCGCGAGGAAGGAGAGGATCTCGGATTCGGCGCGCAGGCGGGCGGCCTGGTGGGTGCGGCGGGCGGCGAGGTCGACCACGGAGGCGACGGAGACGGCCACGCCGACGAAGATCGCGATGGCGACGATGTTCTTGGGGTCGGAGATCGTGAACTCGTGCAGCGGCGGGGTGAAGTAGTAGTTCAGGAGGAGGGACCCGAACGCCGCCGAGGCCAGGGCGGGGAGCAGTCCGCCGAGCAGAGCCGCCGCCACCGTGCAGGTGAGGAAGAGCAGCATGTCGTTGGCGAGGCCGAGGTCGGGCACGAGCTGGTTCAGCAGCACGGTGAGCAGGGCGGGGCCGGCGATGCCGGTGATCCAGCCCCAGATGACGCGGGGGCGGCCGAGCCGGGCGCCGCGGGTGACGGGCAGGCGGCGGCCCTTGGCGGCCTCGTCGTGGGTGACGATGTGGACGTCGAGGTCGGGGCCCGACTCGCGGGCGACGGTCGCGCTGACGCCCGGGCTGAAGGCGTACTGCCAGGATCGTCTCCGGCTGACGCCGAGGACGATCTGGGTGGCGTTGCAGCCGCGGGCGAACTCCAGCAGCGCGTCCGGGATGTCGTCGCCTATGACGTGGTGGAAGGTGCCGCCGAGGTCCTCGACCAGGGTCCGCTGGACGGCGAGTTCCTTGGGCGACGCGGAGGTGAGGCCGTCGCTGGCGGCGATGTAGACGGCGAGCACCTCGCCTCCGGCTCCCTTCTCGGCGAGGCGGGCGGCACGGCGGATCAGGGTGCGGCCCTCGGGCCCGCCGGTGAGGCCGACGACGATGCGCTCCCGGGCCTGCCAGGTGGAACGGATGTTGTGCTCGCCGCGGTACTCCTGGAGGTACTCGTCGACCCGGTCGGCCACCCAGAGCAGCGCGAGCTCCCGCAGCGCGGTCAGGTTCCCGGGCCGGAAGTAGTTCGAGAGGGCCGCGTCGACCTTGTCCGGCTTGTAGACGTTGCCGTGGGCCATGCGGCGGCGCAGGGCCTGCGGGGACATGTCGACGAGCTCGATCTGGTCGGCCCGGCGTGCGACCTCGTCGGGGACGGTCTCGCGCTGGCGGACCCCGGTGATCGTCTCGACCACGTCACCGAGGGATTCGAGGTGCTGGATGTTGACGGTGGAGATGACGTCGATGCCGGCCTGGAGGAGTTCCTCGACGTCCTGCCAGCGCTTGGCGTTGCGCGAGCCGGGCACGTTGGTGTGGGCCAGCTCGTCCACCAGCGCGACAGCCGGGCGGCGCGCGAGGATCGCGTCCACGTCCATCTCGGTGAAGGCCGAGCCCCGGTACTCGATCTCGCGCCGCTCGACGAGTTCGAGGCCGTGCAGCATCACCTCGGTCCGCGGCCTGCTGTGGTGCTCGACGAAGCCGACGACGCAGTCGGTGCCCCGCTCGACCCGGCGGTGCGCCTCGGACAGCATGGCGTACGTCTTGCCGACGCCCGGTGCCGCGCCGAGGTAGATGCGGAGCTTGCCGCGTCCCATGTTCAGACTCTTCTTCTTGGTCGACGATCGGACGATCGGACGGTCGGGTGGGGATCAGGGTTCGAAGCGGTACCCCATACCCGGTTCGGTGATCAGGTACCGCGGGTGCGACGGGTCCGGTTCCAGCTTGCGCCGGAGCTGGGCCATGTAGACGCGCAGGTAGTTGGCGTTCTCCCCGTAGGTCGGGCCCCAGACCTCCAGCAGCAGTCGGCTCTGGGTGATCAGGCGGCCCGGGTGGGTGATGAGGATTTCCAGCAGGTGCCACTCGGTGGGAGTGAGCCGTACCGTGCGTTCGCCGCGGTACACCTTCTTCGCGACCAGGTCGACGGTGAACTCGTCGGTCGTGACCACGGCAACCTCGTCGGCCCGCGAGGAGCCGGCCGGCTCCCGTCTGCGGGCGGCCGCCCGCAGACGCGCCAGGAGCTCGTCCATGCTGAAGGGCTTCGTCACGTAGTCGTCCGCGCCCGCGTCCAGCGCGCGGATCTTGTCCTCCGAGGTGTGGCGGGCGGACAGCACCAGGATGGGCACCCGACTCCAGCCGCGCACGCTCCTGATCACGTCGACGCCGTCCATGTCGGGCAGCCCGAGGTCCAGGACGATGACGTCCGGCTTGCGCGCGGCCGCGAGCCGCAGGGCCGAGCCTCCGTCCGGAGCCTCTTCGACCTCGAACTTGCGCGCCTGGAGGTTGATCCTCAGTGCGCGGACGAGCTGGGGATCGTCCTCCACCACCAGCACCCGGGTCATTGGTGTGCAGCCTTTCCTTCGTTGGGAACAGCAGGACGGTCAGGACGGTCAGGACGGTAAGGAGCCGGCAGGGCGCGAGTGGTCCGCGTCCTGCCGGCTCCCGGTCCGTGCGAGGGGCGACATCAGCTCTTGGTCAGTGCCTTGAGGGCGGTGTTGAGTTCGAGCACGTTGACGCGGGGTTCGCCCATGAAGCCGAGGGTCCGGCCGGTGGTGTGGTCGGCGACGAGCTTCTCGACCTGCTTGACGTCGAGCTCGTTCCGTTCGGCGACCCGGTGGATCTGGAGCTTGGCGTACTCCGGCGAGATGTTCGGGTCGAGGCCGGAGCCGGACGAGGTGACGGCGTCGGCCGGGACGTCCTGCGGCTCGACCGTGTGGCCGGGCGTGGAGTTGTCGGTGATGACGGCTTCCTTCGCGGCGATGACCTGGGCGCAGAGGGTGCCTTCCGCGGCCTCCTTGGTGCACTGGCCGTGCACGGCGCCGTTGTCGGCGGAGCGGTTGGTGGCACCGGAGAGGATGAGGGAGTACCGGGTGTTGACGCTGTTGGTGCCCAGGCCGTTGGACGGGCGGGGCTGGAACCACTTCAGGTCCGGCTTCGCCGCCTCTTCGGGGTCGTTCGGATCCTTCTTCGGCAGGTTGTACGTCTGTCCGATGAGGGAGGAGCCGACGACCCGGCCGCTCTTGTCCTTGATCTCGGAACCGTTGGCCTTGTCGTTGAACAGGGCCTGGGCGATGCCCGTGACGGCCAGCGGGTAGAGGACCCCGCAGATCACCGTCAGGACGAGCAGGGCCCGCAGGCCCGCGCCGATCAGACGCGCCGTGTTGCCTACAGAGTTGTTCATCGCAGATCAGCCGATTCCGGGGATGAGGGAGATGAGGAGGTCGATGAGCTTGATGCCGATGAAGGGGGCGATCAGACCGCCGACCCCGTACAGCCCCAGATTGCGGCGGAGCATCCTGTCGGCGCTGGTCGGCTTGTACTGCACGCCCTTGAGGGCGAGCGGGACGAGGGCGATGATGATCAGCGCGTTGAAGACGACCGCGGAGAGGATCGCCGACTCGGGGGAGTGCAGGCCCATGACGTTGAGCTTGTCGAGGCCCGGGTAGACCACCGCGAACATCGCCGGGATGATCGCGAAGTACTTGGCGACGTCGTTGGCGATGGAGAAGGTCGTGAGGGCGCCCCGGGTGATGAGGAGCTGCTTGCCGATCTCGACGATCTCGATGAGTTTGGTGGGGTTGGAGTCCAGGTCCACCATGTTCCCGGCCTCCTTGGCGGCCGAGGTGCCCGTGTTCATGGCGACGCCCACGTCGGCCTGCGCCAGTGCGGGGGCGTCGTTGGTGCCGTCGCCCGTCATCGCGACGAGCTTCCCGCCGGCCTGCTCCCGCTTGATGAGCGCCATCTTGTCCTCGGGCGTTGCCTCGGCGAGGAAGTCGTCGACACCGGCCTCTTCGGCGATGGCCTTGGCCGTCAGCGGGTTGTCACCGGTGATCATGACGGTCTTGATGCCCATGCGCCGCAGCTCGTCGAACCGCTCGCGCATGCCCTCCTTGACCACGTCCTTCAGGTGGATGACGCCCAGGACACGGGCGCCCTTCCCGTCCTTGACGGCCACCAGCAGCGGGGTGCCGCCGGCCCCGGAGATGCGGTTGGCGAGCAGGTCGGCGTCGTCGGAGACCTGGCCGCCCTGCTCCCTGACCCAGGTGATCACCGATCCGGCCGCGCCCTTGCGGGTCTGCTTGCCGTCCACGTCCACACCCGACATACGGGTCTGGGCGGTGAAGGCGATCCACTCGGCGTGCGAGAGCTGGCCCTGGTGGCGCTCGCGCAGCCCGTACTTCTCCTTCGCCAGGACGACGATGGAACGGCCCTCGGGGGTCTCGTCCGCGAGGGAGGACAGCTGGGCGGCGTCCGCCAGCTCGGCCTCCGTCGTCCCCTTGACCGGTACGAACTCGGAGGCCTGGCGGTTGCCGAGGGTGATGGTGCCCGTCTTGTCGAGCAGGAGGGTGGAGACGTCGCCCGCGGCTTCGACGGCCCGGCCGGACATGGCCAGGACGTTGCGCTGCACGAGGCGGTCCATGCCGGCGATGCCGATGGCGGAGAGCAGCGCGCCGATCGTGGTCGGGATCAGGCACACCAGCAGGGCCGTCAGCACGATCATCGACTGCTCGGCGCCCGCGTAGATCGCGAACGGCTGGAGGGTGACGACGGCCAGGAGGAAGACGATCGTCAGGGACGCGAGGAGGATGTTCAGCGCGATCTCGTTCGGCGTCTTCTGCCGGGCCGCGCCCTCCACCAGGGCGATCATGCGGTCGATGAACGTCTCGCCCGGCTTCGTCGTGATCTTGACGACGATCCGGTCGGAGAGGACCTTCGTTCCGCCGGTCACCGCGCTGCGGTCGCCGCCGGACTCCCGGATCACCGGGGCGGACTCGCCAGTGATCGCCGACTCGTCGACCGAGGCCACGCCTTCGACGACGTCACCGTCGCCGGGGATGGTGTCGCCGGCTTCGCAGACCACCAGGTCGCCGATCTTCAGGTCGGTGCCCGGGACCTGTTCCTCGCCCCTGCCGTCCGTGGTCAGGCGGCGGGCGACGGAGTCGGTCTTGGCCCTGCGCAGGGTGTCCGCCTGGGCCTTGCCGCGGCCCTCGGCCACGGCCTCGGCGAGGTTGGCGAAGATCGTGGTCAGCCACAGCCAGGCGGTGATCGCCCAGCCGAACCACTCCGTCGGGTCCTTGACGGCCAGCACGGTCGTGACGACCGAGCCGACGAGGACCACGAACATGACCGGCGACTTGATCATGATGCGCGGGTCGAGCTTGCGCACCGCGTCGGGGAAGGACTTCAGCAGCTGCTTGGGGTCGAACAGGCCCCCGCCGACGCGGCCGGCGGGCGGCTTGTGGCCGGTGGGCAGGTCCTCGTGCGGGGCACGGGTCTCAGTGGCGGTGCTCATGATGCGAGCCCTTCGGCGAGCGGCCCCAGCGCGAGGGCGGGGAAGTAGGTCAGACCGGTGACGATGAGGATCGTGCCGACGAGGAGGCCGGTGTAGAGCGGCTTGTCGGTACGGAGGGTGCCCGCCGTCTCGGGGACGGGCTTCTGCTCGGCGAGCGAACCGGCGAGCGCCAGGACGAACACCATGGGCAGGAAGCGGCCCAGGAGCATGGCGATGCCGATCGTGGAGTTGAACCACTGGGTGTCCGCGTTCAGGCCCGCGAACGCGGAGCCGTTGTTGTTGGCGCCCGAGGTGTAGGCGTACAGCACCTCGGAGAAGCCGTGCGCCCCGGAGTTCAGCATCGAGTGCGGTGGAGTCGGCAGGGCCATGGCCGCGGCCGTGAAGCACAGCACCAGCGCCGGGGTGATCAGGATGTAGCAGGCCGCGAACTTGATCTCGCGGGTGCCGATCTTCTTGCCCAGGTACTCGGGGGTGCGGCCGACCATCAGACCGGCGATGAACACCGCGATGATCGCCATGACCAGCATGCCGTAGAGGCCGGAGCCGACACCGCCGGGGGCGATCTCGCCGAGCTGCATGCCCAGTAGCTGGATGCCGCCGCCGAGGCCGGTGTAGGAGGAGTGGAAGGAGTTGACCGCGCCGGTCGAGGTCAGTGTCGTGGCGACCGAGAAGATCGCGGAGGCGCCGACGCCGAAGCGGGTCTCCTTGCCCTCCATCGCGCCGCCCGCGACCTCGAAGGCCGGGCCGTGGTGCGAGAACTCGGTCCACATCATCAGTGCCGTGAAGCCGAGCCAGATCGTCGCCATCGTCGCGAGGATCGCGTAGCCCTGCCGCAGGTTGCCGACCATCCGGCCGAAGGTACGGGTCAGCGCGAACGGGATGACGAGGATCAGGAAGATCTCGAAGAGGTTGGAGAACGGGGTGGGGTTCTCGAAGGGGTGGGCGGAGTTGGCGTTGAAGTAGCCGCCGCCGTTCGTTCCCAGTTCCTTGATGACCTCCTGGGAGGCCACGGCCCCGCCGTTCCACTGCTGGGTGCCGCCCGTGAACTGGCCGACCTCGTGGATCCCGGCGAAGTTCTGGATCGCGCCGCAGGCGACGAGGACGATCGCGCCGACGACGGCGATGGGCAGGAGGATGCGGACGGTGCCGCGTACCAGGTCGGCCCAGAAGTTGCCGAGTTCACCGGTGCGGGAGCGGGCGAAGCCCCGTACGAGGGCCACGGCGACGGCCATGCCGACGGCGGCCGAGACGAAGTTCTGCACCGCGAGGCCGCCGGTCTGCACGACGTGGCCCATGGCCTGCTCGCCGTAGTACGACTGCCAGTTCGTGTTGGCCACGAACGAGGCGGCGGTGTTGAACGCCTGGTCGGGATCGATCGCGGCGAAGCCGAGCGAGCCGGGCAGGACGCCCTGGGCGCGCTGGAGGCCGTAGAGGAAGAGCACGCTGACTGCGGAGAAGGCGAGGACGCCGCGCAGGTAGGCGGGCCAGCGCATCTCGGCGGAGGGGTTGGCGCCGATCGCCTTGTAGATCCACTTCTCCGGCTCGTAGTGCTTCTCGGAGGAGTAGACGCGGGCCATGTAGTCGCCCAGGGGGCGGTAGGCCAGCGCGAGCGCGGCGATCAGTGCGAGGAGCTGGAGCACACCAGCGAGAGCGGGACTCATCTGTGGCTAGAACCTCTCCGGCTTGACGAGGGCGAGGACGAGGTAGCCCAGCAGGGCGACGGCCACGACGAGGCCGACGATGTTCTCGGCGTTCACAGCTTGGTCACCCCCTTGGCGATGAGAGCCACCAGCGCGAACACCGCGACCGTGGTGACGACGAAGGCCAGATCGGCCATCGCGAGCTCCTGAGTGAAGTGGGAAGTAATGAATCGGCCAGATGGCCGATGACGAGGTAACCGTGTCTTCATCCCGGCGTTAAGACGCCTTGACGGTGTCCATACGGGCGCACGGGGACTCTTGACGCCACCCTGACGGGCAGGGACGGAGAAGGCTCGCGGTCAGCCCGGGTGGGACAGGCCGGCAGTGTCCAGGGCGGCGCCGGCCTGCGCGGCCTGCGCGGCCGGCGTGAAGGCCGCCGACGGCGCGGCGACGGCTCCGGCGATCCGCGTGCCGATGGCGGCAAGCGCCACCACCGCGACGGCGAGGACCAGCGCCGCGTGCGTCGCCGAAAGATCCGTACGGACGGCCACGAGCGCGAGCGCCACGAGGAAGGGGGCCAGCGGTGTGAAGCCCCTATGAAGTGTCCCCCCGCCGGAAGGGGAAGCACCCGTCGCTGCGCGGTCTTGACACCCCTCATACGACTGGCCCGCCCGGGCATCAAGGGCGCGTGAAGACTGGCGTGGCGGTCGTACGGATGACGCCAAGAACACTGGTGATCCGGCCATGGCGCTCGGACGCTGTCCTCACTTTGGTCCGACGGAGGAACAGCGAGAGATGTCCATAGACATGGGAAAGCCGAGCGCGGCAGGACGGGCCCCGGGCACGGAGGATCCTCCTGATACCGGTGTGAGGACACCGGCGGACGGCGACCGCCACCGGCTGACCGCCCTCCAGGGGCTGGCCGCGCTGTCCCTGGACGCGATGGCGTCCGTGGCCTACGGGCCGGAGTCGATCGTGCTCGTCCTGGCCGCGGCCGGTGCCCACGGCCTGGGCTTCACCCTTCCCGTCACCCTGGCGATCGCCGCGCTGCTCGCGGTGCTGGTGGCCTCGTACCGGCAGGTGATCGCCGCGTTCCCGGACGGCGGCGGCTCGTACGCGGTCGCCAGACGGCACCTGGGCCGGCGCACGAGCCTGGTCGCGGCGGCCTCCCTGATCCTGGACTACGTCCTGAACGTCGCCGTGTCCGTCACGGCCGGCGTGGCCGCCCTCACCTCGGCCTTCCCCGAGCTGTACGGGGAGCGGGTGTGGATCTGCCTGGGCGTCCTCCTCCTGGTCACCGCGGTGAACCTGCGCGGTGTCGTGGAGTCCGCCAAGGCGTTCCTCGTGCCGACCGCAGTGTTCGTCGGGTCGATCCTCGCGATGGTCGTCGCCGGGCTCTTCCGCAGCGGTCCCGTCAGCACCGCGTCCGCCGCCGGGCACGCCACCGCCCTCGGCGAGGGCGCGACCACCGTCGGCGCGCTGCTGCTGCTGAAGGCCTTCGCCGCCGGCTGCTCCGCCCTGACCGGGGTCGAGGCCGTCGCCAACGCCGTTCCCTCCTTCCGGGCTCCGGCCGCTCGCCGGGCCCAGCGCACCGAGGTCGCGCTCGGCGCGCTCCTGGGCGTGATGCTGATCGGCCTGTCGGTCCTCATCGGGCGCTTCCACCTCCAGCCCGTCGAGGGCGTCACCGTCCTCGCCCAGCTCGCGGACGCCTCCTTCGGCCACAACGCCGCTTTCTACGTGGTCCAGTTCGCCACGATGGTGCTGCTCGCGCTCGCCGCGAACACCTCCTTCGGCGGACTGCCCGTGCTGATGAGCCTGCTCGCCCGGGACAACCACCTGCCGCACGTCTTCGCCCTCAAGGCCGACCGCCAGGTCCACCGCCACGGCGTGGTCTGGCTGGCCCTGGTCTCCGCGCTCCTGCTCGTCTTCTCCGGCGGCGACACCAACACCCTCGTCCCGCTCTTCGCCATCGGCGTCTTCGTCGGCTTCACCATCTGCCAGCTCGGCATGGTCCGGCACTGGTACGGGGAACGGCCGCGCGGCTGGCGGGCGAAGGCGGCCCTCAACGGCTTCGGCGCCCTGCTGACCGGCGTCTCGGCCCTCGTGGTCACCGCCACCAAGTTCACCGAGGGCGCCTGGCTGATCGTCGTCGCGCTGCCGCTGCTCGTCCTCGGCTTCGGACGCGTCCACCGGGCGTACGCCGAGATCGGCGAACGCCTGGAGCTCGGCCGGATCCCGCAGGCACCGCGCCGGTCCCGCTCGCTGGTCGTGGTGCCCGTCTCCGGTCTGTCCCGCCTGACCAGCCAGGCGCTCACGGCCGCCCGCTCACTGGGCGACGAGGTCCTCGCCGTGACCGTCACCCACCCGTCTCCCGAGGACCGTGAAGCGGCCGAAGCCCTGCGGCGCGACTGGGAGCTGTGGAAGCCCGGCGTCGAGCTGATCGAGCTCGCCCCTCAGACCCGATCGCTCGGCCGCCCCCTGTCGGCGTACGTACGGAAGCTGGCGCAGACCCATCAGG
Organism: Streptomyces venezuelae; assembly: GCF_008642275.1. Classification (NCBI taxonomy): domain Bacteria; kingdom Bacillati; phylum Actinomycetota; class Actinomycetes; order Kitasatosporales; family Streptomycetaceae; genus Streptomyces; species Streptomyces venezuelae. The sequence continues at coordinate 7,054,450 of NZ_CP029189.1, forward strand.
ACGCGCAGGTGACCGTCCTGATCCCGGAGACCGAACCCGCCCGCCTCTGGCAGCGGCTGCTGCAGAACCAGCGCGGCTCCGTCGTCGCCCACGCGGTCCGCCGCGACACCGACGCCGTGATCTGCCGACTCCGCTTCCGCGTCACGGCCGAGGCACGTTGACGCCCCTCTGACGGCTGTTCGACGGGTCTCGTGCGCCCGCATGGTGATCGGGCGCCGCGCCGGGACGGTGTCGTCGAGCGGGCCGTCGGCCCGCTTCGGCCAGGAGGAGGGCTGGCTGCTGCCGGCACCACCCGGCGGGTGGGCTCTGCCGCCAGAGCGCGGGGCTGTGCTACGCCACCAGGAGGAAAGGCGTTAAGAGGGCGTCAGGATTCCGTCAGACGAGGCTATAGACGTATTGGCTGCGTTCTCGCTGCGTACGCTGGCCCAGCCGTCGACTCCGATGGCCGAATCCACGCTGCACGACGGGAGCGCCCCACGATGGCCACCCCTGCCCGCTCCTCGCGCCTGCGCGCGTGGATGCTGGAAGGCTTGACCGCCGAGAACAGTTCGCCCGCTGCCAAGGAGGCGGCGGCCCAGCCGCACGGCCGGCCCTGGTGGCGGGTGATGTGCCTGACGGGTCTGGACTACTTCTCCACCCTCGGCTACCAGCCCGGCATCGCCTTCCTCGCGGCCGGTCTGCTCTCGCCGCTGGCGACCATCGTGCTCGTCCTGCTGACCCTCTTCGGCGCCCTGCCCGTCTACCGGCGGGTGGCCGAGGAGAGCCCGCACGGCGAGGGCTCCATCGCCATGCTGGAGAAGCTCCTCTCCTTCTGGAAGGGCAAGCTCTTCGTCCTGACCCTGCTCGGGTTCGCGGCCACCGACTTCCTCATCACCATCACCCTCTCCGCCGCGGACGCGACCGCGCACATGGTGGAGAACCCGCACCTCACCAGTACCCTCCACGGCCACGAGGTCCTGATCACCCTGATCCTGATCGCGCTGCTCGGCGGCGTCTTCCTCAAGGGGTTCAGCGAGGCCATCGGCGTCGCCGTGGTCCTCGTGGGCACCTACCTCGGCCTGAACGTCGTGGTGGTGGCGGTCGGGCTGTGGCACGTGTTCACCGCACCGCAGGTCATCACGGACTGGACGGCCGCGCTGACCGCGGAGCACGGCAACGTGTTCATGATGATCGCCATCGCACTCGTCGTGTTCCCGAAGCTCGCACTGGGCCTGTCCGGGTTCGAGACCGGTGTGGCGGTCATGCCGCACGTGAAGGGTGACCCCGACGACACCGAGGAGAAGCCCGCCGGGCGGATCCGCGGCGCCAAGAAGCTGCTGACCACGGCTGCCGTGATCATGAGCGTCTTCCTGATCTGCTCCAGCCTGATCACCACGCTGCTCATCCCGGCCGCCCAGTTCGAGCCCGGCGGCGAGGCCAACGGCCGCGCCCTCGCGTACCTGGCCCACGAGTACCTGGGCTCCGCCTTCGGCACCGTCTACGACATCTCCACGATCCTGATCCTGTGGTTCGCGGGGTCCTCGGCGATGGCGGGCCTGCTCAACCTGATGCCGCGCTACCTGCCCCGCTACGGCATGGCCCCGCAGTGGGCCCGCGCCCTGCGCCCGATGGTCATCGTGTTCACCCTCGTCGCGTTCCTCGTGACCTGGCTCTTCGACGCCGACGTCGACGCGCAGGGCGGCGCCTACGCCACCGGTGTCCTGGTCCTGATCACCTCGGCGGCGGTAGCCGTGACCATCGCGGCCCGCCGTGCCGGGGAGCGCGGCTGGACCATCGGCTTCGGGATCATCTCCGCCGTCTTCATCTACACCACGGCCGTCAACGTCGTGGAGCGCCCGGACGGTGTGAAGATCGGTGCCTGCTTCATCGGCGGCATCATGGCGCTCTCCCTGCTCTCCCGCCTGGCCCGCGTCTTCGAGCTGCGCGTCACGCACATCGAGTTCGACGACATGGCGCAGCGGTTCATCCGTGACACCGCCAACCGCACGATCCGGTTCATCGCCAACGAGCCCGACAACCGGGACCTGGAGGAGTACCGGCAGAAGAAGGCGCAGATCCGCGCGGACAACGACATCCCGGCCGAGGACGACGTGATGTTCGTCGAGGTCACGGTCCTGGACGCGTCCGAATTCGAGTCCGGGATGCGCGTACGCGGCGAGGTCCTGCACGGCCGCTACCGCGTCCTGACCCTGGAGAGCTCCAGCATCCCCAACGCGCTGGCCGCCCTCCTCCTCCACGTCCGCGACGAGACCGGCCAGCGGCCCCACATCTACTTCGAGTGGACGGAAGGCAACCCGATGGCCAACTTCTTCCGCTTCTTCCTCTTCGGCCAGGGCGAGGTCGCCCCGGTCACCCGCGAGGTCATCCGCGAGGCCGAACCGGACCGCAGCCGCCGCCCGCACGTGCACGCCGGCTGACGGGCGCGCACGGGCATTCCCCGCCTTCGCAGTTGGTCAGGCACTGCAGAAGATCGCGGTCTCGCTCCCCGTTCGGCGGGGTGGCGCGGTGGACCCGATGGCCGGTGTCACGTGTCTCCTGGAGCAGGGGACCGGGCCCACGCCGATCGGCCGGAAGTGCCACTCCCACCGACCGCACCACGCCCTAGACTGCGACCGCTCCAGGACCTGGCGATCATCGGGAGGGCGTGCAAGATGAAGCGAGCACTGATCAGCACATTCGCGGCTTTGGCGTTAGTCGTGTCCGGGGGAGGTGTGGCCACCGCTTCCGACGGCGCTCCGCCGCGCACCACGCACGGTCCTTGCCAGTACACGCAGACCCCGGACGAACCGCCCGCGCGCCGTGTTCCGCTGCCGCCCGACCCGCGGCGCACCCCCAGCCGTGGCACGGTGGACATGGCCGTTCCGACCAGCCAGGGCCCCCTCCCGCTGCACTTGGACCGGGCCAAGGCGCCGTGCACGGTGCAGAGTTTCCTGCACCTGGCCCGGCACGGGTTCTACGACCGCACGGTGTGCCACCGTCTGACGGCGTATCCGACGCTGAAGGTCCTGCAGTGCGGTGACCCGACCGGAACCGGTGAGGGCGGGCCCGGGTACAAGTACAAGGACGAGCTGCCGGTGGACCTGCCCCCGGCACCGACCGATCCGACCGGCACCCGCCGCCTCTACGGGCGTGGCCTGCTGGCGATGGCCAACGCCGGTCCGGACACGAACGGTTCGCAGTTCTTCGTCGTCTACGGAGACTCCGCGCTGCGGCCGAACTACACGGTGTTCGGCACGGTCGGCGCCGACGGCCTGACGACACTCGACAAGACCGCCGCCGGAGGTATCGAGCCGACCGCGGAGGACCCGGCGCCGGTCGACGGCACCCCCGTGCTGCGGACCGAGCTGTTCCGTGTCCGGCAGTCCTGCGAGCACTGACGCTCCGCGACGTGGCTCGCAGGTGGCGGCCGGGCGCCTGCTCCGGCGGCGCCCGCCTCGGGCCGATCACGGGCGGGTGATCCGCGGGGGCGGCGGATCACCCGCCCCCGCGGATTCCGGCGCGGACACGTCGACGCCCGCCTCGCCCGGGGCCCCTCGCCACGGGTGGACGGGGACCGAGGTGTCGGTGAACGCCCCGCCGATCGTGCGACCGTGACCGCGTGGTCGGCGCGGGAGGCGGCCTCCCCCGTCGCGCCCTGGGCCGTCGCTACTCCGCCGCCGCAGACGGCTGGCGGCCGGGCGGGGTCAGGGCGTGGCTGGCGATCACGGCGGCCTGGACGCGTCGTTCCACCCCGAGCTTGACGAACAGCCGCGAGATGATGTTCTTCACGGTCTTCTCCGCCAGGTACAGCCGCTTGCCGATCTCCCGGTTGGTGAGCCCCTCGCTGACCATCAGGAGGATCTCCTTCTCCCGGTCCGTGAAGCCGGGCAGCCCCGGTGCCCGCTGCTCCTGCCGGGGCGCGTCTCCGCGCATGCGTGCCATCAGCCGGGCGGTGGCCCCCGGGTCGAGCATCGACTGGCCGGCGGCCACCGTCCGGACGGCGGTCACCAGGTCGGTTCCGGTGATCTGCTTCAGAACGTATCCGGAGGCCCCCGCCATCACGGCGTCCAGGAGTGCCTCCTCGTCGTCGAAGGACGTGAGCATCAGGCACGCCAGCTCCGGCATCTGCGAGCGCAGCTCACGGCACACGCCCACGCCGTCCCCGTCCTGGAGCCGCACGTCCAGGATCGCGACCTGGGGACGCAGCGCCGGGATGCGGACCAGCGCCTGCTCGGCCGTGCCCGCTTCGCCGACCACGGTGAGGTCGGGCTCGGCGTCCAGCAGATCGTGCACTCCCCGGCGTACGACCTCGTGGTCGTCGAGGAGGAAGACGCGGATCGGTTCCGTCGCGGGGGAGGGGGCACTGCTGCCGGTCATGACGCAACTCCTTCGCCTGTGTTCGTCCCGGGACGCACGAACACCCCAGGCATCCTCCCCCCGGACGGGCCGGAGGGACAGGGCCGATCGGCCCTCAGGGGACGGCGGTTCCCGGCCACGGGCAGCGGCCGGGCCCTCGGGAAAGGGACCTTCGGCCCTGCCACGAGGGCCTGCCGGACCTTCCCGGACGGGCGCGGCACCGGATGGACTGGTGGCGCACGGGGAAGGGCGCGACTCGACGGAGCCGCACGCAGCGCGGAGGACGCCATGACGACCGCTTTGATCGACCTGAAGACCGTGGCCCGGGACGACCGCGGTCTGCGCGTCGCCCTGGCCGGAGAGCTCGACTTCCACACGGCCGGGCAGGTGGGGCCGCGTCTGCGGGAACTCGCCGGATCCGGGCACCGGTGCCTCGTCCTGGACCTGTGCGGGCTCTCCTTCTGCGACAGCGCGGGCATCGACCTCCTGACCCGTCTGGACCGCCACTGCCGGGCCGCGGGAACGCGGCTCCTCCTGTGCGACGTTCCGCCCCTGGTGGTCAAGTCCATCCGGGTGCTCGCCGCCGACCGCGAGCTGACGTTCGCCGTGTCGTGAAGGAACCGTTCGGCCCGGTCGCACCAGTGGACCGGGAGGGGCGCCGCGAGACCGGAAACCGCAGACGACCGAGCCGCGCCGGACGAAGGTACGCATCATGGACCAGCAGGGCACACGGCGACCGGCCGGGCGGACCGGCGCCGCCACGGCTCCCCGGCACATGCGGGAGCTGGACAGGGCGGAGTCCCTCGGGCTCCTCGCCACGGTGTCCCTGGGCCGCATCGTCTTCACCCAGCACGCGCTGCCCGCCGTCCGACCCGTGAACCACCTCGTCGAGGGCGGGGACATCGTCATCCGGATCCACGACGGCGGGGCCCTCGCCTCCTTGGCCGCGCCCGCCGAAGCCCCCGGTGTCGTGGTGGCGTACGAAGCGGACGCCATCGACCCCGACACCCACCTCGGCTGGAGCGTCGTCGTCACCGGCTACGCGCGGCGGGTCGCCGACGCCCGGGACGCCGACCGGTACGCGGACCTGCTCCGCCCCTGGGTGGTACCTCCGACGACCAGCGCCCTGCGGATCCACGCGGATCTCGTCACGGGAATCCGGCTGGAGGCCGCCCCCGCGCCCGCACCGTCGCCCGCCCCGGCGGTCTGCGGCCGACCCGCCCCCGTGTCGTCGCCCCTCAGCTGCTGCGGGGAAGCGGCGCCCGCCACACGAGCCTGCTGCCGCCCTCCTCGGGAGTCTCGGCGGTGAAGGTACCGCCCACCCCGCGGGCCCGCTCGTCGAGGTTGCGCAGTCCGCTCCTGCGCCCCTGCGGGGGAATGCCCGTTCCGTTGTCCGAGACGGTCAGTACGATCTCGCCCTGCCCGGCCCTGAGGGACACCCCGACCCGGGTCGCCCGGGCGTGGCGTGCCGCGTTGCTGAGGAGCTCGCCCAGCGCCGCCACCACGTGGTCGGCGATCTGCGCGGGTACGTCGGTGTCGAGGAGTCCCTCCATGCTCAGGAGCGGCGGATGGCCGAGGGAGGCGGCCGCGTCGCCGACGGCCCGGGCGGCACGGGCCCGCAGCCCGGGCTCGCCCTCCCGGTCCCGGGTGCGGAGCCCGAAGATCGTCGATCGGATGATCTTGATCGTCTCGTCCAGGTCCTCGACCGCCCGGCCGACCCGCTCGGCAGCCCCCTCGTGTTCGACGAGCCGGGCGGCGCTCTGCAGGGTCATGCCGGTGGCGAACAGCCGCTGGATGGCCAGGTCGTGCAGGTCGCGGGCGATCCGGTCGCGCTCCTCCAGCAGGGCTATCTGCTCGGCGTCCCGGCGGCGTTCCGCCAGCTCCAGGGCGATCGCGGCCTGACCCGCGAAGGCGACGAGCGGCTCCAGCTCACCCTCGCCGAAGGCCGGATCTCCAGGAGAGCGCGACAGCAGCAGCACCCCCCGGCCGGCCCCGCCTCCGGTGCCGAGCGGAACCGCCACGGCCGGTCCCAGCCCCGCCCGTCCCCGCATTCCGGCCTCGGCCGCGTAGCGACCGTCGTCCGAGGCCTGCAGGGTCGTGACGGGCCTGCCCGCGCGGTGCGCGGCCCCGGAGAGCGTCCCCTCGAACGGGACGACGAGGTCCTGCCACGCGGCCCGGTCCGCTCCGGCCGCGAACTCCACCACCAGGCCGTCCACACCGTCCACCGGAACGGCGATGTGCGCGAGCCGCGCCGCGGTGATCTCCTGGGCGCGCCGGGCGATGAGTTCCAGTACCGCCGGGCGCGAACTCCCGGACAGCAGGCTCTCGGTGATCTCCGCATTCGCCCTGAGCCAGCGCTGCTGGCGCTGCGCCCCCTCGTAGAGCCGTGCGTTGTCGATCGCCACGCCTGCCGCCACCGAGAGGGTGGAGATCACGGTCTCGTCCTCGGTGTCGAAGTCGACGCCGCCCCGCTTGTCGGTCAGGTAGAGGTTCCCGAACACCTCGTCACGAACCCGGATCGGCACGCCGAGGAAGGTGCGCATCGGCGGGTGATGGGCCGGGAACCCGTGGGAGGAGGAGTGCGCTCCGAGATCGGTCAGGCGCAGCGGCTCCGGATGGTGGATGACCTCACCGAGCAGGCCGTGGCCGGCCGGCAGCGGACCGATGTCGGCGATCTCCGCGTCGGTGAGGCCCACGGTCAGGAACTGCGCGAGCCTGCGCCCGTCGGGACCGATCACGCCGAGGGCGCCGTACTCGGCGTCCACCAGCAGCGCGGCCGCCTCCACGATGCGCCGGAGCACCTGGGCGAGGTCCAGCTCCCGTCCCACCGAGACGACGGCCTCCAGCAGGCTGTGCACCCGGTCGCGCGTGCCGCGCACCTCGTCGATGCGTACCTGGAGCTCGTCCAGCAACTCGTCGAGCCGCATCCTCGGCACCTGCGTCAACGGATCCCCCACACCCACGCCCTGCTCCTCCGCCCACCCGATGGCACGCCAAGCGGCCAGCGTATCGACACGCCGGGGCCCGGAGGGCGTCGTTGCGTGCGGACGCCTGCCGTGACTGACTGGACCGAAGCGCCCGGCGACGATCGGCAGGTACGGACATGGGACTCGGCAAGGCGGTCTACGAGGCGGAGCTGCTGCGACTGCAGACGGAGCTGATCAAGGTCCAGGAATGGGTGCGCGTCCAGGGGGCCCGGCTGGTCGTCGTCTTCGAGGGGCGGGACGCGGCGGGCAAGGGAGGCACGATCAAACGGGTCGCCGAGCACCTCAACCCCCGCGTGGCCCGCATCGCGGCCCTTCCGACGCCTACGGAGCGGCAGCGCACGCAGTGGTACTTCCAGCGCTACGTCGAGCACCTGCCGGCCGCGGGCGAGATCGTCCTGTTCGACCGCAGCTGGTACAACCGTGCCGGAGTCGAGCACGTCATGGGCTTCTGCACGCCCGCGGAACACCAGCTCTTCCTCCGGCAGTGCCCGGTCTTCGAGCGGATGCTGGTGGAGGACGGGATCCTGCTCCGCAAGTACTGGTTCTCCGTCAGCGACGCGGTCCAGGAGGAGCGGTTCCGGCGCCGGGCGCAGGATCCGCTGCGGCGATGGAAGCTCTCCCCGATGGACCTGGAGTCCCTCACCCGCTGGGAGGCGTACTCGCGGGCCAAGGACGAGATGCTGGTGCACACGGACACGGCCGACGCCCCCTGGTACGTGGTCGGGAGCGACGACAAGCGCAGCGCGCGACTCAACATGATCGCCCACCTGTTGTCCTCGATCCCCTACGAGGACGTGGCCGTGCCTGAGCCCGTCCTGCCGGCCAGGCCCCCGTCGACGGGATACGAGAGGCCTCCCAGGGAACTGCAGACCCTCGTGCCCGATCACGCGGCCACACTCCGGAAGGACTGAGCCGCCGCGGGCCGGGGCCGCCCGGTGACGCCGCTCGCCGCTCGCGCAGCCGTCAGTAGCCCTCCAGGGCCTCCCGTACGAGGCGGTGCGCGTACGCGGAGTCGAGGCCGCCGGGCCGGAAGAGGATGCGGTACATCATCGGTGCGACGACCTGGTCGAGGACCTTCTCGACGTCCGGAGCGGCTTCGCCGCGCTCCGCGGCCCGGTCGAGGATGACGCGGATCTGGTCCGCCGCGTACGTGGAGCACTGGCCGGCGTTCGTACCGTCCGGATCGCCCAGGAGGGCGTCGCGGACGTAGGACTGGCCTGCCGGGGAGGCCATCTCCTCGAGGAACTGCTCGGCCCAGTTCTCCAGCTCCGCCGACAGCGATCCCAGTTCCTCCGGCGCAGTGTCCGGACGCAGGTGCTCGACGGCCACGTCGGACAGCAGTTCCTGCAGGTCGCCCCAGCGGCGGTAGATGGTGGACGGGGTGACGCCGGCGCGGGCGGCGACGAGAGGGACGGTCAGCGCCGAGCGGCCCGCCTCCGCCTGGAGCTCGCGCACTGCGGCATGGACCGCCTCCTGCACCCGGGCGCTGCGACCGCCGGGGCGAACCATGGGTTTTGGGCTCATGGGGCCAAGGTTAAAGCAAATCCGTAGCTTCATGGCACGAGATGACGCGCTAAAGCTAAATGATTGCCTTAAGGGCATCGGGGAGGTACGGTCCTCGATCGAGGGCCTCCGGGGCTCGCGTCCGACGCGAGCGGCGTACCCGTCGCATGGCCCGATCGGGATCTTCCGGGAGTACGGGATGACGCACAGCAACAGGGTCTTACGCTCCATGAGCCGACGCGGATTCATGGGGGCGGCCGCGGGTGCCGGCGTGGGTGTCGGCGCCGCCGGTGTGCTCGGTGCGGGTGAAGCCCTTGCGGGTACCAGGCCGGGCACCGCCTCCGCCGCCTCGGGGTCCAGGACGCAGGTGTCCACGATCGCCCTGGGCAGGATCACGGTCACCCGTGTGGTCGAGTTCCACGGCGAGTTGGGGCTGACGTCGCGCGACGTGCTCCCGGAAGGGGGGAAGGAGCTGTGGCAGGAGAACAGGTCCTGGCTCAGCCCGGACTTCTGGGACCCCGGTACCGACATGCTCTCCATGGCGTTGCAGACCTGGGTCGTGCGCAGCGAGGGCAGGACGATCCTGATCGACACGGGAGCCGGAAACGACAAGTTCCGCCCCTACGCCAAGCACTGGCAGTACCTGGACACGGGCTTCCTGCGCCGCCTGGCCCAGGCCGGTGTCAGGCCTCAGGACGTCGACATCGTGGTCAACACCCACCTGCACAACGACCACGTCGGCTGGAACACCCGGCGGGAGGGACGGGCCTGGGTGCCCACCTTCCCCCGTGCCACCTATCTCATCCCCCGAATCGAATTCGACTACTGGAACCCCCGAAACCCCTCGGGGCCCGACAACCCGGCCGGCCAGAACGTCTGGGAGGACAGCGTGCTGCCCGTCCACGAGGCCGGACTGGTGGAACTGTGGGACGGCGCCCACACCATCGACTCCGGCCTTCAGCTCGATCTGGCGCCCGGGCACACCCCCGGATCGTCCGTGGTCCGGCTCCGGTCGGGAACCGACCGGGCGGTGTTCGTCGGCGATCTGCTGCACACGCCCCTCCAGCTCGAACACCCGGAGCTCAACAGCTGCTTCGAGGAGGACGCGAAGCAGGCCCGTGTCACCCGGCGGGCCATGCTGGAGTGGGCCGCCGACCACAACGCCCTCCTCCTGCCGGCGCACCTTCCCGGCCATGGCGCCGCCGAAGTGGCGCGCGACGGCAGCAACTTCAGGATCAAGGAGTGGGCGGGCTTCAGCCGCATCTGACGCGGCCGGGAGACCACATCGGCCGGCGGTCCGCGCCGTCCGGGACCGGACGACGGGGACCGCCGTGAAACGCAGGGCCGTGAAACTGGGCCGGGGGCCGGGGGCCGGGGGCCGGGGGCCGGGGGCCGGGGGTCGGGGACGGGGCGACGACAACGCCCGGACCGGCCGGTCAGCTCACTTGGTCCGCGTCGAGACGCTCACACCGCTGAAGTCCCGCGCGGCCGCGAGGCTGAAGTAGACCCAGCCGGACGGCGGGTTCTCGATCGTCAGGGTCTCGCCGTTGCCGGCGCCGGTGGACTTCGCCTGGTGGCTGCCGGTGGTGGCCCAGCTGCCGCCGCCGTAGTAGAGGTCGGCGTTGCCGGTGCCGCCGCTGCTGGTGATGGTGAGCTCCTTGACCCCCGCCGGCAGGTACAGGAAGTGGTAGCTGTAGTTGCCGACGGTGGCCGCGAGGTTGTCCCGGCGGCAGTTCCGGTCGAACTGACGGGGGTCAACGGCGGTGCAGAGCGGTGTCGTCGGGGCCTCCGGCAGGGGGCCGCAGTCGTCGGTCGCGCAGGTGGTCGTCAGCCAGGTGGCGAAGTCGGCGTCGTAGCCGGTGCCGATGGTCTGCTTCAGGAAGGTGCGGGCGCCGTTCCAGTCGCCGGCGCGGTACTTGTCGAGGACGGTCCCGATGTCGGCGGGGTGCTTCTGGAGCATGTAGCGGACCGCGAGGAAGCCCCAGCGGTAGACCCGGTTCGAGTTGACCTCGGGGTTCTCGTCCTGGTCGTAGACGGTGTCGAACAGGTCGCTGAGCTTGTAGGTCCTCCTGCCGGCCTCGGCGATGGCCTCGGCGTTGCGCTCGCCGCGGTACCCGAACGAGATGTTCTCGGCGATGCCCTCGACCCACCAGATGGTCGGCGTGGTCATGCCGGCCTCGAAGTCGCCGTACATGTCGTACCGGCCGTCGAGGTAGTGGGTGTACTCGTGGTTGAGGTTCCAGATCTGGAAGTCAGGGCGCAGCCAGTGGGCCTCGTGGGCGATGAAGCGGGCCTGGTTGCCGGCCGCCGCCGGATCGCCCTCCTCGTACATGCCGCCGTTGTCGACGTCGATGTCGTAGATGGCCCAGGCGTACAGCGCGTACTGGGTGTAGTCGTCGAAGACGACGACCTCGAGGTTGGTGTTCACGTCGCCGGGGATGGCGCCCCTGTCGCCGATGACCCGGTGGAAGTACGCGTCCTGGTTGACCAGGCTGGTGCAGGTGCCGCCCAGCTGGCCGGGGGACATGTCCTGGGCGCGGATCTTCAGGCCCGGGGTGCACGCGTGCTGGATCGGCAGGATCGCCGGGAGCACGCGCCCGCCCAGGTCGCAGATGGCGTAGGCCGCGCAGTTGTTCCGGTCGTACTGGCGCGTGTACCAGCCCAGGTTCATGGTGATCGGCGCGGTGGGGCCGACGTTCGGGTACCGGTTGATCAGGTCCTTCAGCAGCGGCCGGACCCGGTCCTTGAGCTCGGGGACGTCGAGGGCGTAGCCGAGGTAGCGGCCGACGTTGCTGACGACGTCCAGGCGGTTCAGCTGCGCGCCGTTGCGCGTGACGAAGCCGGCCCAGGTGTCGAGGACGGTGGGGTCGGCCTTGAGGGCGGCCCGCCAGCCGCGGCCGTCGTCCTCGGCTTTGAAGCCGTTCTCGACGACCCGTTCGACGTGCTGCATGGCCAGGTTCATCTGGGCGGGCCACGTGCCGTCGTAGCTGCCGAGCATCCACTTCACGACGCCGGCGTACCGGCCCGCGGCGTGGGCGCTGTCGATCAGCGTGACGACCTCGTTGAGGATCTCGCCGTTCGCGTCGGTGACGTCCTTGCTCCGCGGGGCGGCGAAGAAGGCGTCCAGCGCGCCGCGCGCCGCGCCGTCCAGCGCGGTGCCGTAGTCGCCGACGACGTCGGCGTTGTTCTCCTGCACGTAGTAGCCGGCGCGCAGGAACATCACCAGCTGCCCGACGGAGGCGCTGTTGCTGCCCGAGTACGTGGCGGAAGCGTCGCGCAGCGCGTCGGCGACGGTCACCATCTGGGCCTCGCGGAAGGCCTTTCGCGCGTTCTCCCCGGTGAGGTCGAACAGCGGATAGGTGCAGGTGATCCGGGGGAGGGCCGTGAGCTGCCGGACCAGCGCGCTGCCGGCGGAGTTGATCACGCCGGAGAGGTCGCCGCACTCGTCCCCGGCGGCGGCGGACGACCGCTTGTCGGCCTTGCCGGCCTTGTCGGCGGGGAGGGTCGGGGCGGGTGCCGAGGCGGACTCCTCGGGGCTGTCCTGGGAGGAGATCCGGAAGCGGGAGCCGTTGCTCAGGGCATCGGGCGACTTGGGGACGGGGATCGACCGCGGCGCCGAGGCCGCGGTGCCACGTGCGTTCGCGCCGGCGGCAGCTGGGGCGCCGCCGGAAGCTGCCTGACTCTGCGGTGCGAACAGGCCGAGCACGAGGAAGGCGGCTGCGCCGAGCGCGGGGAGTCTGCGCGCACCGGCCTTCGATATCCGGAAGGGAAGCATCTGTGGGGGCCTCCGGGGCCGTTGTGGCCACGTGATGGGGACACGAGGTCGTTGACATGTGACATGTAAAATTTCACATGTTCCGTCGCGCTGGAAGTGCTTGGACAGGATTCACCTCCGGACACGCCGGCGTCCCACGCGGTGCGGAGCTCCGTCTGGCAGGCTCGCAACGGGCCCCCGGGGCGTGGTTCCCCGGGGGAGTGCCGCCGTCTCTGAGGGAGACCCAGTGCAGACGTTCCTTCCGTTTCCGTCCTTCGACGCCTCGGCGGCCGCACTGGACGCGCGCCGCCTCGGCAAACAGCGGGTCGAGGCCGTGCAGGTGCTGCGCGGCCTGGTCGTACCCGGGTACGGATGGAGCAGGCACCCGGCGGTGCGGATGTGGGCGGGGTACGAGGAGGCCCTGGTCCGCTACGGATTGGAGATCTGCGGGGTGTGGACGGCCGAGGGGCGTGCCGACACCTGCGCCGCCACCCTGATCCAGGACTACGGGGCCTGGCGGCCGGGGGACGCACCGCGGACGCAGGAGCGGTTGGCCACCACCGGGGACCTGCCTCCGTGGCTCGGCGCACCGGACTTCCACCGGAGCCACCAGTCCGCGCTGGTGCGCAAGGACCCGGCCTTCTACCGGGAGCGCTTCCCGGGCGTACCGGACGACCTGCCGTACGTATGGCCCCGGTCCGACCGTGAAACGGGCGGAGCGTCGTGACGTGCCGACTCCGCCCGGAACGCGGCGCGGTGGAGCTCGGACGCAACGGGTTCCGAGGACGGCCGCTCCTCAGCGTCACAGACCGGTCACAGGCGCCACACGCCACCCTCCGTCCCGGCAGCATGGCGTGATGCGCACCCACCACATCGCCCTCACCCTCATCGCGGCTGCCACCGCCGTCCTCGGCCTCACCGCCTGCAACCCGCAGACCACCGACACCGGCAAGCCCACGGCCCCCGGCACGCCGGCCGCGAGCGTCCCGGCGACGGCCGGTTCGGGCTCCTCCTCCGCGACCAAGAAGACCGCCACCCTGCCCCATCTCGTCGGCAAGGGGCTTCAGAGCGCCCAGGACGAGGCGCAGGCCGCCGGGTTCTACTCCCTCAAGTCGCACGACGCGCTCGGCCGCGACCGGCTCCAGGCCCTCGACCGGAACTGGAAGGTCTGCTCACAGACCCCCGCCGCCGGCGCGGGCATCGACACCGGCACGGCGATCGACTTCGGCGCGGTCAAGCTGGAGGAAACCTGCCCGGCGGCCGACGCACCCGCCCCCAAGCCCGCGGGCGACACGATGCCCGACTTCGTGGGCCAAGGCATGAAGGCCGTCCGCGGCGCCCTGCCGTCCAACGCGAGCATCACCGTGAAGGACGCGTTGCAGGGCCGCATGGTCCTGCAGGAGTCGAACTGGAAGGTCTGCGCCCAGGACCCGAAGGCCGGGACGGCGCTGTCCGGACAGCCGGTCTCCTTCACCGTCGCCAAGACGGAGGAATCCTGCCCCTGAGGCGCTGCTGTCCCCGCCGGCGCCGGGCGAGCCCGCCGCCGACGACATGGCCGAACCACCGGGCACGAGGAGGGGACGCGCGCTGGGCCGCGCGCATCGACGGGTTGTTCGCGGCGCGCCGGTCCGTACGCGCGAGACCGACGCACGGAAGGCTGGCGCCATGCGGAAACTGATCTACGGCATGAACCTGACCCTGGACGGCTACATCACCGCGCCCGGCGACGACATCGGCTGGAGCGTCCCGAGCGACGAGCTGTTCCAGTTCTGGTCCGACCAGTTGCAGGCCACCGAGCTGTCGCTGTACGGGGGCAGGCTGTGGCAGACGATGAGCTCCTACTGGCCGACCGGCGACCAGCAGCCCGGTGCCACGCCGGCGGAGATCGAGTTCGCGCGCCGCTGGCGGGACATGGCGAAGGTGGTGTTCTCCTCGACGACCGGCACGGTCGACTGGAACACCCGCCTGGTCACCGGCGACGCGGTCGCCGAGATCACCCGACTCAAGGCCGAGGACGGCGGCCCGATGGACATCGGCGGCGCGACGCTCGCCGGGGCGGCCATGCGCGCCGGGCTGGTCGACGAGTACGTGCTGGCCACCGCGCCGGTCCTGGTGGGCGGCGGCACGCCGTTCTTCACCGCCCTGGACAACTGGGTGAACCTGAACCTGGTGGAGACGCGGACGCTTCCCTGCGGCGTGGTCCTGACCAGGTACGAGACGAGGCGCTGAGCAGACGGACGGACGGACGGGCCGCCCGTGCCGTACCGGCCCGGCAGGGCCAGTACGGCACCGCCCGGCCGGCGGCCGGCGGGCAGGCGGGCCGCTCAGGCGGTGTCGGCCGCCAGAACGGCGTCGATCAGCTGCCGTTGCTCGTCGGTGAGGTACGGATCCTGTAAGTTCACCAGCTTGCTGTCGACGTGGACGACGTAGCTGAAGCCGTCCGGTACGGGGTCCAGCCCCACGGGGCCCTCACCACTGAGTGCCAGCTCGGCCAGCCGTTCCAGCTCGGGCCCGTCGCTCCGGCACTCGGTTTCGAGGGAAACGCTCCGCTGTCCGCCCGCGAACCCGCCGGTGCGTGTGACGGTGATCAGCATGGTGAGACCTCCTTGAACAGAACACCGCCCGTCGGTCGTTCGCCCGGGGAGGGCCCGGAGGCGGTGTGTGGCTGCGGTCAGCCCTCGTCTGCCCCGCGAAAGCGGTCCATGCGCCCCGCCGCGTACATCGGGTGAGAGATGT
Organism: Streptomyces venezuelae; assembly: GCF_008642275.1. NCBI lineage: Bacteria > Bacillati > Actinomycetota > Actinomycetes > Kitasatosporales > Streptomycetaceae > Streptomyces > Streptomyces venezuelae. The sequence goes on from NZ_CP029189.1 coordinate 7,069,765, forward strand.
CCGAAAGCGGCCCCTGCCGGCAAGCTGGACCAACTCCACACCGAGGCAGCCCGCCAATCCACGGCCGTCAATCTCGGCATGCCGAAGTTCGGTTGGAGCGATTGTCGGTTGGCTTTCTCCTGCCTCGGTGAACAGAGTCGGATATTTCGCGCAACTCAGCCATCGGGAGGTCCGACGTGATTCAACCGGAATCGGCGTTTCTGAGGGAAGCGTTCTCGCTCCGGGTCAAGATGGTCGATCAAGTCCATCAGGGCCACTTGCAGGTCCACCAAGCGTGGATGCCGTCCTGGAAGTGAAGCCAGCTCGACGACACTGTCGGACAGGCGGGAGAACCAAGCGGCGAACTTCGGGTCAGATTCCAGGCGGGCGCAGAACTCCGCGTATCCGATGCAGCGATCAGCTTCTTCGTCGTCGGCGAGGACCAGTTCCCCGATAGCCCTCTGATCACTCCGAAAGAGCTGAAAGTGAGCGTCCGGATAGGTGTCGTCATTCAGGACGTTTCCGATACGCGCAAACAGCTCCACAACTCGACGGTTGGATTCCTGGTTACCGAGATCAAGGAAATAGATGCGACGCCTGAGAATCTCAACCCAGCCGAGGTACTCGGCGAGCACATGCAGGGTGCTGCGGACTGCGTAGACCTGGTCATGACGTTGGACGAAGTGGACTCTCAAGAAGGCTTGACCGGCGATACTGAAGAGGCGCGACTGGAAATCAAATGCAGCCCAAAGCAGCGGGTCGCGATACCGGCCCATGACGTCCTGCCGCTCCTGAATGCGATGGCGCTCGGCCGACTGTCGCTCCAGGTCGTCCCTGAGGAGGGAATTTGTTCTGTTTACCCGGGCGCTGTAAGCGACGCTTGCGAGGGCTGCAAATCCGGAAATGGAGGCAACGATCAGTTCAGTGTTCACGTCATCGCATTGGGTGAGGTCGAAGCAGATAAGGATCGAGGGGTCTGTGCATCGCGAACTCTGCTACCCGAAGCGGTCATCTTCGCAAACAGTGTTTACGCCAGATGAACTATTCTTGCGCTTCCTAGGATCTTCTACCGCAGACCATCGGTGAGCTTCGTGACTGTGCTGGGAGTCGACGCGACGGCCGGCTCCGGCACCGTCCTGATACCTGGCCGAACACGCGCTCGTACTCGACGTAGTTCAGAGAAGCATGCATCCGATGCCCCATGCCGCAGGCCGGGCACCCGTCGCCCTCGGCATCCCTGCCACCCGCCGGCCCGAGTGAGCCTCAAGCTCGTCGATCCGGACGTTCGATCTCTGCTGGCGCCTGATCGACGTGGCTGACCGCAACTGCCCATGGCACCGGGACTGTCTCTCGGTCCCAGGGTGGGAGCCGGCCGAATGGACGCTCCCTGCCACCTTCCCGCTCTCAGCCGGCCAAGAGCCCTTCCTCGGAATTCTGCACTGTGACGGATACATGAGCCCGCGGTGTGCGACCCGCCTCGCCCAGGGAATCACCCGAGAGCAGAGCAACCGCCTGGCCCGCGCACTCGGCACCTGGCCCGCCTGAACGGCCCACCCACAACAACGGGATGGGAGCGGCATCAAGCAGGCAGGCCGGGAACCTCCGATGCCGTTCAGCCCGGCTCGCCTTGACCAGTGCAGAGAAGCGAACGGCTCCCCCCTCGGTGTGAGGGGGGAGCCGTTCGCATCCGGTACGGCGGTCCGCCGTCCGGGGTCAGGCGTGCCGGTGGGAGCGCCGGTTGCCGGTGACGAGACGGTAGAGGGCCAGCAGGATGACGGAGCCGACGATGGCGGCGACCCAGGTGGACAGGTCGAAGAAACCGTCGATGGAGTCGACGCCGAAGAGGACCTTGCCGAGCCAGCCGCCGAGCAGCCCTCCCGCGATGCCGATGAGCATGGTGATGATGATGCCGCCCGGGTCCTTGCCCGGCATGATCGCCTTGGCGATGAGGCCGGCCAGCAGCCCGATGAGGATCCAAGCGATGATGCCCATGATGCGTCTCCTGCCGTGCGTCGTGACGTCGGTGTCACGTCGCTTGTGCGCGCTGCTCGCGATTCCAAACGTCGTCCGTTCCGCACGGAACGGACGGGACTGCCCGCAGGCGTGCACGGAACCGGGGTTCCGGCGCATGTGCGGCCTGTGGAACGCGTGGTGTACGAGGAGGGGGCGGGCCGGTCGGAGACGGTCGAGTGCGGCATCGACGACGAGGCGAAGACGGAACGCTTCGGCGACGTCCGGCCGTCGCGCTGAAGACCCTCTGGTACGTCGAGGGGCAAGCGGCTCTGGAGACGGGCGAGTTGGTGCTCCTCGTCGGTCCGCGCTACGTGCTCTCCGTCCGCCACGGCGAGAGGCTCCGGCAGCCGAGGCGGCCCGCCGGCTGGATGCCGACCGGTCCGTGCTGCGCTTCGACACCCCGCCGACACGCCGAGACCCGCGGTTCCGGAGTCGCGCGGCGTACGTGGGAGTTCGTTTCCCGTGTGCCGTACGGGCATGAGTGGCGCGGGTCGGGAAAGCCGCCGGGTATGAGACCCATACCGAGCCGAGGACGAGGCCGTGGCGGCGACCACGAGCCTGCCGGAACCGAGCGGGACGATGTCGCGGGCCCGAGCCAGCCGGTCGAGGAGCGGGCTCCGGATCGGCCCACCGAGCTGTCCGCCCGTTCCTGGAAGGCGGTACTGCGCGGCACGGCCCGGGAGTTCCGCGACGACGAGCTGGCCGACCGCGCCGCGGCCCTCACCTACTACGGGGTGCTGGCGGTCTTCCCCGCCCTCCTGGTCCTGGTGTCCCTGCTGGGCCTGGCCGGAGAGCCGACAGCCGAGCGGCTGACGGACAGCCTGCGGCAGCTGGCCCCCGGCTCAGCCCGGGACGTGATCACGGACGCCGTCGAGCAGTTGCAGGGCCGCAGCGGCGTCGGGTCGCTGATGGCGGTCGTCGGCCTCGCCACGGCGCTGTGGTCCGCCTCCGGCTACGTGGCGGCCTTCATCCGCTCCGCGAACGCCGTCTACGACATACCGGAGGGCCGTCCGGTATGGAAGGTGCTGCCGCTGCGTCTGGCGCTGACCGTCACGCTGATGGTCCTCACCTGCGCGGGTGCGCTGATCGTCGTCTTCACCGGAGGCCTGGCACGGCAGGCGGGCGAGGTCCTGGGGATGGGTGACACCGCGCTGACGGCGTGGTCGATCGCGAAGTGGCCGGTCCTCGTGCTCCTCGTCACGATCATGATCGCGCTGCTGTACTGGGCCGCACCGAACGCCAGGAACCGCGGATTCAGGTGGGTGACGCCCGGCAGCTTCCTCGCTCTGCTGATCTGGATGACCGCCTCGGCCGGATTCGCCTTCTACGCCGCGAACTTCGCCTCGTACAACAAGACGTACGGCACGGTCGCGGGCGTGATCGTCTTCCTGGTCTGGCTGTGGATCAGCAATCTCGCGATCCTCCTGGGGCTGGAGTTCGATGCGGAGACGGCCCGCCGACGGGCGATCGCGGGGGGACTGCCCGAGGACGAGGAACCGTACGTCCGGCCCCGCGAGACCCGTGCCTGGAGCGACCAGGACCACCGCCGCATGGAGCAGTGATCGCATACGGCCGGGCCGCCCGGCCCGGCACTGCATGGTGGGTGTTGAGAATCGGCGGTGCCGGCTGACATGGTCGGATCCATGGAGTCACGGAATCTCGGTGCGGACGACTACGCGTCGATCCACGGGGCGGGGCGGGCGCTCGCCGGACGTCATGGCGGCGTCTTCACGATCAACGCCATGCTGGAGAGCTGGGCGTCGTTCGTCGAGGACGTCGAGGACGGCTTCGATGCCCAGGGCGCCTTCGAGTACGACCACGACCTGCGCTGCCGGGACTGGCTGGCCGAGGCATGGCCGATGCTGACGGAAGCCGTGCGGTCGCTTCGAGGCGGGGAGTTGAAGGAGCTGGACGCCCGCTACCTCGCCGCGACGGCCGCTCTCGAAGGGGTCGGCGCCGAACGTGCGGAGCCGGGCGGCGGACGCTGGTGGCGCTACCGGCGACCCCGACTCGTCGAGGACACGTACGGCACGGGGCTGCCGTTCGGGTGGTAGGTGGCCAAAGGCGCCCCCGGGTCGGTCCACGGGCCGTGCCGGGTCCTCGCGCCGGACGCGTGTCCCCGGCCGGGGCCCGCACGACGCCGGTCCCGGCACCCTGGTGAGGGTGCCGGGACCGGCGTCGACGCACGGGACGCGATCAGGCGAAGGGGCCGCCGAACGGGGCGCCGGCGCCGTAGTACGTACCCAGCTCCTCGCGGTAGCCCACGTCGCCGAGGTGCTTCTCCCGCTGGAACTCGGGGGCGTTCTTGATCTGTTCCTTCGTCCGGTCCACGAAGACCTTCCGTTCCTCCGGGTCGATCCTGACGACCGTGCTCGCCGGCAGCAGGACCTCCTTGCCGAAGATCCACACGCCGGTGTCGACGACCAGATAGGCGTCGGTGACCTCGTCGGAGTGCTTGTCGACCTTGCCGATACTCCCGTCGGTCGCCTCGACCTTGTACCCGGTCAGGTCCGTACCGGCCACATGGCCGGAGGTCGAGCGGTAGCTCCACAGATTCTCAGTCACGCGAATACAACTCCTCGGTCAACGGCGGCCGGCGGGAAAGACGTGCCCGCCGGTCCTCCTTGTTCCGGATGTCATGCTCGGCGGTTCCGGCGTTCCGCCTGGACTTCGCCTGCCCCGCTTCCTCCGCTTCACGCACCCGGAAGCGGGAGGGCGGTACTTCCTCCGGTGCCGGGCCCGACGAGGCCCGGCACCGGCCGCCACCCTCGCCCGTACGCGACGCTCTGTAGCGGAAAAGTTGCGGAATGTGACGCATGTGTCAATCTGGTGAGCGTAGGGATTCCTCCCTCGCCGTCAGAAGGAGTCGCCGTCATGGGCGGTATGCGGGACAAGCGCCAGGAGCCGGGCAAGGGCCGTGAGGAGCAGCGGCGTCCGCAGGGCTCCGGTCAGGACCCGGCGCACCCCGAGCCCGGCCGGTCGACGCGTCAGCCGGACCGCGAGGGGAAGACGCGCCGTCGCGAGGAGGACCTCCCGCGCGAAGACGGTCTGCGCGACGGAGCCGCCTGACCCGAGTACCACCACCCCCGCACGCAGAGCCCGGCCGGAGCCCGTAGTCACCCCGGCCGGGCTCTGTCCGTTCCGGGCACCGTTCAGGCACCGGGTCAGGCGGGCGGAACGCCGAACGGCATGCCGGAGAGGTAGTGCGTGCCCAGGGCCTCGCGACCGTCGGTGTCTGCGAGGGGCTCCCCCCGGCGGAACTCCGGAGCCGCCTCGATCTGTTCCTTCGTACGGTCCACGTGGATCTTCTGCACCGCATGGTCGATACGGGTCACCAGGCCGGCCGGCAGCAGGACCTCCTCGCCGGGGATCCGTCCGCCCGTGTCGACGACCAGATAGGCGTCGGTGACCTCGTCGGAGTGCTGGTCGACCTTGCCGATGCTGCCGTCGAGCGCCTCGACCTCGTAGCCGGTGAGGTCGGCCGCGAGGTAGTCGACGCTGATGCGGTAGGCCCACATGTTCTCCGCCATGGAACAACTCCTTCGATCGGATCCGTGGCCCCTCCGGCCCGTCGTCCGGGCGCGCGGGAACCTCCGTCGACGGCGCGCCTGCCCAGCGATCCGCGGCTTCACTCCCCGGTGGGCGAGGCCGCCGGACCGGGTGTCCGGTGCCGGGTCAGAACGGCGGGTCCGCGCTGTAGCCGCCGCCTGCCCAGTCCCCTTCCGAGGAAGCGCGTGCGGCTCTGAGCAGGGCGTAGCGCTCGCGGGCCGCGATGTCGGACGCGTCCTCCAGCTCGCTGGTGTCGTGCCCCCAGGCCTTCAGCGCGTCCAGAGCCCGGTCCCGGTGGCGCCGGTCGGTGCTCGTGGCCAGGAGACGTCCGGCGTGTCCGGCCAGATCGGTCTGGTGAGGGGTCAGGAGGGGGTGCTCCACGAGGGGGACGGCGGCCACGAGGGCGGCGTGGCGCACGTCGGCGACGTGATGAGCGAGGAGGGGGCGTACGGCGGAGAAGAACGCCGGGCGCGCGTCGCGGAAGGCGCGCATCTCGGTGTCCTCGTCGAGACAGCCGTCGTCTCGGCAACCCTCGCCGCAGGGGTGTTCCGCGAGGGCGAAGCATGCGTCGTCGGCGTCGTAGGCGGTGTCGCCGAGCCAGTCGAGCAGCCGTACGAGGGTCGGGCGGTTCGCAGGCGCCCCGGGCTCGCCGTCGAAGTCGCCTGCGGTGATGTCCGGATGGCCGAGGACCGCCGAGACGTACAGCGCCACGGGCACGGTGGCCTCGTAGATGCTGTTCTGGTGGGTCACGGGTTCCAGCGCATCCCGTAGGGCGGACTCCCTGACGAGCGGATCGGGGCTGGTCAGGAGTGCCAGGGCGACCGGCAGGGACTCGCCCGTGCCGCAGGCCGTGGCGAGCGAGGCCCAGTCCGTACGCTCCAGCAGTGTCCGGCAGGGCGGGAGTTCGCAGGGGTGCTGCTGCTCGGACCGGCTGCGGCTGCCGTGGCTGTGGCTGTGGGTCACGGATTGAGGCTATGGCGTCGACGAACCACCGTGGTGTCCGGGTGGTGCTTCGGCACCGAGATCCGGTTGCCACGGCCCACGACGCCCGGGGTTCCACGGCTGCCCGGCCCGGCATCCGCGGCGGCATCGGCTGTCCTCGGTTCGCCGCCCGTCTCCCGTGACGGATGGATCGGCCGGCCCCCGGGCCGACGGTCCAGGGGGCCGCTCCTTCGCCTCAGCCGGGGGTTCCGCGCCTCGCGGCATCGGCCTGGCGCCATTCCTCGGCCGCCTGGATCATGGTCCGGCCGACGTGCTCGAAGAAGTGGCCGATGTCCTGCATCCGGGTGCCGGCCGGTGTCGCCGAGCCGAGTACCTCGGCGCCGCGCAGGGCGAAGTCGGCCAGCATGGCGTTCTGGCGGGCGCTGGCCATCCAGCCGCGGAACCAGGCGTCGGCGTCGATGACGTACCGGTCGCGCCGCCGACCGGGGTCGCGCTCGCGCCTGATGAGTTCCTGCTGTTCGAGTTCGCCGACGGCCTTGGAGACCGAGGCGGGGCTGACCTGGAGGCGCTGGGCGAGCTCGGTGGCGGTCAGGCTGCCTCCGTCGGTGACGTACAGGCTCGTCAGTACCCGGGCGGTCATCCGGGGCAGACCCGTACCGACCATCATCGCCGTGAACTGTTCCTCCAGTTCGTGGACGGCCTCCGGGTCGCGTCCGTGGACCGCGCCGGTGGCCGCGGTCGTGGCCGCGGAAACCGTCGGGGAGATGCCCGGAGGCGCCGTGCGGCGGCGCGCGCGACCCGCGGTGGCGCGATGGGCGGTGTCGGCGCGGTAGGCGGCGGGACCACCGTTGCGGGCCACCTCCCGGGTGACGGTGGAGACGGGCCTGTCCAGGCGCCCGGCGATGTCGGTGTAGCTGAGTCCTTCCCTCAGCCCCTCGGCGATCTCCAGCCGCTCGTGGTGGGTCAGTCTGCCTCCGGGCATCGGCATTGCCTCCGTCTCAGGTCCGTCCGTGTGGCCAGTATTGCTTTCACGTCCAGCTCATTGCAAATCGTACAAGGCCCCTTTTGCATTCGACCCCAGTGTCATTGCAAGACTGTGCAGCATCGCACCCGCTTTGAGCAGGCAAAATGCAGATCGGGCAAATTTTGTGATTGACGAAAGAGTGAAAGCAATTTAGCTTTTAGTCATTCGCGAACAAGCGATCCGAACCGAGCGGGCCCGGACGAGGGCCGCTCGACGCCCTGATCGGAGTCCCGATGACGTACCTGCTCGCACCCGTGCGTGCCTGGCACCGGCCGCTGATGGTCTGCGCCGTCCTCATGTTCGGCCTGGTGCTCGTCTCCGCCGTCGGCACCGCCGTCGACGGACGGACGCTCCTGGGCGAGTCGGTGTGGGTCAAACCGCTCAAGTTCGGCTTCGCCTTCGGCCTCTACGCCGGCACGCTGGCATGGCTGCTGACCAAACTGACCCGGGGCAGGCGGCTGGGGCGTTGGCTGGGCACCGTCTTCGCGGTGGCCGCCACCGTGGAGGTGGGCGCCATCACCGTCCAGGCGGCGCGCGGCACCTTCAGCCACTTCAACGCGGACCAGAGCGACCCGGTCACCCTGGCCCTGGTCCCTCTCCTCAGCTTCGGCGTGATGGTCATCGTCGTCGCCCAGCTGATCCTCGCGGTCGTCGTCCTGATCCAGCGCACGGGCGGAGCGGCGCTCAACCGCGCCATCCGCTCCGGTCTCGCGCTCGCCACCTTCGGCATGGTCGTGCCGGTGTTCTGGATGGTCACCGAGATCCACTCCCGCACGGTGACCGACGCCAACGGCCACCCCGTGCAGATGTACCAGGGACACGGCATCGGTGATCCGGACGGCCACGGCATGCCCCTCACCAACTGGAGCGTGACCGGCGGCGACTTCCGGGTGCCGCACTTCTTCGCCCTGCACGGCATCCAGGTGCTCCTCCTGATCGCCGCGGTACTGGCCGCCCTGGCTGCCGAGCGCGTCTGGCTGCGCGACGAGAAGGTACGGGCCCGACTCGTCGGCAGTGCGGCCCTCGGCTACACCGGCCTCGTCGCGGTGGTGACCTGGCAGGCGTGGCGCGGACAGTCCCTGATCCATCCGGACACCGCGACCCTCCTCGCTCTCGCCGCGGTGCTGCTGCTCACGGTGGGGACCACCGCCCGTGTGGTCGTGACCGCCCGGCGGGCCAGCGCCCGGCGAGCCCCCGCCGAGCCCGTCACGGCGTCACCGGCTGGCCGTCCCGAGCCTTCGCACCTGGCGCGCTGACGCCACACCGCTGATCCGCCCAACCGAAACCCAACCCCGAAAGGAAGACCGACATGACCAGTCACTTCTCCACCGAGGCGACCACCGAAGCGACCACCCGGGCGACCACCGGGGGAACGCCGGCGGTCCCGGCAGCGCCCGCCGCGGCCACCCCCGACCGCTCCGCGATGCAGACCGTCCTGGACCGTGCCGCCGCCCCGGGCGGGACTCCCGGCATCGTCGTCGAGGTCCGTGACCGCCACGGCGCCTGGTTCGGTTCGGCCGGCGTCTCCGACACCGCGTCCGGGGAGAAGCGCCACCCGTCCGAGCGGTTCCGGATCGGGAGCACGACGAAGGCCTTCACCGCCACGCTCGTCCTGCAGCTGGCGGCCGAAGGCCGGCTGAGCCTCGACGACACGATGGAGCGGTGGCTGCCCGGGATGGTGACGGGCAACGGATACGACGGCCGTTCCATCACCATCCGGCACCTGCTCAACCACACCAGCGGCATCTTCAACTACGGCAACGACGCGGAGTTCTTCAAGAAGGGCATCGGCGCGGAGTGGTTCCAGCACCGCTACGACAGCCACACCCCAGCACAGTTGATCGGGATCGGGCTGGCCACCCCGGCTCCCTTCGCTCCGGGCGAGGCCTTCCTGTACTCCAACACCAACTACTTCCTGGCCGCGCTGATCGTCGAGAAGGTCACGGGCGGGACGCTCGCCGAAGCCCTCACCCAGCGGATCGTCGACCCCCTGGCGCTGACCGGGACCTACCTGCCGGGCGAGGAACCGACGATCCGAGGGCCGCACCCCCGGCACTACTCCACCCTTTTCGCCTCCGAGACCCCACCCCGGATCCACGACGCGACCGAGATGAACCAGTCCTTCGCGTGGGCGGCCGGCGGCATCATCTCGACCACGGGTGACCTGCAGCGCTTCTTCGGCGCACTGCTCGGGGGCCGGCTGCTGCCCGCCGAACAGCAGCGGGAGATGTTCACGACCGTCGACACCACGGGCCCCGTCCCGTGGATCCCGGGCACCGGGTACGGCCTGGGCGTCTTCTCCTGGACGCTGCCGTCGGGCGTCACGGTCTGGGGCAACGCGGGCGCGACGTACGGCTCGTGGACCTGCGCCATGGGCTCCCGGGACGGCGAGCACCTGCTCACCAGCCAGCTGGGCGGCGACTGGTGCGGCCTGGCCCCCTTCGTGGACGTGCTCGGCACCGAATTCGGCCCGGCCGCAGGGAACTGACGGCCCGACCGCGCCGCCCCCGCACGGGCGACCGCCGCCCCGGTCCGGGCGCTGCCACCGGCGAGGACGACCTCGCCGGCGGTGGTCCCCCGGCCGGGGCGGCGCAGGCGCGCCCGGCGCCTGTGCGAGGAGCCCCCGTCGACCGGGGTCTCTGACGGCACGCGCCGCCCGCGGGGCGTCAGGCCTGGTGCGGCAGGTCGGCCGAGTCCAGGGCGGCGCCGGCCTGAGCGGCCAGCGCGACGGCCACCAGACGGGCCTCCTCGGGCGGCAGCGGCCGGCCGGGGGACGGGTCGAGGAGGAAGCGGCCGTAGTAGTGCCCACCGCCGACGGCCCGCAGCTCGGTCTCGCCGTCCGGCCACTCGGTGTACTCGGTGATCCGCCGGCCACGGCGCAGCCAGACGCTGCCGTCGTGCTCCAGCCGCGGCAGCTGTCCCATCAGGGTTCCGTACTCGAAGCGGCAGCCGCGCAGCCCCAGCAGGCCCACCAGCTCCCGGCGCACGTACTCGACCACCACCTCCGGCGAGCCACCGTCCTCGGCGAGGCGGACGGTCGCCTGGAGGCTCGACAGGTGCGCCGAGTCCGTGACCGCGACCGCTTCGAGCCGGCGGGTACGGACCGCCAGCTGGGAGACGATCAGCCCGACGAGGAGCAGCAGGACCGCCGTCTGGATCTCGTCACCGCCGGCGATGCTGAACCGCTCGTAGGGCCTGGTCAGGAAGAAGTCGAACCAGGCCGCCGCCGACAGGGCGGCCAGCCCGCCCGCCGCCCGCGTACCCAGGGAGGCGACCGCGACCACGACGACGACCATGATCAGGGCCTCGTTCGTCGCCGAAAGACCCGACCGGAAGGGCACGAGCGCGAGTGCGACGAGGAAGGGGGCCACGAGCGCCGCGACGAGGGCGAGGGGGTCGTGGAGCCGGATCCAGTAGCCGGACATGTGAGGCCTCCCGTCCGGACGGGCCGATGGTGACGATACGCGCGGCTCAGTACCTCCCGGGCCTGGTCGGTGCGACCACGGGAGGGCCGGCAGTGCGCGGCGACGAGCCGGCCGACCACGTTCTCCGCGGTCAGGGGATCTTCTCCCTCATGCCGCGGCCGGGCCTGCCCGCCCCCAGCTCAAGCCTGCCCGTCCACGGCAGCGGCGCAACACGTGGCCGGCCCTCCTGACGGACCTCTGACATGCCCCCGACCACGCGTGCGGAACGCGCGAAGAGCCGCGGACCGGGGGAGCCGCTCGGTAAAATCCGGCGCCGGGTCTCGAAGGGGCGGCGAGTACCGGGCCCGGGGGACCGGGCGGGATTGCGGGGGCCTGTGAACGTCGCGGGAATGCACATCGGCGGCCGGTACCGGCTGGAGGCGCTGCTCGGACGCGGCGGGATGGGCGAGGTGTGGCGGGCCCACGACTCCCGGCTCGATCGCAAGGTGGCGATCAAGTTCCTCGCCCAGGATCTCGCCGACGGCCGGGTCGCCGAGCGGTTCCACCGCGAGGCCCGGGTCACGGCGCGGCTCCAGCACCCGGGTATCACCCAGGTCTTCGACAGCGGCGCGCAGGACGGGCGGCTCCACCTCGTGATGGAGCTGCTCGACGGGGCGAACCTGGGCGCGGTACTGCGGGGACGGACCTCCGGGCTCCCCGTGCACCGGGCGGTGGACCTGACCGCGCAGGTCGCCGACGCGCTCTCGTACGCGCACGGGGCGGACATCGTGCACCGGGACATCAAGCCCGCCAACCTCATGCTGGTCGCCGGAGGCCGGGTGAAGGTGTGCGACTTCGGCATCGCCCGGTTCGTCCATGCGGACTCCGGTCTGACCCGTGAGGGCACCCTGCTGGGGACGCCCGACTACATGGCACCCGAACAGTGCCAGGGCCGGCGGGTCGACGGCCGGGCCGACCTCTACGCCCTGGGCTGTGTTCTGTTCGCCCTGCTCACCGGGCGGCCGCCGTTCACCACGCACGGCGATTTCCGGGTCGTGATGCTGGATCACCTCCACACCCCGCCCCCGTGCCCGGCCTCGCTGCGGCCCGGCGTGCCCGCCGGGATCGACCGGATCGTCTCGGAACTGCTCGCGAAGGACCCCCGTGACCGCCCGGCCCATGCCGGGGCCGTGGCCGACCGGCTCAGGGACCTGGCATCCCGGCGCACCCGCGCACCGCTCTCCGCGCCCCGACCGGGCGCCACCGTCCCGCACGCCCCCCGACCGGATCCCCGGTACGCGTACGCCGGCCGCCCCGCACCGGCTGCGCCCGCCTCCGGTTTCACCCTGGAGGCGCACCACGACGAGCGTCCTCACCCGGCGGCGACCGAGGTCAACGCGATCGTGACGGTGACAGCCGCGGGAGCGGCTCCCCACGACGCGGTGACGGCGGCGCCCCGGGCCCTGGTCTTCCTGCTCGGGCTCTCCGACGGGCTTCCCGCAGCGGACTTCGACGCCGTCCGGGCCGCGGTCGGGGCTGCCGTCGACGGCCTGGACGAGGGCGCCTCCTTCGCCGTCGTCACGGGCGCGGCACATGCCCGGATGCTCTACCCCGACACCATGCGCCTGGTCCGGGCGAACGCGCAGACCAAGGCCGAGGCGCGCGCCGCGCTGGCCCGGCTGGAGCCGATCGGGGCGGTCGCCCTCGGCAGCTGGCTGCGGCTCGCCGACCGGCTGCTGGCCGCGCACGGCGACGCCGTGCGCACCGCGGTCCTCCTCGTCGACCTGACCACCACGGCCGAGAGCCCCGAGGAGCTGCCGGCCGTGCTCGCCTCGTGCGCGGGCCGCTTCTCCTGCCACGCCCGCGGCATCGGAACCGACTGGGAGGTCGCCGCGGTCAGAGCCGTCACGACGGCACTGTCCGGCACTCTGGACATCGTCGCGCATCCCTCACGGCACACGTCGCACCTGACAGGGGAACTGGCCTCGCTCGTTGCCCGGACCCGCCAGGCCTTCGCCCGTGACCTCGCCCTGCGGGTCGCGCTGCCCGGAGGCGGGCGGCTGCGGTGCGTCAAGCAGCTCACCCCGTCCGTGGACGACCTCACCGGCCACGGGTACCAGGTCGGCCCCGGCACCGGTGAGTACCCCATCGAGGTTCCGGACGGCGAGTCCCGCGAATACCACCTCCTGCTGGAGCTGCCACCCGGCCGGCGTCAGGACCGGGCGGTCGCGGTCGCGGCCGAGCTGAGCATCGTCGCGCGTCCCCCGTCCGGCGACGGACAGACGCTCGCCCGGCTGCCGATACCGGTCCGGCGGGCCCGGCAGGATCCGCACGGGACGGGCTAACCGGCGACGTCCCGGCTGCGGAGGTCCTCCAGCGTCTCGCGGCGGACCAGCAGCCGTGAGGTGCCCTCGTGGACGGCTATCACCGGAGGACGCCCGACCATGTTGTAACCGGAGGCCATGGACAGCTGGTACGCGCCCGCCACCGGTACGGCGAGCAGGTCACCGGGGTGGACGTCCCCCGGCAGCTCCACATCGGCCGCGAGAACGTCCCCGGCCTCGCAGTGCCGGCCGACGACCGTGGCCGTGCGGGCCGCGGCAGCGGAGTGCCGGCCGACCAGCCGGGGCGCGTAGCGCACCCCGTACAGGACGGGCCGCGGATTGTCGCTCATCCCGCCGTCCACGGCGACGAACACCTTCCGGCCGGTGCGCTTGACGGCGAGCACGCGGTACAGGGCGACCCCCGCGGGACCGGCGACGGCACGCCCGGGTTCGATGACGAGCCGGGGCACGGGCAGGCCCGCGGCGGCGCAGCTTTCGCCGAGTTCGGTACGCAGGCCGCGGGCCAGGGCCGTGAGGTCGAGGGCGGACTCGCCCGGCCGGTAGGCGATGCCGTGGCCGCCGCCCATGTCCAGTTCGGGCAGGACGACGCCGTGTGCGTCACGGACGAGGGCCATCAGCCCGACCATGGTGCGCAGGGCGACGAGGTAGGGCTCCACCTCGGTGATCTGGGAGCCGATGTGACAGTGCAGGCCGGTCAGTTCGAGCCGGGGCTGGCCGAGGATCCGGGCGACGGCGTCCTGCGCCGATCCGTCGGCGGGGGAGAGGCCGAACTTCTGGCCCTCGGTACCGGTGCGGATCTTCTCGTGGCCCCCGGCCGAGACGCCCGGCACCACCCGCACCATCACCCTCTGGCGCCCCTGCGGTCCGACGGCGGCCGCGATCCGGGCGATCTCGGACGGTCCGTCGACGACGATACGGCCGACCCCGAGCCGCAGCGCCGCCCCGATGTCCCGGGGCGCCTTCGCGTTGCCGTGCAGCACGATCCGCTCCGGCGGGAACCCGGCGGTGACGGCGAGTTCCAGCTCCCCGGCGGAGCAGACGTCCAGGCCCAGTCCCTCCTCCTCCACCCAGCGCACCATCGCGCGGCAGAGGAAGGCCTTGGCGGCGTAGAGGACGTCGGCCTCGGGGAGGGCCGCCCGGTAGGTACGGCACCGCTCGCGGACCTCACCCTCGTCCAGAACGTAGGCCGGGGTGTCGAACCGGTCGGCGATCTCCGCCAGCGACACCCCGCCGACGGCCATGTCACCGTGCGGAAGCCGGGTGGTGGAGGCGGGCCACACGGACAGTTCACCGGCTCCGGCCGGAATCTCGGAAAGCGAGGCGATGGCCATGGTGCGGTTCCCTTCAGGCGGTCCGGGCAGTGGTCTCGGGAGCCTGCGCCACCGAAGCGGTGACCGCCCCGGCAGCCGCGTCAGGAGCGGGCCCGGCAGCCGTCCCGGTCACCGCGGGCGCCGTGAGGGTCGGGTCGACGGTCAGCAGCGACGCTCCGACCGGTTCCGCCATCGCGCGGAGCGCGGACCCGGAGAGCCGGATCCACTGCTGGCCGGCGCCGAGCGTCGCGGCCAGCCGCTGCGCACTGGTGAAGCCCACGGCGGTGCGTGCTCCCAGCGGGGTGCGGAACAGCCGTACCACCACCCCCGGCCTTCCCGGCAGGACCCGTACGTACAGGGGCCCGGCCGGGACGCGTTCCTCGGGCTCCGGGTCGTCGTCGTACTGGAACAAACACATGAGGCCCTCCCAGAGGAACCACGAGTGACGGGTGGGGCCCCGGACACGGGGAGGCGTCCGGGGCGCGACAAGGACGCTATCCCCGCCGGTACGCACCTGTGGCCGCCCCATGACGGGTCCTTGACGGCCGCGGACCGAGCCCATACGGAACGCTGACGGCCCCGCCCCGGCCGGAGAGGCCCGGCCCCGGCCGCAGAGGCCCGGCCCCGGCCGCAGAGGCCCCGCCCCGGCCGCAGAGGCGGCACCCCGGCCGGGCGGGCCCACGTACGCCCGCGTGACCAGCGCGGTCCACCCGGAAGGCAGCACCCGGAAACGGCTGCGAGGACATCTCCGCCGAGTCGGAGGAGCATCTAGTGCTGTGAGGCTGGTACGGCGCGCCGTGCCCCGGCGGGTACGAGGCGGCGCACATCGGCCGGCCCTGAGGAGGAAGGCCATGATCGTCGACTGCGCACACTACCGGGACGGGCGTCGACAGCACGAGGGCGCGATGCCACTGGAGCAGGCGGCCGCACGCTGCCGGCAGGGCGGGTTCGTCTGGCTGGGCGTCTTCGAACCAGGTCCCGAGGAACTGGACCGGGTCCGCGGGATCTTCGGGCTCCACGAGCTCGCCGTCGAGGACGCCTCGGCCTTCCACCTGCGACCGAAGGCCGAGCAGTACGAGGACGGCACCGAACTGATCATCCTGCGCACGGCACGCTACGACGACGAGCGCGAGGAGATCGACACCGGCGAGATCAGCGTCTTCCTCGCCGACCACTTCGTGATCACCGTCCGCCAGGGCATCGCGAGCGAGCTGCACGAGGCCCGGAGCCGGCTCGAAAGCCGCCCCGAGCTGCTCAAGGCCGGCAGCGCCGCCACGCTGTGGGCGATCCTCGACCAGGTCGTCGACAGCTACGCTCCGGTCGTCGGCGAACTGGAGCGCGACATCGAGCAGATCGAGGCCACGGTGTTCTCCGGGGAGGTCGCCCCGACCGAACGGATCTACTCCCTGCGCCGCGAGGCCACCGACTTCTACCGGGCCGTCCACCCGCTGCTCGCCGTGCTCACCAGGCGGCTGCAGCCAGGCAGGACCCCGCCCGCGCTCCGGCCGTACATGCGTGACGTGCACGACCACCTGCTCCTGGTCAACGAGGAGGTCGCCGCCCAACGCGACCTCCTGGCCACGGTCCTGGAAGCCAACATCGCCGTGATCTCCGTGGAGCAGAACAAGATCAACCTCCGGCAGAGCGCCACCATGGAACGGCTCACGATCCTCGCGAGCGTGTTCCTCCCGCTGTCCTTCGTGGTCGGCTTCTTCGGACAGAACTTCCCCTGGCTGATCGCCCACATCAGCGGCTTCACGGCGTTCCTCACCCTCACCGTCCTCGGGCTGCTCCTGCCGTGCCTGATGCTGTACGTCTGGCTGCACCGGCGCCGCAGCCGTCCGACACCGCCGGCGCCCGGGGCGAGCCGCGCCGCCCGGCACGCCCCGGCGGCGTCCGCGAAGTGAGGACGGAGCCCCGTTCCATACAGGAACGCGCTCCGAGCTGGGCCTTCCGTGCCGTCCTTTAGCCGAAGTTGCTTAACCGGCGCCGTCCCGGGGCCGACGGCACTATCGTCCACATCCCGTCATGACCTGCAGCCCTGCCGGAGTCCGTCCCCTCGCACCCGCCCCGGCGCGTCCTGCCGTCAGACCGCTGTCCGTACCACCGGGGCCGGGGCGGCGGTGGTACCGCCGACCGCCCCTTCGGAGACTGACCGTCCATGCACACCGGATCACCGACCGCGAGGACGTCACCGACGGTCCTGGCGCGGGTCGCCGCCCTGCTCGTCCTGCTCGCCCTGATCCTCGGCGGGGCGGGCCCGGCCTTCGCGCACGCCGGCCTCAGCGGTTCCGATCCCGCGGACGGCACCGTCCTCAAGACGGCTCCGAAGCAGGTCACGCTCACCTTCACGGAGTCGGTCAGCTTCTCCGAGGACTCGCTGAGAGTGCTGACCCCGCAGAACGAGCGTGCGAACCCGCGTCCGGCACAGTACGCGGACGGCAAGGACAACACGGCGCGGGTCGAGCTGTCCGGCGAACTCCCCGAAGGCACCTACACGGTGGCCTGGCGGGTCGTCTCCGCCGACGGCCACCCGATCGCGGGAGCGTTCGTCTTCTCGATCGGCAAGCCGTCCGACACCGCCGCCGTGGTGGCGACCGGCTCCTCCGACGACACGGCGGCCGGACGCCTGTACGGCTTCTTCCGCTACGTCGCCTACAGCGGCCTCGCCCTTCTGGTCGGAGCCGCCGCCTTCGTCCTCGTGTGCTGGCCCTCCGCAGGCGCCCTTCGTCCGGTACGCCGCCTGCTGGCAGTGGGCTGGGCGGCACTGGCGGTGTCCACCGTGGCCCTGTTGCTGCTGCGCGGCCCGTACGAGACGGCCGGCGCGCTGACCTCGGCGTTCGATCCGTCCCGGCTGGGCCGAACCGTCACCGGGAGGTCCGGGATCGCGCTGATCGCCCGGCTCGTGCTGCTCGCGGCCGCCGCGGTGGCGCTGCGGCGGCTGGCCGTACGATCCGACCACCGCGACGACGGATCGCCGCTGCCTGACCTCGGTGCCCGGGTCCGCGCGGGCGGGGCGGTTCTCGCCCTGGCCCTGGCCTTCACCTGGGCTTCCGCGGAACACGCCTCCGCCGGCATCCAGGTGCCGCTGGCCATTCCGGTCTCCGTGCTGCACCTGCTGGCCATGGGGGTCTGGCTGGGCGGCCTGATCACCCTGCTCGTCCTCCTGCGGCGTCGTGGTTCCGGCAGCCGTGCCCTCCCGGCGTCCGCGATCGGCCGCTTCTCCTCCCTGGCCTTCACCGCCGTCGCCGTTCTGGCCGGCACGGGGATGTACCAGTCCTGGCGGCAGGCCGGCTCGTGGGAGGCGCTGTCCAGCACGTCGTACGGCAGGATCCTCGCCGTGAAGATCGCCGCGGTGGTCCTCGTGCTGTGCGTGGCCTTCTTCTCCCGCCGCTGGACGGCCCGCCTCCTTCACGAGGCGCCGCCCGCCGTGGAACCGGTGACGGTACCCGAGCCCGTACCCGTACCCGTGCCGGTGATGGCCGTTCAGACGGCCGGCGCGGAGCCTGCCCCGGAGGCGACCGACCACGGCGGCACGTCCGGTGTGCCCGGCGGGGGTGAGCCGGGGGAGGGCGCCGAGCCGCCCGTCTCCGGGGCCGACGGATACCGGCGAGGCCTGCGCCGCACCGTGGCCGTCGAGGCCGTACTCGGTGTCGTGGTCCTGGCGATCACGACCCTGCTCACCGGAACCCAGCCCAGCCGTGCCGCCGGTCCGGCCCCGACGGCGGCCGCGCCGCAGCTGCAGGTGAAGGTGGTGACGATCCCGTTCGACATGGGAACGGCCAAGGGGCGCGGCACGGTGCAGATCACGCTGGATCCGGGGCGCGTCGGGGAGAACACCGTCGAGGCCGTCGTGTACACCGCGGACGGCGGACTCGCCACCGTCCCCGAACTCCGCCTCACCCTCACGCAGAACGACCTCGGCATCGGCCCGCTGGACGCCGACCTCAAGGACCAGAAGGGGTACTGGGCCACGTACGACCTGCGGCTGCCCATGCCCGGTGTCTGGACCCTGAACGTCACCGTGCGCACCACCGACATCGATCAGGTCACCGTGCGCGAGAGCGTCCGCATCACGTAGCCGCGGCGGGCCGGGGCCGGCACACGGCGTGAGCCGCGGCCGGCCCCCGAGGGGCCGGTCAGGCTCCGCCGCGGTTGCGGCGTACCCACCAGAATCCGGCGGCGGCGAGCAGGAGCGCGGTGGCTCCTGCGCCGACGGCCAGGCCGGTGGTGTTGCCCGTCTCCTGTCCGCCCGCCTCCTCCTCGCCGGTCGCCCGCGCGCCGGCGGGCGCGACAGGACCGGACGGCGCCGCGGACGGCTGGACGGACGGGGCGGTGCTCGGCGTCGGAGACGGTGACGGGCTCGGGGCGATCGCCCGGGCCCCGGGAGCCGCCGCCTTCAGCTCCAGCACGGGAGCCGGGTTGTCGACCTTCTCGCCGCCTGCGGGCACTTCGATCCAGCGGGAGACCTTGCCGTCGCCGTAGGTCTCCAGGGTCTTGAACGCCAGGGACTTCGCGTCGGGCAGCTGGCGCACGGTGATGCTGTATTCGGCATCGGTGCCGGTGGCCAGAGCGGGGCCACCGATCGCGTAACCGTCCGGTGTGGCCGTCAGCTTCCACTCCTCGGGAGCGTCCTTGAGTGCCACGGCGTCCGGAGCGATGCCCTGGGGGAGGACCACCCTCAGCTCCGCGATGCCCGCGGTGTCCGACTCCGCCTCGGATGTGAAGGACAGGGTGACGTTCTCGGCGAGCGCGCGCGGGTCGGAGGCGGTGACCCCGGCGTGCGCGACGGCCGGCCCGGCGGCCAGGCCCAGGACCACGAGGGCGGCGGCGGCCGTGAACACCGGCCTGGAGAGCGGGAGGCGGATGCGCGACCTGTTCGTGCTCATGTTCGTGTTCGTGTTCGTGTGCATGAAGGAAGGACCCTCTCGGTACGCGGAACGGGACTCACCCTGCAGGTGAAGAGCCCGCCAGGATCAGGGAGACGTCTCCTGCACCCCGGGCGGGAGGCCCCCGGCGCACCACGGCATGACAGAGCATCGCCGTCACCGTCGGTCGTGGAGCGGGGCCGCCGGGCGCCACGGGTACGGCCCGCGGACCGGGCCGGAGCCCGGTACGGCGGCTCGCGCCGAGGGCCGCTGCGGCAACCCCGACCGCGGTGCGGGCCCATCGGCCGAGGGTCTGCGGCAGGCGGCTCAGCACCTCGTCCGCCCGGTACATGAGCAGAGCCAGCCCCCACGCCACCAGGCAATGGGCCGCCGTCACGGTCCACTGCGCGTGGTGGGGGCCGTGACCGGCCCCCGGCAGCACACCGTGGTGCGCCTCGGCGTGCCCGTGGCGTACACGCCACTGCACGGACAGAGCCCCGTGCAGCAGGAGCTGGGCGAGCCCGGTCGCCGCGAGAACGTGCCGTGCGGGCAGGGCCGGACGGGCCGCCGGCCACGCGAGGGCGAAGACGGCCAGCGCCCCGGCCGTCGCCCGCCGCCAGGAAACCGGGTCCTCCGTGGCCAGGTGATGGCCTACGACGGCCGGCCCCGAGCCGAGCAGAGTGAACACGGCAGCCCGCAGCCACCGTCCGCTCCGCCTCGCGGGCCGCGGACACGAGCGCATTCCCGCACGGGTTCCGGCCATGTCGGGCTCATCATCCGTCGCCCCTGTCGAGGCGATCCCACAACTGTCAATTGTGAAACAGTTTTTCGGACCGGTGTGTGAGCGGGCCGGCCGGGGGAGCCGTCCGCCGAGGGGCTGCCCGCGGGGGACGCAACCATCGGAATGACGCGCTGCCGCCAGTCGTGGTGACGCCCCCGCACGCCTCCGGCACCCCGGCGGGCATCGGCCCTAGCGTGCAGACGACCCGTCCGCACAGCGGACCACGTCCCGCCGCCCAGGCGTTTCCCACGGAGGTCACGATGCCCAGTCCAGCCCAGCCGTTCGGTACGGTCGTCAGCAGCAGCGGTGTGAACCTGCGGAGGTATCCGAGTACCGATTCCTCCCTCGTCGGCAACCTGAGCCAGGGCGCCCAGATCGGTCTGCACAGCAAGGTGCACGCGCAGACCGTCGACGGGAACAGCGTCTGGTACCTGCTGCGCGACCAGGCCGTGTGGGTCGCCGCCCGGCACGTCGACAACACCGGAGAGGTGCCGCTGTCCAAGGACGCCCAGCCGGCCGCCCCCCAGGGCTGACGGCGGGCCGGCCCCCACGCCCCCAGGCTGCCCGGGGACAGCCGGTGGCTGTCCCCGGACGGGCCGGGGCGACCCTCTGCCGACGTGCGGTGGCGCGGCGATACTGAAGGTATGCCGACTGCCCGACCCGTGGTCTCCGGTCACTCCGGGTAGTCATCGTGGCAATGCCCGCTGTGCGGTCCGTTCGGCAGGTCGAAAGGTGGCAGCGATGGACGCACCGGCGCCGGGAACGGGCGAGGTGCCCGAGGACCCGTTCGCGCTGCACAACTCGGCCTCGGCGGTACTGGACGAACACGGCAGGGTCGTCGGCTGGAGCGAGCGCGCACAGGAACACCTGGGCTATCCGCCCGGCGAGGTGCTGGGCCGCAGGGCGATCGAGTTCCTGTGCGACTCCCGTGATCGTGAGGCGGTCCTCGACGCGGTGGCCGCGTCCGAGCGCGACCGGGCCTGGTCCGGCGTCCTGCCCGTCCTGCACCGCAGCGGGCGACGGGTGGAGCTGGCGTTCCGCGCCCGTGCCGTCATCCGCGCCGGCCCGTCCCGCGAATGGTTCCTCGTCGTCGCCCCCGCGCAGGAGGTGCTCCGGTGGGAGACGGACCGGTCGGTCCTGGACGGCCTGTTCCGGCGCTCCCCGATCGGTCTGTCCGTCCACGCCCCCGATCTGAGCATCCTGCGGATCAACCGGGCACTGGCCCGGTTCACGCAGCTTCCCGCCGCGGAGATCCGGGGCCTGCGCATCGGCGACTTCCTCATCGGACCGGACGTGGAGACCATCGAGACCCGGCTGCGACGCGTACTGGAGACGGGCGCCCCCCTGATCTTCACCGAGCAGCCCTGCCGGCTGAGGAGCGACCCCGACCACGAGCGGGTCGTGTCGGTGTCGGCGTTCCGGATGCAGGACCCCTCCGGCGGGATCCTCGGGGTCACCCAACTGGTGGAGGACGTCACCGACCGCTACCGGGCCAGGCGGCGGCTCGCCCTGCTGAACCGGGCCAGCGCCCGTATCGGCACCACGCTGGACCTCGGCCAGACCACCCGGGAACTGGCCGACGTCGCCGTCCCCGACCTCGCGGACGCCGTCTCGGTGGATCTGCTGGAGTCGGTGGCCCGCGGCGACGAGACCGCCGGGGAGGACGGCGGACAGGTCCGCAGGATGGCCGTCAACTCGGTCGTCGCGGAGGCGCTGCAGGTGATGCACTCCGCCGGAGAGGTCTTCCGCTTCGACCCCCGTACCCCGCACGCCAGGTGCCTCGCCGAACAGCGGTCCATCCTCGAACCGGTGCTCCGGAGCAGCCCCGGCTGGTACTTCCGGGACGCGGAGCGCAGACGGCGCGCGCTCGACCTGGACGCCCACTCGCTGATCGTCGTACCGCTGACGGCCCGCGGTCTGCTCCTCGGCCTGCTCAGCCTGTGGCGGGCCGAGCGGCCCGAGCCCTTCGAGGAGGACGACCTCACGCTCGCGGAGGAGTTCGCCGCGCGGGCCGCCCTGTGCATTGACAACGCCCGCCGCTACACCCAGCAGCACCAGGCCGCGCTGACCCTGCAGCGCAGCCTGCTGCCGCAGACGCTGCCCGAATACAGTGCGGTCGAGGTCGCGCACCGCTATCTGCCGGCCGACCCGGCCACCGGCGTCGGCGGCGACTGGTTCGACGTCATCCCCCTGTCCGGAGCGCGCGTCGCCCTCGTCGTCGGCGATGTCGTCGGCCACGGTCTGCACGCCGCGGCCACCATGGGCCGCCTGCGGACGGCCGTACACACCCTGGCCAGCCTCGACTACGCGCCGGACGAGGTCCTCTCCCACCTGGACGACCTGGTCGACCGCCTCGCGGACGAGCAGGAGCCCGCCGACGGAAGCGCGCCCGGCCGCCAGATCGTCGGCGCGACGTGCCTCTACGCGGTCTACGATCCCACCTCCCGGCGCTGCACCCTGGCCCGGGCGGGCCACCTGCCCCCCGCCGTGGCGACCTCCGACGGCACGGTGAGCCTGCCCGACCTTCCCGAGGGGCCGCCGCTGGGTCTGGGCGGACTCCCCTTCGAGTCCGCGGAACTGGAACTCGCCGAGGGGAGCCTGCTGGTGCTGTACACGGACGGCCTGGTCGAGGCCCGTGGCCTCGACCTCGACGAGGGACTCGCGCGGCTGCGGGAGGCCCTGTCCCGGCCCGGCCGCTCGTTGCAGGAGACCTGCACGGCGGTGCAGGACGCCCTGCTCCCGGATCACCCGCCGGACGACGTCGCGCTGCTCCTCGCCCGCACCCGCGTGCTGGCACCGGAGCGGGTCGCCTCCTGGGAACTGCCGGCGGAGCCGACCGCAGCCGCCCGGGCACGGCACCTGACGGAGACCACGCTGACCGGGTGGGGCCTGGAGGAGCTGGCCTTCACCGCCGAACTCGTCGTCAGTGAACTGGTCACCAACGCCTACCGGTACGGCGGCGGCACGCCGCTGACCCTGCGGTTCATCCGGGACCGCAGCCTGATCTGCGAGGTCTCCGACCGCAGCAGCACCGCTCCACACCTGCGGCGGGCGCGCACCACCGACGAGGGCGGGCGCGGTCTCTTCCTGGTGGCCCAGTTCACCGAACGATGGGGCACCCGCTACACCCGGGACGGCAAGACCGTGTGGACGGAGTTCTCGCTCGCCGCGGCCGCGGAGGGACGCTCCACGGCCGCGGCCGGCCTCGCTCTTCGCTAGGCCGTCCCTTCCGGATCCTGCCGGCGGATCACCAGGGGACCTGCCGGTAGTCCTTCAGGAGGACGCCGTGGACGGGGGTACCGGCCTGCCCCTGCACGATGGGGTGGTAGACGCGGGCGGCGCCGTCGACCACGTCCAGCGGCGGTCGCCAGCCGGTGGCGGCGCGCCGTTCCCGGGCCGGGAGGGGCTTCTCGTCGGTGACCCAGCCGGTGTCGACGCTGCAGGTGTGGATGCCGCGAGTGGCCAGTTCGGCGGCACTGGTGCGGGTGAGCATGTTCAGGGCGGCTTTGGCCATGTTGGTGTGCGGATGGTTGGCGGCCTTGTCGCGCACGGTGAACTGGCCCTCGACCGCCGAGACGTTGACGAGGTAGCGGTGGGGGTGCGGGGAGGCGTCGAGGAGGGGCAGCAGGCGGTCGGCGAGCAGGAACGGGGCGACGGCGTTGACCAGCTGGACTTCCAGGAGTTCGGCCGGGTCGATCTGGCCCAGCCGCAGCGTCCAGGAGTTGGCCGCGGCGGTCTCGGGCAGCAGCCCCGCCTCGTCGACGGCCTCCGGCGGCAGCGTGGTGGCCACCGCGGTGTCGGCGGTGTGCGTCGTACCGGCCAGGGCGTAGGGCGCCCGGACGCGGGGGGCGAGCTCCGCCGTCCACGGCAGGGGCGTGGTGAGCGGGCCGGGTACGGCGAATCCGGGAGCGGTCCAGATCGGTGGCGCCGGGAGCGACACGGGGGCCGGCGCCGGTTCGGCGGCGGCCAGCGCGGCGTACGCCTGCGGGGAACGGCGCAGCGTCTGCGCCGCGTTGTTGATCAGGACGTCCAGGGGCAGTCCCTGCGCGAGCACGTGGTCCGTGAAGGCGAGGACCTGCCGGGGGTCGCGCAGGTCCAGGGCGGCGATCCGCAGCCGGTGCCACCAGTCCGCGGCATCCGGGGCCGCCGCGAACCGGCGCACCGTGTCCTGGGGGAAGCGGCTGGTCACGGTGAGCTCGGCGCCGTCCCGCAGGAGCATCAGCGCGACCTGGTGGCCGATCTTGACGCGCCCGCCGGTCAGCAGCGCCCGCCGGCCCGTGAGGTCGGCGCGGGCCGTGCGGTGGCGGAGGTTCTCGTCGGCGCACGCCGGACACAGCAGGTGGTAGAAGTCGTGGACCTGCCGGTAGTGCGTCTTGCAGACGTAGCAGCGTTGCGGGCGGTTCAGCAGCCGGGGCCACTCGGCACCGTCCGGCGTACGGTCCGTCAGCGGGCGCGCCGCAGCAGGACCGGGGCCGATCGGAGCGTGTTCGCGGACCGCCAGCCCCCGTTCGATCGGGGCCGGGGTGGGCAGAGCGGCGTCCATGACACGGTCGCGTGCGCCCGTGGCCGTGGCGGCGAGCACCTTCGCGTCGGCCGCCGCCCGTTCCGCGCGCCGCTCGGCACGGCGCCGGAGCCGGCCGTCACGGACGAGTTGACCGGCAGCGCGTTCCAGCAGGAGGCGCTGAGCATCGTCCACGGGTAGCCGCCGGGCCTGGTCGATCAGGCCCACGCAGGTCTGTATGTGCTCACTGTCCATGGGTGCCTCGGGAGTCATAGGTCGTTCGCGGGTCTCGCCCCCGCCTGATGGCGTTCCCCGCACGTGGACGACCGGGCCACGCAGGGTGAAGGGCAGCCGGACGCCCGTGGGACGGGACGGCGTGTGGCGCCCGGAGTGATGATCAGAATAGGCCGTAGGCCGGAAAGGGCAGGTGCCTTTTCCGCCCTGCGGGAGGCGGGGCGCGACGAGCGCCGGGACGCCTCCTGCCGTGCGAGGGCGGTCAGCGGGACGCCGCCAGCGAGAAGGCTTCGGCGGTACCCGCACACGTCCCGCCGTCCCGGACGCCGAGGGACCGGTCGTGTTCGGTCCGGCCGCGTCGCCGACGCCGGGCCTTGACGATTCGCACCCAAAGAGATGACACTCGGAGTGCAAGTTGTTTTGGTCGTATTTGTAGCCACAACATGCCCTCTGTAAAGGAAGGCGAGACATGTCCGTCTACAGCGCCCTGGTGTGTTCCCGGCCGAGCCGAGCGGGGACGCGTACGAGGTCGGCCCGGCCCGCGCGCACGCTCGCCTACGCCGCCGCGGGCGCGGCCGTGGGCGGCGTCTGGGCCCTCGGCGGGGACATGCCCGCGTGGGAACACGCACTGCGCGTCCTCGCGGTGGTGCTCTGTGTCAGCGTCGCCGCACGCCTCGTCGGCCCCCGCCTCGCCCGCGCCGGGCGGACCCCGGTCGACCGCGGCCTGTTCTTCGGCCTGGTGGCGGCCAAGGTGCTGCTCGTGGCCGTGGCCCTGCTCGTCGACCAGCTCGTGGGCCTGTGGTTCCCGGATCCGGCTCTGATCACCGCGGGGTTCCTGTTCGTCCTCGTGGCTGCCGGCGGCCCCGTGCTGCACGGCCGGCTGTCGCGCGGCGCCAGGGGCCGGGCAGCGCGTCCCGCGCGCGCCTGACGTCGGCCCGGCCGCGCTCCCCGCGCCGCCTGCCTGCCGGTGCCCGATCCCCGCCCGCAGGGCGGGGATCGGCTGCGTACCGGCCGACGACACGCCGTTACCGAGGGAGACCTCGTGACCTCGTGGCCTCAGTCCGCGGTGGCGAGCAGGGCGTGTACCGCCGTCCCCATCGTGGCGGCCGCTGCTTCGGCGCTCAGGCCACTGCTGCGCCAGTGGTACCAGGCGCCCCAGGTCGTCACCGCGTCCAGTCCGTAGAGGACTTCGGCCCTGCGTGCGGTGGGCAGACGTTCGAGTTCCTCCGCGAAGATCTCGGCGAGGCGCGCCCTGGCGAGGTCCAGCACCTCCCGGGTGACCTCGGCGACGCGGCCTCCAGGGGCTTCCAGGCGCATCAGGGTCAGCTGGGCCGGGGTGATCCACTCCAGGATCCGGGCCCGCTGTTCGGTGAGGGCGGCCACCCGGGTGTCCCGCGGACCGGTGGTGGGAAGCGGCCTGATCTGCTCGATCAGCTGCTCCAGCCGACGGGTGATGGCCGTCTCCACCAGCTCGGACATGTCGGCGAAGTGATGGAACACCAGGCGCCGGGACACGCCCGCGCGTTCGGCCACCCGATCGGCGGGGAAGGTGGACTCCCCGTCGTCTAGCAGGGACAACACCGCTTCGGCGATCTTCACCCGGGACTGGCGGCCCCGCTCGGCACGGCCGTCCGTGGCGCGTTCCCCGGACCGCGGTCGTCGGGCCGGCTGGTTCACGGCGCCCCTCCCCACTTCGCTGGCTGCCATTGTCGCAAACGGACCGGCGCAACTCCCCCCGGCGCCGCGGGGACGCCCGCCCGGAGCCCGTCCGCACCCTCGGGATGCCGACCGTACGGGTGGCGGCGCGCGACCGTCCCGGGGAGCGGTGTGGCGCGCCCGTTTCGTCCGGGGCGTACGTGTCTACGCATCGCGGGCCGGTGTTCGAGGAACGGGCCGGCGTCCCTCCGCTCTCGAAGGAGACCTCCCCACCATGCCCAGAAGCCCACGATGGCTCGTCGCCCTGGCGGCCGGCGCCGCAGTACTGAGCGCGGGCCCGGCCGTGGCGTCGGCAGCGCCGCCGGCCGTGGTCAACCCGACCCCGTTCTCCACCATCGTCGTCGACCGCAGCACGGTGGCACACGGTGAGAGCTTCACCGTGGCCGCCAGCCGCTACTGGCCGAACGAGGAGGTGTACGTACGGCTGATCCCCGAAGGCCGGGCGGACGAGACGCGCGCCCTGGGAGGGTTCGACGGGGACGGCGACCCGCGCGCGGGCAGGCGCATCGTCACCCTCGCCATCCTCCTCGCGAACGGCGACGGAGAGGTCTCCGGCACGGTCAGGGTCCCCGGGCGGCACGGCCGTTACCACCACCTCCGGGGCGAGTACCGCCTGGAACTCGCCGGGCACGGCTCCCAGCTGTGGCAGTCGATCCCCTTCCGGGTGGTCGCGGCCGAGTTCGGCGAGCACCACAGGCCCGGTCACGTCCCGGCCGACAAGCCCGGCCGGGAGCCGGGCCGGGAGTACGGTCAGGGCCCCGACGGGGACCCGGGCACCAAGCCCCGTGAGGACGCACCGCTGGACATGCCGGCGGAGGCGCCCGAGACCGCACGTGAGGACGCGCCGGAGAAGACCCCCGGGGACTGACCCGGTACGGCGGCGCACCCCGAACGGCGGTCGGCGGTGTTCCCCGGCCCGTGCGCGAACGGCGTGCGGCGCCGCCGAACGCTCCTGCACCGTCTTAGGCCGGGCGTCGTATGACAGTCACTCAAAAGGCAGTGGAACCGACGCGGACGACCCCTCCGAGGGTATCGATGCCGCGACCTCTCCCCTCCTCCCCTGGAAAGCAGAAGCTCTTTGATGCGCTCTGACCTCCTTCGGCGCGGCCGTCCGGGGTCGCCGCACGGCCGGCGGATCCCCCAGGTCTGCGGGGTGTTCGTCGTGCTCACCGCCGCCGTGGCGGCCGTCGCGCAATGCGCTCCCTGACCGCACTCCGGGCCCATCCGCCCGCCCCTGAAGGGAATTCCATGCTCAGATCGGCAAGGGTCGCCAAGGTTGTGGGGGCCGGCGCATGCCTGGTCTCCGTCCTGGCACTCTCCGCACCGACCGCCTCGGCCACGACCACCGACGTCGACTGCGGCGAGATCCAGACCGGTGTGGTGTCCTGCCTGCTGCCGGACGGTGCGTCCTCGTACGACACCACGGCTCTGCTGGCGGCCGCGCAGGCGGCGACCCAGACGGCGCTGTCCACGACCACCCCCATGGTCATCACCGCCTACGGCGGTGCCGGGCGGTACGGCAGCAACGGTGGAGGCCTCTACCGCGGCGGCGACGGCGGCTACGGCGGCAAGGCACAGACCGTGACCTCGGTCGCCAGCTTCCAGACCGCGTTCGGCCAGACGCTCCACTACTACGTCGGTCAGCTGGGCGCGACCTCCGCCGGCGGACGCGGCGGAGCCTCGACCCTGGTCTCCGGCGTGGACCTGACGACGCAGAACCCGTGCATCGCCGGCTACGGCACCTGCACCGCGACCACGCTGCTCGTCGACGCCGGCGGCGGCGGTGGCGGCGGCCAGGGCAACGCCAACGGGAACGGGGGCGCCGGAGGAAACGGCGGCACCGCGGTCTCCGGGCAGATCATCTCGGGCGGCTCGGCGGGCGGTGACGGCAAGGCGACCACCGGCAGCCTGACGCGCACCGGCGCGGGCGGCAGCGGAGGCAGCAACGGTGACGGCGGCGACGGCGGCCGCGGCGGCTCCGGGGTGGACCACAAGTCCGGTACCAGCGGTATCGACGGCATCGGCGGTCTGGGCGGTCCGGTCCACACGAGCAACGGCCCCAACGCCGGGGCGAGCTGGACGAACAACTCCTCCCTCTTCCTCGGCAACGCCGGGCAGGGCGGCGAGGGCGAGTGGCGCACCAACGGCACCAACTACGGCAGCGGCGGTGGCGGCGGCGGTGGCTGGGGTGGTGGCGGCGGAGGCGGCGGTGGCGGTGAGGCCATCACCGGCGGCGGTGGCGGCGGTGGCGGCAGTTGGGCGGTGGCCAACACCGACACGGCCACGAGCGTCCCGGTGATCTCCAACGGCAACGCCGGCGGGAACGGCGCCGTCTACGCCACGTTCGTCGGAACCTCCGGCTGACACACGGCGGACACGGCCGGCGGAGGAGCCCCCGGGGCCCTCCGCCGGCCGTGCTGTGCCGACGTTCTTCTGGACGGCGACCGGTCGCGGCGCGACGGCGTGACCGGTGAAGGGGGACAGCTCCGCTCCGCGCGGGTCGCCGGGGATCGGCACGGCGGGCAGGGTCACCGCCCGGGCCGGGACCGCGGCGGTGAGGGGCGGTAACAGGGCGGCTGTCACGAGGACGGCCGGGGTTCGGAGGAACGCGGAGCCCGGCACGCTGTCGAGGGTCCGGACGCGTGCGGCGGCCCGCCGTCTGCCCTGCGGCTTGTGACCGAGCGGGTGACCTGCGGCTTTGCCGTCCGGCAGGCGGCCCCCGGAGCCTTTGTGCATGCTGGGGGAACCGCCGGTCCCGCGAGCCTACGAGGACACACCATGAGCCAGGCCATGCTCCGGCAGATCATCGACTACTCCAGCCGTGCCGACCCGTACCCGCTGTACGAGGAGCTGCGCAGAACGCCGGTGCTCCACGACGCGGACGGTCCGTACGTCGTCAGCACGTACCACGAGATACAGAGCCTGTTGCACGATCCGCGCATCAGCTCCGACCCCCGCAACCTGACGCTGCCGTCCAGCGATCCGCTGACGCAGGAGGACGGTGGGGACTCGGCGCTGCCCCCGGTGTTCCTCAAGCTCGACCCGCCGGACCACGACCGGCTGCGCCGCATAACGAACCGGCCGTTCGGACCGCCGCACTCGCCGCACAAGGTCCACGACATGCGCGGCGAGCTCGGCGACATCGTCTCGGGCCTCGTCGAAGGCATCGTCGAAGCGGGCTCCCCGGACCGGATCGACCTGGTCGACCAGTTCTCCTACCCCTTCCCGGTGACGGTGATCTGCCGGTTGCTGGGCGTACCGCACGAGGACGAGCCCCGCTTCCACGGCTGGGCCGACACCATCGCCGCGGCCCTGGACCCCGATCCCGACGCCGACCCCGGCGAGAAGCCGAAGGGCGCCGCCGACGCGCAGATGGAACTCGGCATGTACCTGGCCGGGCTGATCGAGGAGCGCCGCAAGGACCCGGGCGAGGACATGCTGTCCCAGCTGGCGGCTGCCACCGAGGACGCGGACGGGTCGATGAGCACGCTGGAGGCCATCAGCACGGCCGCGCTGCTGCTGATCGCAGGCCACGAGACCACCGTCAACCTGATCACGAACGGCATGCTGACCCTGCTGCGCCACCCGGACGTCCTCCAGCGGCTGCGCGAGGACCCGCGGCTGTCGGTACCGATCGTCGAGGAACTGCTGCGGTACGAACCTCCCGTGCAGATGCTGCCGCGGCGCAGCACGCTCGACGACATCGAGATGGCCGGGGTGAACATCCCCAAGGGGGCCACGGTTTCGCTGATCCTGGCTTCCGGCAACCGCGACCCGAAGCGGTTCGAGAACCCGGACCGCTTCGACCCCGACCGCGGGGACATCCAGCACCTCGGTCTCGGCAGCGGCATCCACAGCTGCTTCGGCGCCCCGCTGGCGCGGATGGAGGCCCAGCTGGCCCTCAGCGAGCTGGCCCGCAGACTGGAGAACCCGCGGCTGCTGGAGGACCCGCCCCCGTACCGTCAGAACGCGGTGCTCCGCGGCCCCCGCCACCTGCCGATCGCCTGCGACGGCATCCGTCCCTGACATCTGCCCCACGGCATCCGCTTCTGCCCCCCGGGATCCCGGGGGGCAGAAGCGGATGACGTCACCGGTGTTCGCCCACGCCCTCGGCGACGAGAGCGACCCCGATGCCCAGCAGGAAGACGTCCTTGGCCAGCGCGATTCCCTGCTCGGTCGGGCGCAGACTGCCTTCCTCCCGCATCCCCGGCGTACGCAGGTAGAGCCCGAGGGTGCCGGCGGCGAACGCGGTCAGCGCAGTGCCGGCGACAGCGGCCGGGACGACCGGTACGAGCAGCGCGGCGGCGATGGCGAGCTCCCCGGCGGAGAGCAGCGTGGTGAATTTCGCGGCGTCCTGCTTCTTCAGGAACGGGTAGGTCGTGGCGGCGAACTGATGCAGCTTCTCGGCGGTGGCCTCGTCCGCACCGAGCTTGGAGATCCCGGAGTTCAGGAAGAACGTGCCGGCCGTCAGCCGGAGGGGAAGTTGCCGCGCGGCGGAACGCCGTGCCGGTCCGGATAGCATGCGGAGCCTCCGATCGTGGGCCCCACGTACCACCCTGCCACCCCTCCAGGGCGTGTCAAACGGGGCTCGGACCCGGCCGTCGCCCTGGAGGTGAGCGGGAGCAAGGGCGTGTCCACGGCGAGGACCGCCCGGAGGGCGGGGACGTCCCTCAAGGTGAGGCCGAGGGAGCGGGCGGCGCGGCGGAGGGTGATGTGGTCCGCCCCGTGGGCGACGGGCTCCCCGATAGGGTCCGGCCATGGCCACGCACGAACGTGAGATCGTCGCGCCCGTCGACCTGTGCCGTGCCGACGGACGGCTCGCCCCGGCCGCGATCGGCTGGTCGCGCCGACCGCTGCACCGCTGCCGGATTCCCGGCTGGGGGCGGACGAAGCGGTGGGAATACTGGTGCGTGACCACGCCCACGCACGTGGTGGCCCTGACCGTGAGCGACCTCGACTACCTGGCCCTGAACTCCGTCTACGTCCTCGCATACGGGGCGGTCACCAGGGAGTTCGAGCGCACCGCGCTCGTGCCGGGCGGATTCGGCGTCCGCCTCCCCGACACCATTGCCGGAGCCCCGGATCCGGGGTCCCGCCCCCTCGTGGTCGGACCGCCGCGGCCGACCGGGGGCCAGGTAAGGATCGAGATCCGCGGCGAGGGATCCGGCACCCGCCTGCGGGCGCGCTGCCTGAGCCCGCAGGGCCTGCCGGTGGAGGCGGACCTCCTCGTCGGGATGCCCGACGGGCACGAGACCCTCTCGGTGGTGGTGCCCTGGGACGAACGCCGCTTCCAGTACACGTCCAAGCACACGGCCCGGCCCGCGTCCGGCACCCTGCGCATCGGCGACGACGTGGTGGTCCTCGGCGACGGTGCCTGGGGCACCCTCGACCACGGGCGCGGCCGGTGGCCCCGCACGGTGGAGTGGAACTGGGGCGCCGCCTCCGGACGTACGGACGGCCGCACCGTCGGGCTGCAGTTCGGCGGCCGCTGGACGCGCGGCACCGGAGCGACGGAGAACGCGGTATGCGTGGACGGCCGGATCAGCAAGATCGGCCAGGAGCTGGAATGGCAGTGGTCCCGGGGCGACCACCTGGCGCCGTGGTCGATCCGCACCCCGGGATCGGACCAGGTGGACCTGGTGTTCACCCCCTTCCACAACCGGTCCACCCGCACCGGCGCCGGTCTCCTCGCCAACCGGACGGACCAGTGCTTCGGCCACTACACGGGCTCGATCCGCACGGACGACGGCGAGCCGGTCGCGGTGGACCGGCTGCTGGGCTGGGCCGAGGACGTCCGCATGCGCTGGTAGTCGGCCGCGCCGGAGGTCCCGGCGGCGAAGGGGCCGTCGTCCGCGAAGGCGAGCCGCGCGAAGTTCTCGGCGATACGGCGGTGCCCTTCGGGGCTCGGGTGGATCGCGTCCGGCAGCGGGAACTCGGCGTGGTCGCTCTCGCCGTACAGCCGGCGTCCGTCGAGGTAGTGGAGGTTCGGGTCGTCGGCCGCCCGCTGTTCCACGATCGCGGCGAGCGCGTCACGGACGATGGTGAGGGTGAGCCGCCCGGCAGCGCGTTCGGCCGGATCGCCCGTGGCCTCGAACCGCAGGGTCCCGCCGTCGAGGACGGGCGCGAGGGGCCCGGGGGTGTCTTCCTGGACGGGACACAGCAGGGGGGAGACCACGAGAAGCGGTGTCGTCGGACGGCCCTCCCGGATGGTGTCGAGGAAGCCGTGGACGGCGGGGACGAAGGCCCGCAGGCGCATCGTGTCGCCGTTGACGACATTGATGCCGATCTTGAGGCTGATCAGGTCCGCGGGGGTGTCCCGCACCGCACGCGCGGTGAACGGGTCCAGCAGCGCGCTGCCCCCGAACCCCAGGTTGACCAGCTCCACTCCGCCCCGGGCGGCAGCCAGGGCCGGCCAGATGGCGGTCGGATGTGCGGCGTTGGAGCCGTGGCTGATGGAACTGCCGTGGTGCAGCCACACCTTGCGCCCGCTGTCGCGCGCCGGTTCCACGGGGGCGTCGGTGCGCAGGGCGATCAGCTCGGTGATCTCCGTGTGCGGCAGCCAGATCTCGACGTCCTTGTCGCCCGCCGGGAGACCGGTGAACAGGGCGGTGCCCGGGGGTCCCTGGGTCAGCTCCGAGGTCTGGCCGACCAGGTCGGTGACGGTGCGGACGTTGCCGCCGGACACCGTGGCCTGGGCGGTGAGACGGCCGTCGACGAGCAGGTCGTACACGCCGTCCGCCGGGGGCGGGAAGCCGCGGTAGACCCGCTTGGTGGGCAGCGTGTCGAGTGCGACGACGGTGGCCCGGGTACGGAAGACCAGCCGTACGCCGGAGGGCTGGGCCTGCGCCACCGCCAGCCGGTCGTCGGGGATCTGCCGCCGCGCCCGGGCCGGCAGCCGGTGCGGCAGCAGGCCGTGCGCGGTCCTCTCCACGTCGAGGTGTCCGCGCAGCATGTCCGCGGTGACGGGTGTGGTGACAGGTGTGGTGATCCAGCCCTGTTCCGTCGGTTCGGTCTGTTCGGTCGGTTCGGTGCTCATTGCCTCAGCCTGCTGATCCGGGTGGTCGGTGAGTACGCGTACTCGGGCGCGTACGGGGTGGGGGTCCGGGCCGGCGCGCGGAGCGCCGCCGGTCAGGGGGTGCCGCGCTGCCGCAGCATGGCGTCGAGGGATTCCAGGGTCCAGGCCCAGGAGTCCTGCGAGTCGACGGCGGTGTGGCTGAAACCGCCGGCCGCCTCCAGGCTGGCGTAGCCGTGGAAGACGCTCCCGAGCATGCGGACCGCGTGCGTCTGGTCCGGTTCCGTCAGGTCGTAGCCGCGCAGGATCGCCCGCGTCATCTGCGCGTGCCGCACCCCCGCGCTGGCCGCAGCCGTCTGCGGGTCCAGCCTGAGCCGGGCGGCGTCGTAGCGGCCGGGGTGCGCCCGGGCGTAGTCGCGGTAGGCGTTCGCGAAAGCGATCAGGGCGTCCTTGCCCGCGCGGCCGGCCACGGCGGCGGCGACCAGGTCGGCGAGTTCCTCCAGCGCGAGCAGGGCGATCCTCGTCCTGAGCTCCTGGGAGTTCTTCAGGTGCGAGTACAGACTCGCGACCTTGACGTCGAACCGCCGGGCGAGCGCGGACAGGGTCACCTGGTCGAATCCGGCCTCGTCGGCCAGCTCCGCCCCGGCCCGGGTCAGCCGCTCCGAGGTCAGCCCCACTCGCACCATGCCTTCACCTTCCTTCGATTCGGCGATAGCGATTATGCAGTTGCCTAAAGCCTATAGGCAACGATCGGATCGGGCGAATCCGGTGCCCGCGCGGCGATGAGTCCGCGGGCGCCGACAGGTCTATCCCTTGACCAGGAACACCGACTCAGCGGGAGCACGCCATGGGCCTCATCCACATCGAGACGTTCGCGACCCTCGACCTCGTCGGGCAGGCGCCCGGCGGCCCCGGCGAGGACCCGGTGGGGTTCCCGTTCGGCGGCTGGCAGGCACCCCTGCTGGACGAGGTCTCCGGGGCGCAGGTCGGCGCCGCCTACGAGGGCACGGACGCCCTCCTGCTCGGCCGCCGGACGTACGACATCTTCGCCGCCTACTGGCCCCACCAGGAGGGCGGTGAGGACGACGGGATCGCCACGCTCTTCAACCGCGTCCCGAAGTACGTGGCCTCCCGCGGCAGGCCCGACCTCTCGTGGGCCGGGTCCGTACAGCTCGGCCCGGACCTGGCCGGCGCGGTCCGTGAACTCCGCGACCGCCACGAGCACGTGAGGGTCGTCGGCAGCCTGAACCTCGTGCAGAGCCTCCTGCGCGAGAAGCTCTACGACCGCCTCGACCTGTGGCTGCACCCGATCGTGCTCGGCGTCGGGAAGAAGCTCTTCGACGGGGGAGCGGTGCCCACGAACCTCACGCTCCTCGCACCCCCGGCAGCCGGCCCGAACGGCATCGTCTACCTGCGCTACGGGCTCGCCGGCGGCGTTCCCGCGACGGGCGACATGAGCGCCCCCGACCGCGGTGCCGCAGGCCGGGGCTGAGGCCGCCCCACAGAGGGCCGGGGCGGCCGGCGACCCCTGCGGCGTACCGCGTCCGCCCGGGGGTCCCGGCTCGGCGGGACGCTGCCGCGGGCCCGGCATACGCTGGTTCGGGGGGCCGAGAGCCGGGCGGCGACGCATGGCCGGAAGGGACGCCCTGATGGACGAGTACCCGCTGATCGAGAACCACGGCCTGATAGGCGACCTGCAGACCGCGGCGCTGGTGACCTCCGACGGGGTGGTCGACTGGTTCTGCTGCCCGCGCTTCGATGCGCCCAGCGTGTTCGGAGCCCTGCTGGACAAGGGCAAGGGCGGCCACTGCACGGTCCGCCCGGCCCACACGACGTACGCGACCAAGCAGTTGTACCTGCCCGACACCGCGGTCCTGGTGACCCGCTTCATGACCGAGGCCGGCGCCGGCGAGGTGGTCGACTTCATGCCGCTGACCGGCACCACGGTCACCAGCCGGCACCGGCTGGTCCGCATGGTCCGCTGCGTACGCGGCAGCATGACCTTCGACGTCGACATCGCCCCCCGGTTCGACTACGGGCGCAAGCCGCACGACCTGAACCTCACACAGAACGGCGCGGTGTTCACCGCGGACGACACGACCCTGACCGTGCACACCATCCGGGAACCCGACGACGAGCGGCTGGGCCGCCTCCTCACGGCGGGCGACCGCGACGTCCATCTCACCTTGAACCTGCAGGCGGGACAGCAGCGCGGGCTCATCCTGGAATCCGCCGCCGACGGGCCGCCCCGGCAGATCCGCCTCACCGAGTACGAGGAACTCTTCCACGCCACCATCGGCTTCTGGCGGAACTGGCTGAACACCTCCCGCTACACCGGCCGCTGGCGCGAGGCGGTGGAACGCTCCGCCGTCACCTTGAAGCTGATGACCTACGCCCCCACCGGCGCCGTCATCGCCGCCCCCACCACCGGCCTGCCCGAGCAGCTCGGCGGCGAACGCAACTGGGACTACCGCTACACGTGGATCCGCGACGCCTCGTTCTCCGTGTACGCCCTGCTCGGCATGGGGTTCACGGAGGAGGCGAAGGCGTTCATCGGATGGCTCGGTGACCGGATCGCCGAACGGGCGGGCGGCGAGGGCGACACCGGGCCGCTGAACATCATGTACGCGGTCGACGGCTCCTCCGACCTGAAGGAGGAGACCCTGGACCACTGGGAGGGCTACGAGCGCTCGGCGCCGGTCCGGATCGGGAACGGAGCGGCCACCCAGCTGCAGATGGACATCTACGGCGAGGCGCTGGACAGCATCTCCTTCGCGCAGAGGCACGGCATCCACCTCGGCTACCGGGGATGGACCGGCCTGATCCGCGTGCTGGAATGGCTGGCGGACCACTGGGACACGGCCGACGAGGGCCTGTGGGAGACCCGTGGCGGGGCCCAGGACTTCACCTACGGGCGCGTCATGTCCTGGGTGGCGTTCGACCGCGCCCTGAGACTCGCCGACTTCAGCGGCCGCC
Source organism: Streptomyces venezuelae (assembly GCF_008642275.1). Classification (NCBI taxonomy): domain Bacteria; kingdom Bacillati; phylum Actinomycetota; class Actinomycetes; order Kitasatosporales; family Streptomycetaceae; genus Streptomyces; species Streptomyces venezuelae. The sequence continues at coordinate 7,106,419 of NZ_CP029189.1, forward strand.
CCGCCCCGGCACAGCACTGGAGCGCCACCCGGGACCGGATCTTCGAACAGGTCATGGCGAAGGGGTGGAGCGACGAGCGCGGCGCGTTCGTCCAGCACTACGGCAGCGGGGTCCTGGACTCCTCGCTGCTGCGCATGCCGACCGTCGGCTTCCTCACCCCCCAGGACCCGATGTGGGCCTCCACCCTCGACGCGATGGAGCAGGAACTGGTCAGCGACAGCCTGGTGTACCGCTACAACCCGGAGGCGTCGCCGGACGGCCTGCGCGGCTCCGAGGGCACCTTCTCCCTGTGCACCTTCATGTACGTCGACGCACTCGCCCGGGCCGGACGGATCGACCAGGCCCGGCTCGTCCTGGAGAAGATGCTGGGCTACGCCAACCACCTGGGCCTGTACTCCGAGGAGATCGACCTGACCGGACGCCAACTGGGCAACTTCCCGCAGGCGTTCACCCACCTCGCCCTCATCGACGCGGCCATCACCCTGGACGCGGCCCTGAACCGGGGCTCCGCGCCCTAGGCAGCGGAAACCCGCGCGTCAGGCCTCGCGTTCCGGGCCGCCCCGGCGCAGGTCGGCGTCGGAGAGGGGCTCCAGCGCACCGCGGGTGTCGAGCCGGTACAGGAAGGCCACGGCAGGGAAGACCAGCACCGCGGCCACGACGGTCACGACGAGCAGCCAGTGCAGGGTGCTGGGCGCCCCCGCCGCCTCGGCCACCGTCAGCCGGCCGGGGACGAGGTACGGGCGCTGCGCCACCCCCCACGCGAGCACCGCCGAGGCCATCAGGACGACGGCCGCCGGCCGGGACCACGCCCCGGACGTGCGCAGCAGCAGCCACGCCGTGACGAGCGTGGCCACGACGGACAGGATCAGGAGGACGAGCCCGGCGCCATGGGTCAGGCCGTGCCACAGGTGGGGCGCGTCCTCGTGGGCGACGGTCAGGGTGACCGCCCCCAGCACGGCGAAGACGGCCAGGGCGGCCAGCGCCCGGCGCCGGAAGTAGGCGTGCAGGTCGGGGGCCTCGTAACGGACGGCGTCCGCGGCCAGGAACACCGCCCCGAGCAGCGCCGTGCCGACGACCGCCAGCAGGCCGAAGAAGACGGAGGTCGGGTTGAACCAGGCGTGTGCCGTCGGCTCGGTGCCCGGTCCCACGCGCCCCGAGGCGATCCCGCCCGCCGCGGCACCCAGGAAGAACGGGGTGAGGAGCGAGGAGACCGCGAAGACGGCCCCGTAGACGCGTCGTCCGGCGAGCCTGCGGGTCGGCTTGCGCAGCGCGAAGCCGGCGCCGCGCAGCACGATGCCGACGGCTGCGAGGGCCAGCGGCAGCCACATCGCGGAGAACACGGTCTGGAAGAACACCGGGAACCCGGTCCACATGATGACCAGGACGAAGATCAGCCAGACGTTGTTGACCTCCCAGACCGGGGCCATGGCGTGGTCGATGAGCCACCGGGGGCGCTTGCCGCGTTCCGCGCCGCCCGCCGTCAGGTCCCAGAAGCCCGCCCCGTAGTCGGTGCCGCCCGCGCAGGTGTAGGCGGCCACCGCGAGGAGCAGGACGGCGGCGACCACCCCGGCGGCGGTCACGGCCGGCCGTCCTCGGCCGGTGCCGCGCCGGGGCCGTCGCCCGGGGCGGGAGCGTCCCCGGCCGCAACGGCGGAACGGGGGCCGTAGGGGGTGTCGGTCTCCGGTGTCGCCATCGTGCCCGCCTCGTCGAGGTTCCGTTCGTCGTCCTGGCGCCATCGGGTGCGCATCTTCAGGAGCACGGCCAGGAAGGACCCGAAGATGAGGACGTACACGACGACGACCACCCCGAACATGGTCCACAAGGACCCGGAGCGCGCCCCGGTCACGGCTTCGGCGACCCGCATGTTCTGGTACACGATCCACGGCTGGCGGCCCACCTCGGTGGTGATCCAGCCGCACTCGACGACGACGACGCTCGCCACACCGGCGCAGGCGGCGCTGCGGTAGAACCACGGCGAGGCGGGCAGCCGCCGCTTGCGCCACCAGACGAACGCGTACCAGACGACGAGCAGCAGGAGCACCGAACCGATGCCCACCATGATGTCGAAGGTCCAGTGGATGAGGGTGGCCTGGGCCACGGTGGGCCGGTTCTCCGCCGGTACGTCCGCCAGCCCGTGCACCTCGGTGTCGGGGCTGAAGCCGGCCAGGATGGAGTCGAGTTGCGGGATCTTGATCCCGCCGGTGACGGTCCCGTCGGGGTGGAGACGGCCGAAGAGGTACTCCGGGACGTGCGTGTCGGTGTTCCAGACGATCTCCATCGCCGCGAACTTCACCGGCTGCTTCTGGAACACCGCCCGCGCGATGGCGTCTCCCAGCATGAACTGGACGGGCGTGAACACGGCCGCGACCGTGAACGGAACGGTGAAGCCGAGGCGGTGGTAGCGGTCACGGCGCCCGCGCAGCCAGCCGACGGCGTACACCCCGGCCACCACGAACCCGGCGGTGACCAGCATCGCCACGACGAAATGCCAGTACTGCGGCCCGAACATCGGCGTGAAGATCGCCTTGCGGACGTCCACGTCCACCGGATTGCCCTCGGAGTCGAGGGAGAAGCCCTGCGGGGTGTTCATCCACGAGTTGGCCGCCAGGATGCCGAAGGCGCCCAGCAGGGCCGTCACCGGCAGCGGCAGCCCGAGCAGGAAGTGGGTACGGGCGGGCAGCCTGCGCCACCCGTACAGGTAGATGGCGATGAGGACGGCCTCCAGGAAGAAGGCCCAGGCCTCGACGCCGAAGCCGATCCCGAACACGTCGCCCCACCGGCCCATCAGACCCGGCCACAGCAGACCGAACTCGAAGGACAGGACGGTGCCCGTGACGACGCCGATGGCGAACTGCACCGCCATGACCGCCGACCAGCGGCGCGCCAGCAGCAGCGCGGTCGCGTCGCCGCGACGCAGCCCGTAGCCGTGCATGATCAGGGTGATCAGCGGCAGGGCCACGCCCATGGGCACCAGGATGATGTGCGAGGCGAGGGTGAAGGCCATGAGCGAGCGGGCCGGCAGCATCTGCGGCGGGGCCGCCTCCGCCAGCAGGTGGAGCGTGGTGTGCATGCGTCCCTCCCCGGGGCCGACGAGGAACGAGGTCAGCCGCCGGTGGCGAAGCCCGGGAAGAGGGTCATCCCGCCGTCCACGTAGAGCGTGGCGCCCACGACGTAGTCCATGAGGTCGGAGGCGAGGCCCACGGCCGCGTGGGCGATGTCCGCAGGGTCACCGACCCGGCCGTACGGGATCAGCTTGAGCAGGTCCTGCTCGGCCTGCTCGGTGTCCCAGGCGCTGCGGTTGATGGGCGTCCGGATCGCGCCGGGGGCGATCGCGTTCACGCGGATCTTCCGCGGGGCGAGCTCCTGCGCCAGGGTCTCCATCATCATCTGCACGCCGCCCTTGGAGGAGGCGTAGTTCACGTGCCCGGCCCAGGGGATGATCTGGTGCACCGAGCTCATGCAGATGATCTTTCCTGCGGAGTTGGAGACCTCCGGGACGACCCCGCGCCGCAGGAACTCCTTGGTCGCCTCGCGGGCGCACAGGAACTGGCCCGTCAGGTTGACGTCGATGACCTTCTGCCACTGGGCGAGCGTCATCTCGGTGAAGGCGGAGTCCCGCTGGAGGCCGGCGTTGGCGACGAGGATGTCGATGGTCCCGAACTCCTCGACCATCCGCTGCGTCATGGCCACGACCTGGGCCTCGTCGGACACGTCCGCCTCGTACGCCGCCGCGCGCACCCCGAAGGAGGCGATCTCCTCGACGACCTTCTCGGCCTCCTCCCGCCCGGCCACGTAGTTCACGACCACGTCCGCCCCGGCCCGGCCCATGCCGATCGCCGTGGCCTTGCCGATCCCGGAGTTCGCACCCGTCACCAGTGCCTTCTGGCCCCGGAGCAGGTGCGCGGGGATCACACCCCGGGGTACGCCCTCGGTGGAACTCACGGCGGACTGCCTCCTTCGCACCGCCACCCCGCGCCGTCGGGACGACGGCGCCCCTGGCGGGTCCGGCGTCACCCAATCACCGTATCCGGGGCGCGGCGGCCCGCCGCGATCCGTGTTGCGCCACCCGGTGCAGGATCTTCGCCCGGTCGGCGGTGTCCCCGCCGCGGGTCAGCCCATCCGTTCCAGGAGGTGGTCGCCGACCCGCAGGGCGTTCGCGATGGCCGTCAGCGACGGGTTGACCGCGCCGATGCTCGGGAAGAAGCTCGTGTCGACCACGTACAGGTTGTCCAGCTCGTGCGCCTTGCAGTTGAGGTCCAGCGCCGACGACGCGGGATCGGTGCCGAAGCGTACGGTGCCGGCCTGGTGCGCGGTGGCCCCGATGGGCATGCCCTTGTGCAGGTAGAGGCTGTGGTCCAGCAGGTGGTGCTCGTGCATGCCGAGACGGCCCAGCATGCCCTGGAGCTTGTGCCGCAGCCGCTTCAGCCCGGCCGTGTTGTGGGACTCGTCGAGCGCGAGGTGGATACGGCCGTCGCCGTCCAGGGTGACGCGGTTGTCGGGCAGCGGCAGGTCCTCCCCGCACAGCCAGAAGTCCACGGCGTGGTGGGCCATGACCTCGAAGGGCATGTCCGGGGACACCGCCCCGGCCCAGCGCGGGGCCTCGCCGTGGATCTGCTCGGCGTCCGACTTGCCGAGCATCTGGATCCCGCCGAGGGGGTACTCCCAGTCGTCCGCGCCCAGGTACCAGTCGTGCAGGGCGAGGGTCTTCTGGAACTGCGTGTCGTTCGGCTCCCGTGAGACGGCCATCAGCGCCAGGTTGTTGTGGCGCATGTAGAACCGCCCGACCACGTCCGAACCGTTCGCGAGGCCCCGCGGATGCCGGTCGTTCGCCGAAGCGAGCAGCAGCGCCGCCGAGTTGACCGCGCCACAGGCCACGACCACGAGGTCGGCGGAGAAACGGGCCTCCTCGCCGCCGTCGATCCGGGCGACGACCGAGCTGACCGTGCGTCCCGTCGGATCGGTCTCCAGCCGCAGCACATGGGCGTGGGTGACCAGCTCGACTCCCGGGTGCCGCAGCGCGGGCTCCACACAGATCACCTGGGCGTCGGACTTGCCGCGCACCAGGCACGGGAAGCCGTCGACCCGGTTGCAGCGGATGCAGACGCTGGACGGGGTCGCCCGGCCGGTCGCGTCCTGGTCCAGGTCGACCCCGATGGGCAGGTGGAAGGGGTGCAGGCCCTGCTTCTCCAGGTCGTCGCTCAACTGCTGGATCCGCGGCTCGTGTTCCACCGGCGGGTGAGCGTACTGGGCACTCGCCGGACCCTCCGTGGGGTCCTCTCCGTGCCGGCCGTGCACCCGGTAGAGGTGCTCCGCCTGGGTGTAGTACGGCTCCAGGTCCTCGTAACGGACCGGCCAGGCGGGCGAGATCCCGTCGTGGTGCCGCAGCTCCCCGAAGTCCTCCGGGCGCAGCCGGAACAGGGCCGCGCCGTAGAACTTGGTGTTGCCGCCCACGTAGTAGTTGACCTCGGGCGGGAACTCACGGCCGTGCCGGTCGAACCAGAACTCGGGCGCGCGGTACTTCCCCTTGACGAACACCGCCGTGGAATCCCAGTTGTCGCGTTCGCGGGGCAGGTAGCCACCGCGTTCGAGGATCAGCACCCGCTTGCCGGACGGGGCGAGGCGGTGGGCGAGCGTGCCGCCGCCCGCGCCCGTTCCGATGACGATGACGTCGTAGTGCGGAGCGTCGTTCAACCGGATCACCGTCCTCGGCTCGCGGCGGCGCCGCCCCGGCGGACCGGTCGCGGCAGGATCCCCCTTCGAACGTATACGCCCCCCGCCGGTGCGGCACCCGGGGGCCGTGAGGTGCCCCTCACAGGACGGCGATCGGGTTCACCGGCGAACCGGTGGCTCCCGGCAGCCGCAGCGGTGCCACCGTGCACAGGAACCGCCGGCGCCCGAGCCCGGCGCAGGCGTCGGCCAGTTCCTCCAGGTCCAGGTAGTCCATCAGGTGCATGCCGAGGGCGTGCAGGGCCAGGACGTGCACGGGGAAGGAGACGCCGGGAACCGGGCTCGGAGCCGTGTCGTTGTTGCCGTCCGAGCCGAGGAGGGCGACCTGCCGCTCGGCCAGCAGCCGCATGCACGCCGGATGCAGGCCCGCCCGCGCGTGCGCCGCGTTCCACGCCCCGGCCTCCTGGCGCCGGCGCCGGTGGCCGACCCGTACGAGCAGCAGGTCACCCGGCCCGAACCGGACGCCCTGGGCCTCCTCGGCCGCCGTGAGGTCCTCCGGGGTCACGAAGTCCCCGGGCTCCAGCCAGGGGACCCCGCGCAGGCGCGGGACGTCCAGCAGGACCCCGGGGCCGACGATGCCGTCGCGCACCAGGTCGAGGGTGATCCCGTGGGCGCCGCCCGCGGCCAGCCGGCTCTCCGGGACACCGCCGTGGAGCTCGCCGTCGAACACGACGTGACACAGGGCGTCGAGATGGCTGTGGGCGTCCCCGTGCACGTTCATGGCGAACCGGTCCAGGGCGAAGTGCACGCCCGGGGTTCCGGTTTCCGGCGCGGTCGGGGCCGTCAGACGGTAGACCGCGGGCTGCGGATCGTCCGGCCCCGGCTGCGTCTCGATGGGGGCGGCCAGCGACACGGTGCGCCCGAGGCGCACCTCGGCCGCGGCCGCGGCCACCCGCTCCGGGGTCAGGTGGGCGAGGATGCCGCGCCGGTGCCCGGCGCCGGCGGACGCCCGGCGGCACAGCTCGGCGTGCAGGGACCGGAAGGCCGCCTCCGCCATGAAAGGCGAAGCCGTCCGGTCGGGCGTCGGGTCGTCGTCCGTCACGCGGGTCCTCCCGGTCTGCCGAAGGCCCCGCCTCCACTGTCCGCCGCCGCGGCGCCCCGTGCATCCCGGCAGTCTCAGGGGCGGTGTCCGGCGACCGACCGGTGCGCGACGGGGAAGTCGAAGTAGGTGTCCGGGAACAGCTCCGGCTTGTGCGTGAAGTGCCACCACTCCTCGGGCAGGTTGACGAATCCCTCCGCCGCCAGCGCCGACCTCAGCAGGTCCCGGTTGGCGCGCTGTGTCCCCTGGACGCGCGGGTCGTCGGTGTGCGACAGCGTGTCGAAGCAGTCGAAACCCGTTCCCATGTCGACCGAGTTGTCCGGGTACCGCTCTGCCTGGGGCGCATGGCAGGGCACCGACTCCTGCCCCGGCCGCGGGCGGGGCGCCGGCAGCGCGGGCAGCCGTACCAGCGTCACGTCCGTCGTGCTGCCCCGGCTGTGCCCCGATTTCTTCGCGATGTATCCGTCCTCGAACAGCCGGGACTTGTCGACGCGCGGGTAGAACTCCGCCTTCCGCCGCTCGTCGCCGAGGTCCTCGGCCCACCGTACGAAGTGGTCGACGGCCCGCTGCGGCCGGTAGCAGTCGTACACCTTGAGCGAGTACCCCTGGCGCAGCAGGCGCACCTGGGCCCGGTGCAGGGCCTGCGCGGCCGGGCGCGTCAGGATGCAGACGGGCTGCCGGTAGCCGTCGACCGGATCGCCGACGAAGTTGTGCGGACGCACGTACCGCATCTCCTGCAGGATCGTGGGGTCGACCGAGCTCAGCGCCACGAACGCGCGCGGGGCCTTCTCCCCGGGCGGCGGCGCGCTCGCCCCGGCGGTGGCCGCCCCGGCCGTCGTGAGCACGGTGGCGGCGGCCGCCACGGCCACGGCGAGACGTGCCCTCATCGGCGGTAAGGACGTGGAACTTCCCATCGGACCCTCCATCGGCGGTGCTGCGGCGACGTGATCGCCCCCATGCTGCCCGACGCCGGGTCCGTCCGGTCCCGGTCCGGCCGAACTGCGCCGGCCGTGGTGCGGACCTACGCTGATCAGGTGACCGGCTGCGCCCGCGGAGCGGTGATGCCCGCCGCGGCCCGGGAGCCGCCCGAGAGAGGTGACGTGCCATGTCCGGACCCCGGGCGGCGATGGCCCGCTGCACGACCGCCGGAGCCGCCTGCCTGCTGGTGTTCGCGGGCGCGGGCGCGGCGGAAGCCGATGACAACGGCATGGCCGACAAGAGTGCCCAGGCCATCGCCCAGGCCTCGCGCGAGGCCATGACCGGGCTCACCTCCATGCGCATGGTGGGCAAGGTGACCGACGCCTCGGGCACCACCGGCCTCGATCTCCGGTTCGACGAGCAGGGCGACTGCGTCGGTACCGTCACGCCGCCCGGCGACGCGGGCAAGGCGGACATCGTCAAACGCGGCGACGACGTCTGGATGAAGCTGGACGACGACCTGCTCAGATCCCAGGTACCGGGTCCCGCGGCCGAGGACGCGATCGCGCTCGTCGACGGCCGATACCTGCACGGCACCACGGACAGCCCCATGCTGAGCGATTTCGCCCAGGTCTGCGACCTGGGCTTCTTCAAGAAGGAGTTTTCGTCGAAGTCGCCGGGCGAACAGCTGACCAAGGGTTCCGAGACCACGGTCGACGGACAGCCGGCCATCACGGTCACCAGCCGGAGTGCCACCGGGACGGGCGTCTACCAGGTTTCCACCGAGGACGAACCGTACCTCCTGAAGGTCGAGGGCAGCGAGAAGTCCGGCAAGCGGGTGGTGGCCTCCTTCTCCGACTTCGACGAGCCCGTCACGGCCGAGCCCCCGGCGGCCGCGGACTCGGTCGACCTGTCCGAACTCCGGTAGCGGAGCCCCCGGATCCCCGGGGAGCCCCGGGGTCGCGGTGCCCGCGGTGCACGCCCGTCAACGCAGCTGGCGGCGGACCAGGCCGTGGAAGACACCGTTCGTGTCGGCGAGGAGCTCGGCGGGCGGGCCCTGCTGGACGATCCGGCCGTCCGACATGACGATCACCCGGTCGGCGTCCATGACCGTGGAGAGCCGGTGGGCGATCACCAGACGGGTGGCCCGCAGGGCGCCGGTGGATGCCGTGACCACCCGCTGGGCCTCGTTGTCCAGGGCGCTGGTGGCCTCGTCGAGGAACAGGACGCGCGGCTTGCGGATGAGGGCCTGGGCGATCATCAGCCGCTGGCGCTGTCCGCCCGAGACGGTCCCGCCGCCGTCGGACAGGATGGTGTGCATGCCCATCGGCATGGCCTCGATGTCCGCGGCCAGGCCCGCCATCGCGGCGGCCTCCCACGCCTCCTCCAGCGCGTACGTCCCGGTGCCGCGGATGCAGTCCAGGATCGAACCGGTGAGGGGCTGGGCGTTCTGCAGCACGACGCCGCACTGGCGGCGGACGGCCGCCCGGTCGAGCGCCGCCAGGTCCTGGCCGTCGTAGAGCACGTTGCCCGAGACGGGCCCGTCGAAGCCGATGAGCAGCCGCAGCAGAGTCGACTTGCCGCAGCCACTGGCCCCGACGACCGCGACGAACTCGCCCGCGGCGATCTTGAGGCTGACGTCGTCGAGGACGAGCGGGCCGTCGTCCGTGTAGCGGTAGGACAGGTTCCGGGCCTCGATGGCACCGGTCAGCCGTCCCGGTCGGGTACTGGAGCGGTCCACCTCGGGGATCTCCCGCAGGAGCGGCCGGATCTGCTCGAACATCGGCAGGACCGCGGCGGCCGAGACGAGCGCACCGGTCATCTGTGTGACCGACGACAGCAGCATCGTCAGCGCGGTGCTGAAGGTGAGGAACTCGCTGGCGGACATGGCGCCGCGTGCCGGACCGGCCAGCAGCACGAACATCACCAGCGTGCACAGCGGCAGACAGACGGCGCCGAGGACCGTGCTGACGTTCTGCGTCCGGCCGATCCGCTGCTGGAGGTCGCGGGTACGGGCGAACTCCCTCGCCCAGGCGGCGTACGCGAAGCTCTCGGCCGCGGCGACGCGGAGCTTGGGCAGACCGCGCAGGGTCTGGAAGGCCTGGTTGCCGAGCCGGTGGCCGAGCGTGTTCAGCCTGCGCTCGTACCGCAGCTGCCACAGCCCCAGGCCCAGGAAGACCGCCGCGACGACGACCAGCATGCCCAGTGCCGCCATCGCCAGCGGCACGCTGTGGACGAGCAGCAGGACGAAACTCACCCCGCCGACCGCGCCTGCCTGTACGCAGACCGGACCGATACCGGACAGCACGCGGCGCATCGCGCTGACGCCCATCGCCGCGCCGGCCAGCTCGCCGGTGGAGCGGCCGGCGAAGAACGTGGTCGGCAGCCGCAGCAGCCGGTCCCACACGGCCGGCTGCAGGGTGGCCTCGACACGGCCCTCCATGCGCAGCAGCGAGGTGTTCTGCAGCAGCATGAAAACGGCTGCGACCACGGCCGTCGCGACCAGCGCCAGCCCGGTTTGCACGATCAGACCGCTCTCGCCCTGCGGGACGTACCGGCCGAGGACCTGGCCGGTGGCGACCGGCACCAGTGCCCCCAGCACGACCGCGACGAGCCCGCCCAGCAGCAGGTTGCGCAGCTCGGGGAGGGTGCCGCGCATGCTGAAGCGGAGCAGCGCGGGCAGGCCCACCCGTCCCTCGGGCAGGGGGCGGTACAGCATGACGGCGCGGGGTTCGAAGGCGGCCCCGCCGGCCTTGCCGACGCGCTCGCGCCGGCCGGTGGCGGGGTCGACCGCCTCGTAGCCGCCGCGCCGCCACAGCAGGGCGACCGGCGAGCCGTCCTTCTCACGCCGGCCCACCAGCGGTCCGCAGTTCTCCCGCCACCAGCTCCCGCGGAGAGCGACCGTGCGGGTGCGGATCCGGGAGGCGAGCGCGATGCGTTCGACGGGGTCCAGCTGTTCCGGGCTGCTGTCCGTCCCGCCCGGCGGGGACAAGGCGATCCCGGCGGCGCCGGCGACGATGCGGCACGCCGCGAAGGTCGCGTCGACGTCCGCACCCCGGTGGCGCTCCCGGTCGCCGGCGCGGACGATGGACGCCAGCAGCGTCCGGTCGGCCTGCGTACGGGCCGCCCGGCCCGCCTCCAGCCCGGCGGCCGTCCGGTCCTCGTGGGCCCGCTCCAGCTGTTCGATCCAGCCGTCCAGGGCGTACAGCAGCCGGTACTGCTGGTCGACCATGCCCTGCCACATCGCCGCGTCGACGAGGAGGGTGCCGACCGCCTCCGCCTCGTACACGGCGCCGTAGCGCACGCTGCCGGGGGTGACGTGCATCCACAGGATGTCGTCGTCGGCTCCCTGGTGCCCGGTGCGGGCGGTGCCGTCCAGCGGTGCCTCGCAGAGCACGCGCAGACCGCGGCCGATGCCGCGCGCGAAGGCGTCCTCCAGCGGGCTCGGTCCTTCCGCGGCGGCGGCGTACGGGCCTTCACCGGCGTACTGCTGGTGCTGCGGGTACTGCGGAAACGGGGCGTACTCCGAGCGGTACAGCTCGCGCAGTCCGATACGGCGCAGCAGGCACCCGGGCAGGGGCCGGCCGACCAGCGTGTGGCCGGGGCCCTCGGCGGGCCCGAGCAGCAGCGTGCCCGGCTCCAGCCGGCCCAGGAAGTGCCAGTGCCCACCCTGCGCGGCGTCCACCGCGAACAGGTCCAGCCCGCCCCGGACGACCAGCCACAGGACGAGCGGGCCTTCCAGGGACAGGCTGCGCATGCCCGTGCAGTCCACCGGGGAGCCCAGCGCGCCCAGGGCCGCGACGACCGGATCCGGAGCCCCGGCCGGCATACCCCCGGCGGCAGGGGTGGCGGTGGCATGGTCCGCGTACGTCACCTCAGTGCTCCTTGACCAGTGCGGCATACGGACCCTGCGCGGCGACCAGATGTTCGTGCCGGCCGCGTTCCACGACGGTGCCCCGGTCGAGCACGACGATCTCGTCGCTGTCGCGCACCGTGCTCAGCCGGTGGGCGATGACCACACAGGCGCAGCCGCGGCGGCGCAGGTTGTCGATGATGATCTGTTCCGTCTCCGCGTCCAGGGCGCTCGTCACCTCGTCGAGCACCATGACGCTGGGACGGCGCACCAGAGCCCGCGCGATCTCCAGACGCTGGCGCTGGCCGCCGGAGAAGTTGCTGCCGTCCTGCTCGACGCGGCTGTGGACACCACCGGGGCGGCGGGCCACCACGTCGTACACGGCGGCGTCCTGGAGGGCGGCGACGACGGCCTCGTCCGAGAGGGAGGGGTCCCACAGCGTGACGTTGTCGCGGACGGTCCCCTCGAAGAGGAAGACGTCCTGGTCGACGAAGGAGACGGAAGCGGCCAGCGCCCCGCGCGGGATGTCCTCCAGCCGCATCCCGTCGATGCGGATGGCCCCGGCCCAGGGGGCGTGGAGGCCGGAGACCAGCCGGGAGACCGTGGATTTGCCGCTGCCCGAGCCACCGACGAGCGCGACCTGCTGCCCGGGTCCGACCGTCAGCGAGAAGTCCCTGAGCAGGGGGGCGTCCAGCGGGTTGTAGCCGAACGTGATGCCGTCCAGCTCCACGTGCCCCTTCAGACGCCGGGTGGAGGCCGCGGGCTCGCGCCGTGAGTAGACCCGGTCGACCGGGAAGTTCTCGACGTCGCCCAGGCGGGCTACGTCGGCCGCGAAGTCCTGGATCCTGCCCGCGACACCGCCCAGCCGGGAGATCGGGGTGGTGAAGCTGGTCACCAGGGCCTGGAACGCGACGAGCAGGCCCACGGTGAGATGGCCCTCCACCGCCCGCAGGCCGCCGATCGTCAGGATCAGCGCGCTGTTGAACGCCGCCAGCGTGGGCGCGACGATCCCCAGCCACGCGCTGGGCACGCCGAGCCGCTGCTGCACGTCGAGGGTGACGGCGTGCTGTCCGGCCCAGCGGCGGAAGAAGCCGTTCTCGCCGCCCGTCGCCTTCATCGTCTCGATGAGCTGCAGACCGCTGTACGAGGTGTTGGTCAGGCGGGCGCTCTCGGCGCGCAGCTTCCGGGTGCCGGTGGCCCTCAGCCGGATCGCGATCCGCAGGGCGACCACGTTCAGGAGTGCCACGGCCACGCCGACGAGGGTGAGCTGCGGATCGTACGTCCACAGCAGCACCGCGTAGAGCACCACCACCACGGCGTCCACCGCCGCGGCGGACAGGTCCCGCGCGAGGGTCTCGGCGACCGAGTCGTTGGACTGCAGGCGCTGGACCAGGTCGGCCGGGCTGCGCTGGGAGTAGAAGGTGACGGGAAGCCTGAGCAGGTGGCGGAAGAAGCGGGCACTGCTCAGGGTCGAGGAGATGATGCGCCCGCGCAGCAGATTGGCCTGGAGCAGCGCGGTGAGCGTCGCGGTGAGGACGAGGGCGACGGCCATCGCGGCGAACAGCACGCCGAGCAGGGACGTCTGCCGGCCGATCAGGAACATGTCGATGTACGTGCGGCTCAAGGCCGGCACCGTCGCGCCGACGGCGACCAGGAGGAGGCTGGCGGCCACGGCGGCGGCCATGGTGCCCGAGGTACCCCGCATGCGGCCCGGCACGGTCCCGAGGACGCCCGGCCGGTGACCGCCGCGGCGGAAGCCGTCACCCGGCTCGAAGGTGAGGACGACCCCGGTGAAGCTGGTGTCGAACTCGTCCATGGGGACGAACCGGCGTCCCTTGGCCGGGTCGTTGACGTACACGCCCGTGCGGCCGAGCCGCCGGGCCGTGCCCTCGTAGACGACGTAGTGGTTGAACTCCCAGAAGAGGACGGCCGGGACGCGGACTTCGGCGAGCGCGGCCAGGTCCATCTGCATGCCCCTGGCCGTCAGCCCGTACCCGCGGGCGGCCTTGAGGAGGCTGCTGGCGCGGGAGCCGTCGCGGGAGACACCGCACGCTACGCGCAGTTCTTCGAGCGGGACGAAGCGGCCGTGGTGGCCGAGCACCATGGCCAGTGCGGCGGCGCCGCACTCCACGGCCTCCATCTGCAGCACGGTGGGGGTGCGGACGGGGCGGGGCGTCCTGCCCGTCGGTACGGGCGCGGGTGCGGACCCGCGGCGGGAGCGGCCCTGCGGCCCGGGGCGGTGGCGCCGGCGCCCGGCGGGCGTCAGGTGCGGGGCGGTCACGGCAGCAGCCAGTCGACCGGCCGCTGCGCGGCGAGGTGGACCGCACCGGTGACCGGAGTCCTGGAATCGACGGCGTACGGGGGCCCGTCCGCGGAGGACCAGCGGTAGCCGGACGGGGTGGCGGAGGAACGCTCCAGACGTACGACCACGGCCACCGGGCTGCCGTGGCGGGAGAACTGTTCGGCGAGACCGCTGTCGGCGAGGAAGCCGCCGATCTGGGCCCGCGTCAGCGGTGCGCGGCCGACCGAGGCGACGCGGCCGCGCAGCATGCCGAACCGCTGCTGCGGGACGGACTGGACGCTCAGGTCGACCGGGGTGCCCACGGCGATCTCCGAGCCGCTTGCGCCCGGCACGTACAACACCGCGACCATCGGGTCCTTCGGATCCGCCGCACGTTCCACGGTGGCCACGTCCGCACCCGTGGCGATGACCGAACCCACCTTGGCCACCAGGGTCGTGAGCGTGCCGCCGGTCACCACGCGCACGGGCCGCTCGCCCTGCTCCGTACGGACGTTGAGCAGGGGCGCACCGGCGGCCAGCAGCTGGCCCTCCTCGGCGAGGACCGCGGTCACCTGGCCCGCGACCGGCGTCTGCAGCACGTAACTGCCCTCCGGCCGGGTGAGGACGCCCGGTGCGCTCAGCTTGGACGACACGGTGCCCGTGAAGGCCCAGTAGGCCGCGGCCGCCATGACGGCGACCGTGACCGCGAGGACCAGCCGACCCTGCGGGCGGGCGAAGCGGACGGGCAGGTCCAATTCCTCGGGCGATTGCAGCTTGGAAAGAGCCTTTTGGCGAAACTGCACGGACTGTTCCTTCGGCTGCATTCGTATCGTGGGGCTGACGGCGGGACGGCCGTTAACCCCGGAGCCGTGGGGGACGCTCCGGGGTTCACGGGTATTTCCCGATCAGAGACCGGCGCGACCGGCGTTCACCGAAACACCGGTGATGCCCGTGACGAGACCGGGGACGTGGGAAACGATGCCCGTCGCGGCCTGGACGGTGTGCAGGGAGCCCACGACCCCCACGACATTGCTGACATCGCTGGTCACGGCGCCGGCCAGGCCGCCGGACACGCTGATGATGCCGCCGGACACGGCGTCCAGCTCGGTGTCGTCGATTTCGCGGGTCTCGATGTCGTTACGCATGGTGCGCACCTTTCATTGGGGGGAGGAATTCATCGCCGTGCGGGCGGCGGCACGAAACTCCGGCGCCGTTCCCGACTGCTGCGATGCGCAAGATGAAAGCACGCGAACGCGTCCTCCTCCCAATCCCGCTGACTTCCCGTCACGGGTGGACGACCACCTCTGCCGACGGACGTGCAGCTTGATTCACGGAATAGTGGCGACTTCTTCACAGAAACGAGTAACAGATAGGGGAGATGCGTTGCTTACATGGAGCGAAGTGGGGTGAATCGCCACTTAAGAGACAGGATGTATCGGGCAAATCGCTCCACGGAGGAGGCCGGCTGTCGGGATCGCGTACACGGTGTGCAGGTTTTCGGAGGACGCGCGGGGTGAGCACCCCGTCACTCCCGGTGGGTACGCGGAAGGGCCGGGGCCGTCGTCCGACGGGCCCGGCCCTTCGGGGCGGATGCGATCCGGCCGCCGGCCGCCCCCGGGGCGGCCGGCGAACTCCTACGGGACCAGGGCGTCCACCAGTTCGGTCAGCGCGGCCGCCAGTGCGAGGAGACCGGGCCCGGCGGGACCGCCCGGCTCGGACATGTACAGGGCCCGGCGGATCTCGACCATCAGGGCACCGACCCGCGGGTCCCGGCCGTAGTGGCGCAGCGGTACGTACGTGCCCGCGAAGGGGCTGTCGAGCCCCGTACCGCCGAAGTCCGCGAAGGCCTTCCCGGCCGCGGCGAGCAGATCGGCCGGGGTGTGGAAGGGGTCCGTGCCCAGGCAGACCGGCGGCCGCGGGCCGGTGCCGTGCAGCTCGTAGGGCAGGGCCCGCGCCGGGTACGAGTGCACGTCGATGATCACGGCCCGGCCGACGGTCTCCAGCCGGTCCGCCACGGCCCGCGTCATCGCCTCCGCATAGGGGTGGAAGTAGCGGTCGAGCAACGGCCCGCCGTCGAAGCCGTCCGCCCGCAGACGCTCCCGGTGGGTGGTGCGCGTGTACACCGCCCCCATGCCCACCGCCAGCATCTCCTCCCGCTCGTCGGGGAAGCGCTCGGGGTCGACGACGAGGCGGGACAGCCCGTTGACGAACCGCCACGGGGTGAGGGCGCAGCCGGCGGCGGCTCGCGCGGCGATCTCCGCGGTGTGGGAATCGGTGATGTGGTCCAGTTCCCGCCGCAGAGCCGCGTCGTCCAGCAGGATCCCCTCGCGTACGGACTCCGGTACGACGCGCGAGGAATGCGGTACGTGCAGGATCACCGGCGACGCGGCGGCGCCGGGGAGGAGCCGGAAGGGCTCGGCGGTGTGGTTCACGGGGTCCCTTCCTGTCACGGGGTGCCGGACGCCGGCTCCAGGGCCTTCTTGAGGTTGCGCAGGGTGACCGCGATGTTCCGGCGCTGGAAATCGGCGAAGGTGTGCCCCCGCGTGGCGATCCGGTCGAAGGCGTGGGCCGCGAAGTCCGGCCACGAGCGGCGGTCGTCGGTCCAGGTCTCCGTCACCCGGGTGCCTTCCGGGACGGGCTCGAACCGGTACTCCCAGGTGGCGATGGAGCCGGGCACGCGCGGGCGCCGGATCCCGATGGCGTGCACGCGGAACCGGAACAGGCGGTCCTGCTCGACCGCCGTCACCGTGCACCGGGTGGTCCAGCGGAAGGCCCCGCGCTTGTTGCGGCCGTCGAAGACCGTCCCGACACGGGCCTCCCCGGGCTCTCCGTGCACGGTGGCCCCGAGGTTCTCCGGGCTCCAGTCGCCCATCCGGGCAGGATCGGAAACGTGCCGGTAGACGTCGGCGGGACGGACGTGGACGACGATGCTGTCGGACACGGTGAACGTACGAGGCATGGCTCTCCCCTCCAGGCCGCCGACGCTACCGTCCCTCCGCACCCGTGACTACCCCTCGGTAACTTCACTGGTGAGCAGGAGGACGGCCGGCTACTGCCAGTCGTCGTAGGGCGGCGGGTCCATCTCGTCCCAGTCGAACGGCGGCTCGTCGGCCTCCTGCGCGACCGCCCGGGCGGGCGGGGCCGACGGCGCCGGCGAGGCAGAGGGTGCCGGCGAAGCCGACGGTGCCGGCGAAGCCGTCGGCGCGGTCACCGGGGCGGCGGAACCGGCCTCCGGCGTGACGGCGGGGGCCGAGGCCGTGGCGCCGCACTCCGCCAGGGTGGCGAGGACGCCCTCGGCGTACTTGGCGAGCTTGGCCTCGCCCACGCCGCCGATGGTGCCCAGTTCCTCCGTCGTGGCGGGCACCCGCGTCGCGATCTCCCGCAGTGTCGCGTCGTGGAAGACGACATACGCCGGCACGCCCTGCTCCTTCGCCGTCTCGGCCCGCCAGGCGCGCAGGGCCAGGAACACCGGCTCGGCCGCGGCCGGCAGGTCGACCGGCACCCGGGCGCCCTTCCCCGAGCGGGATCCGGACTCCTTGCGGGCGGGTCCGGCGGGCGCCTTCTCCTTCCGCATCGGGACGCTGCGGCGTCCGCCCAGCACCTCGCCGCTCTCCTCGGTCAGCACCAGCGTCCCGTACTCGCCCTCCACCGCCAGCAGCCGCTGCGCGAGCAGTTGGCGTACCACGCCCCGCCATTCCGCCGTCCCCAGGTCCGACCCGACGCCGAACACCGAGAGCGCGTCGTGGTCGAACTGGATGACCTTGGCCGTCTTCTTGCCCTGGAGGATGTCGATGATCTGGCCGGCGCCGAACTTCTGCCGCCGTTCGTTCGCCAGCCGCCACACCGTCGACAGCAGCTTCTGCGAGGCGACCGTCGCGTCCCAGGACTCGGCCGGTGCCAGACAGGTGTCGCAGTTGCCGCACGGCGTGCCCGTCTGACCGAAGTACGCCAGCAGCCGCACCCGGCGGCAGTCGACCGTCTCGCACAGCGCCAGCATGGCGTCCAGGTGCATGGCCAGGGAACGGCGGTGCGTCTCGTCGCCCTCGGAACCCTCGATGAGCTTGCGCTGCTGCACCACGTCCTGCAGCCCGTACGCCAGCCACGCCGTGGCCGGCTCGCCGTCGCGGCCCGCACGGCCGGTCTCCTGGTAGTAGCCCTCGACCGACTTCGGCAGGTCCAGGTGCGCGACGAAGCGCACGTCCGGCTTGTCGATGCCCATGCCGAAGGCGATCGTGGCCACCACCACGACCCCGTCCTCCCGCAGGAACCGCGCCTGGTTCGCCGCGCGCGTCCGGGCGTCCATGCCGGCGTGGTACGCCACGGCATCGATGCCCTGCTCCACCAGGAAGGCCGCGGTCTTTTCCACGGAGGCCCGCGAAAGGCAGTAGACGACGCCGGCGTCACCGGCGTGCTCGCTGCGGATCAGCTCCAGCACCTGCTTGAGCGGATTGTTCTTCGGGGCGATCCGGTACTGGATGTTCGGCCGGTCGAAGCTGGCGACGAAGTGCCGGGCCTCGTCCAGGCCGAGCCGCGCCACGATCTCGGCGTGGGTGGCCTCGGTGGCCGTCGCGGTCAGCGCGATCCGCGGCACCTTCGGCCAGCGCTCGTGCAGCATCGACAGTGCGAGGTAGTCGGGCCGGAAGTCGTGACCCCACTGGGCGACGCAGTGTGCCTCGTCGATCGCGAAGAGCGAGACCGTCCCCCGGTCGAGCAGCCGCTGGGTGCTCTCGGTGCGCAGGCGCTCGGGGGCCAGGTAGAGCAGGTCCAGCTCGCCGGCGAGGAACGACTGCTCGACGGCCTGCCGCTCGTACGTGTCCTGCGTCGAGTTGAGGAATCCGGCCCGCACCCCGAGGGCGGTCAGCGCGTTCACCTGGTCCTGCATCAGCGCGATGAGCGGCGAGATGACGATGCCCGTGCCTTCTCTGACCAGCGCCGGGATCTGGTAGCAGAGCGACTTGCCGCCACCGGTCGGCATCAGTACGAGGGCGTCGCCGCCGCCGACGACCTGCTCGATGATCTCCTGCTGCTCACCGCGGAAGGAGCTGTAGCCGAACACGCGGTGCAGTACCTGCAGGGCGTCGGAGGTCTCGGAGGTCTCGGAGGTGTCGGGGGAAGCGTCGGGGAGTGCCATCCGTGAAGCCTATCGACACCCGCCGACACCGGCTGCCCTCCGCCCGGACCCGGGAAATCGAGAGGGCCCCGCCGGGCGGCCCCCAGTAGCCTCCCGGGATGCGGAAGACGATCAAGGCGCTGAGCCCGGAAGCCGGACGGACCGACGCCGCGGCCCTGCGCGCGTACGAAGCGGACGCCCTCGCGCGGTGCGCGGCCGACACGCGGCAGCCGTGGTGGCGCCGCCGGGCCTGCGCGGAGGCACTGGCCGGACGGGTGCCGCAGCGGCGCGTGGCCGAGCTGATCGCCCGCGTCCAGGACACCGGTGACGTGAGCGAAGTGCGCATCGCGCTGCTGGGACTGCTCACGGACCGCCCCGAACTGCTGCCCTGGCTGTGGCACGAGGACCGGCAGCGGGACGGCGCGTACGGCATGGCCGAGGCGGTCCTGGGGGCCCGCGGCGCGCTCGGCGACCTCTCGGCGGCCCCCGCCCTGGCGGCTCTTGCCTTCGATTCCTGGCGGCACCGGCGGGAGAGGGGCGAGGCGGGGCTGGACGCACTGGCCGCACGCCACGGGCTCGAAGCCGTGCTGGCCGAACTCGGCGAGGACCGGCCCGAGGACCGCTCCACCCGCGTCCGCCTGCGGGAGCGGGCCGGCGAGGACGTCACCGATGCGCTCGCCGATCCCGACCGGGCCGTCGCGTACCGCGCGCAGGCGCTCCTGACCGACCCCGAACGGCTGCGCGGCCACCTCGCCGTGGCACCCACCGAGGAGGCGAAGCTGTGGACCCTGTACGCGCTGCACCGGCTGACCGATGACACCGCCGAGACCCGGCGACTGTACGACGAGCTGGGGCGGCCCCGGGTCGAGGTGGCGGGCCTGGACGAGGAGCTGCGTGCGGCGATCGTCCACGAGTACGGGCAGTGGGCCGAGGAACGGAGCGATCCGCGGTGGCGGATCGAGGCCGTGTGCACCGAGCCGCCGCCGCCTTCCGACCCCGCCGAGCGGCTGCGGCGGGCCACGGCCGCCCTCACCGCCGCGGGCCTCGCACCGAAGCCGCCCGTCTCCTGCGGAGAGGAGAACGGGTCGGGCGACGGTACGTACGACGTGATCGGCTACGGCGGGAGCGACGCCGTGGTGTTCATCAGCACCCTCGGCCGGTTCGCCACCGGTGAGGACGACGATCCGGACGTGCGCCGTGCCCTCGAATCGGCCGGCTTCCGCTGGATCGACGGGGCCGTCCGCTCGACCTCGGTCACCGGCCTCTGCGTCTACTACTTCGGCAGCCGCGACCCGTTGACGGTCGACACCCTGCTCTTCTACTGGCAGGACTAGCAGGACCACCAGGGCTGGCAGGAGCCTGTCGGCCCGGTAGGCGCCCTCCCGGCGCGGTCGCTCACCGCCCTATGATCGTCACTCCGCGTACGAGGGGGCTGGGTATGGGGGCAGGCGGGGCGGCATCGCAGCGGGCGCAGGACGCGCGGCGGCAGGAGCGGTTGCTCCGGGAGCAGTGGCAGGCCGCCCGGCGGCAGGCCCTGCGGTGGAGTGCGGTCGGCGAGGGCGAACAGCGGGTTCTGGCACAGCTGTTGGTACTGACCGCCCGCGGGTGGCGGCTGCTCGTCGACCGGCGGTGGTCCGGCACGCGGACCAGCGGCGCGGACATGCTGCTGGTGGGGCCCGGCGGTGTCTTCGTCATCGACGTCACCGCCGGCGGCCGACCGGACGACGGACAGGCGGCCGGGCTGCTCGCCGCCACGAAGGCGGCCGAGAGCGCGGTGGCGTCCCTCGGCATGTCACCGGTCGCGGTCCAGCCGCTCATGGTCTTCGCCGGGCAGCGCCTCGACACGAGCCGAGGCCGGATACGGCTCCTGGGCGAGCACGAGATCGGCCCCGCGCTGCTGTCGCAGCGGCACCGGCTGCGCCCCGAGTCGGTCCGGGCGATCGCCGACCATCTGGAGCGGGTGTTTCCGGGCCATGCCGGGTCGGCGGTCGACCAGCGGACGCCGCCGGCGCCCGAGCAGCACCGGCCCGGCCCCCCGGACGGACTGTTCGACCTGGAAGGGCTGCGCGACGCGGCCCTGAAGGGTGCGATGCGGGCCCCGATCGAGCAGTGGATGACCTTCCTCCACCCCGATCAGGTGGCCCTGGTGCGCCGCGACTGGGCGGGCCCGGCCCGCATCAGCGGACCGGCCGGCACCGGCAAGACGGTCGTCGCCCTGCACCGTGCGGCCTACCTGGCCCGGCGGACGACCGGCCGCATCCTGTACGTCACCTTCGCCAACAACCTGCCCCGCGTGCAGAGCACCTTCCTGGAGGCCATGGCCCCGGCCGTCGCCGACCGGGTGGACTTCCGAAGCCTGCACTCCTGGGCGCAGGAGTTCCTGCAGGAGCGGGGCATTCCGGTACGGCTGCACGGGGACAAGGCCGAGACCGCCTTCAGCCTCGCCTGGAAGAACGTCGGCCGCGAAAGCCGCCTGGCCGAGCTCGACCCGGCTCCCACCTACTGGCGCGAGGAGATCGACTACGTCATCAAGGGACGAGGGCTCACCCGCTTCGAGGAGTACGTGACCGTCCCCAGGCGGCGGCGGAAGGCCCGCCTCCACCGTGCCCACCGGCAGGCGGTGTGGGAGCTGTACGAGGCGTACGAATCGCTGCGCGGCGAGCGCGGCGTCCACGACTTCAACGACGTCCTCTCCCTGGCCCTGGCCGAAACGGCACGCCGCCGCGAGCGGCCCCCGTACGCGGCCGTCATCGTCGACGAGGTCCAGGACCTCACCCTCGTCGGCGTCCGCCTCCTGCACGCGCTCGTCGGTGACGCGCCCAACGGCCTGCTGCTCGTCGGCGACGGCCAGCAGACCGTGTACCCGGGCGGCTTCCGGCTCACCGACGCGGGCATCGACATCCGCGGCGACCGCGGACAGGTGCTGCGCACCAACTACCGCAACAGCGAGCGGATCCTGGAGGCGGCCCTCTCCGTCGTGGCCGACGACGCCTTCGAGGACATCGACGGCCTGCGCACCCCGGGCCGCCGCGACGTCGACCTCACCTACCACGACGGGGACGTCGTACGCGTCACCAGGTCCACGGTGGAAGCCCATGACGGCGAACTCCTGGACGCCCTGCGTGCCCTGCCCGACGGCGGGCGGGCCGACACCGCCCTGCTGTGTCCCTCCATGCGCGCCATCGGCCACTACCAGCGGTTGCTCACCCAGGCGGGCATCCCGGTCTGCCAGTTGGAGCACTACGACGGCCGTGCGGTCGACGCGGTGAAGCTGGGAACCTATCGCCGGGCCAAGGGCCTGGAGTTCAAGTACGTGTTCCTGCCCCGGTACGACGCGGTGTTCGCGAAGGGGACGCAGGCCGGGACGCCTGCCGGGCCCCCTGCCGGCACGTCGGGCGGCACGCCGGGTGGCACGGAGACCTCGGAGACGGCCCGGGAGCGCGAGGAACTGCTCCGCAGCCGGCTCTTCGTGGCGATGACCCGGGCCCGTGACCTGCTCTGGCTCGGCAGCGTCGGCCCGTAGGGGAGAGGCCCGCGGCGCGGCCGGTCGGGGACACTCCGGGGGGTCGCGCGGTGTGTCTGCGCGGCCGGTGCGGGTGGAGTCCCCTTCAATGGCGCGGCATGACCTTCTCCGCACTGCACCGGCCGCCCGCGCGCGCCGCCGCCCCGTACACCCGCCGGTCGGTCCTCACGGGAGCCTTCGCCCTGGCCGCCGCCACGGCACTGCCGCTCGCCACGGCGGGGCGGGCCTACTCCGCCGCCACCCCGGACATCATCGGCTGCGCCGCCTGGGGTGCGCGGGCGGCCTCCGAACCCGTCGTCGTCCTCGCCAACCGGCCGGAGCGGATCATCGTCCACCACACGGCGACGGCGAACGTGACGGACTACTCGAAGCAGCGCGCCCTCGCTCTCGCCCGTGCGATCCAGACGTACCACATGGACGCGCAGGGCTGGATCGACACCGGTCAGCATTTCACCGTCAGCCGCGGGGCCTTCGTGCTGGAGGGGCGCCACAACAGCCTCGCGGAGCTGCGCACCGGAACCCGGCAGGTGCGGGCGGCG
The DNA here is from genome assembly GCF_008642275.1 of Streptomyces venezuelae. Lineage (NCBI taxonomy): Bacteria > Bacillati > Actinomycetota > Actinomycetes > Kitasatosporales > Streptomycetaceae > Streptomyces > Streptomyces venezuelae. The sequence continues at coordinate 7,129,409 of NZ_CP029189.1, forward strand.
CACTGCGTCGGCCAGAACACCGTGTCGATCGGCATCGAGAACGAGGGCACGTACACCTCCGAGGCCCCGCCGGCGGCCCAGTACGCGGCCCTGGCCGACCTGTGCGCCCACATCTGCGACCAGTACGGCCTGCCCGCCTCCGAGATCTACGGCCACCGCGACTTCAACGCCACGTCCTGCCCGGGCGACCACCTGTACTCCCTGCTCCCGACCCTCCGCAAGGACGTCGCCGCCCGCCTCGGCGCGCCCGCGCCGCAGGAGGCCACCGATCCGCTCGGGGACCTGGTCCGCCAGGTCACCGGACGGCCGGCCGCGGAGTACGAGGAGTACCTCCCGGCGGGCCTCCTGCCCTGACGGTGGGCCGCCCGCGGCCGGCCCGGTCTACAGGCGCCAGTACGTACCGGCACCGGAATCGACGTGCACCACGTGGCGGCCGACCCGCACCACGTGGTGGTCCGGGCCGGACCAGGAGCCGCAGGCACCGTCGGCGGCGGGCAGCGGGGTCCAGATCTCCAGGAAGGTGGAGCCGTCCGTGTTGGTGCCCCGCTCGACGAGGCTCGCACCGTCCCGCCGGAAGGTGCCGGCGTCCTCGCCGGGCTCGCCCGTCAGATGGTGGAAGTGCACCTGGGAGCCGTCGAAGGACGTGGTACCGGCGAAGCCCCGGCTGTCGGCGTAATACGACCCGGCCTGCAGCCACACCACTTCGCGGTCCTCGACCAGGGGTCCGCCGTCACGGCTGATGCCCCGCCGCAGCCAGGCACCGCGCTCGGGCACCGCAATGCCGGGCCCGTCCGGGACGGGCCCGCCCGGCCCGGGCTCAGGCGCGGTCATCGGCGGCGGGTGCGACGGGCCCGGCGGGCTCCTCCACGGCCAGCAGCGTCAGCGGTACGTTGCCGCGCACGGCCTGCGCGTACGGGCAGACCGCGTCCGCCCGGTGCAGCAGGGGCAGGAGGTCCGCCGCCGGCCACCCGGGCAGGCTGACGGTGAGCGTCACCGCGAGGCCGTAGCCCGCGGGGGTGTCCGTGGTGCCGAGCTGGACCTCGCAGGCCACGCGCGCGGCGGAGGCGTCCGCCCCGAACTCGGCGGCGACCTCCGCGAGCGCGGAGGTGAAGCAGGCGGCAAAACCGGCCGCGAGCAGCTGCTCGGGGTTGGTGGTGCCGGGCACGTTCTTGCGCGGCGGGGCGAGGCGGACGTCCAGGCGTCCGTCGTCCGTACGGACGGATCCGGTACGGCCGCCCGCGGCGTGCGCGGTCGTGCGGTAGAGGCTGCGGGTGAGTGGCACGGTCATGACGTACGGCCCATCTTGCTCGACGAGGACGCTGCCCGGGTGCGGACAGCGGACGGCGCTGCTCGTGCAGCACCTCGCGCGTCGTCGTGCGTAACCGGGTACGGCGCATCTCGTCCGGGGCCTTGGACCGGCCGCCGGACAATCTAGCAACGCGGGTGGAGGTCCGGGGACATCCCCGCCGTGAACTTCCTCACGGGCTCCGGCACCGGCCCCGGACCCCGGCGGCCGACCCCGCGGCCCGCTGCCTAGACTCGCCCCCGTGGACACGATGACATGCACGTACTGCGGTGGCGTCGGCCTGGAGCCGGGTTTCGTCGAGGACGCGGGGGAGGGGGCCCGGGGGTACGCGCGCTGGATCTCCGGGGCGCTGGAACGCGGCGTGTTCGGTGGTGCCAAGCGGCTGGGCCGCCCCCGGCGGCGCATCGAGGCCTACCGCTGCCCGCGCTGCGCCCACCTGGAGCTCTTCGCCACCGAATCCGTCTGACGGCCCGGCCGCCGTGCACCGGCGTCAGGGCGCGTGGTGCTGGATGCCCCGCTGACCGGGTACCCGGGTCGACCGGGGAGCGTCCGTGCGGCGGTGGTCGGCTCGCTGCCGGCGGCCCGGGAACGGGTTGCGCCGCGCGGTGGCGCTGGGGGCCGCGATCAGAAGGCCGACAAGTGCGAGGACCGCGACGAGGATGAGCACGTTGACGAGGTTCATGGTCCTGCCTTTCGTCGAGTATTGACTTCCTGTCACTACATCTTGTTACCGAATCCTGAAGTGTTAAACACAGAGGGTGACAGGAGGTGGTCCCGTGCGCCGAGTCGGCGTCGCCGCTCCGGCAACGCCGGGCGTGGATGCGGGCATTGGCGCGGCACGGGCGGCGGCCGTTCGCCGACGGCGGCGGACCGGTGTGTTCCGCGCCGGTGTCGTACGTACAAGGCCCGCCGGGCACCGGCCACTTGGCGCCGCCCGGCCGCGATCACGTGGCCGGTTCGACGCGTACGCTCTCCACCCACGCCGGGGGCGCGGGCGGGTCGTCGCCGATCAGCGCGGCGATCAGCCGGCAGGACGGATTCTCGTCCGGCCAGGGCGTGTACCCGTCGGTCAGCACGACCACGATGCCCGGCCGGTCGGGCAGAGCCAGTGCCGCGTCGATGCCGACCCGCAGGTCCGTGCCCCCGCCACCGGCCAGGGTCACTTCGCCGGCGCTGCGGACCCGGCTCACGGCGTGCACGTCGGCGTCGCACGCGAGGACGGCCACCCGGTTCCCGCCGACGCCCACCTCCCGCAGCACGCCGGTGACTTCGGCGAGGGCCGCCGCGATGTCGTCCGGGCCCATCGACCCCGAGGTGTCGACGACGACGGCCACCCGCGGCAGCGGTCTGCGCAGACTGGGCAGCACCACCCGGCCGCCGAGCGCGGGCGTCCGGCGCGAGGGGCGGCGGTACGTGTAGTCCACCGCGCCGGCCGCCCAGGCGGCGGCCTCGCGGACCGCACCCGCGAGAGCCTGGCGCCAGTCGACGCAAGGCTCCAGGAGTTCCTCGGCCCACCGGGCCCAGCCCGCGGGGACCTGCCCCCGGGTGCGCCGGTGGGCCCGTACGGCCTCGGCGGTCTGCCGGCGCAGTGCCTCCGCCTCCACCGGGCCGACCCGGGCGGGTCCGCCGTCCTCGCCCAGCTCCCACGGCGTGGGGGTGCCGTGCGCGCCGGAACCGCAGTCCGGCCCGTGGGGCGTCGGAGGGATCGCCGGCAGATAGCCCTCGAACAGGCCTCCCGCGGGCAGCCCGTAGAGCCTCGGCTCCATCCGGCCCTCAGGCAGTACCAGCCCGTCGGCCAGCAGATCGTCGTTGATCTCGCAGTCCTGGGCGATGTTGACCCGGACGTGGTCGCACTGGTCCGCGGCCGGCAGCCGCTCGGCCCGGCCGTGGTGGTCGCGCAGCAGGTGCGCCACCTCGTGGATCCACACCCCGGCCAGCTCCACGACCGGGGTCGCCCCGACGAAGGCGGGCGAGACGTAGCAGCGCCAGTGCCGGTCGACGCCCATGGTGCGCACCCCGGCCGAGGGGACCACGGTCAGGGCGTACAGCGCGGAAGCGAGATACGGACGGGTCTCGGCGGCCTTGTAGCGGGCCGCCAGCAGCTTCGCGCGGTCCAGCTCCGGGCGCACGGCGGACCGGGCTCAGCCGCCGCCCGGCAGCGAGCCGGACAGCTGGAGCAGTTCCACGAACGCGTCGATGCCGGCGGGCACCGGCCAGTCGAGGTCGCGCATCGCGGCGAGGTCGGCGGCGGCCCGGGCGGCGACGTCGGGCACGCCCGCGTCCACGGCCTTGGCGAGGACCGCCCAGCCGGCCTCCCAGCGGGGGCGGGTGAGTTCGCTCTGCACGGCGGCGACCACGGCGATGAGGAAGGCCAGCTGCCGGTCGCCGCGCTCGGGCAGGGCGAAGGCGTCGGGGTCGGCCAGTACCCGGTCCGGGTCGGGCAGGTCGAGGTGTTCCAGGTACGAGAGCAGTTCGATCCCGGCGGCCTCGCCCACGGCCCCGGTCAGCGCCGCCGCCAGCGCCTCCCGGCCCGTCGAGGACGCGTACCCCGTGGCCAGCAGCCGCAGGGCCATCTCCCAGGTACGCGGGGACGGCCAGCCGCGGCCCCGGCCGGCGGCCTCGGCCGGCATGTGGTGGACCAGCCCCGGCCGGGCGGTGAGGAAGCCGGAGACGGCACCGCGGGCCCGGGCGACGGAACCGGAGGCCTTGGCGGGATCGACGGCCGGTATCGCCACCTCGGGCCAGGTTCCGGCCATGCCGCGGGCCACGGTGCGCGGGTTGTGCGTCCAGTCGAGGTGGACGAAGCGGTTGGCGAGCGGCGGGCTGAGGTGCCAGCCGTCGGCGGCACTTGCGGGCGGATTGGCCGCGGCGACGATCCGTACCGCCGGCGGCAGTGCGAGGCTGCCGACCCGGCGCTCCAGGACCACGCGCAGCAGGGCCGCCTGCACGGCCGGCGGGGCGGAGGACAGCTCGTCGAAGAACAGCAGGCCGTGACCGGTGCGGGCGAGCCGCACCGCCCAGTCCGGCGGGGCCATCGGGACGCCGGTGGTGGCCGGGTCCTCGCCGACGACGGGCAGCCCGGCGAAGTCGGAGGGTTCGTGGACGCTGGCGATGACGGTCTCCAGCGGCACGCCGAGCGCGGTGGCGAGCTGCTGCATGCCGGCGGACTTGCCGATACCCGGCTCGCCCCACAGGAGGACGGGCTGGTTGGCCGTCACGGCCAGTGCCAGCGCCTCCAGTTGGGGATGGGCGGCGGGCTCGGTACGGGTGGCGCTCAGCCGGGCACCCAGGGCGTCGGCGGCCGCCAGGGCCCGGGCGGGCTGCGACGGGGTGGCACTCATGCGTCGTCTTCTTCTTCGCCTTGGTCCTCTTGGTCTTCGCCCTCTTGGTCTTCGTCCTCTTGGCCTTGCTCCTCGCCGTCCTCTTCCTCGTCCTCCCAGTACTCCATGTACTCGTCGAACCAGTCCGCGCCGACGTCCGGGAACTCCTCGTCGACGCGTTCCCGGAGGAAGGCGAGGTCGGTGCGCTTGTAGCGGAGGATCTCCTGGGAGACGGACAGGTCCATCTCGTCCATGACGTCGATCCGGGAGCCTGCCGCCACCAGGGCCTTGACCAGGTCGACCGAGCCACCCCAGTGAACGGCCGACAGGAGCGGGGTGCGGTACGCCTTGTCCCGCGCCTCCAGGTCGAGCCCTGCCGCCAGCAGCCGCGGCAGCAGCACCTCGTGATCGAGCAGGTGGAGCGCGTGCAGCAGCCCGCGATGGCGGCCGTCCCGGATCCGGGGGTCCACACCCGCGTCCAGCAGCGCCACGACTCCGGGGGTGTCGCCGTGCTGGACGCGCAGGAAGAACGCGTGCCGCTGGGCCTGGAGGCCGCGCGGCAGCCGCCCCTCGCCCGAGGTCCAGGACTGCTGTACGGCGAAGCACCCCGAGACCGCACCGCCGAACGCTCGCATCGCGCGCTCCCGTTGCTGCTCCTCGGGGGTGTGCGGCACGTCGAGTACGCCGCCTCGCGAGCGCACCTCGTGCCACCCGCCGCGGCAGCGCACCCGCACCAGCCGGGTCTCCGTGTCGGGCCCGGGCGGGCCCGCCGCCGGGCCGGTGCCGGGGAACAGCGCGGCGGCCACCAGCGGGTGCAGCTCGCGGGGCGAGATCCGGCCGGTCCGGACCAGTTCGAGGTCGGGCAGCCGCTGCCAGGCGTACCGGGGCAGGACGGGGAGGGAGGCCGCCTCGGCCTGCTGGACGACGCGGGCCCGGAGCCTGCCGGGGCCGGAGTGTTCCAGCACGACCGAGTAGGGCCAGGAGGCCCCGAGCCGGTACCGTTCGCCCGAACCGGCCGCCACGAGCCGCGTCACCTCCGGCGCGATCCGCGCGAGCTCGGCGGGCAGCCGCGCGAGGAGCGCCTCCGGGTCCGCGGGGCGCTGGTACCGCTGCACCGGGGGGACCGTCAGGTCGCACGTGATGCCGGCGGCCTCGTACGCACCGATCGTGTCCCCGGCGGCGCGGAGCTCCGCGATCCGCTCGGCGAGGCCGTCCGGGTCGGCGAAGCGCGCACCGAGCCCGGGGGCGTGGCGGGCGTCCCAGAACGGCCGCATGGCCGTCCAGGGCTCCGGGACGAAACCGCGTCCCGTGTACTTGTTCCGCTCGATCACGACCGGCGCGCAGTGCAGGCGCAGCCGCTGCGAACCCTCGGTCATGACGGGCGTGGTGACCGACAGAGCCGGTCCCCCGGGCCCGCCGTACGAGGCGAGCACGATCCGCAGATCGGGGGCGATGGTGGTACGGCCGCCCAGGAGCCGGGGCAGGTGCCAGCGCAGCAGGTCCGGGGCGAGGTGCGACAGGTCCTCCGCGACCGCCTCGGCCACTTCGGCGCCGTAGCGGACCGCGAGCCCGGCGAGGTCGAAGTCGACGTCCACGGCGGCGGCCGCGCAGGCCGCCCGCCAGTCACCGGCCAGCCGGTGCGCGGTGGCCTGCTCGATCATCCAGCCGGGCACGGCGTAGCGGCGGATCCGCTGCCATGCCGGGCCGTCCTCCTGCCGGAAACCGCCCAGCGGTTCGGCGCCGGCCGGGCTCACCGGTACACGCTGCCGATGGCGCGCACGTCCGGGTGCGCCGCCCGGGCGGGACGCAGCCGTTCGGTGAAGGAGCGCTTGACGCGGCGGGGCAGGCCGGGGCCCAGGCCGACGTACTCCAGGGGGCTGTCCGCGGGCACCGCCGCGAGCAGGCCCTTCGCACCGCGCCCGGTGAGGCCGGTGTGGCGCAGCTCCAGCCGGCGCAGGGGGCTGCCGGGCAGAGCCGCGGCCAGGGCGTACGCCCCCTCGTCGCCGGGGTGGTTGCCGGGGGCTCCGAGGCTGCGCTCCGACAGGGTCCGGCCGAGGTCGAGCGCTTCGATGCCGCCGAGCGAGGCGGCCAGCGCACGGGCTCCGGCGGCGCCGATCCCGTTGCCGCCGAGCCCGAGGCGGACCGGGTGCGCCGCGAGGGCCGCGGCGGAGGCGAGGGCCGCGGCGCCCTCGTCGCCGAGGTGGTTGGCGGGGACGTACAGCTCGCGTACCCCGGCCTCCCGGATCAGTGCGGCGAGCAGCGGGGCGGCGTCGGGGCCGAGGCCGTTGCCGCCGAGGAAGAGCCGTTCCAGGGGCTGCTCGCGCTCCAGCAGCGCGTCGAGCAGGAGGCGTACGCCTTCGGCGCCGATCCCGGTGTTGACCAGGTCGAGGGTGCGCAGGGCGGTGTTGCGCCGCAGCAGCGCGGCCACGGTGCGGGCGCCGTCCTCGAAGAGCGGGTTGCGCTTGAGCCAGAGGGCGCGGACGGTCGTGTCGTCGCCGAGGGCGCCGGCGAGGGAGCCCGCCCCGTCGGGGCCGATCCGGTTGCAGCCGAGGTAGAGGGTGTGCAGCCCGTGGTCGCCGGTGAGGGCCTCGGCCAGGGTGCGGGCGCCCGCGTCGCCGATGGCGTTGGTGCCGAGGAGCAGGTGCCTGGCGTGCGCGGAGGCGGTGGCGGCCGGCAGCAGGCGGGCCGCTCCCGCCGGGCCGAGCCCCTGCTTGCAGAGGTCGACGCGGCCGTCGGTGCGCAGGGTGCCGAGCGGGAAGGTCTCGTCGGTCTCGACGGGGCGGTCCGCGGCGAGCCGGGCGAGCAGCGGGTCCAGGCGCGCCGGGTCGGCCGGCGGCAGGTCGGGGTGCTCGATCGCGGGGCACCGTACGGGTGTCGGCTGTGTCATCACCACTCCACCGGTTTCATTCGCCGGTGCCCGGCGTCCATCACGACTTGAAGCGAGAACTGCGGAAGGAGACGCAAGACCGGTCGGATTCGAACCGACGTCCTCCAGCTCGATGCGTGGGCGCGACGACCTCTGCGCTACGGCCTTGCTGCCGGTGATCATACCCATGGGACGGCCGGAAATCGATCACCAGTTTGGCCGGTTGATGCCGGGTGTGCCCCGCGGCGGCCGTGACGCCCCGCGACATGGACCGAGTGCTTCCGGACAGGTTTTCGAGGGCGCGAGTGCGGCCGGCAGGAGCGGAGGGTCGGATTCTGCTTGATGTCGCGGCGGTGACGGGAAACGGCGACGGGCGACGGGTGGCCGATATTCGCCCATATTTATCCGATGTGCGAAGCCCTGACACATCGTCGACATCTCCGTACGCTACGGTAACTTGACTGTCCGTTATTCCCCGGACGCCCTTTGCATCCCTCTGTCAACCACCGCCCTGGCACTCCCATGTCCCGGGCGGACCGCCACGGAGAGCCACACACATGAGCACCACCAGGTACAGCCGAATAGAAGCCTTAGGCCTCTGCCTTCCGGCAACGGTCCAGACCACCCCGCAACTCGCCGCCCTGGTCCCGGGGCTGGGGGAGGTGGACATCGAGAAGATCACCGGGATCACCGAGCGGCGCGTGTACGACCCCGAACCGGCCGCCGGCGAGGACTCGTTCGGGATGGCCCTGGCCGCCGCCCGGGACGCGCTGGCATCCTCCCGCCACGCGGCCGCCGACCTCGACGTCGTCATCTCCGCGTCGATCACCCGTTTCAAGGACGGCGGCCGCTTCACCTTCGAGCCGTCCTTCGCCGCGATGCTGGCCGGGGAGCTGGGCGCCCGCTCCGCCATCCACTTCGACGTCTCCAACGCCTGCGCCGGCATGATGACCGGCGTATGGCTGCTCGACCGGATGATCCGCTCCGGCGCCGTGCGGAGCGGACTGGTCGTCAGCGGCGAGCAGGCCACCCGCGTCGCACAGACCGCCGCACGCGAGCTGACCGACTCCTACGACCCGCAGTTCGCCTCGCTCTCCGTCGGGGACTCGGCGGCCGCGGTCGTCCTGGACGTCTCCGCCGACGCCGCGGACCGCATCCACTACATCGAGCTCATGACCTGCTCCGAGTACTCCCACCTGTGCATGGGCATGCCCAGCGACCGCACCCCGGGCATCTCGCTCTACACGGACAACAAGAAGATGCACAACCGCGACCGGCTCAAGCTGTGGCCGCGCTTCCACGGGGACTTCCTGGCCAAGAGGGGGCGGGAGTTCACGGACGAGGAGTTCGACTACGTCATCCAGCACCAGGTCGGCACCCGCTTCATCGACTACGTCAACCAGACGGCCGAGGCCGAGTTCGCCGCCCCCATGCCGGACTCCCTCGCGGTGGTCGAACGGTACGGAAACACCGCCACGACCTCGCACTTCCTGACCCTCTGCGAGCACCTCAGGGCGGGCGGCGCCCGCCCCGGGGCCAAGTACCTGCTGGTGCCCGCGGCTTCCGGTGTGGTCACCGGCGCCCTGTCCGCGACGCTCACCCACGTGGGGGTCTGAGCCATGGGCATGATCATCACCGCTGCCGCGACCGCCCTGCCCGACCCGCAGGCCGCCACGGCCTCCGTCGTGGACCTCGCGGGCCGGGCCGCCCGCGAGGCCCTGGCCCGGGCGCAGGTTCCGGCGTCCTCGATCGGCGTGCTCATCAACGTCGGCGTCTACCGCGAACACAACACCTTCGAACCGGCCATGTCGGCCCTGGTCCAGAAGGAGGTCGGCATCAACCTCGACTACGTCGCCGACCCGGAACCGGCCGCCGGCTTCTCCTTCGACCTGATGAACGGAGCCTGCGGCGTGCTCAACGCCGTCCAGGCGGGCCAGGCACTGCTGGAGACGGGAAGCGCCGAGCGGCTCCTGATCACCGCTGCCGACGTGCACCCCGGCGGCGACGCGGACCGCGACCCCGGCTACCCGTACGCGGACCTGGGCGGCGCCCTCCTGCTGGAGCGCAGCGCCGACCCCCACGCCGGATTCGGGCCGGTGCGCCACTACACCGCCGACCGGCCCACCGACGTCGAGGGCTACCTCGACACCGACACCATGGGGCGGCACGGGCGGACCGCGATCACCGTCCGGCGCGAGCCGGACCACGCGGAACGGCTGGACGAGTTCGCGGCCAGCGCCGTCGCCGACTACGCGCACGAGACCGGCATCGACCTCGACCGGACGCTGGTGATCGGCCCGTCCGCGGCCTCCGACGGCACCGGGGCGAGCGGAGAGCCGCACACGGCGGCGCCGGTCATCGGCTACCTCCGGGCGATGGACGGGGAACGCCCCGACGGCCACGACCAGATCCTGTTCGTGACGGCCGGCGCCGGCCCCAGCGCGGCGTGCGTCCTCTACCGGCCCGAGGGGTGGTGAGCCCCGTGCCGCAGACGCGACCGAACGTCGCCGGCCCCGCCGCGGAGCAGCCGGCCGCCACCAGTACGCACAGCGTGGCCGGGTGGCTTGAACGCAACGCCCGTGCCTTTCCCGGCAAGCCGGCCGTCATCCATCCCGACGGCCGCGGTTCCGGCGGCTACGCCACCGTCACCTACGGCCAGTTGCAGGAGAGCGTCGAGGAGCTGGCCCGCGGGTTCCGGCGCGCCGGGATCACCCGGGGCACCAGGACCGTGCTGATGGCCCCACCCGGGCCGGAGCTGTTCGCCCTCTGTTTCGCGCTGTTCCGGGTCGGGGCCGTGCCCGTCGTCGTGGACCCCGGCATGGGCGTACGGCGCATGCTCCACTGCTACCGGGCCGTGGGCGCCGAGGCGTTCATCGGCCCGCCCCTCGCCCAGCTCGTGCGCGTACTGGGCCGCCGCACCTTCCGCGGGGTACGCGTGCCCGTCACCCTGGGGCGGCACCGGCTCGGCCGCGGCCACACGCTGGCCGCGCTGCGCGCCACCCCCGCGACCGGCGGGAACGCGGACCCGGACGGGCCGGCCGGCGGGGACGACCTGCTGATGATCGGCTTCACCACCGGAAGCACCGGCCCCGCCAAGGGAGTCGAGTACACCCACCGCATGGCCCTGTCGATCGCCCGCCAGATAGAGGCCGTGCACGGCCGCACCCGCGACGACGTCTCCCTGGTCACGCTGCCCTTCTACGGGGTGCTCGACCTGGTCTACGGATCCACCCTGGTCCTGGCGCCCCTCGCGCCCGCCCGGGTCGCCCAGGCGGACCCCGCGCTGCTCGTCGGCGCGCTGGAACGATTCCGCGTCACCACGATGTTCGCCTCGCCCGCCCTGCTGCGGAACCTCGCCGTGCACCTCACCGGCCCTGCCCGCGGCCGCCACCCGCTGCCCGACCTGCGCTGCGTCGTCTCCGGCGGGGCACCGGTGCCCGACGCGGTCGTGGCCGCGCTGCGCTCCGTCCTCGACGAGAAGGCACGGATCCATGTGACCTACGGAGCCACGGAGGTCCTGCCGATCACCTCGATCGAGGCGGCCGAGATCCTCGGCGACGACGAGGACGGCACCGGCCGCGAAAACGGCACCCCTCGCGAGGACGGCACCGGCCACGAGGACGGCACCCCTCGCGAGGACGGCACCGGTCGCGAGGACGGCGGCACCGCGGCCCGTTCCGCCGCGGGTGAGGGGACCTGCGTCGGCCGGCCCGTCCCCGGCACCCGGGTGGCCATCGCCCCCGTCACCGACGGCCCCCTCGCCCGCTTCGACCCCTCGACCGCCCTGCCGGCCGGGCGCGTCGGCGAGATCCTGGTCCACGGCGAGTCCGTCAGCCCGCGCTACCACCGGGCACCCCGGTCCGACGCCGCGCACAAGGCGACCGAGGAACGCCCCGGCGGCGAGGCCCCCCGCGTCTGGCACCGCACCGGCGACCTCGGCCACCTCGACGCGGCAGGACGGCTCTGGTTCTGCGGGCGCGCCGCCCAGCGGGTCCGCACCGAACACCGGGACCTGCACACCGTCCGCTGCGAGGGAGTCTTCAACGCCCATCCGCTGGTCCGGCGCACCGCCCTCGTCGGCATCGGGCCGGCGGGCGCACAACGGCCCGTCGTCTGCGTGGAGACCGAGCCCGGAGCCGACGGGACGGCCCTCGGCGAGGACGCCTGGACCGCACTGGTCACCGAACTGCGCGCGATGGCCGAGGAACACGCCCCGACCACCGGCCTCCAGGAGTTCCTGCGCCACCCCGGCTTCCCCGTGGACATCCGGCACAACGCCAAGATCGGTCGCGAGGAGCTGGCCCGCTGGGCGGGACGGCAGCAGGCCCGGCCCACGTCCTCCGCGGGGCGACGGGCGGCCCGGATCGTACCGCTCGCCGGATGGGCGTACCTCGTCGGCGGGGCCGTGTGGGCCGCGGCCGGCACCGTCCCCGACGTGCCGGTGCTGCGCTGGCTGTGGTGGACCGACGCCTTCCTCAGCATCGGCGTGCACGCCGCGCAGATCCCGCTCGCGCTGCCGCGCGGCCGGGAGGCCGGACACGGGACCGCCTCGGTGGTCGGGCGCACCATGCTCTACGGCGCGACCTGGTGGCGGACCCTGTGAAGATCCTGGTCACCGGCGCGTCCGGATTCCTGGGCGGGCACCTCGTCGACGGCGCCCTGAGCCAGGGCCATCAGGTCCGCGCCCTGGTCCGCCCCGGCAGTGACGCCGTACGGCTGGGCTCCCTGCCCGGCGTCGAGCTCGTCACCGGCGACCTCACCGACGGGGACTCGCTCCGGCGGGCGGCCGAAGGCTGCGGGGCCGTCCTGCACAGCGCGGCCCGGGTCGTCGACCACGGCAGTCGCGCGCAGTTCGAGGCCGCCAACGTCACCGGCACCCAGCGGCTGCTGGCGGCGGCACGTTCGGCGGGGGCGCGACGGTTCGTGTTCGTCTCCAGCCCGAGCGCGCTGATGCGGGTACGGGAGGGGGACCGGTTCGGCATCGACGAGAACACCCCGTACCCGCGGCGGTGGTTCAACCTCTACTGCGAGACGAAGGCGGTTGCCGAACAACACGTACGGGCGGCCGACGGCCCGGAGTTCACCACCTGCGCCGTACGCCCGCGCGGTATCTGGGGACCGCGCGACCACGCGGGGTTCCTGCCGCGCATGGTCGACGCCATGCGCGCGGGCCGCCTGCCCGACCTGTCCGGCGGCAAACCGGTGCTGGTCTCGCTCTGCCACGTCGACAACGCCGTGGACGCCTGTCTGCGGGCCGCGCTCGCCCCCGCCGGGCAGGTCGGCGGCAAGGCCTACTTCGTCGCGGACCGCGAGGAGACGGACCTGTGGCCGTTCCTGGCCCGGGTCGGCGCCCTCTTCGACTGCCCGCCGCCCGCCCCGCGCATCCCGCTCCTCCTCGGCCGCGGGCTGGCCGCGGCGGTCGAGACGGGATGGCACCTGCGCCACCGGTCCACGGCGGGCGGTACGGACGCGACGCCGCCGCTGAGCCGCTACATGATGGCGCTGCTGACCCGCTCGGCGACGTACGACACCACCGCCGCCCGCCGCGACTTCGGCTACGCGGCTCCGCGCACCCAGGCCGACGGGCTGCGGGCACTGCGGGAGTGGGTGAACGAGGCGGGCGGCGTCGCCGCCTGGACCGCCGGTCCGGCCGCCCGCGCCCGTACCGCCGCACCGGTCGGCACCGCACCCGCCGGTCCCGCATCCGACCACACCGAACAAGGGAACACGCAGTCATGACATCCCATCAGGCCGGCACCGGCACCGGCACCGGCACCGGCACCGGCACCGGCACCGGCACCGGCACCGGCACCGGTGCCGGCCCCGGTTCCGGTGCCGCCACCGCGACCGGCGGACGCTACCGGCGCCCGGTGTCACCCACCGAACGCCTCTACCTCGCCGCCGGGGACGCCCGGGGGGACATGGCCCTGCGTGTCGTCGTCGAGGGCGCCGGGGTACCCGCCGCCGAGGACCTCCGGGCAGCCCTGGCACGGGCCGCCGAGTCCTGCCCCGGGTCACGGCTCGTACGCGCCGGGGCGATGTGGAGCGCCTGCGGACCGCTGCCGCAGGTGCGGTACGACGTACCGCGTGCCGGCGCGTACACCGACTCGGCTCCGGGGACGGTCGCCCTGCCCGCCGGGCCGTCGCGGCGAACGGAGCCGCCGGGCTGCGAGGTGCTGATCGTGCCCGGTGCCGACGGGACGGCCACTACCGCCGTCTTCAGCGCCTCGCATGCCGTCATGGACGGTCACGGCGCCCTGACCTGGGTACGGGAGGTTTTCCGAGCCCTGCGCGGCGAACCCGCCCGGCCCGCGCTCGACGCGGACACCGACGCCGGTCTGCTGCGCCGGCTCGGCAGCACCCGGACGCGGCCCGCACCGGTGCCTCCCCGGCGCTCCCCGCTCGGCCCGGCCGACGGCAACGGCCGCCCGCTCCGGACGCTGTGGCTGCGCCGCACCCTGCCCGGCCGCCGTCCCGCGCTCACCGCACGCCTCGCCCAGGCCCTGACCGACGCCGCGGGGCTCGACACCCGGGTCATGGTCCCCGTCGACCTGCGCCGCCACCGCCCCGGGATCGCGGCCACGGGCAACCTGAGCCTGCCGCTGTTCCTGGACCTGCGCCCCGGGGAGGACTGGACGGGCGCGCACACCCGTCTGCTGACCGCCCTGGCCGGGGACCGCGAACTCGCCGCCGGATTCGAGACGGCCCTCGCGCCGCTGCCGCGGCCCGTGACCGCCGCTCTGCTGCGTAGCGCGCAGGCCGTGGCGTCGCGTACCGACCGCCACCTCGCTTCGGCCGTCGTCTCACACCTGGGCCGCCTGGACCTCGCGGACTTCTCCGGCGGCGGCTTCACGGCGTCCACGGTCTACGCGCTGCCGGTGCACGCGCCGCTGGTCCCGCTCTCCCTGGTCGCCGCCGAGAGCGGTACGGCGACCGAGATCACGCTCGGTGTCCGCGGCGGGGGCCCGGATCTCGCCGCCCGCGCCGCGCGGTTGCTGGACACGGCCCTGGCCGCCCTCGGAACCGAGGAGACGGCCGCGGACGCGGGCCCGGCCCCACGGGCGGAGCAAGCGGCTCCGGTCCTGGCTCCGGCCGCCCCCGCCCTGGTGGTGCCTGCTGCGGCCGTCGCGGCTCCGGCCGTCGCGGCTTCCGCTGTCCCGGCTGCGGCCGTCCCGGTTCCGGGCGGCGCGGCTCCCGCCGTCCTCCCGGCCCCGGCGGTGCCCGAGCTCACCGTCGTGGACGCCTTCCGCGCCCAGGCCGCCCGCACCCCCGACGCGCCCGCGCTCGACGGGCCCGAGGGCGTGGTCACCTACGCCGAACTCGACCGGCGCTCCGACACCGTCGCGGCCGCGCTCCGGCGCCGCGGCGTGGGACGCGAGGACCTGGTGGGACTGGTCGTCGACCGCACCTCCGCAGGCGTGAGCGCCCTGTGGGGCATCCTCAAGGCCGGTGCCGCCTACGTGCCGTTCGACCCCGGCCATCCGGGCGCACGGACCGGAGAGATCCTCCGGGGGGCCGGCGTCGGCCTCTGCCTGACCGGACGGCACCTGGCCGGGGAACTCGCCCCCCTCGTGCCGGGAACCCTGCTCGTCGTCGAGGACCTCCTCGACGGCCCCGGCCCCGAGGCGGATGAGCCCGACGCGGTCCGCGCCGCCGAAGCGCGGGTACGGCCCGCGAACCTCGCGTACGTCATCCACACCTCCGGTTCCACCGGCCGCCCCAAGGGCGTGCAGATCGAGCACGGAAGCCTCATGGGCTTCGTCCGCTGGATGACCGGCGTCTGCCAGGTCACCGCTCGCACCCGTTTCGGCTTCGCCTCCTCCTACGCCTTCGACATCTCGTGCTTCCCCCTCTTCCTGCCGCTGCTGGCGGGCGGTACGGCCGTCCTCGCCCCCGGCGCGCCCTCGCCCGCCGCCCTGCGCGAGCTCGTCACGGGGCACCGCGCCGACACCCTCGCGCTCACGCCCTCCCACCTCGCGCTCCTCGGCGGAACGGGCGGCAGCGGCACGGGCCACGGCCCCGCGCCGCGCCTGCGCACCCTGCTGCTGGGCGGCGAGTCCCTCACGCCCACCGCCGTACGGTCCGCGCGCGCCGCCTTCGGGGCCGACTGCCGTGTGGTCAACGCGTACGGGCCCACCGAGGCGACCGTCGCCGTACTCGCCCACACCGTGGACGGCGAGGAGAACGGGGCCACGGTCCCGATCGGCCGCCCCGGCCCGTACGCCCGGGTCGACCTCGTCACCGAGGACGGCGAGACCATCGGGAGCGGACCGGGCGACACCGGCCGCACCGGCGAGATCGTCGTGCGCGGGATCCAGGTGGCCCGCGGCTACCTCGGTCCGTCCGACGGCCGACCCTCACCCTTCACCACCGGGACCGACGGCGTCCGCGCGTACCGGACCGGTGACCTCGGACGCCGCCTGGCCGACGGCGCCGTCGAGTTCGCCGGGCGCATCGACGAGCAGGTGAAGATCGCCGGGCACCGCGTCGACCCCGCCGAGGTCGTCGCCGCCCTCGAAGCCCATCCGGCCGTGCACCGCGCCGTCGTCGTGCCCCGGCACCGCCCGCACTCGACGGCGGCGGTGCTCTGCGCGTACGTACTGCCGCACGCCGGTGATCCCGCGGTGGGTGCGGACCTGGGCGGGGCCCTGCGGACCGAGCTCACCCGGACCCTCCCGGCGTATCTCGTGCCGGCCCATGTCGTCGTGATCGACTCCCTGCCCAGCACGGTCAGCGGCAAGGCCGATCTCGACGCCCTCCCCGACCCCTTCGCCCCCGCCACACCAGTCGCGCCCGCGCCCGCACCCGTCACCCTGGAGGCACGCGTCAGGCACCACTGGGCGGAAATCCTCGGCGTCGACGGCGCGCTGCTGTCGGCGGACTCCGAATTCCACGCCCTCGGCGGAGATTCCCTGGCCCTGGTCGAGATGCTCGCGGCCGTCTCCTCGGACCTGCTCACCCCCGGTCAGGCCCAGCGGTTCACCGGGCGTCTCGACTGTCTCGTGGGCAACCTGACGCTGGAACAGGTATGCGCACACCTGACCGCCGCCCGCGAGGAGGCATCCGTATGATCTTCGTAGGAGAGGGAGCCCTGCTCCGCCGCGCCGTCACCCACGCGGCCACCCGCGGCCACCCGGTCGACCTGGTCTGCTCCGCCGACCCGCTGGACGCCGCGGCCGCCGGTGCGCCCCACCTCGCGGGCGCGGACGTCAACGCCCACGCGGCCACGCTGGCCGGGGCCTGCACCGACGGCATCGTCTGGTCCCTCAACAACCGGCAGATCTTCCGGGAGCCCCTGCTCCGGGCCGACGGCCTGCGCATCGTCAACATCCACAACGGGTTGCTGCCGCGGCATCGCGGACTGCCCTCCGTGGCCGTCCTGTTCGCCGTGCTGCACGGCGACACCGAGTACGGAGCCACGGCCCACGAGGTCGACGCGGGCATCGACACCGGCCCGGTCCTGGCCGAACACCGCTTCCCCGTCGGGCCCGAGGACCGCTACCACCAGGTCATGCTGCGCGGTGTCCGGGCCTGCCAGGCCCTGTTCGAGCAGATCCTCCCGGCGGTCACCGCCGGAACCGCCCAACCCGTAACCACGGCGGCGGGACCGTCGGCCTACTACGGCCTGCGCGCCCTGGACCGGCTCGACGCCTACCGCGACCATCCCGCCTACCCTCGCGCCACCGACCTCGGCCCGTTCACCGCCCATGCCCCCGAGGTCGCCCGTGCCCTGTCCCGCCCGCCCTCGCCCGGACTTCCTCGCCGGCGTTGAGGCGGACGATCCCGGCGGGTGATCCCGGCGGAACTGCTGG
Organism: Streptomyces venezuelae; assembly: GCF_008642275.1. Lineage (NCBI taxonomy): Bacteria > Bacillati > Actinomycetota > Actinomycetes > Kitasatosporales > Streptomycetaceae > Streptomyces > Streptomyces venezuelae. The sequence continues at coordinate 7,146,713 of NZ_CP029189.1, forward strand.
TGTTGTCCGCGGCCCCGGGCAGCCCCGCCGAGGACGGCCTGCGCCTGCTGGACGGCCTGGGCGCGGACGGCGGTGCCGAGCCGGGGCCGGCCCGCCCGGCGGTCACACCGCCCGCACCATCCCCGGCCGCCCCGCGTGTCCCGTCGTGACAGCCGCGGCCGGGACGGAGAGGGCGGGCCACCCCCGGGCCACCCGGGCCGGCACCCGAGGCGCCCGGAACGGCCCTGAGGCACTCGGGCCGGCCCGGTCGGCGCCCGGGACGGCCCCGGTCACGCGCCCGCGCCGGCACCCGCCCTGGCCGGTGCGGGCACCGGACCGCCGGCCATCGCGCGGGCCATCCACGCGGAGGAGCGCAGGGTCTGCGCGACGAACGCGCCACGGCCCACCCCGAGGGCCCGCAGGGCCGGACCGTGGTCGACCGCGACCAGGGTGGCGGCCCCGGCCAGCAGTCCGCGCCACCCGGCCGTCACCGCCCGGCGGGCGGGCCGGGGCAGCCCGGCGAGGCCGTCCCGCAGGCGCAGGCAGTGGAAGGGGACGTGCCGCTCCTCGTCCGCCAGGATCCGGCCCGCGACCTCGGTGGTCAGCGGGTCGGCGGCGCCGTCGCGCAGGGCCTGGTAGTACCCCAGGGCCACCACCTCGGCGATCATCAACACCAGGAGTTCCAGCCGCAGTCCGAGGAGCCGCCGGACCCGGACGAAGGCCGCGTCGCTCCAGTGCCCGTCGAGCGTGCCCGCCCCGCCGGCCGCCAGCAGCAGCTTCAGCATCCGCGCGTGGTTCTGTTCCTCGGCGATGAAGAGCCGGACGGCCTCGGAGTAGACCGGGTCACCCGCGAGGTCGGCCTTGCCGGAGAGCGCGGAGCCGTCGCCGTCCTCACCGACCTGGAACTTCTGGATGCTGCGGACGATCTCGGCGGGCAACTGCGCGCCCCGCGCCCAGTCGGGGTCGCCCAGGGCCGCCCGGCGTTCCCGTTCGGCCTCGAACTCGCCCACCCATGCCCCGTACTCACTTTTGATCATGTTCAACAATCTAGCCATTGTTGATCGTGTTCAAAAGTGCCTGAATGTCATGGCCGCGTAACAGAACGGTGCGGACCGCGCCCGCGCGGGTCGACCGGGGTGAGGACTCCGAGCCGGTCCTCGACCGCCTGGGCCGCGTCCAGGCAGAGGTCCTCCCGGAACGCCCGCCCGGCGATCTGGACGCCGCAGGGGAGCCCGTCGGTGATCCCGGTCGGTACGGCCACCCCGGGTACGCCCACGAAGCTGGTCACCGTGCACAGGCGCATCCCCGCCGCGACCCGGTCCCGGCCGGCCCGGTCGCGCGACTCCAGTCCCGGCTCGACCGGCGGCTCGGTGAAGACCGGGCCGAGCAGCAGCGGGTACTCGTCGAGGAACGCGGCCCAGGAGCGGCGGATGTTCAGCCAGGTTCCCATCAGCTTCATGAGCACCTCCGCGCTCGCGGGCGGGGTCCGCTCCATCATCATCTCGACATAGCGGCCCCCGCCCTTGCCGAGCAGCTCGCGCACCACCGGCCAGGTCGGGGCGAACTCGGTCACGGTGATCCGGCCGTAGGCCTCCAGGGCCTCGTCCAGCCGGGGCACGTCCGCCACCTCGCGCACGTCGTATCCGGCGTCGCGGAGCGCGTCGGCGGCCGCCGAGACGGCTGCGCGAACCGCCGGGTGGACGCCGTGCCCGCCGGGGTCCGCGACGACCGCCACCTTCAAGCGCCCCGGGAGCGGCTCGCCGTAGGCGGGCACCGGTACGGCTCGCGGGTCTCGCGGATCGGTTCCGGCCAGCACCTCGTAGGCGAGCCTCAGGTCGCCCACGCTCCGGGCCATCGGGCCGTCGGTGACCAGCATCTGGGACGCCGGGCCGGGGTCGTCCGGGCCGAGGACGCGATGGTCGGCGGGGAAGCGGCCCGCGGAGGGCTTCAGCCCGGCCACGCCGCAGAACTGGGCCGGGATGCGCACCGACCCGCCGGAGTCGTTGCCGAGCCCGAGCGCCGCCATGCCCGTGGCGACGGCCACCGCGTCGCCCCCGCTGGAGCCGCCCGGAGTCCGGCTGCAGTCCCACGGGTTGACCGTGTCGCCGAACAGTTCGCTGCGCGTGTGCATGCCCGCCAGGATCAGGGTGGGGATGTTGCTGTGCCCGAGGGGAATGGCCCCGGCCGCGCGCAGCCGCGCTACCGGCGGTGCGTCGGCGGACGCCACCAGATCGCGGAAGCGTGCCGTGCCGAAGGTGGTCGGCACGCCTTCCACGGCGGTGCTCTCCTTCACCGTGAAGGGCACGCCCGCCAGCGGCCCCAGCGTTTCACCGGCTGCCCGCCGCCGGTCCAGCCGTGCCGCGGCCTCGCGCGCCCGCTCCGCCAGCAGCTGAGTGACCGCGTTCACCTGCGGGTTGATCTCGGCTATGCGCTCCAGATGACTGTCGATCAGTTCGACGGCCGAGACCTCGGCGGTGCGTACGGCCTCCGCCTGCCTGGCGGCCGGCATCTTCCACAGGGCGTCCTGCATGACCCCACCTTCCTCGTCGGTAGCGATGCATGTGCATCGGTACCGAAGCGTATCCCTGGATCCGATACGGCCGCATCGAATAAACTGCGCAGCGGAACACCGAGGAGCAGGGAGGCGCCCGCCATGCCCAGGCAGGTGGATCACGAGGGCCGACGCCGTCTCATTGCCGACGCCGTGTGCCAACTCGCCGACGAGCACGGACTGGAGGGTGTGACCCTGCGCGACGTCGCCGCTCGTGCACAGGTGTCGATGGGAGCCGTACAGCGGTGCTTCCGCACCAAGGAAGAGATGCTCGTGTTCGCTCTCGGGCACATCGGCGAGCGGATCGGCGAGCGCGTACGGGCCCGCCTCGTCCGCAGCCCGGCCCAGTCGGCCGGCACCGCCCTCGGGCACGCGGTCACCGAGATCTCGCTGCTGCGGGAGGAACACCGTGCCGAGGCCAGGGTCTGGCTCGCCTTCGTCGCGCAGGCGGCTGTCAGCGAGGCGCTCGCGAGCACGTTGAAGGCGAACTACGCGGCCCTGCAGGACGCGCTCACCCGGCTCGTCGCGGAAGCCTTCGAAGGCACCCGCCGGGCCGGGTCCCCAGATCCGCAGCGCGAGGCGCGCACGCTCCTCGCCCTGGCGGACGGCCTCACCACGCACGTCCTCGTCGGCCACCTCACTCCGCAGGAAGCGCTCGACGTCCTGGACGCGCACCTGGCCGGCCTCTGGGAGTGACCGGCCCGGCGCCGCCGGCCCTCGCCGGGGAGTACCGGCCCGCGCCGCTCAGGCCTGGGCGGCAGGAGGCGAGTTGATCAGCCCGAAGGGTACGTGGACGCTCGGAGTGCCCTGCGCCGTGCCGTTGAGGTGGGAGACCTGGTCGTCGAAGAAGATGTGCGGGTCGAGCGCCCGCATGACCGCGGACTTGTCGACACCGCCGAGAAAGAAGGCGTCGTTGACCCGCAGGCCCCATGCCTTCAGGCTCAGCAGGGCGCGCTCGTGAGCGGGGGCGTCCCGGGCGGTCACCAGCGACACGCGCAGGCGGGGCCGGTACGCGGAGTCCTCGCGGCGCCTCTCGTCCTCGACGCGCTGGATGCGGTTGACGCCGGCCAGGAAGTCGCGGAGCGGTCCCGGATCGTGGGGGGTGCCGGCGTGGCCGACCTCGTAAGCGCGGAACGCGTCGATGCCACCGTTCTGGAAGACCTGCTCGGCGGTGTCGCCCGCCACCACGCCGTCGAAGTCGAACGCGATACGGAGTTCGGGGTCGCTCTCGTCGTCGATCCGCCCCGTTCGCAGGACGTGACCCGCGGGCAGCCCGGCCGCGACCGCGTCCCGGACGTCAGGTCCGTCGGCCGACAGGAACAGCGACATGTTGAGCGCCGGCATGAACTGGTGCGAGGGACGGCCCTGCCGGAACACCGCCCGGCTGATCGGCAGACCGTGCGCTTTGATCGAACGCATGACGCGCATCCCGGTGCCGGGGTCGTTGCGCGAGAGGATGATGACCTCGACCAGGGGGTCGGCCCGATCCGCGAGGTCGTTCAACGACAGCAGGCGTCTGACGAACGGGAACGCCACTCCTTTGGCCAGCAGTTCGTCGACATGGGCTTCCTGGTGGGCCCGGTAGGCGTCCTCTCCCCGCTCCCGGAACACCGCGTCGCACTCGGTCAGGTCGAACAGGGCACTGGAGGCGATCCCCACCACCAGGCGATCGGACAGGTCGTACCTCATGGCGCCCCCTGCTGGCACATGTGCACCGTCTGGATGCTTATCACCCTTTGGCATATGCAGGAAACGTCTTCCGGTCTGCCGTTCGAGCGGACCGGGGGCGTCAGACACCCCTGGCTGCCGCGGATAGTGTCGGTGGCCGGACACGAAGGCCGGGAAGTACGAGGTGCGCATGAAGACCCATCGTCCGGGGCGACCGGAGGACCTTCCGGAAGCGGGGGTGCTGTGGGCACGCTGGGCCGCTCTGGCGGCGGCGACCTGGAACGCCGACGAGGAGAAGGAGCGCTTCCGGTACGGGTACTGGCTCGGCGTCGACGGCGTCGAGGACGGCGGCAGCGAGCTGCGCTACGACGACGGCGCGTGCAGCCGCTGGGCGCTGATCCGGGCCGGCGCCGGCCGCGCCGTGCTCTTCGGACAGGACGATTCCAGCAAGGTCGCGCGGCACGAGCCGCCGATCGATCTCCTCGCCGGGGCGCCCCTGTGGGTGCGCGGAGAGCGCTTGCGCGACTTCCTGGAGCAGGGAAGGGCCGAGTGCGTCTACTGGTTCGAGGACGGCCGCTGGCACCGTGTGCCGTACCCCGACGACCTCGGCGACGACGGGCTCGACTGCGGGATCGGCCATCTGACCTCGCGTGAGTCCGCCGTCGAGGCGCTCTGCGCGCTGTTCGAGTTCGACGAGGACTGCGCGGGCGCCGTGGAGGCCTGCGAGCGGTTCCTGGAGCATGCCGAGCGGGACACGGTCACCGACGGGGTGGTGCGCTCCTTCGCCGACGAGGTCTTCCGGATCCAGAGTGCATACGAACTGCTCTGGCCCCAGGTCCCGGTGGCCCGTTCGGAGACGGACCTCGCCGCGATGACGGCGCTCGCCCGCCACCGGTGAAAAGGGGGCGATCCCGCCGGTGGATCCGGCGATCCTCGGGCGACGGCGACGGCGACGGCGACGGCGACGGCGATGGCGACGGCGTCACGGCCGGCCCGGGCGGTCCGCACGCGACGACCCGGAACGCCGCCGGGGCCCGTCGGGAAGACGGGCCCCGGCGGCGAGCCGTTCGCCTCAGGCCGTGACGGGGGCAGGGGCCTCCGGGGTCTCGGCGGGGGCCCCTGCCCCCGCTTCGGCGTCGGGACGGGGGATGCGGTGCAGCCCCTTGCGGTCGTAGAGGCGGGTGACGGCGAAGCCGAAGGCCAGCGCGGCGACGAGGGCGACACCCATCGAGGCCCAGGCCCGGGTCAGACCCGCGTCGGCCTGAGCTCCGTAGTAGAGGAGGGAGCGCAGACCCTCGGTGATCTGGCGCAGCGGCTCGAACTCGGAGAGGGCGCGGAAGAACCCGGGGAGGGCCTGGACGGGCACCGTGGCGCCGGAGGAGGGCACGGCCATCGCGACGAAGACGATGGTGGCCAGCAGCATGCCGGGCGTGCCGAAGGCGGCGAACAGGGCGAGGCTTCCGACGCCGACCACGGCGATGGTGGCGACCGAGTAGAGCCACAGCAGGCCCAGGTGGGAGGCGTCCATGTCGAGGATCCCGACCGTGGCGACCTCGACCAGGGTGCCCATCACCAGGGACAGGCCGAGCATCAGCACGATGCCGATGGCCAGGGTGCGGACGCGGCTGGTGTGCTGGACGGGTTCGCGCTTGCGGACGGGGCCGTAGTCGGTGTGCAGGTAGCCGAGCGCCGTGTCGACCTGGGAGTTGACCACGTTGGCGCCGAGCATGCCGCAGACGACCAGGACCAGCGCGTAGTAGAAGGCGCTCAGGCCCATCGCGCTGCGGGAGCCCACGGGGTGGCCGTCGGCGACGTTCACGGTCACCGGGTCGGCCAGCTTGAGCTGGGCAGCCGTCGGCAGCGGGGTCTTCTGGGCACCGGCCTGCTTGAGGAGCTCCTGGCCGATCTGGGCGGACGCGGCGTGGGCGGCCTTCTGCGCGGCCTGGGAGGACATGGAGGAGCCGATGCTGCCGGCCGCCTGGTTGGTCAGCACGGTCAGGGTCGGCGGGGCGGCGGCCTTGCCCTGGGGTGCGGGCTGCGGGGCGGTGAGCGCGGCCACGGTGGCGGAGTAGTCGGCGGGTATGACGAGGGCGCCGAAGACCTTGCCCCGGCCCAGCCGCTTGTCGGCCTCCTCGCGGCTGACGACCTGCCAGTCGATGCTCTTGTCGCCCTTGGCGGCCTTCTGGATGCCGGCGACGGCCTGCTCGCCCAGGTTGACGTGGCGGCCGCCCATGTCCGCTCCGCCGTCGCTGTTGACCAGGGCCACGGGCAGGTCGCGCAGGTTGCCCCTCGGGTTGACGTTGCCGCCGACGTAGAGGAGGGCGAACAGCATCGAGACCACTGCGGCGATGAGACCCGTTCCGATCCACAGCTTGGGTCGGCGGAGCACGGAGGGGGGCGTGGGATGAGGCATCGATTCTCCGGTGCGGCTGCGTTCCTAGGGCTGGATACTTATGGTATCCAGTCACTGGATAGTGGCAGTATCTTGCTGTGGTGTCCAATCGCCGACACCGGATGCCGGATGCCGGACCGCATGACCAGCAGGGAAGCCGTATGAAGATCTCGGAGCTCAGCCGGCGGACCGGCGTGCCGGTCGCCAGCATCAAGTACTTCCTGCGGCAGGGACTGCTGCCCGCGGGGCGGGCCACGGCCGCGACCCTGGCCGAGTACGGGGACGAGCACGCGCAGCGGCTGCGGCTGATCAAGGCCCTGACCACGCTCGGCGGCCTGTCCATCGCCGCCACCCGTGAGGTGCTCGGAGCCGTCGACCAGGCCCACAGCTCGGAGAGCGCCCTCGGAGCGGTCAGCTACGCGCTCCCGGTGCCGGTCGCGGCCCAGGCCGCGGCGGACCAGGAGGAGCGGGCCGCAGCCGACGCGAGCGCCGGTACCGAGGTCGCCGACCTGCTCGCGGAGCTGGACTGGCAGGCACCCGGCACCTCACCGCACGTCAAGGGGCTGACCGCGGCGCTGGAGGAGCTGCGCCGGCTGGACGCCCAGTACGCACCGGGAGAACTCGCCGCCTACGCGCGGCTGGCCGAGTCCGTGGCCCGGCTGGACCTGCAGCGCGCGGCCGGCCTGGACGACCCGGTGGCCCTGGCCGAGCGGGCCGTCATCGTCTTCGCGATCTGCGCCCCGGTCTTCGAACTCCTGCGGCGTCTCGCGCAGGAGGACCAGGTCCGCCGCCGGGTCGCGGGCGCCGGCCGGGGCGGGGGCGGTGAGGACACGGCGCCGCGTTAGGCCGTCTCCGTCGGATCCTGCCGGGCCCGCGCGGCCCGGCACCGTACCTCGCCGCGCTGTCGGGGCACCCGAGTACGTCCGGTACGAGGGAGCCCTTCCGCCTCGCGATGCACGGCACCGGACGACGCGGGCCAGGCCGGCACGATCCGGAAGAGACGGCCCGAGCCGCCTCGTCCGGATCGTGCCGGGCGCCCGCGCCGCGCCCGTAGACCGGCCGCCCGGACGTCGTCGGCGCCTGCGGCCCACCCGTCGGCCCCGCCCGGCGGCCGGCGGGATCCGGGTGCCGCCCGTCCGCCGCCCCGCGGCGGACGGAACGGGCTCAGGGAGCCTGGCCGCGTTCTACGGGCCGGCCGTCACGGCGGGCTTCGGGGACCACCGTGACCTGCGGGATCCTGGTCCCCGGATGCAGGGAGACCTCCGCTTCGACGCGGTAGGTCCCGGCCAGCAGCTCCCGGGTGAGGACCTCCTCCGGTGTTCCGGTCGCGACCACGCGGCCGCCGTCCAGCACGCAGATCCGGTCACAGAAGGACGCGGCGAGGTTGAGGTCGTGCAGGGCGATCACGGCGGTGACCCCGACCCTGCGGACGAGCCGGAGCGCGTCGAGCTGGTGGCGCAGGTCCAGGTGGTTCGTCGGCTCGTCCAGCACCATCGTCCCCGTGCGCTGGGCCAGCGCGCGGGCGATCAGCACCCGTTGCTTCTCGCCGCCCGAGAGGCGGTCGAAGGGCGCGTGCGCCAGGGCGGCGACGTCGAGCTCCTGCAGGGAGCCCATGACGATGTCGCGGTCGTTCGCGTCGTCGCCCGCGAAGGCGCGCTTGTGCGGGGTGCGTCCCATCGCCACCACGTCGTAGACGCTGAGCTCGAAGTCGCCCCCGGTCTCCTGCAGTACGGCCGAGAGGCGCTGCGCGAGCCGCTTGCCGGGCATCCGCCACACGTCCTCGCCGTCCAGCAGGACATGTCCGGACGTGGGGCGCAGCACCCGGTAGAACGTGCGCAGCAGCGTCGACTTGCCCGCGCCGTTGGGACCTACGAGCGCCAGCACCTCACCGGGTGCCACGCGCAGGGAGACGCGGTCGACGAGGGTCCGGCCGTTCACCACGACGGTGACGTCCTCGGCATCGAGGGCGCCGGGCCCGGGCCCGGGCACCGTCCGTACAGGTCGCTCAGGTCGCTCAGGTCGCTCCGGGTCCACCGGTCGCTCCGGGTCCACCGGTCGCGTCGGTCCGTCCGTCACCGCGCCGCCTTCCGTCGCATCAGCCAGAGGAAGAAGGGTCCGCCCACGAGGGAGGTGAGAATGCCGACGGGTATCTCCTCCGGGCTCATGAGCGTGCGCGCGCCCAGGTCGGCGGCGATCAGGAAGCTCGCGCCGAGGAGCGCGGCGGCCGGCAGAGCGCGGCGGTGGTCGGCGCCCACCAGCAGGCGCACCACGTGCGGCATGATCAGCCCGACGAAACCGATCTGGCCGCTGACCGCGACGATGGTGCCGATCATCAGGGCGATCAGGGTGAACAGGGCGCCGCGGAAACGGTGGACGTCCAGGCCGAGCGCCGCGGCGGCCTCCTCCCCGGCCAGCAGCAGGTTCAGCGACCGGCACACCCCGAGCAGGACGGCGGTGCCGAGCAGCACGGCGCCGACGGGGATCCACACCGTCGTCCAGGTGGTGCCGGCCAGTCCGCCGAGCATCCAGCGCAAGGCCGACTGGGTCTTCTGCGGGTCGTCGGAGGTGACGATCAGGAAGCTGGCCACGGCGGAGAGGACCTCGGCCATGGCCACACCGGCCAGGACCAGCCGTACGGTGGTCATCCGCCCGCCGGAGCGTGCCAGGAAGTACACGGCGACCAGCGCGGCGAGCGCCCCGCAGAACGCCGCCACGGGCAGCGAGAACATCCCGAACACGGTCACGTGGAAGACCAGCACCAGCACCGCGCCGACCGACGCGCCGGAGGAGACCCCCAGCAGCATCGGATCGGCCAGCGGATTGCGGACCAGGGCCTGCAGCGCCATGCCCGACACCGACAGGCCCGCGCCCACCACGCCGGCCAGCAGTACCCGGGGGAGCCGGACGTCGACGACGATCGTCTCGCGGACCGGCGTCCAGGCCGGTTCGGCGAGGACCGGGTGGATCCGGTGCAGCAGGATCCCCCACACCTGGTCGGCCGGGACGCCGATCGAGCCGATCGCGATACCGGCCGTCGCGGTCCCCGCCAGCAGGACTCCCAGGCAGACGAGCAGCAGGGCGTAGGGAACGGCCCGGCGGCGGGCCCCGGCCACCGGGGGCGCTGCCGGAGCGGCGATCGTCCCGGCCGCCTCCGCCTCCGCCTCCGCCTTCGCCTCCGTCACCCCGGTCACCGGAACCGGTCCGGGTGGATCTGCCGGGCCAGGGACTCGACGGCCGCCGGGACGCGGACACCGAGCACGGTCGACGACAGCGGAAGTACCGCGAACCGCTCGTTCCTGATCGCGGGCACGTCCCTGAGGGCAGGGTTGGAGAGGAGGAACTTCTTCTTCTCCTCGACCGGCTGGTTGCCGTAGTCGTAGATGACGATGACCTCGGGGGCGCGCTCGGCCACCTGCTCGAACGACACGTCGCCGAAGGCCTTGTCCAGGTCGGCGAAGAGGTTGACCCCGCCGGCCCGCTTGATCAGCTCGTTGCCGATGCCCTTCCCGCCCGCGGTGAAGGCGGTCTTGTCTCCGCTGTCGTAGACGAAGAGCCTGGCCGGGGTGACGCCGGCCAGCTTGCCGTCGACCAGGTCGAGCGTGCCGTGCAGCTTGTCCACCTGCTGCTCGGCCCGGTCCGGTACGCCGAAGATCTTGGCGACGGTGCGGATCTCCTCGTCGACGGTGGCCATGGTCACCGGCCCGGCCGGGCACTCCTCGATGTTGAGATGGGTGTTGATGCCGGCCTTGCCGAGGGCCGGACGGCCGCGGCCCTCCTTCTCGTCGAAGGTGGAGCCGAACCCGCCGTAGACGAAGTCCGGTTCGGCCGCCAGCAGGGTTTCGAAGGACGGGTACTCCTTCGACAGCACCTTCACGGAGTCGAAGGCGGCCTGGTACTCCGGCAGGATCCTGTCGTCGAGGTAGCCGGTGCCCACCATCGACTTCTCCAGGCCGAGCGCGAGCATGACCTCCGTGGCGTGCTGGTTCAGGGAGACCGCGCGCTGCGGCGGCCGCCGGTAGGTGCTCTCCACCCCGCAGTTGGACACCGTGACGGGGAATCCGGCCGCCGCGGGCCCCGAGGAGGCGGAGCCCTCCTGCGCCTTTCCGCCGCAGGCCGGGACGAGCAGTACGGCGGCGACGGTCAGGAGCGTGGACAGCGGACGCGTGCCCCTCATGTGGTGGGTCCTCTCAGCGGGTCTGTCGGGTGGTCACGGAACTTCACGAGGCGATCCGGCGCGGCCCACGGCGGGGCTCCGGCCGGGCCGGGGGCGCCGGCGGTGCATCCGTCAGCGGACTGCTGCCGCCGGCGCGGGGAGCGGGGTCAGGGAGGCGAACTCCAGTGGCGCGGACGGGTCGACGGACACGTTCAGCGGGGCCGGCTCCGCCCCGGAGCGGACCAGCAGGTCTCCGACGGCCGCGATCATGGCGCCGTTGTCGGTGCACAGGGTCATCGGCGGCACGCGCAGTTCGATGCCGGCCGAGGCGCACCGACGCTCCGCGAGGGCCCTGACCCGCGAGTTCGCGGCCACACCGCCGACTACGACCAGCGTCCTCACGTCGTACGCGCGGCAGGCCGCGAGCGCCTTGCGGGTCAGTACGTCCGCGACCGCCTCCTGGAGCGCGGCGGCCCCGTCGGCCACCGGCGGCTCCTCACCGCGCTGCCGGTGCTTCTCGGCCCAGCGGGCCGCGGCCGTCTTCAGCCCGGAGAAGGAGAAGGCGTACGGATCGTCCCCGGGCCGGGTCAGCGGGCGGGGGAAGGCCACGGCTTTCGGATCGCCGTCGCGGGCGGCCCGGTCGATGGCCGGACCGCCCGGATACGGCAGGCCCAGGATCCGGGCGACCTTGTCGAAGCACTCGCCCGCCGCGTCGTCGAGGGTGTCCCCGAGGTGCAGGATCGGATCCCGGACCAGGTCCCGGACCAGGAGGAGCGAGGTGTGGCCGCCGGAGACGATCAGGACCACGCACGGGTCGGGCAGCGGTCCGTGCTCCAGGGTGTCGGCGGCGACGTGCCCGGCCAGGTGATGGACGCCGTACAGCGGCACCCCCGCCGCGTACGCCAGCGTCTTGGCCCCGGCCAGGCCCACCTGCAAGGCGCCCGACAGGCCGGGCCCGGTGGTGACCGACACCGCGTCGATCTGGTCCAGTCGCAGCCCGGCCTGGTCGAGGGCCTGCCGGACGACCGGGTTGAAGGAGTGCAGGTGCGCGCGGGCGGCGATCTCGGGCACGACCCCGCCGAAACGGGCGTGTTCGTCCATGCTCGAAGCCACCACGTGCGCCAGCAGCCTGCCGTCCCGCACGATGCCCGCGCCGGTCTCGTCGCACGACGACTCGATCCCCAGCACCACTGGTCCGCTCACTGCTGTCCACCTTTTCTGCGCAACACCCGCAACTGCGAACTATATGCAATAAAGCGGAGGCGGGTCCGGCCGGGGGAGTGCCCCCGGCCGGCCCCACGGGCGTCATAGGGGCGAAGTGGGTGGAGCCGCGGCCGGTCTCCGGGCGCAGACGCGTGGCGAGCTGGAGGGCGAGGTGGAGGGCGAGCCGGCACCGGAACCGCTCGCCCACACCGGCGCGGACGGGGCGGGTCCGGGCGGAGCCGGCGCGGCCGGCCAGGTTCTTCGTCGGCCGCCCGTGGCCCGGGCAGTGACGCCGGAAAACTGAACACAAGTGGTCAGATTGCATCCAAACTCGCACAGTCGATGCCGCGCGTGAGGGGAACTGCGTAGTTTTGGTCTTGGTTGCGGTGAGCTCACATGTCACCCGGCCCGGGAAGGTCACTCACTGGGGAGGGGGCCTGTCTTGTCCTCGGGTCCGGCGTCCGGCGGAGTGTCGCGGCGCTGACCGGCTGGCGAGGGACGGCCCATCAGTGCGAACTAAGGGGTAGCTCATGCCTGACATCGATCTCGGACTCGCGACGGACTGGGAAGAGGGCGACAGCCACGGCCGCGTCAAGCTGCGGCAGAACCAGGTCTACCCGACCTCGCCCAAGAAGGACGTGCTCATCAGCTCGCCGGTGAGCATCGAACTGTCCGTGAACACGAACTTCTCCACCAGTCAGGAAGCGGACAAGATCTACTTCACCACCCACCACGGCAACCAGAAGAAGATCATCGCGGTACTCGACTCCAACGGCGATCTGCGCATCGCCGGCCGGGTGATCCCGGACCAGAAGAACCTCTCGTACTGACCCGCGCGGCCGGTACCTCCCTGGTGAGTTCCGGCCGGACACGGGCAGCGTCACCGCCGTACGAGGAGGGGCCCGCCGACCGAGTGGTCAGCGGGCCCCTCACGCACCCCGCACCGCTCACGTCCCTCATCGGGCGATTGCGGCTCTCAGCTGAAGACGTCCAGGAGGTCCGGCCAGGAGCCGTCGCCGGCTTCGCCGGAGCGGGCCCGCATCGGGAGCGGATCCGGGTAGGCCTCCGCCGCTGCGCGTGCGCGTACGATGTCCGGTCCGCCGCACGCAGCGACCGCGAAGGCGCCGAAAACCCCGGCGAACGCCGCCGGGTCGCGGAACTCCACGCCGTACGCCCGGCCGTCCCGCAGCGGCACCCACACCACCCGGTCGGACCGTCGCCACTCCGGCACCGGCTGGTCGTCGGCGGTCGACCGCCCCTCCAGCCACAGCCGCGCCACGTGCAGCAGGTTCACCTTCTCCATCGGCAGCCGTCGGCGCCGTACCCGCAGTTCACGCGCCGTCAGCGAGACCTTCTGGTCCTTCCTCGGGTACCAGACCACGCCGATCCCGAAAGTCGCCCAGAGCAGGATCCCGATCATCGGCCAGGTCACGGCGTCCCCCCACGACCGGATCAGCCCGCCGTCCAGCAGGTACACGGCCCCGAACACCAGCACCCACTTCGCGGTCATCCGCCAGAACCCGCTGCCCTGCCGGTACAGGACCCGCCGTTTCCCCGTCATCGCCATGCCCGCACGCTATCCGCACCCCGGCACCGCACGGCAGGCGCCCTCGCGAACGCGACGGGCACCGGATCTCCGAGCGCCGGGGGCGGCTCCAGCACGACTGCCGACGGTCCACGAGCCCGGCGCAGGCTTCAGCGGTCCGCGACCACCGGGTACGGCACGTGGGTGCGCAGGTCGGGATCCACGGAGAGGATCCCGCCGGCCGGGGGACGAGCCCGTTGGGCGCAGTCCCGGCGTTCACAGATCCGGCAGCCCAGTCCGATGGGGGTGGCGGCGCGGGGCTCGTGCAGGGCGACGCCCTCCGCGTAGACCAGCCGCGGGGCGTGGCGCAGCTCGCAGCCCAGGGCGACGGCGAAGTCGGCCCGGGGCGCGTGGTGGCCGAACCCGCCGCGGCTGACCGTGCAGGCGATCCAGAAGTACTTCTTCCCGTCGGGCATCTCGGCGACCTGGGTGAGGACGCGGCCGGGGGAGGAGAAGGCACCGTAGACGGTCCACAGCGGGCAGGTGCCGCCCAGCCGGGAGAAGTGGAAGTCGGTGGCGGACTGGCGCTTGGAGATGTTGCCCGCGCGGTCCGCCCGCAGGAAGGAGAAGGGGACTCCCCGGTTCCCGGTGCGCTGGAGGGTGGACAGCCGGTGGCAGACCGTCTCGAAGCCGACGCCGAACCGCGCCTGCAACAGCTCGATGTCGTAGCGGAGCCGTTCGGCGGCCGCGTGGAAGGCGGTGTACGGCATGAGCAGCGCGCCCGCGAAGTAGTTGGCGAGCCCGATCCGGGCGAGACCCTCCGCCTGCGGTGAGGACAGGCCGGCCGCGAGGACCAGCCCGCTCAGCAGGGGGCCGTGCTCCAGCAGCGCGAGCTGCGTGGCCAGCTGGAAGGCGCGCTGCCCTTCGCTCAGCCAGGGGGAGAGCAGGATCAGTCCGCTGTCGGCGTCGAAGCGCCGCGCGTCGGCGGAGCGTTCGGGGCCCGCCTGGAGCACTCTGATCCCGTGCCGGGTCGCGAGGCGGCTCGTGAGGGCGTCCGCCGCGCGGCCGACCCGGACGGGGCCGAGTGCTCCGGCGGTCTGCTCGGCCTCGGTTTCCAGGGAGGCGAAGTGGTTGTGGTGGGCGTAGAAGAAGTCCCGCACCTCGTCGTGGGGTTCGGCGGGCAGCAGGCCGGCGGTGTCCTCGGGGGAGGCCAGGGCGACGACCCGCTCGGAGACGTCCCGGTAGCGCTGGTGGAGGGCGACGAGGGCCCGGGCCACCTCGGGATGGTCACGGGCGACGTCGGCGATCTCGTCCTGCGGGACCGGGGCTCCGCACGCCTCGTCCCCGAGTGCCGTCCGCAGGTCGGTGGCCAGACGTTCCTCACCTGCCTCGGAGAAGAACTCCGGATCGACGCCGAGGACTTCGGCGATCCGCAGCAGCACGGGAGCGGTCAGCGGCCGCCGGCTGTGTTCGATCTGGTTGAGGTAGCTGGTGGACAGACCCAGGGCGCGGGCCAGTTCGACCTGGTTCATGCCCCGCTCGCGGCGCAGCCTGCGCAGTTTCGCGTGGGCGTAGATCTTTTGTCCGGCGGGCCGTTCCACGGGGATCACGAGCTCCTCTCCACGTCTCCTCGCCTGTGAAATTAGCATCCGCACCTTTCGCAGAATTCGCGGATTCGCAGCTCCGGCATGGACGGATTACGCAGGTTGGAGCCGTCGCGCGGGCCCTCCCGCCGGGGAAGACTCATCCGCGAACTCCCAGTCACCGCGAACCCCCGCGTCCACCCCACCGGCCACGCCACCGCACACCGCGAGGAGCCCCGTGATCGACCATCAGGTACGTGTCCACCCCAGCGCCGACCGACTGCCCCGCGAGGAGCAGCTCGCCTGGAAGCTGGCCGTCGTCGCCACCGGAACCCAGGACGCACCCGACCTCGATCCCGCGGCCGCGGCCACGGCGGTCGACCGGATCATCGACAACGCCGCGGTCGCCGTCGCCTCGCTGCGCCGCCGCCCGGTCGCCGTCGCCCGGGCCCAGGCGCTCGGCCACCGGACCCGTGGCGGTGCGTCGGTCTTCGGCGTCGCGGCCGGGACGCGCGTGTCTGCGGAATGGGCCGCCTGGGCCAACGGCACGGCCGTCCGCGAGCTGGACTTCCACGACACCTACCTCGCCGCCGACTACTCCCACCCCGGCGACAACCTCCCGCCCCTGCTGGCCGTGGCCCAGCGCACCGGGTGCTCCGGCGCGGACCTGCTGCGGGGCATCATCGCCGCCTACGAGATCCACGTCGCGCTGGTCAAGGGCATCTGCCTGCACGCGCACCGCATCGACCACGTCGCCCACCTCGGCGCCGCGACGGCGTGCGGCATCGGAGCGATGCTGCGGCTGGACACCGCGACCGTGTACCAGGCGGTGCAGCAGGCGGTGCACACCACCACCTCGACCCGGCAGTCGCGCAAGGGCGAGATCTCCAGCTGGAAGGCGTTCGCACCGGCCTTCGCGGGCAAGGCCGCGGTGGAAGCCGTGGACCGGGCCATGCGCGGTGAGGGATCCCCCTCGCCGATCTACGAGGGCGAGGACGGCTTCCTCGCCTGGATGCTGGACGGCCCGGACGCCTCGTACACCGTGTCACTGCCCGGGCCCGGCGAGGTGCGCCGGGCGATCCTCGACACCTACACCAAGGAACACTCCGCCGAATACCAGGCCCAGGCGGTCATCGATCTCGCCCGCACCCTGCGCGAGAAGGCCGGCCCGCTGGAGCGGGTCCGCTCGATCGTCCTGCACACCAGCCACCACACCCACCGGGTCATCGGTTCCGGCTCCGGCGACCCGCAGAAGTACGATCCCGCCGCCGGCCGCGAGACCCTCGACCACTCGGTTCCGTACATCTTCGCCGTCGCCCTCGAAGACGGCGGATGGCACCACGAGCGCTCCTACGTCCCCGAGCGCGCGGGGCGGCCCGCCACCGTCGCGCTGTGGAAGAAGATCTCCACCGCCGAGGATCCCGAGTGGACCCGGCGCTACCACGACCCGGACCCGGCCCGCCGGGCCTTCGGCGGCCGGGCCGTGATCACCTTCGAGGACGGCTCCGTCGTCGAGGACCAGCTCGCCGTCGCCGACGCGCACCCCGCCGGAGCCCGCCCCTTCGACCGGGCCGGCTACACCGCCAAGTTCCGCACGCTGACCGAGGGGACCGTCACCGGCGCCGCCCAGGACCGCTTCCTCCGGGCCGCGGACCGGCTGGCGGAGCTGGACACCACCGCCCTGGCCGGTCTCTTCCCCGCCGTCGACACCAACGCCGTCGCCGCCGCCGACGCCCGGCTCCCGAAGGGCCTGTTCTGATGCTCCACACGCGCACCACACCCGCGTCCCGCCGCCGCGCCTTGCGCGAACAGCTCGCCTCCGGGCGGCTGCTGAGGATCCCGGGCGCGATCAACCCGTACTCGGCCAGGCTCGTCCAGGAGACGGGATTCGACGCGGTGTACCTCTCGGGGGCCGTGCTCGCCGCAGACCTGGGCCTGCCCGACATCGGACTGACCACGTCCACCGAGATCGCCGCCCGCGCCCAGCAGATCACCCGCGTCACCGACCTGCCCGCCCTCGCCGACGCCGACACCGGCTTCGGCGAGCCGCTGAACGCCGCCCGTACCGTCCAGCTCATGGAGGACGCGGGTCTCGCCGGCCTCCACCTGGAGGACCAGGTCAACCCCAAACGGTGCGGCCACCTCGACGGCAAGGGCGTCGTGGCGCGCGAGGAGATGATCCGCCGGGTCCGCGCCGCCGCGGACGCCCGCCGCGACCCCGACTTCCTCCTCATGGCCCGCACCGACGCACGTGCCGTCGAAGGCCTGGCCGCCGCGATCGACCGCGCCAAGGCGTACGTGGACGCGGGCGCCGACGCCGTCTTTCCCGAAGCGCTCGCGGACGAGGCCGAGTTCGAGGCCTTCCGCGAGGCCGTCGACGTGCCCCTCCTCGCGAACATGACGGAGTTCGGGAGGAGCGGACTGCTCGACGTACGCACCCTGGAGAACCTCGGCTACAACATCGCGCTGTACCCCGTCACCCTCTTCCGCCTCGCCATGGGCGCGGTCGAGGACGGCCTGCGCACCCTCGCCGCCGAGGGCACCCAGGAGTCACTGCTGCCCCGTATGCAGACCCGCTCCCGGCTCTACGAGGTCCTCGGCTACGCGGACTACGGCGCCTTCGACTCGACCGTCGCCGACTTCACACTCCCGCCCGGCAACTGACCGACCGCACCGGAGGCCACCCATGACCACCACCACACCGGAGATCCACCGCGGTCTCACCGGTGTCGTCGTCGACACCACCGCCATCTCCACCGTCATCCAGGAGACCAACTCCCTCACCTACCGCGGGTACCCGGTCCAGGACCTGGCCGCCCGCTGCTCCTTCGAGGAGGTCGCCCACCTCCTGTGGTACGGCGAACTCCCGGACACCGGCCAACTGCGCGAGTTCCAGGCCCGCGAGCGCGCCCTGCGCCCCCTGGGCCGGACCACCGCCGAACTGCTCGCCCGGCTGCCCGAGACCTGCCACCCGATGGACGTGCTGCGCACCGCCGTCAGCGTCTTCGGCTCGGAGGACCCCACCGAGGACGACGGCAGCACCGGTGCCAACCGCGCCAAGTCCCTCGCGCTGCTCGCGAAACTGCCGGTCGTGGTGGCGGCGGACCACCGCCGCCGGCACGGGCTCCCCGCCGTCCAGCCGGAACGCTCGCTCGGATACGCCGAGAACTTCTTCCACATGTGCTTCGGCAGCGTGCCGTCCCCCGAGGTCGTCCGGTGCTTCGAGATCTCGCTCATCCTGTACGCGGAACACAGCTTCAACGCCTCGACGTTCACCGCGCGGGTCGTCACCTCCACCCTCTCCGACCTCTACAGCGCGGTCACCGCCGCCATCGGCGCCCTGAAGGGACCACTGCACGGCGGCGCCAACGAGGCCGTCATGCACATGCTGCGCGAGATCGGCGACCCCGAGCGGGCGGGGGAGTGGCTGGACGAGGCGCTGGCCGCCCGCAGGAAGATCATGGGCTTCGGGCACCGCGTCTACAAGAGCGGCGACTCCCGCGTGCCGGTCATGCAGGAAGCCGCCGACCGCCTCGTCGCCCGCACCGCCGACCCCGACGCGGCCCGCCTCGCCGCCCTGCACGCCGCGCTCCGGCACGCCATGGTCAGCCGCAAGGCAATCCATCCGAACCTCGACTATCCGGCCGCTCTGGCGTACCACCTGATGGGGTTCGACGTCCCGGCCTTCACCCCGCTCTTCGTGATGAGCCGGATCACCGGCTGGACGGCCCACATCACCGAGCAGCTGGAGCACAACGCCCTGATCCGCCCGCTCGGCTCCTACACCGGCCCCTCCCAGCGCCCGCTCCCGGACACCCGCTAGGCCCCCCGCGAGCCACCCGCGCGGCGCGTCAGGAGCTGCGGCGCCACGGGATCTCGGCCCATACCTGCTTGCCGCCGCTGAGCGGCACCGAGCCCCACGCCGACGTCGTCGCCTCGACGATGAGCAGCCCACGGCCGCCGGTCGACTCCCAGCTCACCCAGACCGGTTTGACGGGACTGCGCGGCGACGCGTCGTTCACGGCGATCCGCAGCCGGTCCGCCGACAGGGTCAGATCCATCCCCACCTCGCCCTGCGTGTGCGCGATCGCGTTGGTGACCAGCTCGGAAACGACCAGCAGAGCCTCGTCCACCTCCTCCACCACTCCCCAGGACCGCAGGGTGCGCGCGGTGAAGCGGCGCGCGTGCAGGACCGCGTCGGGCAGCCGCCACACCGTCCAGTGGCTCCGCATCGGCCGGTCCCCCTGGCCGTCGTAGCGCAGCAGCAGCAACGCCACGTCGTCGTCGCGGCGGCCCATGCCGACGACCAGCTCGTCGGCGACCCCTCCGACATCGACCGGGTCGGCCGCCGCGACCACCTCGCACACCCGCCGCATGCCCTCCTCCAGCGGCAGCCTGGCGGACTCGACCATGCCGTCGGTCAGCAGGACGAGCAGGGTACCGGGGATCAGCCCCGCCTCGGTCATCGGGAACTGCGCTTCCGCGAGCACCCCCAGCGGAGGGCCGCCCTCGACCACCATCTCCTCGGCGACCCCGTCGGGATGGCGCAGGATCGGCGGGAGATGTCCGGCCCGGACGACCCTCGCGATGCCCTCCTCCATGTCCAGGTCGACATACCCGCAGGTGGCGAACAGGTCGGTTTCCATGCCGACGAGCAGCCGGTTGGCCCGGGCGACCACCACATCGGGCGGGTGGCCCTCCACCGCGTAGGCCCTGACCGCCGTACGCATCTGCCCCATGATGGTGGCGGCCCCCGCGCTGTGCCCCTGTACGTCCCCGATGACGAAGGCGACGTGGCCGTCACGCAGCGGGATGACGTCGTACCAGTCGCCGCCGACCTCCAGCCCGGCGGTCGCGGGCAGGTAGCGGGCGACCGCGACCCCGCCCGGCAGCTCCGGGAGCTTACGGGGCAGCAGACTGCGCTGCAGCATGGTGGCGAGCTCGTGGCCCGCGTCCAGCGCGTGGGCGCGCACCAGCGCCTGCCCGACCAGCCCGGCGGTCGCGGTCAGCAGCGACCGCTCCTCCGGTCCGAACCGGTGCTCCTCGTCCCACCCCACCAGACACACCCCGACCATCCGGCCGTCGGCGGGCAGCGGCAGCACCGCGAGACCACCGGGCCCGGCGCCCAGCAGACCGGGCTCCAGGGCCGCCCCCGGCGGCCACAGACTCAAGTGCCCCCCGCGCAGCGCGCTCTGCAGGGTGGGCAGGTCGCTGAGCGCCACGTCGGGCCACTCGGACCGCCATTCCGAGCGCCAGACCTCGGGCCAGGCATCCGGCTCCGGCGGGTCCAGGGCGGTGACGATGAGCCGGTCGTGCTCCAGTTCGCCGACCGCGACCCGGGAGGCTCCGAGCGGCTCGCGCAGGGCGGCGACCACCAGCCGGCTGACCTCCCGGATGGTCGCCGCCCCCGCCAGGGTGGCCGACAGCCGCTGTACGAGGGACACCTCGTCGGCGCTGGGGCGCAGATAGGTGGCGTCGGCCACCACACCCAGGACACGCCGCGGCGTACCGTCCGGGTCCACCTCCACGCGGCAGCGCAGCCCCAGCCAGCGCAGCTCGCCGTTCGGCCGGCGGATCCGGAACGCCAGCTGCTGCCCGGCGGCGGCCAGCCGGTTCGGTTCCACGATCGCCATCAGCGCGGGCATGTCGTCGGGGACGGCGCAGGCGAGCAGGGTCTCCACCTGTCCGTCGAACTGCCCCGGAGGCAGACCGAGCAGTTCGAGCACGTGCGCGTGGGCCTCCATCCGGCCGGTGCTCAGCTCCAGGATGAACGCGCCGCCCTGGTCGGGCACCAGCGACTGCCCCAGATGCGCCTGCGGTGACTTGCGTCCGGCGAAGCGGGCGGCGACCGATTCGAGTCCCGTGGCCACCTGGTCGGCGTAGAGCTCCAGCAGGCTGCGGTCGTCGGCGCTGAAGCCGTCCCCGGCCTGCCCGGCGACGATCAGGCATCCGAGTTCCTGGTCGTCGTACCCCAGCGGCAGCGCGCCCAGCGAGATCGTGGCCGGAGAGTTCGGGGCACCGCCCCGCACCCGGGTGGGGAAGTGGTGGGGGTCCTCCTCGATGAACGCGGCCAGATCCCCGGGAGCCAGCCACAGCGGCCGGCCGGAGCGGAAGGCGTTGGCGGCCGGGGAATGGCCGGCGACGGCGAGGATCGCCGGCAGCCCGTACAGGACGCCGCGGTTTCCGGTCAGCTCGGCGAGGTGGAGTTCCCT
Organism: Streptomyces venezuelae; assembly: GCF_008642275.1. NCBI lineage: Bacteria > Bacillati > Actinomycetota > Actinomycetes > Kitasatosporales > Streptomycetaceae > Streptomyces > Streptomyces venezuelae. The sequence goes on from NZ_CP029189.1 coordinate 7,167,979, forward strand.
GCCCTGGTCGGCGACCACGTAGACGGCCGCGAGCTCGGCCCCGCAGAACGAGAAGCGATGAGTGGTCACGGTCCGTATCACCTCCTCCCGGGGCATCTCGCCGGCCGCCCTCACTCCATGCTGTCGCGTCCGGGACCGTCCGGGCGAGTCCACGAACCCTGCGCCTGGCCTCCGGGCGACCGGTTCCCCTCGTCCTCGCACCGGTCGACGACGAGGATGGCCGTGTCGTCCGCGAGCCGGTTCCGGGTGTGGCGCAGCAACGCCTGGTGCAGGTCCTCCAGGAACGCCTCCCGCGTGTGGTCGCACATGGTCCCCATGGCCTCGGCCAGGTCGAAGAAGGTGTTGTGCTGGTCCCGGGCCTCGATGACACCGTCGGTGTACAGCAGCAGCCGGTCCCCCGGTGCGAACGGATAGCGGTCCGCCTGCCCGGGAGGACCGCTGAGGAACTCCTCCAGCCCGAGGGGTGGCAGGGGGGTGGCGGGCATCAGGGGCCGGACCGTGCCATGGCTCGACAGCAGCGGCGGCGGGTGCCCGCGGTTGATCACCTCGACGTGCGGGCCGTCCGGGATCTGGGCCACGAGCGCCGTGACGAACCCTTCGAGGAGGGTGTCCTCGCCCTCGGCCGCTCCCGAGACGACCGCGTCCCGCCGCAGGGCCGCTCCGCAGTGGTCGACGACCTCCGCCAGATCCTCCTCGTAGTGCACGGACTCCCGGAACGCGCCCAGCACGACCGCGGCGGCCCGTACCGCGGGCAGCCCCTTGCCCCGGACGTCACCGACGATCATCCGGACCCCGTACCGGGTCTGCACCGCCTCGTACAGATCGCCGCCGATCTGGGCTCCCGTCTCGGCCGCGAGGTACATGCTGGCCGCCTGCACCGGACCCAGCCGGGCCGGCACCGGCCGCAGCAGGACGTCCTGGGCGGCGGTGGCGATCCGCCGGACCTGGTCGAGCTCGACCTCCTGGCGCGTGCGCGCGGAGCGGCTCGTCATGAAACTCGCCGCCGTGACCAGGAACAGTGCGAGGAAGTTCGTGTACACCTGCTGGGTTCCCCAGGCGCCGTTGTAGCTGGCGGTGGTGATGCTGACACCGACCGCCACCCCGGCCGCGGCGAGCGTGCCCCGGGGTCCCATCGTCACGGCCGCCAGAGCGGGTGTCGCGACCAGCAGGGGCCCGGTGTAGAGGATGTGCAGCGGGGTGAACTCGACGAGGAGCACCAGCAGGGCGATCGCGAAGGGAACGCACTCCGCCAAGACGAAAAGGACCTGGTGGTGGCCGTCGGCTCGCGGTCCATGAGGCGAGCGCAAGGGCGCTCTCATGAGTACAGACTGCCTCGCCCGCACCCATGGCCGCCACTCCGGTCCGCCGCAACGGTGCCCGTCCGGCACGGCCGGCGCCCCCGGGCGCGCGGCGCGACCGGGTCGCCCGGCTCAGCCGCGGACCGGTGTGAGGACCACGAAGTCGGCGTTCGAGGGGTCCAGGCAGACGGCGAGCCGGCCGACGCCTTCCGCGTCCTGCGGCCCCATCTGCACGCTGCCGCCGTTCCCGGTGACCCCGGCGACCGCCGCGTCGCAGTCGGCGACGGCGAAGACGGGGTGCCAGTACGGCCGCCCCCGCGCGAGGGACAGGTGCTCCGGGGGGAGCTCCATGAGGCCGCCGTGCATCCGCTCCGCGGGGAGTCCGGCGGGGGTGATCAGGGCGTACGTGCCCCCGTCGCCGGGCAGCGTCATGTCGCCGTACTGCCAGCCGAAGACGGCGCCGTAGAACTCCTTCGCCGCCGCGGCGTCACTCGTGTACAGCTCGGTCCAGCACAGGGACCCCGGGGCGTCCACCAGCTCGACGCCCTTGCTCCGTCCCGGCTGCCAGACGGCGAACTGTCCCCCGAGGGGGTCGCTGTACTGCGCCATCCGGCCCCACTCGTCGAGATCCCGCGGTGCCACCCGGACCGTGCCGCCCGCGCGTTCCACCGCCCGGGTGGTGGCGTCCGCGTCGGTGACGCTGTGGTAGATCATCCAGGCCGGGCGCGCGCCCTCCTCGGTGAGCTTGCCGAGCCCGGCGACGATCTTTCCGTCCTTCCGGAACATCCCGCCTTCCATGTCCTCCCCACCGTCCATGGACTCGTAGTCCCACCCGAGAACGGCGGAGTAGAAGGCCGCGGCCGCAGGGACGTCGGGCACCCCGAGGTCGAGCCAGCAGGGTGAGCCGGGTGCGAAGTCGGTGGTGATCATGAGCATGCCTTTCGCGGGTCCTGTACGGCTTCAGCCTGGCAGCGGACACCGCCCCGTGCGCGTCGACACGGGGCGGCGCGGGTCAGCGAAGGCCCCGGCGGTGGCGCAGGACCGCCGCCCCGCCGAGCGCCGCCAACGCGGCGACGACCGCGGCCGACAAGCCGTAGACCACCGGCCTGCCCACATCGACACGGCCCGCCGCGACCACGTCGGCGGCGACGGTGCGCGGCGCGTCGGGCGGCGCCGGGGGGTCGAGCGATCCGACCGGATCCACGTGTCCCGCCGCGGCGAACCCCCAGTCCAGCAGGGACCGCGCTTCCTCGTACACGGCGTTCGCGCCGCCCCACTGGGGGTTCATCACCGTCGCGACCAGGGTGCGGCCGTCCCGGCGGGCGGCCGCGATCAGCGTGAAACCGGCCTGGGAGGTGTAGCCGTTCTTGACCCCGATGATCCCCGGGTAGCGGCCCAGCCCGTCCTGACCGGTCACCAGACGGTTGGTGTTCTCGATCCCGTACGTCCAGGTGGGCGTGCCGTCGGTGTGGGTGCCGCCGGGGAACTGCGCGTCGGCCGTCGCCGCGTACTCGGCGAAGGCCGGGTCGGCGAGGCCCGTACGGCCGAAGACGGCGAGGTCGTAGGCGGAGGAGGCCTGGCCGTCCGCGTCGAAGCCGTCCGGGGAGACGACGGTGGTGTCCCGTGCGCCCAGGGCCCGCGCCTTGGCCTGCATCTGCGCCGACGTGACGTCCCAGCCGCCGTTCATCTCGGCCAGTACGTGGACGGCGTCGTTGCCCGAACTGAGGAACACGCCCCGCCACAGGTCGGCCACCCGGTAGGTGTGGTCCGCGGACAGACCCACCGTGCTGCTTCCCTCCGGCACCTCGTCCAGCTCGGCGTCGGTGACCGTGTGCCGGCCCGAGCCGGGCAGGTGGGGCAGCGCGGTGAGGGCGAAGAGGGTCTTGAGGGTGCTGGCCGGCGGCAGCCGGCGGTGTGCGTCGTGGGCCGCGAGCACCGCACCCGTTCCGGCGTCCGCCACCAGCCAGGACAGGGCGGACACGTCGTCCGGCAGTGCGGGCGCCCCCTGCCGCGCCCGTACGTGGGTCCCGGACCGGTGCAACAGCGATGCGTCGACGGCGGAGGCGGGCCGAGGCGGCAGCGGCTCGGCCCGCGGCGAGCCCGCGGCCGTCGGCACGAGGAGAACCGATGCGCCGATGGCCAGGGCCGCGGCGCCCGCGCCGGTCCTGCGCCCAGAGGATCTGATGCTCATTCAACCAGCGTAGAAACGCATCGGGCGGCGCGCAGCGAGGTGTACGCCGACCGGCGGTAGGCCGGATGCGCGCACGGGCCCGGCCGTGGGTCTTCTCTTTCGGATCCTGCCGGTCGGGGCCGATCCGGATCGGGGTCCGCGTCGCCGCGTAGCGGCCCGGATGCGCGTGGGGGGTACTCCCGCCGGGCGTCGGCGGACGCGACCAGCGCGTCCTCGCCCGACCGGCCGGGCGCCGCCCACCGGTCGTCCGTGGACCGGGAGCGAGCGCGGCCGGCCGGGGCGGCGACGCCGGGTCAGACGATGTCCTCGGCGATCTCGGCCTGCTCGCGGGCGTTGCCGTAGGCCGCGGGGGTGCCGTACGAGCGGCGGGCGACGTACCACCAGATGCTGGCCAGGACCAGGACCACCGCCAGGGCGATGACCGCGTAGTTCATCGAGTCGATGGTGACGGGGGACTTCTGCGGCAGACAGAACAGGACGGTGACGAGCGCCACCCAGACGACGGCGATCCAGCCGACCGGCTTGCTCCAGCGGCCCAGGTGCCAGGGTCCGGGCTCGAAGCGGTTGCCGGCACGCAGGCGCAGGTAGATCGGGATGGCGTAGGCCGGGGTGATGCCGATGACGTTGATGGCGGTGACGGCCCCGTACGCGGTGGCCGAGTACAGCGAGGGCAGGGCCAGTACGCCCGCGACGGCGACGGCGAGCCACACGGCGGGCACCGGCGTCTGGGTCCGGCCGCTGACCTTGCGCCACAGGGCGGAGCCGGGGAGCGCGTTGTCACGGCTGAACGCGAAGACCATCCGGCTTGCGGCGGCGACCTCGGCGTTGCCGCAGAAGAGCTGCGCGACGATGACGACGAGGAGCAGGGCGGTGGCGCCGCCGGAGCCCAGCGCGTCGATGAAGATCTGGGCGGGCGGGACGCCGGTGGCGCTGCCCTGGACGGCGGCGTAGTCCTGGATGGCGAAGGTGAGGCCGGCGAGCAGGGCGAAACCGGCGATCCAGGAGACCCAGATGGCCCGGACGATGCCCTTGGCGGCGGAGACGGAGGCGTTGGAGGTCTCCTCCGACAGGTGCGCGGAGGCGTCGTAGCCGGAGAAGGTGTACTGGGCGAGCAGCAGGCCGACCGCCGCCACGTAGAACGGATTGGCCCAGCCGGTGTCGTTGACGAACTCGGTGAAGACGAACGACGCCGACTGGTGGTTGTCGGGGATGAAGGCCAGGGCCCCGACGATCACGGCGACGCCGCCCAGGTGCCACCAGACGCTGATGGAGTTGAGGACGCTGACGAGGCGGACCCCGAAGAGGTTGAGCGCGGCGTGCAGCAGCAGGATGCACAGGAAGATCAGGAACGTCGAACCGGGCGTGGGCACGAACCCGAAGCGGAGGTTGAGGAAGGCGCCGGTGAACAGGGCCGCGCCGTAGTCGATACCGGCGATGGCGCCGAGCAGGCCGAGCAGGTTCAGCCAGCCCGTGTACCAGCCCCAGCGGCGGCCGCCGAGCCGGTCGGCCATGTAGTAGAGCGCGCCGGAGGTGGGGTAGGCGCTGGTCACCTCGGCCAGGGCGAGTCCCACGCAGAGCACGAAGAGGCCTACGCCGATCCAGCCCCACAGCATCACGGCCGGGCCGCCGGAACCCATGCCGAAGCCGTACAGCGTCATGCATCCGGAGAGGACGGATATGACGGAGAAGCTGATGGCGAAGTTGCCGAAGCCGCCCATCCGGCGGGCGAGGACGGGCTGGTAGCCGAGCTCCCTGAGCCGCTGTTCCTCGTCCTGCTGGGGTGGTGCCTTGCGGTCCTGGCGGGCTGCCCATTCGGTTCTGGACACGGCGGTACCTCCGGGGGGTCTGTGGAGCACGGGGACGGTGGAGCCTGGGGGTGCGGTGCGGTGCGGTGGGCCGGGGCGCGGCCCGGGGTGTGCGGGCGGAGCGGGGGGCTGCGCCGTGGGGAGGCGGCGGGGGTCAGTCCCGGCCGGCCAGGCTGCGGGACCTGGCCTGCAGGAACACCTCCTCGGCCAGGGCGCGGTCGGCGGGGTCGCGGGTCCGCAGGGCCCACGGCAGGGTGGTCCAGTACGGGCCGATCGTGTCGAAGACCCGGGCCGCCTCGTCGAACTGCAGGGCCCCCCACAGGGCGTGGGCGAGCTGGTTGAGATCGAGCGGGGAGGCGAGTGACGGATCGGCGTGTCCGAACCAGGTGTCCAGGGCGTGGAGCGCGTCGCGGACGGCGTCCTCGGCCACCCAGTGCAGGTCCAGGGCCCGCTCCTGGCCGCGCTCGCGGCGGTAGCGCTCGACCCGTACGTAGAGCGGCAGGACGTGCACGGCGGATCCCGGCGGCGCCGAACCAGCCGCCCAGTGGACGAAGTTGGCGGCCTCGGAGAGCGGTCCGGGCGCGCCCGCGTACACGAACTGGAGCATGCGGTGGTAGGCCTCGCGGTTGTGCGGGTCCCGCTTGTCGACCTCCGCGAGGATGCCCCAGGGGCCGGGAGGCAGCATGGGGCCGGGTGGTGCGACCCGGTGCTCGGCCATCTGGCGCTGCTCGTCGAGGAGGGCGAGGGCGAGCAGGCAGACCCAGGGCACGGGGTCGGCGGGACTGATGCGGGCGGCCTCCCGGCAGGTCGCCCAGGCTTCCTGCCACAGCTCGCCGGTGCGCGCGTGCCCGGCGCGGTGGGCGCGGACGGCCCGTTCGACGCACACCCGCGTGTGCATCACGAGCGCGGCGACGCTGTGCGGTTCCTCGGCCCGCCAGGCCTGGACCACGTCGGAGCCCGCGGCGACGGCGGCGAGCACCTGGGTGCGCTGGGTCCACAGCCCCCAGTGGCCGGTGCGTTCGAGCAGGCGCGCCATGGCGACCCAGCGACCGGTGCGCAGGTCCTGGGCGGCGGAACGCAGCTCCTTGTCGTGGCCGGCCGGGTGGTAGACGGGCCGGAAATCGCTGCCCGCCATCACCTCGTCCCGGTCGACGGGCGGCGGCCCGGACGGGCGCGTTCTGCGGTGGTCGTGATCATCAGTCCTCGGATCGCATGGAAGGTGGGTCCATCCGGCCGCCGGCTGCCGTGCTGCAGCCGTGCCCGGTGCCAGGGATGCGTGAACCATGCGAGAACTGTCCGTCGAACCCCCGCCGTTGACCCACGGTCGATGTCGCTGCCCGTTGATCGGCGATCACTATATGGCGATCAGGAGCATACGCATCCAGATCCTTGTTCGAACGTAAGTATCAAGCCACGATCGGCATATGAGGATGCGTCAGTGCCGGCCGTCGTCGCCGGGCGGATCTTGACGGGTGACGTCGGCCGGTGCAGGCTTCCGACCGACGTTCGATCAAGGCGACACCAGGGACGGAGTGGTGATGACGGGCCCGGTGCTCGCTGTCGATCAAGGTACCTCGGGAACCAAGGCGCTGGTCGTCTGTCCGGTACGCGGGGTCATCGGCTCCGGATCCGCCCCCGTACGGCCCCGCTACCTGCCGGGCGGCCGCGTCGAGGTCACCCCCGGCGAACTGCTGGACTCGGTCGTCGGCGCCGGACGCGCCGCCCTGGCGGCGGCGGGGGAGCCCGTCGTGGCGGTCGGCCTCGCCAACCAGGGCGAAACCGTGCTCGCCTGGGATCCGGCGACCGGTGAACCACTGACCGACGCGATCGTCTGGCAGGACCGGCGCGCCGAACAGCTCTGCACCGATCTGGCCCCGCACGCACCGGCCCTGCGGGAGATCACCGGTCTGCCGCTCGACCCGTACTTCGCCGCCCCCAAGATGGCCTGGATACGCTGCCACCTGACCCGGAGCGGCGTCGTGACGACCAGCGACGTCTGGCTCGTCCACCGCCTCACCGGCGCGTTCGTCACCGACGCGGCGACCGCCGGCCGCACCCAGCTGCTCGACCTCGACACCACCCGCTGGTCGGAGGCGGCGCTCGACGCCTTCGGCCTCGCGGGGGAGCGGCTGCCGGAGGTCGTCGACGCGGACACCCACGTCGGCACCACCACGGCGTTCGGCCCCGAACTTCCGCTGACGGGACTGCTCGTGGACCAGCAGGCCGCGCTGCTCGCGCAGCGGGTCACCGAGCCCGGCACCGCCAAGTGCACCTACGGCACGGGCGCGTTCCTTCTCGCGCAGACCGGCCCGCGCCCCCTGCGCAGCACCTCCGGCCTGGTCGGCTGCGTGGCCTGGCGGCTCGCCGGCCGGACCAGCTACTGCCTGGACGGGCAGGTCTACACGGCCGCCTCCGCCGTACGCTGGCTCACCGACCTCGGCGTGATCTCCGGCGCCGCCGACATCGACACCGTGGGCGGGAGCGTCCCGGACGCCGGCGGCGTCACGTTCGTCCCCGCGCTCGCCGGGCTCGCCGCTCCCTGGTGGCGCGGTGACCTGCGGGGCTCGGTCACCGGTCTGGGCCTCGACACCACCGCCGGACACCTGGTGCGCGCCCTGTGCGACGGGGTCGCCGCCCAGGTGGCGGAGCTCGCGGACGCGGTCGCCGCAGACCTCGGCGCCCCGCTGACCTCCCTGCGGGTCGACGGCGGGCTGACCCGGTCCGCGCTGCTCATGCAGGCCCAGGCCGACCTCCTGGGGATCCCCGTGGAGGTCTCCGCGCTGCCGGACGTCACCGCGCTCGGCGCCGGCGCCGTCGCCCGGCTCGGGCTCGACCCCTCGCTCACCGTCGCCGAGGTCGTCCCGGAGTGGAAGCCGTCCGCCGTCTACGAGCCGCGGGCCGACGCCGCACGGGCGGCGGAGCGTCGCGCACGCTTCCGCGGGGCGGTCGCGGCCCTGCTCGGTGACGCACCGGCATGACCGTCACCGGCAGCGGTGCCGTCACCGCCAGGGGTGCCGTCACGACCGGCGGCGCCCTGCCCGCCGGGGAGTACGACGTGACGGTCGTCGGCGCCGGCGTGGTGGGCACGGCGATCGCCCGCGAACTGGCCCGGCTCCCGCTGCGGATCGCCCTGGTCGACGCGGCCGACGACGTCGGTGAGGGCACCTCGAAGGCCAACACCGCCATCCTGCACACCGGTTTCGACGCGGTGCCCGGATCCCTGGAGTCCCGGCTGGTCCGGGACGGATACCGGCTGCTCTCCGCGTACGCCGCCGAAACCGGCATCCCGGTGGAGCCGCTCGGGGCGCTCCTCGTCGCCTGGGACGAGGAGCAGCTGGCCGCACTGCCGGGTCTCGCGGAGAAGGCCGTACGCAACGGCTACCACGCGGCCCGGATCGTCCCGGCCGCAGAGGTGCGGGCCCGCGAGCCGGAGCTGGGGCCCGGGGCGCTGGGAGCGCTCGACGTGCCGGGGGAGTCCGTCGTCTGTTCCTGGACGACGCCACTCGCGTACGCCACGCAGGCCGTACGCTCCGGCGTGCACCTCCACCTCAACTGCCGGGTGCGGAACGTCCTTTCGGACCAGGCCCATACCCTGGTCACGAGCCGGGGCCCCCTGCGCACCCGGTACCTGGTGAACGCGGCCGGTCTGTACGCCGACGAGATCGACCGGCTCCTCGGCCACGAGGACTTCGCCGTGACGCCCCGGCGCGGCCAGCTGATCGTCTTCGACGAGCTCGCCCGCGGCCTGGTGCGGCACATCCTGCTGCCCGTACCGGGTGCCCTCGGGAAGGGGGTACTGGTGTCGCCGACGGTGTACGGGAACGTGATGCTCGGGCCGACCGCCGAGGACCTGGACGACAAGACGGACACCGGGTCGACCGCCGGGGGACTCGCGCTGCTGAGGGAGAAGGGCCGGCGGATCCTGCCGGCCCTCCTGGAGGAAGAGGTCACCGCCGTGTACGCGGGCCTGCGGGCCGCCACCGGCGACGACGACTACGCGATCCGGTCCCACCCCGCGCAGCGGTACGTCACCGCGGGCGGGATCCGTTCCACGGGCCTGACGGCCTCGATGGCCATCGCCGCCCATGTCGTGGAACTGCTCGCGGAGGCCGGCCTGGCGGTGTCGGGGGCCCGGGAGCCGGTTCCGGTGCGGATGCCGAACCTGGGCGAGGCCTTCCTCCGGCCCTACCGCGACGCCGGGTTGATCGCACGGGACCCGGAGTACGGCCGGATCGTCTGCCACTGCGAGCGCGTGACGCGCGGGGAGATCCGCGACGCGCTGGCCTCCACCGTCCCGCCCGGTTCGCCGGACGGCCTGCGGCGGCGCACCCGCGCACGGGCGGGCCGCTGCCAGGGCTTCCACTGCGGGGCCGCCGTCCGCGCGCTGTTCGAGGAGGGCCGGGGGTGAGCCGCGACCGCGGGGTCGACGTCCTCGTCGTCGGCGCCGGCCCCGCCGGGCTGGCCGTGGCCGCCCGCCTCGCCGGTGCGGGCGCCGGCCGTGTGGAGGTCCTCGAACGCGATCAGGAGCCGGGCGGGATCCCTCGGCGCTGCCGTCACGGCGGCTTCGGGGACCCCGTACGCCCCTGGCTCGACGGGCCCGCGTACGTACGGCAGGCCCTACGGGCGGCCACGGCGGCCGGGGCGACGGTCCGTACCGGTGTCAGCGCCACCGGCTGGGCCGGCCCGCTGACCCTGGAGACCACGAGCCCGGCCGGCCTGGAGCGGATCACGGCCCGGGCCGTCGTCCTCGCCACGGGCGCCCGCGAGCGGCCCCGCAGCGCCCGGCTGGTTCCGGGCACCCGGCCGGCGGGCGTACTGACCACCGGCGAGCTGCAGCAGTCGGTCCACCTGTACGGCCAGGACATCGGCCGGCGGGCCGTCGTGGTGGGTGCCGAGCCGGTGGCCCGCCACGCCGTACACACCCTGCGCCGGGCGGGAGCGCAGGTCGTGGCCATGGTCACGGACCGCCCCCGCGGCGCCGCAGTACCGGGAGTTCCGCTGCTCACGGCCACGACGCTGGGTGAACTGCACGGCCGGGGACGCCTGTCGGGCGTGACCGTGCGCCACGCGGACGGCCGCTGCGGGATCCTCACGTGCGACACGGTGGTCTTCACCGGCGACTGGATCCCCGACCACGAGCTGGCGCGCCGCGGCGGCGTCGCCGTGGACCCGGGCACCCGGGGCCCCTCGGTGGACGCCTCCTTCCGTACCTCGGCGCCGGGGGTCTTCGCCGTCGGCAACCTGCTCCACGGTGTCGAGCGCGCCGCCACCGCGGCCGCGGAAGGCCACGCCGCCGCGGTCCCCGTCCTGGCCCGACTCTCGGGCGAGCCGTGGCCGGAGCCCGGTCCCGTGCTGACGGTCCGGGCCCCGCTGCTGTGGGTGGCGCCGAACCGGCTCACGGACCCCGGGCGCCGGCCGCTGCTGCTGCGGTCGGGGGAGCCGCTGACCGCCCCGGTGCTGACGGCCGCCCAGGACGGCCGGCTGCTGTGGCGACGGCGGTTCCCGGTCCGGATGGCGCCGTCGCGGTCGCTGAGACTGGCGTCGGCGTGGACGGACCGGGTCGACCGGTCGGGCGGTCCGGTCGTGCTGGGCATCGGCTGACAGCCGGATTCCGCGGACGGCGAGGCGACCCCGAACGCACCCTTGACTACGTTGCGTGACATGTTGGATACTCTGTGTCACCATCCTCGTAACGTCACCCAGCGGGATACCGACCCGTCAGGAGGTACCGACGTGCCGCTCCCCGTTTTCGGACCGGCCGGCGACCCGGCCCCCTCCTGGACAGCCGGACGGCTCGCCGCGCGTGTTCCGGACTCCTGGAAGGGAACGGAGACCCATCGTGATCGAACAGATCTGGCTCCATCCACCGCTCGCCTTCGCCCGGCTGGGCCCCTCCCCCGTGCCCTGCGACAACTACCGCTGGGGAAGGAGCGACCTGTCGCCGGGCGGCACCGGCAAGACCGTCGTCGAGCCCCTCCCGTCCCTCGACGTCGCCGCCGACGGGACCCTGACGGAGCGGGAACCGGAGGGTGACCGGGTCCGCTTCAAGGACGCCGACGGCTTCCGTCCGATCTGCCCCTTCTTCGAGGTGCACGGCACGTGGACGGCCGGCGGGGAGCGGCACACCGGCGCGCTCACCACCGACGCCCTGGCCGCCGCCGGCATGGCACTCACCGACGTGCGCTGGGCCGTGGAGGTCGCCAACCTGAAGGCGCACCACTGCACCCTCTCGACCGGCGACCGGATCGAGGCACGTGCGGAGCTGGCCGGTGACGACCACCAGCGCAGACCGCTGGAGGGACGATCGCCGCAGGGGGCCGACCGGCCGCTGGTCCCGCCCGGGCGGCACGTACCGCTCGGGTCCGTCCAGGTACCCAGGCCCGACGGCGGCTTCCCCGGACTCCGGCTGCGCTTCACACCCGCCACCGGAGCGGTGTACGGCCCCACGGACCTCCGGGAGCGCTCCGAGCGGTTCGTCCTGCCGGCCGGGAACCTCTTCCTCTCCCCGGACGCACGGTGGTCCGAGTTCACCGGCGAGGACGACCCGCGGACGGTTCCCGGCGGGCTGTTCGCCGGCTCGCGGGAGGAGGACGGGGAGACGAGCCTCGGACTGGTCGACGACGTGTGCGACGGGCTGGTCACCGTCACCCTGCCGGGCGGCCTCTCGGCCCGCGCGCGGATCGTCGTGACCCCGCCCGATTTCGCCCCCGACCGCAGACCCTTCACCTCCCTGGCCGACGGCCTGGCGGACCGGGTCAAGCGCGGGGAGGTCCGCGACCCCGGCTACGTCGCCGAGCACCCGCAACTGACCGCACTGGAGATCCGCGACCTGTTCGAGCGGGTCCTGGAAGCCATGGACGCCGTCAACGTCGACGCGCAGAACGAGCGGGCGACGCTGGAGAACGAGAGCACGGCCGAGGACCTCGGCCTTCCCACGGGCCCCGCCCGGGCCCGGACCTTCGGCCCGCCGGAACCCCTGCTGGGGGTGATTCTCGCGCTCACCGAACGCGGCCGCCGCCGGCACCGCCGCTTCGTCGCGCTGGAGGCCCTGGAGGACATGTTCCGCGAACAGCCCGGGCTGATCGAACGGGCCATCAGGGAACCGGGGTCCGAAGACGTCTGGTACGACCGCCGGATGCCGGTCGCGGTGCGGGGATCCGACGCCTTCCCCATGCATCTGACCCGCCGCCAGTACGACCTGCTCGTGGCCTGGGCCGGTTCGCTGCGCGACCGGGTCGAGGAGGGGACGTGAGCGTACTGCTCCAGATCGGCCGCCGCCCGCCGGAACACGACCCGCGGTCCGGCACCGCAGCCGGCCCGCTCGGGCTCCAAACCGAGACCAGGGTGTTCCGCAGCGCCCACGGGGCCCACCTGTTCGTCGCCGACGGCAGCCGGATCTACGACCTCCCGGAAGCGGCCGCGGACCGACTGGAGGCACGGCTGTCCGCCGCCCGGGACCCCGCGCAGGATGCCGCCCTGGCCGCGGAACTCGGCCTGCCGCTGTGGGGCGGGCCGGGCGGGCCGACGGCACCGCGGATCGACGGCACCCCGGCCGCCGTGCCGCCGCTGTCCTCCCTCTCCCTCAACGTGATGCAGGCCTGCAACCTCAGCTGCGGCCACTGCTACGCCGACGAGGGCCGGTTCGGCGGCTCCGCCCGGGCCATGCCCCGCGAGACCGCGTTCGCGGCCGTGGACCGGCTCCTCGCGGAGGCCGCGCCCGGAGCCGGCGTCGTCGTCGGCTTCATGGGCGGCGAACCGCTGCTCGCCCGGGACCTGGTGCACGAGGTCGTCACCTACGCGACCCGGGCCGGAGCCGCCACCGGGCACGCCGTCCGCTTCGCGCTCACCACCAACCTCACCACGGTCCGGCCCGCCGACGCGGAACTCCTCGCCGCCCACCCGTTCACCGTCGCCGTCAGCCTGGACGGCGACCGGGCCGGTCACGACGCACTGCGCCGGGCTCCGGGCGGGGGCAGCGCCTACGACCGGCTGCGGGCCGGACTGGAGGTCCTGGAACGGTACGGAAGGCCGCGCCACCTCTCGGCACGCGTCAGCGTCACCCCGTACACCCGCCGGCTGATCGACGTACTGGAGCACGGCATCGGTCTCGGCTTCGACGAGGTCGGCTTCGCCGCCGTGGTGAGCGCCCCGGACGCCGCGTACGAGATCGGCCCCGCCGCCTTCACCGGATTCCTGGACCAGATGACCGAGTGCGGGGAAGCGGCGCTGCGCGAGCTGGGGGCGGGCCGCCCGTACCCCTTCGGCAACTTCCAGACGGCCATGTACGAACTCCACACGGGCGGCCACCGCCCCTACCCCTGCGGCGCCGGCGCCGGATACCTCAGCGCCTCCGCCGAGGGCGGCCTCTACGCCTGCCACCGGCTCGTCGACGATCCGGCCTTCGCCATGGGCTCGCTCACCCAGGGACCCGACCAGGGCGCCAGAGCGGCCCATCTCGCGGCCCGCCACGTGGACCGGGCCGAGCCCTGCCGGTCCTGCTGGGCCCGTTACCTGTGCGGCGGCGGCTGCTACCACGAGGTCAGCCGGCGCGGCCGGACCGGCTGCGACTACATCCGCGGCTGGCTGGCCTTCTGTCTGCGCGCCTACGTCGAACTCTCCCAGTCCGCACCGCGGTTCTTCCGTCAGACGGCGGTGTCCGACCTGCCGGCCGACCCGGCTGCCCTGGCCCGCTGACCCGCGCACCCGCCCCATCCGGCCGAAGGAGCCGCCATGAACGACCCCACTCCCGGAAGCGTCGACCTCCCCGTACCCGAAGGGAAGATCTTCCCCCGCAACCTCACCGCCCGGGCCGCCCACGTCGTCCGCGGCAACCCGTCCGGCTCCCGCCCGGAGAGCGGTGTCGACAACTGCTTCCCCGGCCTGGAATTCGACCAGCGCAACCTGGAGAAGGCGTTCTTCCCCGGCCTGACCGTCGACTTCCACCACAGCAGCGGATCGCGGGTGCTGGCCGTCACCGGCGGAATCGCCGCCGCCCAGGGCATCACCGACGCCGACCTGGACGCGGGAACACCGCAGGACCCGCGGCCGCTCTACCTGTGGGCCGTCTGCGGGCGCACCACCGTGGACCAGGAGGAGCAGGACGCACCCGTCTTCCACGCGACCGAGCGGACCGGCCTGGAGCTGTGGCGCCGGGTGCACGACCTGCTCCCGGGCCGGGTGGCCGTCGTCCTCGGCCGCACCCCCGGCAGCACCTCCCCGGGGGCGTTCTGGGTACCGGACGGCGGCCTCAACCGCTGGCGGACGGACGACCGCAGCGAGGTGCAGCGCGACGAGGCCGGGGTACTGGAGGTGGCGATCCTGGTCGCGGACCGGGCCCGCTACCTCGACCCGGACGGGGTCATCGACCCCGAGGTGTACCAGCCCGGCGACCTCACCCGAAGTCTCTGCGCGCCCTGGCAGTACGACTTCCGCGAATGCGGCTGCTACTACTGGGCCGCCTCCAAGCCGGACATCTCCAACAGCTCCGACGGCGTGCACCGCAACCTCAACTTCCAGCGCCGCGACCGCACCACCCAGCCGCCCGAGCCCGACATCCCCACGATCCGGGGCCGCGGCGCCAAGGAGCTCGACCACCCCGCCCTGATCGCGAACTGGAACGTGCTCCCCGTCGTCCTCAACGGCCGCGAGGACGACAGCATGGAACTGCCGGACTGGTCCGGCCTCCAGCCCATGACGCGCGCGAAGGTGATCCGGGAGCTGGAACGGCTCGCCGGCGTCGAGCACGCGCTCTGCCTCGAATACCTCTACGCGCACTACTCCCTGGACGCCCCGCCCGTCTTCGACCCGGCCGTGCACGACCCGGCCACGCCCGAAGGCGCGCGGGTCCGGAAGATCTACGCCGCCGCCGCGGAGGTGTTCTCCGTCGCGGTGGACGAGATGCGCCATCTGAGATGGGTCAACGAGATGCTCGGCACGCTCGGCCGGCCGCTGCGGCTCCAGCCGCCCCGTCCCGACACCGTCATCCAGCTCCAGACGGGCCGGCGCTTCGAGCTCAAGCCGCTCACACCCGAACAGCTCGACTGGTTCATCGCCGTGGAGCGCCCCAGCGCGGTGACCGCCGACCCGCAGGGCATCGACGGGATGTACGTCAAACTGCACGAGACCATCGTCCGCTGCCCGGAACTCTTCCCCGAGGCGGACCGGCTGGCGCACCTCGTCAAGCTCATCATCGACGAGGGCAACGACCACTACCGACGCTTCACGGCGGTCAAGGAGCACCTCGCGGATCTCTCCCCTGACGACTACCTCCGGCCGCTGCGCACCGAACCGGACACGCCGCTGGACCGCCAGCTGGTCGAACTGTCGGCTCTGAACTACACCATGCTGCTCGGTGCGCTGGAAGCCACGCTGAAACGGGGCGACACCGCGGGCGGCGTGCTGATCGAACAGGCCCGCCGGACGATGTACAACCTCCACGAGCTCAACCACCTCCTCGCGTCACGCGGCGTCGCACCCCGCTTCACCGCGCTTCCCCCGGCGCCCCTGCCCGCCGGTGACCAGGCGAGCGCGTCCGCGTCCGCTCCGGCTCCCGCCCCCGTTCCGACGTCCGCGCCGGTACCCGCGGGAGCGCCCGACCCGGAGCCGGACGGCGGCCGGACCGTCCTGGCCGCCGCCCGGGCCTCAGGCCCCGTACGGCAGAGCATCAACGCACTCGCCGTCGACGGAGTACGGGCCATGATGACCCGCCATCAGGCCGACACCGAAGCGCTGATCGCCGCCTTCAGCCTGCGATGAGCCGGGCCGACGTCGAGATCGCCGGCTCCGGTCTGGCCGAGGTCACCTGCGCCTGGCTCCTCGCCGCACGGGGCCACAGGGTCCGGATCCGGCCACGCCCGGACCGGGGCCGGCGCCCGCTCCTGCTCGGCGCGCCCACCCTGGCCCTGCTCCACTCCCTCTGGGGCACCGGCAGCACGGCCGGACCGGGCCTCGTCACCCATGAGCTGACCCACCGGCGCGCCCATTGGGGAGCCGCTCCGGCCGCCCCTCGCATCGCAGCGCCGGCCGTCGTGGTGGACGGGGCCCGGCTCGCGGCCCGGCTGCTCGACCGTCTCGCCGCCCACCATCCGGACGCCGTCGCCGAGGAGCCCGGGGGAGACGGCCTGCCGCAGTGGACGGTCACCGCCGCTTCCCACCCCGACGACCGCCGGACGGCCGGCCGCCGCCGGCTGCTGGCCGGCGATACGGCCCTCGCACCCGGCCAGGACGACACCACCGCCCGACTCGCCTGCACCGAGCTCGCCTGGCTCCACCTCACTCCGCTGGGTGACGGCAGCGCCCTGCTCCAGGCCATGGTCCCGGGCCCCGCGGCCCACCCCGAGAACCTGCTGGGCCGCCTGCTCGCCGCCTCCACGCTGGCGCCGCGACTCCTCGGGCCACCGGCCGCCGCCGTCTCGCTGCCGGCCGCTCCGCACCTCCACCGCACCCCGGCGACCGCCCCGACCACGCGGACCCCCGGGCGGCTCCTGGTGGGGGCGGGCGCCATCCGCTACGACCCCCTCAGCGGCACCGGCACGGCCCAGGCCCTCCGGACGGCCGTCCTGGCCACGGCGGTCATCGACGCCGCGGCCGCGGGCACCTCCCCGCAGGCCCTGTGCGCCCACTACACGGCCCGCCTGCAAGCGGCGTTCCGTGCCCACCTGGCCACGTGTGCCCGCCTCTATCCACAGGCCTTCCCGTCCACCGCCTGGCACCACGAGATCGACGCCTGCCGCTGACCGGGCGCCCTGGACGATTCGACTCCGGGGCGTTCCGCTGGACTACCGACCAGAGGGCCTCTCATGCCCGGGAAACGTGTTTTGTAGATCTGCACGAAGAGTAGGTTTCAGCCAGCATACGTTTTCATGTCTTCCGTCCCTGCCTGACTCCGCCCGATTGCCTGTGTACTCCTCACACAGGATGCAACGAATCGGGGAGAGGGAGCTTTGAGCGAGACGTTGTCCGTCCGGCTGCTCGCCATGGCCTGGCTCGATCCAGGCGTCACCGTCACCGCGGAAACCGCCGTCCGCCATGCGCCGGGGGCGGACCCGACCCGCGCCCCGGGCGCACCGGAGCCCATCGCCGGCTTGCAGCCGTAGCGATCTCCCGCGGGCACCGCCGGCCGGGCCGATCCCCGGACCCCGGCCTCCGAGCGGCACCCGCGAGAACCAACTGTCGCCCCTGGTCAGTGCCCTGCGCGGGCTGAAAACCAGGCAAACCCCCACGTCTCCCAAGGAGTGACCGTGACCGCGCACATCCAAGAAGCGAACATCCAGGACCTCAAGCGCACCTGGCTGGACGAGGCGATCAGACTGGCCACGAACAGCGTGGCGAACGGCGGCGGGCCGTTCGGCGCCCTGGTCGCCAAGGGCGACGAGATCGTGGCCATCGGGAACAACCGGGTCACCTCCACCCTGGACCCGACCGCTCACGCCGAGGTGACCGCGCTGCGTGCCGCGTGCCAGGAGCTGGACACCTTCTCGCTCGAAGGCTGCGTCCTGGTCACCTCGTGCGAACCCTGTCCGATGTGTCTTTCCTCGGCGCTGTGGGCCCGGGTCGACCGGATCGTCTTCTGCGCCGACCGCCACGACGCCGCGGTGGCCGGTTTCGACGACCGCAAGTTCTACGACCTGTTCGAGAAGCAGCCCGCGTCGCAGTGGCCGCTGGCGATCGAGCACCTGGACCTGCCCAACCGTACGGCGCCGTTCGACGCCTGGGTGGCCAAGACCGACCGCATCGACTACTGAGGCGGCGCACCGGCCGGCGGCGCTGCCCCGCCGCCGGCGGTCGAGCGGGCAAGATGGGCCGGACTGGCCTGTCGTCATGACCGAAGTGGGTTCCCATGCGCCGCAGCACCGCCGGTGACGCCGGGCGGCGCCGCCACGGCTGCCCGCGGCGCATCGGTACCTGGCCGGCCGTGGGCGTCACGGTGGCGGTCCTCGTCGCCGCCAACCTGGCCCTCCACCGCTGGACCGGCCTCCGGAGCCTGGTGACGGCCGTCCTGGTCAGCTGCCTGCTGCTCGGGGTGCTGCGCTGGGCCGGCGGTACCCTCGCGGACGCCGGTCTGGCCCGGGCCACGCTGGCCCGCGGTGCCCGCTGGGCCCTGGCCCTGATCGGCCTGGTCGGCGTCGTCTACCTGGCCGGGGCCCTGCTGCCGGCCACCAGGGGACTGTTCGAGGACCGGCGGTACGCCACGATCGACGGGGGCGAGGTGATGCTCCGCGCGTTCGTGCTGGTCCCCGTCGGCACCGTCCTCGTGGAGGAGACCGCCTTCCGCGGCGTGCTCTACGGACTCGTGGACCGCGTCCGCGGGGCGGTCTGGGCGACCGCCGTGTCGAGCCTGCTGTTCGGCCTGTGGCACGTGCTGCCGTCGCTGCGCCTGGCGACCGCGAAACCGGCCGTGACCTCGGTCGTCGGCGACTCCGGGTCGGCCGCCGTGCTGGCGGTCCTGGGGGCCGTGCTGTTCACGGCGGCGGCCGGCGTCCTGTTCTGCGAACTGCGCCGCCGCAGCGGCAGCCTGCTGGCTCCCATGGGCCTGCACTGGGCGGTCAACGCGTTCGGCTACCTCGCCGGGTACTTGCTGCGCTGACCGGCGGTGGGGCGGCCCGGTGCTGCGGCTCAGTGCTGCGGCGAGACGATGTCCTTCAGCTGGTTCAGGTCCTGCGCGGTGAATCCCTCGGGCCGCATGACGTCGTTCCAGGCATCGACGTACGCGGCCTTGTACGTGTGGCCGTGGCCGTCCGGCACGCCCGTCGAGAAGGGCAGGTCGGCGGTGACCTGCCAGAAGGTCACGAACGGGATCCAGACCATGGCTTCGAGGACGTCCGAGCCGGGCCGCTCCCCGATCCAGTCCGGCTCGGTGAGCGCCAGGTTCGGGCTCCACCAGACGATCGGATCGGACGGGTGCATCAGGTAGACCACCCGCGGGCCGTCCCACGGCCGGTCCGCCGGGGGCGCCCCGGCGGCCGGGTCGTCGGTGAACCGGACGGTCCGTCCCTCCCGGTAGACGGGCTCGATCTCGGGGCTGCCCGCATCGCGCTGGTCGCTGAACTCGCGGAACAGCGTGTTGAAGTTGGGCGGGCCGGCGAACACGGTGCCGGCGGTGCGGTTGCGCAGGTCGGCCTCCCCGCTGAAGGCCGTTTCGCCGCCGAACGACCCCAAGCTCTCACCGGCCACGAACAGGCGCGGGCGCTGGTCCTGGGGCAGCTTGGACCACTTGTCGTAGACGGCGTCGAAGAGCTCGCGGCCGGCCGCGCGCGCCTTGGACTGGTCCACCAGGTACGACATCCACGACGGCAGGTACGAGTACTGGATCGCGACGGTGGCCGCGTCCCCGTTGCCCAGGTACTCGAACGAGTCCACCGCGGCGGGATCGACCCAGCCACTGCCCGTGGTGGTCATCACGAGCAGGTTCTCGCGCGTGAAGCCGCCCGCCCGTTCGAGGTCCGCGACCGCCTTGGCCGCCCGGGCCTCCGTGTCGTCGGAGGTCTCCAGCCCGGCGTAGGCGCGGACGGGCTCCTGCGCCGTCCGGTGGGTGAACGCGCCGATCTCCTGGGCCGACGGTCCTCCGTCGGCGAACGCCCGGCCCTCCCTGCCCAGCGAGTCCCACGGCACCAGCGAGCCGGGACCGCCCGAGCGCAGCGCCGACGTGGGCTGGTGGACGCCCTCGGGGGTCTCGGTGTCACGCAGCGAGAAGGCCTCGTTGGCCGCGTTCACGAAGCCGTTCAGCAGCAGCCCGGAGAACGCGGCCCACGCCAGGCCCGCCACCAGGAGCCAGCCGACCACCCGCGCCGCGCGCCCGCCGATCCAGCGCCCGAGCAGGTCGGCGGCCCGGTGGTACAGGGCCCGGAGCCCCCGTCCTGCCAGGAGCAGCAGCAGGAAGACGAGGGCCGCGACGAACGGACACGCGACGGTGAACAGGACGTTGTAGTCGGAGACCCCCATGAGCACGCGGATCTCGTGCTGCCAGTACTGGCCGAGGCCGAACGAGACGCCGAAGAGCACGATCGCGCTGACGATCAGGACGAGCCACGACCGGCGCGAGGGGCTGCGCGCGTCCCGGTCGGCGAAGGCGCGCCACACGGACGCCGCGACCACGCCCAGTCCGTAGCCGATGGCCGCGCTGATACCGCAGACCAGGCCCTGGAGTACCCCTCCCCGGGGGAGAAGTGACGGGGTGAAGGACAGGCAGGCCAGGAGGAGCGCACCCCAGCAGCCGGGCAGCGTCAGGCGGGGCCACCGGCGGTGTTCGCGTACCGGCTCGTCCTGTGCGAGAGGTTCCGGCGGGTCCTCGTTCATGGCGTCCTCCACGGCCATGGTGCTCTCGCCGCGTCGGTCGTGCCATCCGGGACGCGGGCCGTCATGTCGGGCCGGTGGGAGGGGATCCGGCCGTCCCGTCGGGGCCCGGTGCGGACCACTCGGCTCCGGTGCGCCCGCGGAAGGCGGTGACCGCTGCCTCCACGGTGGGGAAGAAGTGCCGGGGGTCGATGGTCCGGGTGAGTTCGTACCGCTCGATCTTCTGCCGCACCGGGTCCTTGAGCTCGGCGAACACCAGGTGCACGCCGTCCGCGTTGAGCGCTTCGTCGAGCTCCTCCAGGACGTCCGCGGCGGTGGTGTCCACGTCCGTCATGGGCTCCGCCGCCACCACGATCCAGCTCGGCCGGGGATCCGCGCCGGCCAGCCGCCTGACCTCGTCCCGGAAGGTCTTGGCGTTGGCGAAGAAGAGGGGGGCGTCGAACCGGTAGATCACCAGGCCCGGTAGTTGCTCGGCCCCGGGGTAGGAGCGGATGTCGTGGTAGCCCTCCAGACCCCGCACCCGCCCCAGCACGGTGTCGTACGGCCACCAGGCCCGCCGGAAGACGTTGAGTACGGACAGGCCCACGGCGATCGCGATGCCGGGCAGCACGCCGAGCAGGGCCACGCCGGCGAAGGCCGCGAAGCAGAGCAGGAACTCCGCCCGCCGCTGGCGCCACAGCCGTACGGCTCCCGGTACGTCGGCCAGGGACAGCGACGCGGTGATGACCACGGCCGCGAGGGCCGGCTGGGGGAGGTTGCGGAACAGACCCGGAGCCAGCACGAGCATGAGGACGATGAGCGCCGCCCCCACGACCCCGGTGAGCTGGCTCCGGGCCCCCGCGCGCTCCGCCACCGCCGTCCGGGACCCGCTGGTGCTGACCGGGAAGCCCTGGAAGAGGGCGGCCGCCAGGTTGGCCGCACCGACGCCCGCCATCTCCTGGTTGCCGCGGACCTCCTGGCCGGTACGGGCCGCGAAGGCGGACGCGTTGGAGATCGTGTCGGCCAGCGACACCAGGGCGATGCCCAGCGCACCGCCGAGCAGCGGCGCGAGGTCGGCGGGCCGCACATCGGGGAGCGTGAACGGCGGGAAGCCCTCGGGCAGTACGCCGACCAGACCGACGCCGTGTTCGTCCAGGTCGAAGACGGTGGCCGCGGCGATCGCCAGGACCACCATCACCAGCACCGCGGGAACCTTCGGCAGGAAGCGCTGGAGGACGAGGACCAGAGCGATCCCGCCGAGGCCCACGGCGGCGGCCGCCGGTACCGTCGCCCCGTCGGCGATCATCCGCACCACGCCGGCGCACTCGCCGATCAGGTTGTCCGCCTCGACCTTGAAGCCGAGCAGTTTGGGGAGCTGGCCGATGAAGATGGTCAGGGCCAGACCGTTCATGTAACCGATCATCGTCGGCTTGGAGATCAGATCGGCGATGAAGCCGAGCTTCGCCACCGAGGCCAGGATCATGATCGCCGCCACCATCACCGCGAGCATCGACGCGAGTGCCACGGCCCGTTCGGGATCCCCGTCGGCCGCCACCAGCGGCAGCACGGTCGCGGCGATCATCGGACCCAGCGAGGAGTCCGGGCCCAGCACCAGGATCCGGGACGGCCCGAACACCGCGTACCCGAGCAGGCAGAGGATCGTCGTGTACAGGCCCGTGATGGCCGGCAGGCCCGCCAGCTCGGCGTAGGCCATGCCCTGCGGCACCAGCAGCGTGGTCAGGACGACCCCCGCGACCAGGTCCTTGGGCAGCCATGCGCGCCGGTAGGACGACACCGCGCGGACCCCGGGAACCGCCCGGAAGCGGGAGAGCACCCCATGGATCCCGTACCGGGCGGTCACCGACCGGCCTTTCTCACGCGGCCCTCGGTGCGGCCTCCGACGAGGCCCTCGACCGGCGGGCCACGAGCTTGCCCAGTTCCCACACGAGCAGGAGTGCGACAGCGGCCAGCAGCGCCCAGCCGAACTGCCGCGCGTCGATGTCCGTCGTCCCGAGGACCCGCTGGAAGCCGTCCATCTGGGTCACCAGCACGGAGAGCACCAGCTGGGCCAGGGCGACCCAGTTCATCTGCTTGCTGTCGAACGTGGAGGTCGCCAGCACGGAATCCGTCTCGCTGCGGCATTCGAAGGCCGCCACGATCAGGCAGAGGGCGAAGGCCGTGAAGGCGATCGACCGGCCGGTTTCGAGATCGTCGTAGTGCCTCTCGCCGAGCGAGATCAGACCGAGCAGGAGGATGGTGACCGCCAGCCCGCCGAGCCCGACCGTGACCAGCACGGGACGGGTGAGCACCGACTCCCCGCGCGGACGCGGCCGGCGCCGCATGAGTCCGGCGCTCTCCCGGTCGAAGCCGAGCGCGAAGCCGAAGGAGGCGTTGACGACGAAGTGGATCCACAGCACCTGCGGAGGGGTGAACGGCTCGCCTGCGGCGATGTTGAAGACCGTGGCCCCGAGGAACGTCAGCACGAACGTGACCAGCAGGAGCAGTACGAACCGGATGTACTTGGTGAGGTTGTCGTAGATCGTCCGGCCCTGCTCGACGGCGTAGACGATGGTGGCGAAGTTGTCGTCGGAGAGGATCATGCGTCCGGCGTTCTTGGCCACGTCCGTGCCGCTGCCCATGGCGATGCCGATGTCGGCGGCCTTGATGGCGGGAGCGTCGTTGACACCGTCCCCGGTCATGGCCACGACCTCGCCCTTCTTCTTCAGCGTGTTGGCGAGCAGCACCTTGTGCTCCGGAGCGACCCGCCCCACCACACCGATCCCGTCGATGCGGGCGAGCTGCTCCTCCTCGCTCATGGCGGCGAAATCGGAGCCGAGGACGGCCTCGCCGGGGATCCCGATCTGCCGGGCGATCGCCGCGCCGGTGGTGACGTCGTCCCCGGTCACCAGGCGGACCCGGATGTGCGCCGCCTGGGCCTCGGCCACCGCGGCCTGGGCCTCCTCACGGGGCGGATCGACCATTCCCACGAGACTCGTCATCCGCAGCCCGGTGACGTACGTGAGCAGGTCACCCTCCGGGTCGAAGCCGTCCGGGTCCAGGTCGCGCATGGCCGCGGCCATCACCCGCCGCCCCTCGCCGCCCATCCGCTCGCTCTGCTCCTCGGCCCGGCGCAGCAGTCCGGCGTCCCACGGGACGCTCTCGCCCGCCGCGAGCGCGGTGGTGGCCCGTGCCATCACCGCGGGGGCCGCCCCTTTGACGAAGCAGCGCACGACCTGCCGTCCGGAGGCGTCGACCGCCGCGTGGAAGGTGGCCATCAGCTTGTACTCGGGGTCGAAGGGCAGGGTGGCGAGCCGGGGGAGGGCGTCCCTGGTGGCGTCGGTGTCCAGACCGGCCTTGTGGGCGAGCACCAGCAGTGCGCCCTCGGTCGGATCGCCCACCACCTTGCCGCCCACCAGCTTGGCGTCGCTGGCCACCACGTACGGCAGGATCGCGTCCTCGATCCCCGCGGCGGACCCGGCGGCGTGGTGGACCTTCCCTTCGAGCCCGTAGCCCGTCCCCGACACGGTGTACCGGTCGGTGGGGCTCAGCACTTCGACGGCGGTCATCTGGTTCATCGTCAGGGTGCCGGTCTTGTCCGAGTTGATCGCCGACGTGAACGCCAGCGTCTCGACCGACGGCAGCTCCTTGACGATGGCACTGCGCTTGGCCAGGTTCAGGCTCCCGACGGACAGGATCGCCTGGGTCACGGTCGGCAGGGCCTCCGGGATGGCCGCGATGGCCAGCGAGACCGCGCTGACGAACAGGACGTCCCAGGCCTGGTCCCGCTGGCGGCCCAGGGCGAACATCACGATCATGGTGAGGCCCGCCGCCCCCGTGATCCACAGGGTCAGCCGGTCGAGCTCCCTGGTGAGCGGCGGGACCTCCTTCTCGGTGGCCGACAGCATTCCGGAGATCTTGCCGAGCTCGGTGTCCGCACCGGTCGCGGTGACGATCATGACGCCGCTGCCGTGGGTGACCGGGGTGTTCATGAACGCCGTGTTGGTCTGGTCGCCGGGCGACAGCCGGCTGCCCGGCAGCGGGCCGGTCTCCTTCGCGGCGGGAACGCTCTCGCCGGTCAGCGCCGATTCGTCGATCTGCAGGGCGCTGGCCTCGATGAGACGTCCGTCCGCCGGCACCTGGTCCCCGGCGGAGACGAGCACGACGTCCCCGTCGACCAGCAGTTCGGCGGGGATCTCGGCCTCCCGGCCGTCCCTGCGCACCCGGGCCGTCGCCTTCATCATCGACTTCAGGGCGTTCATGGCGCTCTCGGCCTTGCCCTCCTGCCGCAGGCCCACGACCGCGTTCAGCAACGTCAGGACGATCAGCAGGATCGCGGTGGTCCACTCCTGGATGGCCAGCGAGACGACCGCCGCGGCCACCAGGACGATCTGCATGTAACTGCGGTACTGGGCGAGGAAGCGGCGCCAGGCCGGAGTCCGCCGCTCCTCCGGCAGGGCGTTCGGGCCGTTCGCGGCCAGGAGTTCGGCGGCCCGCGCCGCGGACAGACCGGTTGCGGGGTCGACACCGAACGCCGCCACGACCTCCTCGGGTGAGCGCGCGTACCAGCCGCCCCCACCCGCCCGGGGATCCTCCGCCACGGAATCCGGCCGCCTAGCCATGCTTCTTCTCCCGCTTGCCGTGCCGGGCGGCGTACGGATCGGCCGGGGCGCCGTCCGGGGCCTCCCGCTCCAGGCTCCGCTTCGTGACGAGGAGATCCTTGCGGGCCTCCTCGCCCACATCGGGATACTGCGGATCGATGTCCATCAGGGTGTGCGCGAGGACCGCCGCCGCGCAGATCCGCGCGAACCACTTCCGGTCTGCCGGCACGACGTACCACGGCGCCCACCGCGTGCTCGTCGCCGACAGCATCTCGGAGAACGCGTGCTGGTACTCGTCCCACCGGAGCCGTTCGCGGACGTCGGCGGCGGAGAACTTCCAGTTCTTCTCCGGCAGGTCGATCCGCTTCAGGAAGCGGGTGCGCTGCTCCTCCTTGGACAGGTTCAGGAAGATCTTCACCACCTTGAACCCGTTGTCCGTGAGGTAGCGCTCCCAGCGGTTGATCTCCCGGTAGCGCCGGTCCCAGATGTCCGGCCCGAGTACGTCCTCGGGCAGTCTCTGCCGCAGGAGGACTTCGGGGTGGACGCGTACCACGAGCACCTCCTCGTAGTGCGAGCGGTTGAAGATGGCGATCTCCCCGCGCGCGGGGAGCCGGCGGGCGTAGCGCCACAGGTAGTCGTGGTCGAGTTCCTCGGAGGAGGGCACCTTGAAGCTGCTGACCCGTACGCCCTGGGGATTGACGCCGCTCATCACGTGGCGGATCGTCCCGTCCTTGCCTCCGGCGTCGAGCGCCTGGAGGCAGAGCACCACGCCGTACGCGTCCTGGGCTGCCAGCCGCTCCTGGTACTCGGCGAGCAGCGACACCCCGGTCCGCAGCAGCTCGGTCCCGTCGCGCTTCTTCATGCCGGCCTTGTACCGGGGATCGAAGTCCCGTCCCAGACGCACCTTCGCGCCCGGCGGTACCCGAAGCGGCTCGATGAACTCCGCGATGCGTTCGGCTCTGTCGTCGGACATCAGCCCTCGCCCCTTCCCCGGCCCACGGGACTCACGGCCCGTCCCCGACCGCGTCCGGGGTGCACCGGGAGGCGGCCGCGGCGAGCGCAGTGCGGGACCGGCGTTCGGCCAGGATCGGTACGTACTTCCTGACCCTGGCCCGTCCGAACGAGTGGTACGCGGCCCAGACCGTGGCTTCGACAGTGTCCGCGTCGACCGAGGGGAAGGCGGCCTTCAGCCGGGCCACGGTGGTCCGGACGGACGCGAGTTCCTCAGGACCGGGCGACCACTCGTCCGTCGTCCGCTCTTCCCCGGTCCGCTCTTCCCCGGTCCGCGCCCCGGGATCTTCCATGGCGGGAGAGGCCGCGGTCCCTTCCGCGCCCTGGAGCGTTGCAGGTGCCATGTCCCACCGCCTTCGGACCCCCGGTCCGCGCGTGCCGGCATCGGGTGAGGGTGTCTTCCATGGCGATTCTCTGCCAAACCAGACAAGATCGCCCACCGGAGCGCGTGCACGCGCGGGGCGGGTGGTGAGGGGGAGGCGGAGGGCGAGGCGGAAGGGCGGGTCAGCAGCCGTCCGGGCCCCCGAGGGCGGCACCGCACTCCGCGCGCTGCCGCGGGCGACCTCCGTGCACAGGGTGGCTTCGACCTTGCCCAGGAGGCGGGCCAGTTCGGTGCGTTCGGCGGCGTCCGGGCCGCCCAGGGCCTGGCGTTCCAGCTCGCCCCATGCCCTGCGCACCTCGACCAGGAGTCCGCAGCTGGCATCGGTGGCCTCGACGAGGGAGGCCCGCCGGTCCGAGGGGTCCGGCATCATGACCCCGTGGACCACCTGCCCCGACGCCGCGACAGCGCCGCCGCCCCCGACGCCCGACGGATCAGGCTGACGGCCGCCGCGGCCGCGGCGGTCACCGTGGGTTCGGGGCTGGGGCTGCGGGCCGTCGCGTCGGGGAGCACGGCCAAGTACGGGGGGGACGCCCTGTACACCGTCCTGCTGCTGACCCTCGTCGTCCTGGTCGCGCCCCGGCTCACCCCCGTGCGGGCGGCCGCGGCCGCGCTGGCCGCCAGCTGGGCCGTCGAGCTCCTCCAGCTGACCGGCGTACCCGCGGAGCTCTCCCGGCACAGCACCCTGGCCCGCCTGGTCCTCGGTTCCACGTTCAACGCTCCCGACTTGTTCTGGTACGCGGCCGGGGCGGCAGCGGGCCTGCTCCTCCACGCCGCGCTCAGGGCGTCCGGGACGGCCAACCCGCCGACCGTCGCGCCCGCGCCGCGCTGAACCGCCGAGCGGACACCCCGTGGGCCGGGGCGCCGCCGTCCGCGTGGCCGGTCAGCCGGACCGCCGGGCGGTGTTCAGCCGGGCGGCCTGGCGGGTCAGGTGGTCGCGCTCGGCGAGGTTGGGCGCCTTGCGGGCCGCCTCGGCGTACAGCCGCGCCGCCGTCACCACGTCGCCGTCGCGCTCGTGGAGGTACGCCGCCACCGCGGTGTGGCGGGGCAGCCCGTCGTCCAGCGCGGCGAGGGCCGCCAGACCGGCGCGCGGCCCGTCGGCCTCGCCGACGGCCACCGCCCGGTTGAGCCGCACGACCGGGCTCTCGGTCAGGAGCACGAGTTCGTCGTACCACTCGACGATCTGCACCCAGTCGGTCTGCCCGGCGGTGGGCGCGTCGGCGTGGAGCGCCGCGATGGCCGCCTGGGCCTGGAACTCGCCCAGCCGGTCCCGGGCGAGGGCCGCCTGCAGGATCTGCACGCCCTCGGCGATCGCCCGGGTGTCCCACCGGCCGCGGTCCTGCTCGGAGAGCGGCACCAGACTGCCGTCGGGCGCGGTCCGGCCGGCCCGCCGGGCGTGGTGGATCAGCATGAGGGCGAGCAGCCCGGCCACCTCGGGGTGGTCGACCCGGGCCGCGAGCTGCCGGGTGAGCCGGATCGCCTCGGCGGACAGGTCGACGTCGCCGGAGTAGCCCTCGTTGAAGACCAGGTAGAGCACGCGCAGCACGGTGGCGACGTCGCCGGGACGGTCGAACCTTCCCCGAGCTCTTCGAGCAGGGGAGACCCCATGACCGGAGACGGTGCGCTTGGCCCGGCTGATGCGCTGCGCCATGGTCGCCTCGGGCACCAGGTAGGCCTGCGCGATCTGGCGGGTGGTGAGCCCGCCCACAGCGCGCAGCGTCAGCGCCACCGCCGACGACGGTGTCAGCGACGGGTGGGCGCACAGGAAGTACAGCTGGAGCGTGTCGTCCACCGCGGACGCCGGCCCGGGCGGCGGCTCCTCCTCCACGAGGTCCTCACGCCGGCGCCGGGCGGTGTCCGCCCGGGCGGCGTCGAGGAACCGCCGCCAGGCCACGGTGACCAGCCAGCCCTTCGGGTCCCGCGGCGGATCGGCGGGCCAGGTGCGGAACGCCTCGATCAGTGCTTCCTGGACGGCGTCCTCGGCCGCATCGAAGTCTGCTCCGCGGCGGACGAGGATGCCGAGCACATCCGGTGTCAGGCTCCTGAGCCGGGCGGCGTCCATCGGCGGGGTCATTCCGTGATGGTGGGCGGGGCGGTCAGGAACGGGCGCAGTTCGAGCCACTCGTGGATCGGCCGCCCGCCCGCCCCGGGGGCGGCCGACAGCTCACCGGCCAGTTCGACGGCGCGCTCGTAGCTGTCGACGTCGATCACCATCCAGCCGGCGATCAGGTCCTTCGTCTCCGCGAACGGGCCGTCGGTGACCGGCGGGCGCCCCTCCCCGTCGTACCGCACGAAGGTCCCCTCGGGGGCGAGTGCCTGACCGTCGACGAACTCGCCGGTCCCTTCGAGCCGGGCCGCGAAGTCGTGCATGTACTGGATGTGCGCCGAGATCTCCTCGGGTGTCCAGCGGTCCATGGGCACGTCGTTGACCGCTGCCGGGGCGCCGCGGTAGTGCTTGAGCAACAGGTACTTCGCCATGGTCGTACTCCTCGGTGCGGGTGCGGCCCATTGTGGCCGCCTTCACCCCTGGGACGGAGCCGGCCGCGTCTTCTCGACATCCCGCCCGGAGTTTTTTCGACACGGATGGACGAGCCCGTGCGAACGGCCCGTCGACCGCCCCGTCGCGCGGCCGGCGGCGCGGGCGGATCCCGCCGAATGCACCCGGAATCAGCCCATCCGGATCCCGGGCGCCCAGAGGGTCCCACGCTGCCTTCCGGATGCCCTCCGAGGTGGGAGGGCCACCGGCCGCACGGAGGCGGAACGGGCGGAGCGTCCGGGTCCGGCCACGCGCCCCCACGGGCCTTCCGCCGTGACGTTCCCGTACGACGGTAGCTGGGCAGCCGCTTGATGCTGATCGATCGTCTCGTGAGGGGAACCCCGATGACCAAGGTTCTGGTGCTGCACGCCGTCTGCCTCGTGAGGTCGGCCCTGGCCGCGCTGCTGAGATCCGAAGGCGACTTCGACGTCACGTCCGCCGGCTGGCGGGCCGCCGCGCGCCAGGCCGAGTTCTTACGACCCGACGTGGTGGTGGTGGACCTCGACTGTCCGGGGATCTCCGCCGCCCTCCTCGCCGACGGCGGCGCGGCCCGCCTGCTGCCCCACGCGCCCGCGCCCGCACCCCTGCTCGTCCTCGCCCGGGCCGACCTGCCCGGCGCGCTGGCGCGCGCGTTGCGGACCCAGGCGCTCGGCTACGTGGACAAGGACGGCTCACCGGCCCGGCTGGTCCGGGCCATCGGGAAGGTCGCCGCGGGAGAGCGCTTCATCGACGCCACGCTCGCCTCGGCCTTCATGGAGGCCGATCCGGTGCCGCTCAGCCCGCGCGAGCTGAGCGTGCTGGCCCGCGCCGCCGAGGGCGACTCGATCGCGGAGATAGCCCGGGCCCTGCACCTCGCCAGCGGAACCGTGCGCAACTACATGGCCGCCGTGACCCGCAAGACCGGCGCCCGCAATCGGATCGATGCCATCCGGATATCCCGGCGGGCCGGCTGGGTCTGAGCCGCCGGGCCGAAGTCCGCCGGACCCTCCCTCACTCCGGGGCGTCCCACAGGCCCACCAGCTCCCGGTACAGGGCCGACCTGGCCGGCAGCTCCGCATGCGTGCCGCACACCGCCCGGGTCCCGTCGAGTACGAGGACCCGGTCGGCCCTGGCGGCGGAAGAGATGCGGTGGGCGACCACCACCAGCGTGCCGGGGCGTCGTGCGAGCGCCCGCTCGGCGTGCTCCTCGGCCCGGGGGTCGAGATGGCAGGTGGCCTCGTCCAGCAACAGCAGGGGGGCGGGGGAGAGAAAGGCGGCGGCGAGGGCGAGGTGCTGCCGTTCGCCCGGGGTCAGCCGCGCCGGATCCACGGCCGCGTCCAGTCCGCCGAGCCGGGCGACGAGGGCGTCCGAGCCGAGGGCGGCCGTGGCCCGCTCCACCTCGCCCCGCGGCACCGGACCCGGGGACAGGTGGGTCAGGTTGTCGAGGACCGTACCCGTGAAGACGTACGCCTGCTGGGGCAGCAGCGTCCGGCGGACATCGGGGCCGGGCCCCGGGCCGCCACCGTGCCCCGCGGGGACGTCCGCGAGCGCGCCTGCGGGGGCGCCCGCCACCCGTACGCTTCCCCGGCCCGGCGGCAGCAGACCGGCGATCAGCGCGGTGAGGGTGGACTTGCCGATGCCGCTCGGCCCCACCACCGCCAGGTGTTCGCCCGGCCGGACCACCAGGTCGAGGCCGTCGATCACCGGCTGCGCGCGGGGACCGTAGGCGAAGCGGACCCGGCGCAGTTCGACGGCGGGAGCCGGCGGAGCCAGCTGCGCGGGCGGTGCGGGCGGTGCGGCCTCCGGCCCCGGCCCCTGCGCGGGGGCCTCGGATGCCGGTCGCGGGGCCGGCCGCGGATCGCAGAACCGGTCCAGCACCACCAGCAGCCGGGTCCCCGCCGCGCCCACCGCCGTCATCAGCGCGTCCAGGGCGGGCAGCAGCGACTGCACGAGGTAGGTGAGGGCCCCGGCCACTGCCCCCGCGCTCACCCCGCGCCCGGTCAGCCAGGGCGTCCCGGCCAGCAGGACGACGACCGGCAGCCGCCCCGCGACACCCAGCGCCAGCGTGCGCAGGGCGGTCCACCGCGCGAGCCGCCCGGTCAGCCCCTCCTGCTCGGCGATCAGCGACTCCACCCCGGCTCCGGCGCCCGCCCCGCCCCCGCACGCGAGGACGTCGCGCAGCCCCGCCGCCAGTTCGCCCGTGCGCGCGGACAACGCCTCGTCGGCGTCGAGCGCGGCGCGCTGCACCCGTGCCATCGGGCGCAGCGTGGTGAGGAAGGCGGCCGTCCCCAGGAGCAGCGCGGGCAGGACCAGGACCAGCAGGACAGGGGCCAGGGCGGCCAGCCCGAGCAGCGCGCCCAGGGCGGTGAAGACGAACGACCGCGCGACGAGGACCAGTCCGGCGAAGGAGTCCCTGGCCATCTCGGTCTGCTGGGTGAGCCGGGACACCGCGCCCGAGTCACCGGCCCGCCCGGGATCGGCGACGGCGCGCCCGATCGCCTGGCGCACGGACCGCCGCACCAGGCCGTCGCGCAGCGGTTCGACCAGGTCCGCCAGCCCGCCGAACACCCCCCGCAGCGCGAGGGCGCCGAGCAGAGCGCCCGCGCCGGCCACGGCCAGCCAGCCGATGCCGGTACCGGTCCGGCCGGCGAGGAAGCCGTCGTCGAGGGCGCGGGCCACCGCGTAGCCGCCGAGGAAGGTGTGCGCGGACTCCAGCAGGGACCACAGCGCGAGCCGGCCCAGCGTCCGGATCCGGCCGCGCAGGAAACGGCGGCCCTCGCGGGACACCCGGCGCCAGGTGCCGTACTCGCTCATCGGACCGCTTTCCGGCCGGGCGGCCTTGAGGCCGGTTCCGGTTCCGCTCGCGGGTCCGGCGCCCCCACGCCGAACACCGCCCGGTAGCCGGGGTCCCGCCACAGCTCCGCGTGCGTACCGGTGGCCCGGACCCGTCCCGCGTCCAGCCAGACGACGAGGTCGGCGCGGGCGGCCGAGGAGGCGCGGTGGGCGACGACGAGACGGGTCCCCGGCCGGACCCCGTCCGCCAGGGCGCGTTCCACCTCGCGGGCGGTGCGGGTGTCCAGGCTCGACGTCGCGTCGTCCATGACGAGCAGCCGCCCAACCCGGCAGAACGCCCGCGCCAGGCCCAGGCGTTGCAGTTCGCCCCCGGACAGCGGCGCATCGGCGAGCGCCGTGTCGTACCCCTCGGGCAGGCGGCGGACGAAGGCGTCGGCCCCGGCCGCCCGCACCGCGGCGCGCACGGCCTCGGGGGCCGGGCCCGGCCCGCCGCCGAAGGCGACGGCCGCCGCGACGCTCTCCCCGAAGAGGGCCGGCCGCTCGAAGGCGTGGCCGACCTCGCGGCGCAGCTCCTCGGCCGACAGCTCGTCGAGCGGCACACCGTCGAGCAGCACGCGGCCCGCGTCGCAGGCCGTCAGCCGGCCCGCCACCGCGGCCAGCGTCGACTTGCCGGAACCCGAGAGGCCGACCACGACGGCGGTCGTACCGCCGGGGATCCGCAGGTCGACGCCGTGCAGCAGCACGGTGCCCGCGCGGACGACCCGTACCCCGCACAGCTGAAGCGTGCCCGGCCCCGACGCGGGCAACCGCCTTTCGCCCTGAGGGAGTTCGGGGAGCTCGAAGAGGGCCGCGGTGCGGCGGGCGGCGGCCCGGCCGCGCACCACGGCCGCCAGCCGCCCCGTCACGGCCCCGACCCCGGCCGCGAGGCCCGCGTAGCGGACGGCGGCGAGCAGCCCGCCGACGCCGAGGGCCCCCTCCGCGAGCCGGACCCCGCCCACGCCGAGGACCACGTACAGCAGCAGCGGCATGAGGGCTCCGGTACGGGCCATCGTCGCGCCGTAGATCCGCCATGTCCGCCGTCCCTCGGCGCCGAGCTCCGGCAACCGGGCCAGTACGCGGGCCTGTTCGCGCTCGGCGGTGCCGGCGGCGGCGATCGTGCGGGCGCCCCCGAGGGCCTCCACGAGGCGGCCGGCCAGGTCGAGCTGCACCTCCTGGTAGCGGCTGACGCTGGCACCCGAGTCACGGGCGAACGCCCGCAGCAGCAAGGCGAGCAGCGGGAGTCCGGCGAGGAAGGCCAGGGCGGTCCACACGTCGACCAGGACCAGGGCCACGAGTCCGCCGAGCGGGGGGACCAGGGCCACGGACGCGGTCACGACGGCCGCCGGTACGGCGCCGGCGGTGGTGGCCTGGGCGGTCAGCCGGGCGGAGAGCTCACCGGGGGAGTGACGGGCGGCATGGTGCGGCGCGGTACGCAGCAGCCGCCCGAGCCCGAGCCGCCGCAGCCAGGCGGTGGACCGGGCGTCGACACCGCCGGTGAGGCGGGCCGTCGCCGCGTCGAGCAGCACCTCGGCGGCGATCACCACGGCGCACCACACGGTCCACCGGACGCGGGCGGGGTCCTGCCGCAGCAGCAGATCGAGGGTGTGGCCGAGGACCGCCGGCTCGGCCAGGG
This sequence comes from Streptomyces venezuelae, assembly GCF_008642275.1. Classification (NCBI taxonomy): domain Bacteria; kingdom Bacillati; phylum Actinomycetota; class Actinomycetes; order Kitasatosporales; family Streptomycetaceae; genus Streptomyces; species Streptomyces venezuelae. Next base: position 7,201,511 of record NZ_CP029189.1, read on the forward strand.
CCGCGCCGGCGGCGGCCACCGAGCAGCCGGACACGGCGGCGAGACGGCCCGCGCTGTGCCGCGCGGCCGCCCGCAGGGCCCGGTCGGCCGCGCGGGCGGCCGACGCCTCGCCGGGGGGATCGGGCACGGTCATGGGGCGCGGCCTCCAGGGGTGTGGTGCGGGCCCGGGCGGCGAACCGCCCGGGCCCGGGAGGACCTGATCCCTGATCAGTTACAGGTCGTGATGCTCAGGCTGCTGTCGCCGCAGAGCAGCAGGCTGGCGCGGCTGCCGCCGCCACCACCGTGCGCGGCCTCGGTGGTCTCTTCCTTGGGGGTTTCCATCGACTGCAGGTCGAGAAGCGTCATGTCCGTTTCCTCTTCACTGTGGTGTTCCGATGGGACACGGCCCCCGCGAGGGGGACCGGCTCTGGGGCCGCCGCGGTGGACCGCGGCGGCGGGAGGAACGGCAGGTGTGCGCGCCCGTCGGGCGCGGTGCTGCCGAGGGCCAGGAGAGCGCCGGCCGTGCCCGTGGACAGGTCCATGGACAGGCGCATCATCTGCTCGCCGGGGAAGGCCAGGAAGCCCTGGTAGGGGACCGCGTGCCGGGCCAGGGCCGCCACCTGCCGGGCGATGTCCGCGGGGCCGGATCCCGGACCCGGCGTCGTGGTCCGCGCCAGGTGGAGGATCATTCCGGCCGCACCGCGGAACAGGCCGGGCTGGGCGTAGAAGGTCGCCTGGGCGGCGCGGACGATCTCCGGCCGGGCGCGTTCGAAGCGGTCGTCGTGCGCGTGCTCCAGCCAGTCGTCGAGCACCATGCCGATCCCCACGCTGCCTGCGCCGAGGTAGGGCATCGTGCGCCAGCCCTCGTCGACCTGCAAGGTGCCGAAGACGCTGGTCACGCAGCGGTCGAGGTCGCGGTGCAGGGCCCGGCCGGCCCGGAGCAGCAACTCCTGGTCACGGGTGCGTTCGTAGAGCCGCAGATGGAGCAGCGCGGGGCCGCTGTGCCCGTGCAGCAGACCGGCCCGGTTCGGTCCGGACGTGGTCGCACGATCGGCGAGGAGCTCGGCGCAGCGCAGGGCCGCGGTGTGCAGTGCGCCCTCGCCGGTGGCCGAGCCCAGCCAGTCCAGCGCCAGGCCGATCCCGGCGAGTCCGCCGTGCAGGTCGGGTCCGGCCGACTGCCAGGGCTGGTCGAGCAGTTGCTCGGCCAGGGCGAGCGCGCGGTCGCGGTGGCCGAGCCGTTCCAGGGTCCAGGCGAGACCGGCGAGGCCGTCGTAGAAGCCCAGCGGCATCCCGGAGACGGGCTCCTTCGTACGGGCCAGCAGCCATTCCTCGGCCTCGGGCCAGGGGCCGGCACCGGTCTCGGCGAGCGCGTACAGCACACCGGCCGCTCCGTGGCCGAAGCCGGTTCCACCGCCGGCGGCCGCGAACTGGGCCGGGTCCCCGGGGAAGAGACGGTCCTCGCGGTCGAAGGTGGCGCTCGCCCGGATCGCCGCCGCCATCGAGGCACATGCGGCGTCCCGGTCGCCCGGCTCGACGGGCAGGTAGGGGCGGGCACGGCGTACGGTCGCACGGCCGCCCGAAGCAGGGGCCGCATGAGGACCGGAACCGGGACCGGGGTCCGCGAGGATCTCCCGTACCGCCTCGTCGAGGAAGCCGCGGGGCACCGGGAACTGCTCGGCGGCGATGTCGGCCAGATGCACGGCCTTGGCCCGGTCCAGCACCAGCAGGCTGGTCAGCGGCAGGAACAGGGCGAGCCGCAGGCAGGCCAGGGCGTACCGGTCGACGGCGAAGCCGCGGCGGCCGGCCGGGGCGACGAACGCCGGGTTGGCGATGGTCTGGCGGAGGCCCTCGTCCACGTGGGCGGCGGCCTCGAAGTCGAGCAGCGCGACCGACACGGCCCCGGTGGCCTCGTCCTCCGCGACCATGATGTTGAACAGGTGCAGGTCGTTGAAGACGATGCCGCGGGCGTGCACGGCCTCCACGGCCCGCGTCACCCGCCGGTGGACCTCCAGCGCCCACCGGGTGTACTCCGCGAGCTCCGCGGGATCGGGGTCCGCCTCGATCAGCGGGTGCCGGCGGGCGAAGTAGGTGTTGAGGGGCTTGCCCTCCAGGTACCGCATCACCAGGAAGTGGTGGTCGCCCACGGTGAAGGTGCCGTGGACCGCGGGCACGCAGTCCAGCCCGGCCAGTTGCTCCAGGGCCCTGCGTTCCCGGTGCAGTCGGGTCACGGCGTCCGCCCCGTCGGCCGCGAGCCCCGCGAAGGGGCGCGCTTCCTTGAGGACGACCGGTTCGCCGGTGCGCACGTCACGGCCGGCGTAGACACCGCCGCCGTTGGAGAAGTGCAGGGCGCGTTCGACCGTGTAGGGAAGGCCTTCGAGGGTGACGGCGGCCCGCCGGGCCAGATGGGGCGCGAGGAACGCGGGCAGTTCGACCCACTCGGGCGGCTGGAACACCGGACCGCGCGGGTCCGGTACCAGCCGGCCGTCCGGTGTTTCGATCGCCGGGACGAGCTCGCCGCGGTCGTCGTAGCAGTGCCGCAGGGTGAAACTCCCGTAACGCAGGTGCACGGGACCGTCGTTCCAGCGCAGGTCGCTCAGGATGTACGGCCCGGCCTCACCGGCCAGCAGCGCGTCGAGCTCCTCGGCGGTCCGCCGGCACTGCTCCTCGTCCGCCGGGTACACGGTGAGGAACTTGCCGCTGGCCGCGCGGTCGGCGTACTTGGCGTTGCGCAGGTGGAGCAGGTACCGGCTCGGCACGAACTTGAACGCGATCCGGCGCTCCAGGCAGTACGCGCGGACCCGTTCGAGCACGGACTCTGCGTTGTCCAGGCACGCCGACACGTGGATCTTCCAGCCCTGGGAGGGCAGCCGGGCGTCGACGGGCCGCAGCGCCAGCCAGTCCCCGCTGCGGTGCGTCTGCCACCCCGCCGGTACGGGGGCCAGCGCGGCCGGGTAGTTCTCCTCGGACCGCCGGTACGGCGCGTCGTAGAACCAGCGGTCGGCGTCGCAGAAGGCGGCGTACCCCTTGTTCACTCCTGCTCCCTCGGTCGGTGACGGGCCAACGCTGTCACGCGGCCCGAGGGCCGCGACAGTCGCGGCTGTCACCGATGGGGCGTGCAGTACGCACGAGTCACCAAGGGGCGGAAAGGGGCCGGCGGGTCAGTCCTTGCTCGCCGGCTGCCAGCTCATGCCCCAGCCGTACTCGATGTCCGCCGCCTGCTGTTTGAAGACGCCGGGCGCAGGCAGGAGGTACTTCGCCTCCCGCCGGACGATCAGCTCCCCGCCCACGTTCTCGATCAGCGCGATCGCGGCCACCGGTGACGGGACGGTGCATTCGTCCAGACGCACTTCGATCGGCGGTCCGGCGGGCGGATGGAGCGTGGCGACGCCCTGAAGCCCCGCGAAGCCGGTGGCCCCGGCGTAGACGACGACGAACACCAGCAGGCGCCGGATCTCCGCCGCGTGGTCCAGGTTGATCACGAGGTTCTCGCCGCCCTCGCTCGCACCGGTCCGGTCGTCGTGGTCCAGCTGGACGTACGGCGGCTGGTGGAACGAGCCGAACTGGTCGTCGATGGGGTGGACGACCCCCTTCGTCCCGTCGCGCAGCTCCCACAGGCAGGAGAGGTCGAGATCGACGTCCTCCAGCCGGACGGCGTCCTGCCCCTTGCGCATCCAGCCCCGCGGCGGCACGGCGGCGCTCCACGTGAGGTTGACCCGCATGCCGCCGGAGGTGGCCCCCTGTTTGGTCAGCGACACCGCGGGGGCCGCCTTCGTCAGGGTGATCTTCGACAGCCGTACCGGACGGGTGGGCGCGGGCGGATGCGCCGGCCGCTGCACCGGTACCGGCGCAGGCGGGGCCGGGGCGGGGGCCGGGGCGGGATCGTCGACCGTGATCCCGAAGTCGGTGGCGAGCCCGGCCAGACCGGAGGCGTAGCCCTGGCCCACCGCACGGAACTTCCATGCGCCCGCCCGCCGGTACAGCTCCCCGAGCACGAACGCGGTCTCCGACGTGGCGTCCGTGGCATCGAACCGCGCCGTCTCGACGCCGCCCCGCGCGTCCAGTACGCGTACGAAGAGGCCGGACACCTGACCGAACGTGCCGTCGGTGGAAGCCGCGACCACCACGGTCCCGATCTCCTCCTCGACCGCGGATAGCGTCACCCCGATCGTTTCGAGCACGCCCGTGCCTTCCTGGCGCCGTCCCTCGTGGCGCACGGCACCGCTGGGGTGCACGGGCTGGTTGTAGAAGACGAAGTCGTCGTCCGAACGCACCTTGCCGGCCGCCGTCAGCAGGAGGGCCGAGACGTCCACGTCAGGAGCTCCGGGACCCCCTCGCCAGCCCAGTTCCACCCGGACCGTGGCACTCGGCACCGGTACGTTGGCACCTTTCCGCATGGACATGCGGTCCCCCTTCCGCTGCTTGTCTCCCGCTTCCGCAGCGTACGAGGATTCGGCCCGGTCCTCGCCCCGGAGGCGCCGATTGCTCCGGTACCGGGGGAAGTCGCGGGTCCCGGCATGATGGGGCGGTGATCACCATTCATCTGAAGTACGAGATCGACGCGGACAAGCTCGCGGACTTCGAGGAGTACGGGCGCCGCTGGGTCCGGCTGGTCAACCGGTTCGGAGGCACCCACCACGGCTACTTCCTGCCCAGTGAGGGCGACAGCGACATCGCCTACGCCCTCTTCTCCTTCCCCGGCTTCGCCGCCTACGAGCGGTACCGCACGGACAGCATGTCCGATCCGGAGTGCCAGGCCGCCTTCGACCTGGCGCGCGAGACGGGCTGCATCAAGCGCTACGAGCGCCGCTTCCTGCGGCCACTCGACACCCCGGCCTCCTGAAGGCACCGGACGGGACCGGCCCCCCGGGGCCGGTGCGTGTCACCCTTCGCGGTCCATGACGCGACGGGCCGCCTCGGCCTCCGCCGCGGGCGGTGACAGTTCGTCGAGCGTGTCGAGCTCGTCGTCCGAGGCCAGCTCCCGCTCCCAGGCGGCCGCGAGCCGCTCCTGCTCCTCCGGCGGTCTGCCGGTGACGGCCTCCTGCTGCTGCGGACCCAGAGCCGCGAGGAAACGCCCGACCGCGTCCGTCGGCATGCCGTACTCCTTCTCGCCGTGGGGGAGGGCAGCGGCCATCACGATGCCGTGCCTGGCCCAGGATGGCGAACCAGGCCGGGGCGGGCCTCCCGACACGGCGGTCCGCCACCCGAATGCCGTGCCTCATGCCCGCGCCGCGGGGCGGTCCGGCCGGAGCCGACCGTCTGCAAGGGATCGTCCGGCTGCCCGCCAGGGGCTGCGGGGCGGGGACGGCCGGATCCGCCGCCGTCGTGTGACGGTTCCCGTCGGTGCCCGTGGGCTCCCGGCCTCGCTCAGGACATCCGGTGCACGTTCCACATCGGCAGGCCGCGGAAGAACTCCACGGCCTCCGCGCGCCAGTACGGCGCCCAGGACGCGGCCTCGGCCGCTGCGGCCTCCGCGTGCCGCCGGATCTCCGCCTTGAGCAGCCGGTCCACGCCGGCGGCGCGGGCGATCTCCCTGATCCGGCCCAGGGTTTCGTCCGGGCAGCCGGGATCGCCGAGCGCCGCTTCGACGAGGGCCGCGTCGGCCCCGGTCGCGGCGGCCAGGACCGCGCGGACGGCGTAGGTGCGGCGGCCCGAGCGGACGTCGGCGCCGGTGGACTTCGCCTGGGCCGCCGGGCCGTCTCCGGCCGGGCCGAAGAAGTCGAGGAAGTCGTCGCGCATCTGCTCGGAGATGCCCACGAGCCGGGAGTAGCGGTGCAGCCGGGCGCGGTGCGGCGCCGGATCCTCGCCCGCGGCCAGCAGGCCCATGGTCAGCGGTGCGAGGACGGAGTACCGCGCGCTCTTGAAGTCGGTGACGGTGTGCAGGAACTCCTCGTCGGGCAGGGGGTGCGAGTCCCGCTCCAGGTCGGCGATCTGCCCGGCCACGGTCTCCGCCGCGGTCCGCGTGTGCACGCCGAGCAGGGCCTGGCGGAGTTCGGCGGGCGCCTCGGCCTCCAGCAGCACCTGGGCGGACAGGAACGCGGCGAGGTCCCCGGCGAGCATCGCGAGCCCGAGGGCCGTCGCGTCCTGGCCCGGGAACTCCTGCCGGTACGCGTAGTAGGTCGAGGGGCCCCCGCGGCGCAGCGGCGCGTCGTCGATGATGTCGTCGTGGACGAGCCCGTGCGTCTGCAGCAGTTCGATGCTCAGTGCTGCCTCGGCGAGCCCGGGTACCTCGTCGGTGGTGACCAGCCGGGCCGCCTCGTACAGCAGGACCACCCGCAGCCGCTTGCCGCCGCGCATCGAGAACTCCCGCAGGAGCTCCAGGCAGCGGGGCACGTGCCGGCTGGGCACCGGGACGTCGAAACGCTCGCCGAGGCCGTCGAAGTACTGCTCGAACCGGGCGTCGAAGCGGATCCGGTGACCGGCGACGCGTTCCAGGGTGGCGGCGGTGACGTTGGCATGCATGAAGATCAGTATCGAGCACGGCCCGGCCCGCCCGGATCCGCTCCGGGGCGTCGGTGCATCCGTTCAGCCGCCCACGGGAGCGGCGGAGAGGCAGGCGCGCAGCTCGGCTTCGCCGGCGTTCCCGCCCGTGCACATGATCGCCACCCGCTGCCCGGCGAGGCCGTCGCGTGCCGCGAGGAGCGCGGCCAGCGGTGCGGCGGCGGCCGCCTCGGCCACCGTCCGGGCATCACGCATGAGCAGCCACTGCGCCTGCCGGATGGCGTCGTCGTCGACCAGCCGGAAGTCCGCGAGGTGCTCACGGAGCAGACGCTGCGTCAGCTCGAAGCCCGACCCGGTGGCCAGTCCCTCCGCCGTCGTGCTGTTGGGACGTTCGACGCAGCGGCCCGAGCGCCAGGAGTCGTGCGCGGCCGGCGAACGGCTGGACTGCACCGCGATGACGCGGCAGCGCGGACTGACCGCCGCCGCCACCAGGCAGGCGGCGGCGGCCCCGCTGCCACCCCCGACCGGCACGAGGACCGCGTCGAGGTCCGGCTCCAGCTCGAAGAGCTCCAGGAAAGCGGTGGCCACGCCCGCGATCAGGGCCGGCTCGTTCGCCGCGCTGACCAGGCGCATTCCACGCCGCGGCGCGAGCTGCTCGGCATGGCGGCGCGCCTCGTCGAAGTCTGCCCCGTGTTCGACCAGTTCGGCGCCGAGCCGTCGCACGGCCTCGGCCTTCAGCGGGTTCGGGTGCTCGGGCATGACGAGGGTGCAGGGGACGCCGAAGAGCGCCGCGGCATGGGCGAGGGACTGCGCGTGGTTGCCGGTGGAGTACGAGAGCACGCCCCGGGCACGCTCGTCCGGGGTCATCGAGGCCAGCAGGGCGACGCCTCCCCGGACCTTGAGGGCGCCGGTCGGCTGGAGGTTCTCGTGTTTGACCAGCACCCGGATCCCGGCGCCGACGGTCGCGTCGAGAGCGGGATAGGACAGCAGGGGGGTCGGGGAGAGGTGCGCGCTCTGCAGGCGGCGCGCGCGAAGGACGTCGGAGATCGTCGGACTGTGCATGTCCACATGCTGCGCGGCGGCCGACCCATAGGACAAATGTCAGTTTCCGATGAAACCATCGATATCATCGATGAATGTTCGACGAGAACCGGCTCCGGGTGTTCGCGGCCATCGCCCGCGAGGGCTCGGTCACGGCCGCCGCCGCCGCGCTGCACTACGCGCAGCCCTCCGTCAGTCACCACCTCGCGCGGCTCGAAGCCGAAGCCGGTGTGCCGCTCGTCCAGCGGGCGGGCCGTGGCATCCGGCTGACCGGGGCGGGCCGGCTGCTCGCCGATCGCGCGGAGGAGATCCTCGGCCGGATCGATTCGGCCCGGACCGAGCTCGCCGCCCATGCCGGGCTCGGCGCCGGACGGGTGCGCCTCGCGGCGTTCCCCTCCGCGCTCGCCGCGGTCGTACCGGCGGTGGCCGCCGCGTTCGGCGCCGCGCACCCGGACATCGAACTGGCGCTGACCGAAGCGGAGCCCCCCGAGGCCCTGGCGGCGCTGCGGCGCGGCGAGGTGGATGTCGCCCTGACCTTCCACCACGGTGACAGCCGGCCCGGTGACCGTCAGGGACACACCGTGACACCGCTCCTGCACGAGCCGCTCTACGTCGTCAGCCGGGCCGGCGGATCCTGGCCCGGGCCGCGTGCCGACCTCGACACCTACCGGGATCAGCGGTGGATCGCCGGCTGCGAGAGGTGCCGTACGCACCTCCTGTCGGCGTGCGGGAAGCGCGGCTTCACTCCTGCGGTCGCCTTCGAGACGGACGACTACGTCGCGGCCCAGGCGCTCGTGGCCGCCGGCCTCGGCGTCACCACGCTGCCCGGCCTGGCCCTGCGCGCCCATCTCCACCCCGGGGTGAGGATCGACCGCCTGCCGGACGACCACCGTTTCGTCGATGCCGTCGTCTACGGCGCACCGCCGCTCCCGGCCCCGGTCGCGGCCTTCCTGGAGGTTCTCCAGGAGACCGCGGCCCGGCCCCTCCCGTGGCCCTGACGGCCCCGGCCGCCGGGCGGCCGGGGCGCCGGCGGTCATGCGAGCACGTCCGGCAGGAAGGAGCGGGGCGGAGCACCGGTCAGGGCTCGCACAGACGCACGGCGAGGGCGGCGATGTCGTCGTCGAGGCGTCCCCTGCTGTGGCGCAGGAGATCGCGGTGGAGCGCCGTGAGCAGTTCGTCGGGCGGTGTCGGGGGCTGTCGGCGCATCCAGGCCGTCAGCGGGAAGAAGTCGCCGCCCCGGACGCGGGCCTCGGCGATCCCGTCGGTGTAGAGGAGCAGCAGGTCGTCGGGGGCGAAGTCGAAGGTGTCGACGCTGTAGTGGTCGCCGATCAGCTCCGCGAGGCTGAGCAGGGGCGAGGGGGAGGTGGATTCGAGCGTACGGACCGTTCCGTGGCTCAGCAGCAGGGGCGGGGGGTGTCCGCAGTTGAGGATGTCGATGCGCCTGCCGCCATGCGGGATCTGGACGAGAAGCGCCGTCGCGAAGCGTTCCAGCGGCCCCTCCGGTGGGAAGGCGCCGTTGTACCGGGTGCTGCTGGCGTCCATGCGGCGTGCGACGTCGACCATGTCGGGCTCGCCGTAGGCGGCCTCGCGGAAGGCGTTGACGATCGCCGCGGCCGCCCCCACCGCGGGCAGGCCCTTGCCCCGTACGTCGCCGATGAGCAGCCTGACCCCGAACGGAGTGTCGACCACCTCGTAGAAGTCGCCGCCGATGCGGGCCTCGGCCGCGGCCGCGAGGTACAGCGACTCGATCTCGATGCCGCCGAAGCGGCGCGGCAGCGGGCTGAGGACCACCTGCTGGGCCGCGTCCGCGACGAGCCGCACCTGGAAGAGGGTGCGCTCCCGCTGCAGCCGGACGTGGCTTCCGTACGCGGCGGCCACGGTGACCGCGATGATCCCCGCTGCCGTCCACCACGTCCCCAGGTCGGGGAAGACGAAGCTGAGGCCGATCATCAGGATGAGGCAGACCGTCCCGAGCAGAACGGTCGGCAGCACCGGCCACATGGCGGCGGCGAGGGCCGGCGCGGCGGGCAGGAGACGGCTGAAGGCCATTTCCGGCGGAGTGTTGTACGCCAGGCTGGCGATGACGACGGTCAGGATGACCGGCGACAGCCGCACAAGTCTTCCCGGGCCGGGGCGCCGGCGTAGCCGCGGCCGTCCAGACTCGATCACACTTCACAGGATATCTACGTAATCGGGTCATAGCGCTCTGGCGGTCGGGCCCGGACGCCTCCACGACGGTGGCCACTCCGTGGCGGACAGTAGCCGTCCGTTGGGGCCGGGGGTGCCGCTCCCGGATTCCGGCGCGCCCGGTCCCCGGCTGTTCCGGGTTGCTCCAGTGGGCTGACGTGGGGCATGCGAAGTGCCACGATGATCCGTGCTTCAACAGTGTGCCGGACGGGACGCGACGAGTGCGGTGACAGCGTGTCCCGGAGGCGGCCCTACCCCACGAAAGGGCGGACATCCCATGCGCGTCACCCCCCTCGTGCCGTCGTTACCCGGAGACCAGGTCTCGGCCGCGGACGACCCCATACGCCTCTATTACAGCCACAAGACGCAGGAGATCCTGCACAAGTACGGCCCGGGTCCCCGTGTCCACTTCCACGTGGGGCTGTACCCGGACGGTCCGCCGGACAGCACCGCCCCCCAGAGCGTGCTGAAGCAGCACATGCTCGACGCGCAGGAGCGGATCGTCGAGCACGCGGCCCGGTCCTGGGGCGCGTACGACGAGCCTCCCCGGCGCCTGCTGGACATCGGCTGCGGCCTGGGCGGGACCTCGCTGTACTGGGCGCAGGAGCACGGAGCATCGGTCACCAGCCTCACCGTCGCGGCGGAACACGTCCCGATCGTCCGGCACTTCGCCCGGCACGCCGGGGTCGGGGAGCGGGTGAACCCCCTGCTGGCGGACGTGCACGACCTGGACGAGACCCGTGCGTACGACGCCGTCTACGCCAACGAGAGCAGCGGCTACACCGACCGGACCCGGCTCTTCGAGGTCGTCGCCAAGGCGCTGGAGCCCGGTGGATGGTTCGGGATCCAGGAGCATTTCGCAGGCCGTTCCGCATGGCGCGAGTTCATCGACGGCTACTACAGAACGCGGCTGGGACTGAGAGACGAATACCTCGCCGCGGCCGAGGCGGCCGGGTTCGAACTCGTGCACGAGGAGGACGTGACGGACTCCGTGGCGGAGTTCTGGGTGCAGTCCATGGCGTGGAACACCGCAGAACTCGACCGGCTGCGGGAGGGCGGCGACACCGAGCCCGGAGCCTGGACCGGCGAACGGCTCGAACAGTCGACGCTCGCGCACAGCAGGTTCTTCCGGCTCTGGCGTGACCACGCGGTGCAGACACGGCTGCTGCGCTTCCGGATCGGGGGCCGCCGATGACGGCGTCACCGGCACCGGCACGGTCTCCGGCACAGGCACAGGCACAGGCACAGGCGCCGTCGCGGGCACCGGTGCCCGCACCGCGCCCCTCGCTCCTGGGAGCGCGCCTGCCGTCCTTCTACTGCCCCCTGGAGCGCGACCTCGTCCATCCCGAGGCGAAGCGGGTGGAGGCCCTGGCGGTGGAGTGGCTGGACGCCTTCGGCGTCTACCCCGATCCGGTCGAGCGGGCCTGGGGTCTCGCCACCCACAGCGCCGACTTCTCCTGCCGCATCGTCCCCGAAGGGAACGTGGAGGCCCTCCTGCTCTTCACCGAGTGGAACTACTGGGCCAACGCCGTCGACGACTGGCAGGATTCGGGTGCCGACGAGGTGGGGACGGGCGCCGTCGTCGAACACGGGGTACGGCTGCTGCGCACCATCGAGGACCCGGGGGCCGCGGTGCTGCCCGACGGCCCGATGACCCGTGCGCTGCTGGACCTGGTGCGCCGCACCCATGCGATGCTCACGCCCTACGAGCTGCGCAGGTTCACCGAGGGGACGCGCGACTGGCTGCTCGGGGCAGCCTGGCGGGCCGCCCGGGCCGAGGCCGGGATCATGCCGGGGCTGAACGACTTCGTCGCGATGGGGCCGCTGGCGAACGGCACGCGCTTCTCGCTGACCTGGTCCGACGTCGCGCGCGGGGACCGGCTTCCGGCGGAGGTGCTCTGCTCCCGCGCCGTGACGGTGCTGACGGACGCGGCGGGGTTCGTCGTCAGCGCGGACAACGACCTGTTCTCCTACGACAAGGACGACCACCTGGAGCCGCGGGAGGTGAATCTCGTCAACGTCCTCGCCCACCAGGAGAACTGCCCGCCCGCCGAGGCCGTGCCCCTCGCGGTGGCCCTGCGTGACCGGGTACTGGTCCGCTTCATGACGCTCAGGGAGCAGGTGGAGGCCGGCGCGAACCCTGAACTGCGCCGGCACCTCGCGGCGTTGGGCCACTACGTGGCCGGCTCCATCGCCTGGCAGAGCCGGGCACCGCGGTACGCGAGCCCGCGCAACCGGCATGAACTGCCGCTGCCGGAAGCCGGGTTCGAAGTCCGGTTCGCCGACGCGCCCGGCTTCGCCGGAACCGGGGCTCCGGACGTGCCGGCCCTCGCGTCCTGGTGGCGGCCGGTGCACGGCTGAGTGACGCCGAGGGCTCCGTCCGGTACGGCCGGAGCCCTCGGCGCGGAAGCCGTCAGCCGAGGCCGAGCAGCCGGCGCCACCAGCTGACGCTGCGGCGGCGGCGCCCCGAGACCGTGGGGGCCGTCGTGGGCCGCGGCGGGACGGGCGCGTGCACGGGGTGCTCGGCGGGCTGCTCCTTCTGGGGCTGCGCCGGCGGTACGGGCCGCGGGGCGAACCGTACCGGCAGGGACAACAGGTGGCGCGACATGAGGGTGCCGCGCCATTGCAGCTCGCTCGCGTCGACCGCCAGCTGGAGGTCGGGCAGCCGGTCCAGCAGGACCTCGATGCCGGTGTCCGCGATGGCCCGGCCGATGTCCTGGCCCGGGCACTCGTGCGGGCCGCTGCTGAAGGCCAGGTGGGAACGGTTGCCGTGGACGGAGGCCGCGGGATCCGGCCGGATCTGCGGGTCGGCGTTGCCCGCGGCCAGCCCGAGCAGGATCATGTCGCCGGCCTTCACCTCCCGGCCGCCGAGCAGGGTGTCACCGGTGGCCCAGCGCCCGATGATCGTGTTGATCGGCGGGTCGTCCCACAGGACCTGTTCCAGGGCGTCGGGCAGCGTCATGTGGCCTCCGGAGAGGCTGGCGCGGAAGCGCGGGTCGGTCAGTACGGTCCGCAGCGTGTTCGCGATCAGGTTGGCGGTGGTCTCGTACGCCGCGATCAGCACGACGCGCAGGTGCATCAGCACTTCGGTGTCGCTCAGGTTCGCGGGGTGCTCGATCAGCCAGGAGGCCAGGTCGCGCACGGGCCGGGCCTTGCGCTCGACGACCAGGTGTTCCAGCGTGGCGGTGACGTAGCGGTCGCTCTGGAGGGCCGTCTCGGTCCCCTGGAGCATGTCGCGGGCCGCGTTGACCAGCAGGGGCCCGTGTTCGTCGGGTGCCCCGATCAGCTGGGTCATGACCAGCATCGGGAGCTGGTCGGAGAAGGCGGACACCAGGTCCGCGTACCCCTCACCCGCGATCTGGTCGACGAGCTGGTTGGCGAAGCGGGTCACATGGCGGCGGATGCCGCGCTTGTCGAAGCGCTCCAGGGACTCCACCACGGCCGAGCGCAGCCGCTCGTGGACGGGACCGTCGGTGAAGTTGCACACCGGCACCCACGACACCATGGGGCCGAGCGGGGTGTCGGCCGGTACCCGGCCCTCCTTCATGTCGCGCCACCCCCGCGGGTCGCGGGCGAAGCGCGAGGACGTGCGTGCCACGTCGAGGTTCTCCCGGTGGCCGAGTACCAGCCAGGCCGGGAGGTCCCCGCTCACCAGCACGGGAGCCACCGCCCCGTGTTCGGCCCGCAGCTTCTCGTACAGCGCGAGGGGATCGGCCTGGGCCTCCGGTCCGTGCAGCCGGTGCAGGCTGCCGGCCGCGGCCGCCGCCGCGTGGGCGGGGCATTCGGGCGGCGGGACGGGGGTGGTGCTCACATTGCCTCCTGGGTGGCTGCCTGGGCGTGCAGGTAGCGCATGAGGGTCAGCAGGACATCGCGGGACGACTCCCGCCGTCTGGCGTCGCAGACGAGGATCGGGACGGCGGGGGGCAGATCGAGGGCCTGGCGCAGTTCCTCCAGCGGATGCTCGGGCGCGCCGGGGAAGGAGTTGACGGCCACGACGAAGGGGACGCCCCGCTCCTCCAGCCGCCCGATGACGTCGAAGCTGATCTCCAGCCGACGGGTGTCGAGGAGTACGACGGCTCCGAGCGCGCCCTCGAAGAGCCCGCGCCACAGGAACCAGAAGCGCTCCTGGCCGGGTGTTCCGAACAGGTACAGGACGAGCTCGTCGTTGATGCTGATGCGGCCGAAGTCCATGGCGACGGTGGTGGTGATCTTGCGGTCCACCCCCCAGGTGTCGTCGACGCCGACACCGGCCCGGGTCATCGTCTCCTCGGTCGTCAGCGGCTTGATCTCGCTGACCGCACCGACCATCGTCGTCTTGCCCACGCCGAATCCGCCGACGATGACGATCTTCACGGCGGCCGCGGCCGTCTGCGGGAGCACGTCCGCCTCGCGCGGCCCGGCGGGCGGGTCAGAGCTTCTGAAGTCCATCGATCACTGCCTCGATCAGAGCAAGGTCGGGTAGCTGCGCGGCGGGAACGGGCGGGCGGACGTACACGCGACCAGCGGCCATCAGATCCCCGACCAGCACGGTGACGGCGCTGACGGGCAGGCCCGCGTACGCGGCGATCTCGGCCACCGACAGCGGTGACCGGCACATCCGCAGGATGGCCGCCTGCTCGGGCTGCATCTCGGGCCGGGCGGAGCCCTTGGCCACGACCAGGGTCACGAGGTCCAGCTGGACGGCGGTGGACGGTCCACTGCGTCCGCCGGTGATGACGTAGAGCCGTTCGGGGCTGCTCTCCTCCCAGCTTGCGGGCGGCTCACTCACGCGGGGTGCCCGTCATGCCGGGGCGGGCTGCTCAGGTGGTCCCCCATTCGGGTGACGAGGGCGCGCATCTGTGCTCCCATCAGCCCCGCGTCCACTCCTTCGTCGGCGAGGACCGCGAGGTAGGAGCCGTCACCGGCGGCCATCAGGTAGAAGAACCCGCCGTCCATCTCGATCACGACCAGGCGCATCCGCCCCTCCGAGCGGGGCAGTTCCGCGGCCACCGCCCCCGCCAGGGACTGCAGGCCCGCACAGGCCGCCGCCAGACGGTCGGCCGTGTCGGTCTCGGCCCCGTACTGCGCCACGCAGAGCCCGTCCGCGGACAGGACGATCACGTGCCGCGTCTGCGGCACCCCGGCCGCCAGGTCCTTGAGCATCCAGTCCATGCTGCTGATTCGCTGAGTCATCATTGCTACGCCCCCTTGGTCGCTGAACCCGACGTTCCTTCGGTGCCCGGAGCATCGTGGCCGGGCGTGCCGGACAGTCCGCTGTGGAACGCCTCCAGCCACATTCCGGGGCCACCGTCGTCCGCCGACCGGGGCTCCACAGCCGGCCGGACGTCGTACGTGGCCACACGGTCCTTCCGGCGTCGCTGCGGGAGCCCGGTCGCGGTCCGCGCACCGGTCTCCGGCTGCCCGCCACCGACGGGCTCCGGGCCGGGCGCCTGGCTGGGCACCGGAGCCTGCCGGGGCGCGCCCATGCCCGCCGACGAGCGGTCGGAGGGGTGCTCACGCGGCGTTGCGGCCACGGCCCTGGGGCCCGAGGAGGAGCCGATGCCGTGGGCGAGACCGGTCGCGGAGGACGCCGTGGTGATCAGGTGCTGCGGCACGATCACCACGGCGCGGACGCCGCCGTACGCGGACGAGCGCAGGGACACCTGGAACCCGTACGCCTGGGCCAGCCGGCCGACGACCGCCAGACCGAGCCGCGGGGTCTCGCCCAGGTCGTTGAGGTCGATGCCGGACTGCGCCTGCGCGAGCATCCTCTCCGCCCGGCTGCGGGCCTCCTCGCTCATGCTCAGGCCGCCGTCCTCGATCTCCACGGCGATGCCCGACTGCACCTCGACGGCCGTGAGGTGGACCCGGGTGTGCGGCGGCGAGTACCGCGTGGCGTTGTCCAGCAGCTCCGCCAGGGTGTGGATGAGCGGTTCCACGACGGGACCGACGACGGCGACCTCGGTGACCGAGTGCAGCTCCACCCGCTGGTAGTCGATGATCCTCGACATCGCGCCGCGCATCACGCTGTACAGCGTGACGGCCCTGCTCCACTGGCGGCCGGGGCGCGCTCCGCCGAGGACCGAGATGGAGTCGGCCAGCCGGCCGATCAGGGCGGTGCCGTGGTCGAGCCGCAGGAGGTCACCGAACACGTCCGGGTTGGTTCCGTGCCGGTCCTCCATCTCACGCATCTCGTGCGCCTGCTGATGGACGATCGCCTGCACGCGCCGGGCCACGTTCACGAAGGCCCGCTGGGCGGAGTCGCGAAGGCTCTCCTCGTTGTCGACCGCGTCGATGACGTGCGCCAGCACGGCCTGGAGGGCGGCTCGGAAGCGCGGGGTCAGGGCCTCGTCGTCACCCCAGCGGGTGCCGTGGCCGCCGCGCCCTCCCAGGGCGGTCAGCACCTCCTCGGCCGGCTCGCCCTTGCGCAGGCGCTCGATGGCCTCGGGCAGAACCGCCCGGGACAGCCGGGCCGCCTCGGTCTCCTGCCGGGCCAGGGCGTGCTGGAGGGCCGCGACCTGCGCGCGCCCGGCGGAGAGGGCGCGCCCGCGCCGTCGCGCCTCGACGAAGACCGCTCCGGTGCACACGGCGCCGACGGCGATCAGCCCGGTGCCGAGCGGTGCGGAGGAGGAGGCGAGCGCCCCTATCAGGCAGGCGGTGGCCACGACCGCGATCGCGGGCAGCATCCGGCTTGCTCTTCCCTCCAGGCGGGCACTTTCGGGGGGCGTACCTCTTTGCTCCATCGGCGTCCTCGAACTATCGAAAAGGGGGGCCTTCTGACCGGTGGGCGGGAGCATAACTACGCCCAACTTCCCTGATGTGGGCTTTCGTTGGAGTTCATCGGACCGGAGGAACCGATATGCGCCATCGATGACGCCGAATTCCGGCGCGGAAACGGCCCGGTGTGCGCCGCGCGGCGGAGTAACGGGAGGTCGGCGGCGCGCCGACCGCGATCGGCGCGCCCGGATCGGCGTCCGCGTGCCGATCGGATCCGGCCGCGGCCCCGGGCCCTGCGGTGGCGCACCGGACCGAAATGCGCTACGGGGAGTCCGGGCCGGCCGCGCCGAGGCCGGTGAGCAGGATGTCGAGGGCGAGGTCGGTCGCCTCGTCCAGCGGTGTGTCCTCCAGGAGGGAGCCGACGGCCAGGGCCGCGAGGCCGTGCACCGTGGAGAAGGCGACCTGGGCGAGCCGGGCCGGGTCCCCGGCCCGTACGGCGCCCTCCTGCTGTGCGAGGGCGATCAGCTCGGCGGCGATGTCCAGGCTCCGGTGGCCGAGCTCGCGGAGTTCCGCGCTGGAGTCGTCGGCGTGCTTGGCCGTGAACATCAGGCTCAGCAGCGGGGCGTGCGCGACGGCGAAGCCGATGTACGCGCGGCCCATGCGGGCGAGCCGGGTGGTGACGGGGCCGGGCTCGGCCACGGCGGCCCGCAGGCGTTCGTTGAGCCGGTTGAAGCCGCCGACGGCGAGCGCGTCCAGCAGTGCCTGCCGGTCGCGGAAGTGGCGGCCCGGTGCCGCATGGCTGACGCCGAGGTCCCGCGCGAGGGCGCGCAGGGAGAGGCTGTCCGCCCCCGAGGTGGCGAGCACGTCTTCCGCGCGCGCGAGCAGGGCCTCCCTGAGGTTGCCGTGGTGATAGGGCGCTTCGGCGTCGGCCAAGGCGGTCTCCTCCCTCGATGTTGTCATTGACAACAATGTTTGCTCTGCCTACATTCAAGTATCGACCATCAACCGGAGTCCCGGAACGGAGCGCCGACCCATGTCTATGACATACCGCGGAACCACAGCCCTGATCACCGGGGCGAGTGCAGGCCTCGGTGTCGAGTTCGCCCGGCAGTGGGCCCAGCGCGGAGCGGACGTCGTCCTCGTCGCCCGGCGCGTCGACAGGCTGCAGGAACTGGCGGCGGACCTGGAGCGCAGCCACGGGGTCACCGCCCGCCCGATCGCCGCCGACCTCGCCCGCCCCGGTGCCGCGGCGGCGCTGCGCGCCGAGCTCGACGAACTCGGCGTACCGGTCCACACCCTGGTCAACAACGCGGGCTTCGGCACCCACGGGCCCTTCGCCGGCGAGGACCCCGCCCGGATCAGCGAGATGATCCAGCTCAACGTGCTCGCGGTCACGGAACTGACCAGGGAGTTCCTGCCCGCCCTGACGGCCGACGGCCGCGGCGCCCTCGTCACCGTGGCCAGCGCGGCCGCCTACCAGCCGACCCCGGCGATGGCGGTCTACGGGGCCACGAAGGCCTTCGTGCTGAACTTCACCGAGGCCGTCGCGTACGAGACGCGCGCCTCCTCCCTGCGGGTGCTCGCCGTCTCGCCGGGGCCGGTCCGCACCGAGTTCTTCGACGTCGTCGGCAGCCGGGACGCCGCCGTGGGCCGGATGGCCACCCCGGAGCAGGTCGTCACCGCCACGCGCCGGGCGCTGGAACGCGGCAAGACCCCGCCCAGCATCGTCGTCGGCCTCGGCAACCGGCTCTCCGCCACGGCGTCCGCACTGGCCCCCCGCCGCCTCGCCCTGACGGTGGCGGGGCGCGCCCTCAAGGCCTGACCGGCCGGGGGAAGAAAAGCGCCGGAGGGCGGGCCGTCACAGGGGTGACGGCCCGCCCTCCGGGCGACAGGGGGACCTGCCTACCAGGCGGCCCGGCAGTTCAGCAGCTTGGTGGTGCCGACCTTGCGGTCGCAGGCGTAGGCCTTGACGTCCTTCTTGTTCTTGAAGGTCCAGCTCTTCGTGCCGTTGACCACCGCCACGTAGTTCTTCACCGGATGCCAGGCGCCGTCCTTCCAGTCCTGGTAGGCCAGGGCCAGTACGGCCTCGTAGCCGTCGCCCGCCACCTTGTCCTTGGCCGTGGAGCCCTTGAACGACCCGGAGTAGAGCTTCTCGTTGGTCTGCGGGATCGTGCCCGACACGTGGTACTCGTAGGTTCCGCTGATCTCGGCCTTGCCGCTGCCGGACGTCTGGTTGAAGCCGAAGGTGGTCGCACTCGCGGTGCCCGCCAGCCCGATGACGAGGGCCGAGGCGACGGCGGAGGCTGCGACCAGCGTGCGCTTCACGGAAATGGTCATGGCTGTGTCTCCTCTTTCCCGGGAAATTCAGAAGTCGGTGGGTGCGCCGCCGCCACGCTGAGCCCGGCGGCCGGCCAGACAGAAAGCTAGGCGGGCCGGAGGCCGCCCGGCGGCACGCACCGGGATGATTCGGATCTCCACCCGGCGCGGGTGGCGGGCGTCCTGACTGCAACCGCGGCGGTAGCCGGACCGTGCCGGCGCGGTAGGCCCGGCTCCTGCGACGGGCCCATGGCCCGGCGGCCCGACGGCCCGTAGGCTGCGCCGATGCACGCTGGATCGGGATTCCTCGACAGGCTCGGGGGGCGGTACCGGCCGCTGGCCGTCGACGCGTTGCTCGCGCTGGGCTACATAGGCGCCGGGCTGCTGCTCGGGCGGGAGGAGCCGCCGGCCGGGTGGCGGTCCGTGGACGGACTGGGGGCGGTCCTGACCGCCCTGGTGGGTCTGGTGATGGTGGCCCGCAGGTTCGCTCCCGTCCAGGTGTTCGCCGCCGGCAGCGCGTTGTGGGCCCTGTTCATCGCCTGCGGCTACTGGCCCGTCGTCAACTCGATGCCCCCGCTCCTCGGCCTCTACACGGTGGCGGCGACGCGTCGCCCCCGCACCGCGGCCGTGTGCGCGGTCGTCGTGGCGGGCGTGTGGGTGTACGCCGGGATCGGCAACATCGACCACAGCTCCATGCCGACCGTCCTGGCGCAGGCGGTCCTCTTCCCGGCCGTCGTCCTCGTGGTCGGACGCGGCTCGGGAGCGCTCGCCGAACGGAACAGGCAGTTCGCCGAACTGACCGACCGGCTGCGCCGGCAGCAGGAGGAGAACGCGCTCCGCGCGCTCACGGAGGAGCGGGTGCGCATCGCACGGGAACTGCACGACGTGGTCGCACACCACATGTCGGTGATCTCGCTCCAGGCGGGCATGGCCTCGTACGTGTTCCCCACCGATCCGGAAGCGAGCCGGCGGGCCCTGGACACCATCGCCGACACCAGCAGGGAGGCGCTGGAGGAGATGCGCCGGATGCTCGTCCTCCTGCGCGTCGGCCAGGAAGAGCAGCAGGACGGACGGGCGGAGGACGGACAGGGGGAGGACGGTGGCGCCTACGCCCCGGCCCCCGGACTCGACCTGCTCGGGCGGCTGCTGGAGCGGGTAAGCGGCGCGGGGGTCGACGTCGCCATGGAGACCACCGGATCGCCGGTCCGCCTCCCGCAGGGCATGGCCCTGTGCGTCTACCGGGTGGTCCAGGAGGCGCTGACGAACGTGCTCAAGCACGCGGGGCCGACCACGGCGGCCGTGACCATCCGTTACGAACGCCGCACCGTCGTGGTGCGCGTGACGAACGAGCAAGGCGACAACTTCCGGCCAAACAAGGAGATGTCACCTGGTCACGGCTTGATCGGCATGAGGGAGCGCGCGAAGATCTACGGCGGGTCGGTCACCGCCGGCCCCCGCGACCTCGGCGGATTCGAGGTGCGGCTCACCCTCCCGGCGCCCACCACCAGTGACCGGCCGGGGAGCCTCCCGGCCCCGGGCACCGGGGACGTCCATATCCGATGAGGACCGAATTCCCCGATGCCCACGGTACTGGTGGTCGACGATCAACTGCTCATCCGTGCCGGCCTGGTGTCCCTGCTGAACGCCGCGCCGGGGCTGTCCGTGGCCGGCGAGGCGTGCGACGGGGAAGAAGCCGTCCGGCTGGCCGGGGCCACCGCACCCGATGTCGTCCTCATGGACCTCCGGATGCCGGGCACCGACGGGATCACCGCGACGGAACGCATCCTCCGCAGCGCGGGTGACGCGGGCGGGGCTCCACCGAAGATCCTGGTGCTGACCACCTTCGACCTCGACGAATACGTCTACAACGCCCTGCGCGCGGGCGCCTGCGGGTTCCTGCTGAAGGAAACGCCCCCCGAGCGCCTGGTCGCCGCCATCCACACCGTCGCCGCGGGCGACATGCTCTTCGCGCCGACCGTCACCAGACGCCTGATCGAGGCCTACCACCCGGGGCCGGCCCCGCCCGGGGCGGTCACCCCGGAGTGGCACACCGTGACCGGACGCGAGCGCGATGTCCTGCGTCTCGTGGCCACGGGTGCGACGAACGCGGAGGTCGCCCGGCAGCTCTTCATCAGCGAGGCCACCGTGAAGACGCACCTCAACCGTGCGATGGCCAAACTCGGACTCTCCAGCCGCGCCCAGGTCGTCGTCTTCGCCTACGAGACGGGCCTCGTGACGCCGGGCGGCCCGACCAGTCTCCCCGGCGCCTTCGACCCCGCTGCGGGCGGACCGGGCTGAGCGTCCCGGGGAGTCCCGCGCGCGGCGGCCTCCCCACCCCCACAATGGAGTCCGGCGACCGGGAGGGGAACGGGCATGGCGGACGAGCGGGCCTCGGTGCGGGTGGAGCGGAACGGCCCCGTCCACACGGTGATCCTGAGCAGACCGGAGGTGCGCAACGCCGTGGACGGCCCCACGGCGGCGCGACTGGCCGACGCGTTCCGGCAGTTCGAGGCCGACGAGGAGGCGGCCGTCGCCGTGCTCTGGGGCGAGGGCGGAACGTTCTGCGCGGGCGCCGACCTCAAGGCCGTCGGCACCGGGCGCGGCAACCAGGTACTCGCCTCCGGCGACGGGCCCATGGGACCGACCCGGATGCGGCTCGGAAAGCCGGTGATCGCGGCCGTCGCGGGGCACGCGGTGGCAGGCGGCCTGGAGCTGGCCCTCTGGTGTGATCTGCGGGTCGCGGAGGAGGACGCGGTGTTCGGGGTGTTCTGCCGCCGCTGGGGCGTCCCCCTGATCGACGGCGGTACGGTGCGGCTGCCCCGCCTGATCGGCGAGAGCCGGGCCATGGACATGATCCTGACGGGCCGTCCGGTCCCCGCGGCCGAAGCGCACGCGATCGGGCTCGCCAACCGCGTGGTCCCCACGGGCCGGTCGAGGGAGGCCGCGGAGGAACTGGCCCGCGAGATCGCCGGCTTCCCCCAGATCTGCCTGCGCCACGACCGGCTGTCCGTCCTGGAACAGCACGGACTGGCCGAGGAGGACGCGCTGGCGGGGGAGTTCCGGCACGGCCTGGTGCCGCTGACCGCGGGTGAGACCCAGGCCGGCGCGGACCGGTTCGCCGCCGGGGCGGGCCGGCACGGCACCTTCGGCCGGTAGCGGCACGGCGCCGCACCGGGGTGTGGCCCCCGCCACAACCGCCCCCGGGAACCCGGCCTCCGGCCGCTGCGACTCCTGTCGTGGAACGGCGTACCGGCCGGGCGATCGGAAGGAACCATCGGATGAACCGCAGGAACGTGCTCCGGGCCCAGGTCGCGGCCGGCGCCGCGGCCGCTCTGGGGGGTACGGCCGGCGTGGCCGTGGCCGTGGCCGCGGAACCGGGGTCCACCCGTGCGCCGGCGGGTCCGGCCGGGCCGTTACGCGTCCACGTCGTCATGTACGAGGGCGTGGAGGAACTCGATTTCGCCGCGCCCTACGAGGTCTTCTCGGCCGCCCGGTTCTTCACCGACCGGCAGGTCGACGTCCGCTACGTCAGCGCCTCCGGGCCCGGCCCGGTCCGCGCCGCCTACGGCACCCGGGTCGAGGTGGAGCACGCCTGGTCCCCACGCACCGCGGACGTCCTCCTCGTGCCCGGCGGCGGATACGCGCGCCGCGACAGCCCCGGAGTGTGGGCCGAGATCCGCAGCGGAGTCCTCCCGGCGGGACTGGCCGCGGCGGTACGCCCGGGCCTCACCGTCAGCGCCGTCTGTACGGGCACCATGCTGCTCGCTGCGGCCGGGCTGACCACGGAGCGCCCCTGCACCACCCACCACAAGGCGCGCCCCGACCTGGAGAAGCAGGGCGGCCTCCTGAAGAACGCCCGGGTGGTGGACGACGGGGACCTGGTCACGGCAGGTGGCATCACGTCCGGGCTGGACCTCGCCCTGTGGCTCGTACGCCGGGAGCTCGGCGCCGAGGCGGCGACGGGCGTGGAGGCCATGCTCGAGTACGAGGCCCGTGGCACGGTGTGGACGCCGCCCGCCGCCGGACGGCGGTAGCCGCAGGTCAGCGGTGCAGCCGCCGGGTCCAGTCCTCGGGAACCCGGTCGGCCGGACCCGGAGCCGGCTGCTCCGCGGGGTGATCGCGCGGAGCGGCCAGTTCGGGGCCGGAGTCGTACAGCGCGTCCGTGTCGTAGTTCCAGAACCACTCCTCGCCGGGCTCGAAGCTCTGCACCAGGGGATGGCCGGAGGACTTCCAGTGGGCGGTGGCGTGCTGGGCGGGGGAGGAGTCGCAGCAGCCGATGTGCCCGCACTGGGCGCAGCGCCGCAGGTGGAACCACCAGCCGCCCAGCTCGTCGCACTCGACGCAGCCGGTGCCGGTGGGCGCGGCCCCCGGGTCGATACCCTCGATCTCGCTCATACGGACTCCTCAGCGGTCTGGCTCTGGGGCTGGGTCTGGGTCTGGACTTGGGTCTGGTCCTGGCTCCGGGTCTGGTTCCCGGCCGCGGACCCGGTCCCGGCCCGGGACTCGGTCCCGGTCTCGGTCTCGGGGGCCGGCGCGGTCAGTGGCAGCAGTACCTGGAACCGGGTGTCACCCGGGGTCGACTCGACCTGGAGACTGCCGTGGTGCTTGTTCACGACGATCCGCCAGGAGATGTCGAGGCCCAGACCCGTGCCCTCGCCCACCGGCTTGGTGGTGAAGAACGGGTCGAAGATGCGGCCGCGGATCTCCTCCGGCACCCCGGGTCCGGTGTCGCGGAACTCCACCAGCAGGCGGTCGCCCTCACGCGCGGTGCGGACCGTCAGCGTGCCCTCGCCGCCGGTGCTCCCGATGGCGGACACGGCGTTGTCGATGAGGTTGGTCCACACCTGGTTGAGCTCCGCCGGGTAGGCGGGCACGTCCGGCAGGGAGCGGTCGTACTCCTTGACCACCCGCACCCGGGAGCCGATCTTGCCGGACAGCATCAGCAGGGTGCTGTCGAGGAGTTCGTGGACGTCGACCACCCGGTACGGGGCGCGGTCGAGCTGCGAGTACTGCTTGGCGGCGTCCACGAGGTGCGAGATGCGGGTGGTGGAGTCGTCGATCTCGTCCATCAGCAGCTCGGTCTCGACCGTGTAGTTGAGCCAGCCGATCGCCGACGGCAGGATCTCCTCGGCCACGGTCGCCGCCACGTGCTCCAGCCAGTCCGAGTCCAGCCCGGCCTGCACGAAGGTCGGCGCGAGCCGCCAGCCGTCCGCGATGCCGTGGTCGTCCAGCCAGTCGGCGATCTCGTCCTCCCGGTCGGAGGCCTCCAGCGGACTGAGCGCCGTCGCCTTCGCGACGCGTTCGACGGTGCGCTCCTGGATCTCGATGAGGTCGGCGATCGTCTCGCGCGAGTACTGGCCCTGGGAGATGTGGGCCAGCTTGTGCCGCATCTTGCCGACCCGCTCCCGCAGGGTCGCCGTGGCCCGGACGGCCGCCGCCGCCGGGTTGTTGAGCTCGTGGGTGAGTCCGGCGGACAACGACCCGAGCGCCAGCAGCCGTTCGCGCTGCCCGATGGCCCGCTGGGTGTTCTTGGAACCGAAGAACAGTCCCTCCAGCAGGTGCGCCGCCATCGGGAACCACTCCCGCATGATGTCCGCGAACGACTGCGCGGGCAGCACGAAGAACCGCGTCGGCTCGGTCACCCGCATCGAGTTGGTGTACGTCTGCGGCACCTGGTCACCCAGGTACGCCTGCATGGCCCCCGCGTACACACCGCGCTGCGAGGTGCGGCTCACCTCGACGTCGTCCCCGCCGACCCGGCGGGACAGGACGACGGTGCCCTCGATCATCACGTAGAAGCAGGTGGCCGGGGAGCCCTCGGTGTACACCGGGCCGGCTTCGAAGCGCTCCACCCGCCCCTCTGCGCACAGCCGTCCGAGCTGTTCCGGGGTGAGCTTCTCGAACAGGAACAGGGAGGAGATCTCCTGCGGGCTGCAGGGCATCAGCTGCCCGCTCATGACTGCTCCAGGTAGCGGTGGACGAGCATCACGGCCATGGCTCCTTCTCCGACGGCGGACGCGACGCGCTTCGCGGACTGGGCGCGTGCGTCGCCCGCCACGAACACGCCGGGAACGTTGGTCTCCAGGTGGTAGGGCGGCCGGTCCAGTGCCCACTCGGCCGGGGGCCGCCCGTCCGGTGTCAGGTCCGGTCCGGCCAGGATGAAGCCGTGTTCGTCGCGCAGCACCGTGCCGTCCAGCCAGTCGGTCAGCGGGGCCGCGCCGATGAACACGAACATCCACTGGGCGTCGACGAGTTCGCTGCCTCCGCCGTCCACGTCCCGCAGCGTCAGCTGCTCCAGGTGCCCCTCACCGTGCGCCGCCTCGACGACGGTCCGGGTCCGCACGGTGATGTTCGGCGTCTCTTCGATCTGCTGGATCAGGTAGTACGACATCGACGCCGTCAGGGACTCCCCGCGCACCAGCAGCGTCACCGACTTGGCACCCCGCGCCAGGTACATGGCCGCCTGTCCGGCCGAGTTGGCACCGCCCACGATGTACACGTCCTGCCCCTGGCAGGAGGCCGCCTCGGTGAGCGAGGAGCCGTAGTACACCCCGCAGCCGGTCAGCTGGTCGCAGCCCGGCGCGCGGAGCTGCCGGTACGACACACCGGTCGCCAGGATGACGCTGTGGGCGGCGATCGCCGAGCCGTCCGAGAAGCGGACGACGCGCGCCGCGCCGTTCACCTCCAGCCCGGTGACCTCGCGCGCCGTGAGGATCTCGGCGCCGAACCGGCCGGCCTGGCGGCGGGCACGCTCGGTGAGCTGGGCACCCGACACGCCGTCCGGGAAACCGAGGTAGTTCTCGATGCGGGAGCTCTGGCCGGCCTGTCCGCCGGTCGCCGACCGCTCGACCAGTACGGTGCGCAGCCCCTCGGAGGCCCCGTACACCGCGGAGCCGAGCCCGGCGGGGCCGCCGCCGATGACGACGAGGTCGTAGAAGTCGGCGGCCGGTGTGGTCGCGAGCCCCACGTGGGCGGCCAGTTCGGGCGCCTCCGGTTCGATCAGCGTGGTGCCCTCGGGCGTGACGACCAGCGGCAGCCGCTGCCCGTCGGCTCCGGCGGCCTCCAGCAGCCGCCTCCCCTCCGGTTCGTCGGAGGAGTACCAGCGGTACGGCACCTGGTTGCGGGCCAGGAACTCCCGTACGTCCGAGGAGCGCGCCGACCAGCGGTGCCCGACGACCTTGGTGGCGGGTACCGGACGGTAGTCGCTGGTGCGCCAGGCCGTGAGCAGGTCGTCCACGACCGGGTAGAGCTTCTCCTCCGGGGGGTCCCAGGGCTTGAGCAGGTAGTGGTCGAGGTCGACGACGTTGATCGCGTCGATCGCCGCGTTGGTGTCGGCGTACGCGGTGAGCAGCACCCGCCGTGCGCCCGGGTACACCGCCAGGGCCTGTTCCAGGAACTCGATGCCGTTCATCTGCGGCATCCGGTAGTCGGCGAGGATCACCGCCACCAGGTCGCCGCGCAGCTTCAGCTCGCGCAGCGCGTCCAGGGCGGAATCGCCGGACTCGGCGCGCACGATCCGGTACTCGGCGCCGTAGCGCCGCCGCAGGTCACGGGCGATGGCCCGGGAGACCCCCGGGTCGTCGTCCACGGTCAGGATGACGGTCCGCGCTGCGTCGGCGGCCTGTGCCATACGTCGTCTCCACCCCGAGTGCTCTGGGCGGGCGGCCCGGCGAGCCGCCCGCGCCGGTTCCCGCCCATCGTAGGGTCGATCCTCCGGGACCGCTCCGGGACGGTGCGGACCGCGTACTCCCGGTACGTGCCCGGTCGCTTCCGGTCAGCGGCCGACCGTGCCCGCCGTGACCCATCCGTCGCCCCCGAGGGGGAACTCGTAGCCGGGCCTGCCGCCGCGTCCGCTGGTACGGAAGGGCCTGCCGTTGTGGTCGATCTTGAGGGTGCCGTGACGGGAGCCGCTGGACCAGGACAGCTCCAGGTACCAGCTCACGTCGTGGGCGGAGGTGACGGCCTTGACGTGGAACACCTCCGGCTCCGATTCGCTGACCGAGAAGGGGAACCCCCGCTGACCCGGCACGGGGGCGACGGCCGGGCGGGCGGAGTCCAGGGCCACGTCGAAGGACCGGGTCGGGACGCCCGCCCCGCAGCCCACGCCCGGGTAGCCCATGGCGTAGTCGTTCCAGGGCAGCGGAGCACGCTTGGCGACCGTGCGGACGGTCATGCCGTCCAGCACCACCGTGTCCGGGCCGGAGCCCTGGAGGGTGAGGGTGACGTACTGCTCACCCGCGGGTACGGCCCCGGCCGCCGCCACCCAGGCGGGCGCGTCGCCTTCCACGGGGGGCGGTCCCACCTGCGCCGGGGGCTTGTCGATCAGATAGTGCTGGCCGCACGGTGCCTCCCAGGTGTGCGGGCGGGTGGTCACCTTCACCGGGGTACCGGCTGCGGTGTCGCCGCCGGCGTCGCTTCCTCCGGTTCCGTTTCCCGCCGCGGGGGCGTCCGGGGCGGCGTCCGGGGACGCCGCGGGTGCGGACGGCGAGGACGAGGCGGACGGGGACGGGGACCCGGACGGGGTCGGCCCGGGCGGACCGCCCGGAGTCTGCTCCTCGCCGGGGGACCGGCCCGCGGCACCGGCGGGGGTGTTCCTGACGTCGGTGCCCCGGTCCGCCGGGCCCGCGTCGAGCGGGAGCACCCCGGCCAGGGCGGTGACGGCGGCCACGACCGTCACCGCGATCCCGGCGAGCACGGCCCCGCGGGGGCGTGCCCGCCGGGCGGGGGAGGGGGCGGGCGACGGTTCGGCGGCGGCGGCGGCGGCGGTCACTTCCGCGACATCGGCCGCCGTCTCGGCCACTTCGGCCGGCTCGGGTGGCAACTCGGGCACCGCCTCGGCCGCTTCCGCCGGCTCGGCCGCCGCCTCGGGCACCGTCTCGGCCGTCTCCGCCCGCTCGGGCACGGGGGTTCCGGTTCCGGCGGCTGCCGCCGTAGCCCCTTCCCCGGTGCCGTGCGTGTCCGCGTTCCTGCGCCGGCGGTTCGTATCGGCCCGTACCCAGTCCCGGTGCAGGGCGAGGAGTTCCTCCGGCGAGGCCTTGCACAGGCGGGCGAGTCGTTCCACCGGTGCGTAGTCCGCCGGGACGACCTCGCCGCTGCAGTAACGGTGCAGGGTCGAGGGGCTCATGTGCAGCCGCTTGGCGAGCGTTCCGTAGCTGAGACCGGACCGGTCCTTCAACTCCCGCAGCAGCCCGGCGAACCGCGGACCAGCAGTGTCCTGCGACACCGTTCCTCCCACCCCGTGTCCTGCCCCGCATCCCAGGAACAGGTTGTTTGCGCAGCTCAGAGCCTATGCCGGTATTCCAGCGTCCCGGATTGACCGGCGGACGTGGCGGCTGGGACGCAGCATCGTCCAGGCTGAGGCCATCCAAACACAC
This sequence comes from Streptomyces venezuelae, assembly GCF_008642275.1. NCBI lineage: Bacteria > Bacillati > Actinomycetota > Actinomycetes > Kitasatosporales > Streptomycetaceae > Streptomyces > Streptomyces venezuelae. The sequence goes on from NZ_CP029189.1 coordinate 7,229,542, forward strand.
CGCTCCCGGCGGCCGGTCCCGGTGGACCCCGGCCGGGCCCTGCGGTCATGCCCCGTGAAAGGCCGTCAGCCATGCACGTGTTCCACCGCGCACCCCTCGCCGACCGTGCGCGCACCACCTCCCGCCCGCAGTTCCTCCGGCGCCTCACGGGTGCCGCGGCCGCCGCCCTCTTCGTCCTCTCCCTCACCGGGTGCAAGGACGGCACGGGCTTCAAGGACGGGGGAGAAGCGGCCGCTTCGAGCCCCGCGCCGGCTGCCACCGCCCCGGCCGCCCCGACCACGGGACAGCCGCCCAAGGGCTCGCCCGCGCCGTCGGCCCCCTCCGCCCCGCCGGGCGCGGGGGAGCAGCAGCGCGTCCCGTGCAACGGCGCCAACACCGGTGTCACGGTGCAGCCGGTCTCCCGGCCGCTCAACCACATGCTGATCACGGTGAAGAACACCGGCTCGAAGACCTGTGACCTGACCTACTACCCCGTGCTCCGCTTCGACGAGATGCAGTGGGCGCCGGCCGCGCGGCAGGAGACGCGGCCCCAGGCCGTGGTGTCCCTCGCCCCGGGCGAGTCGGGCTACGCGGGGGCCCTGCTGTCGGCGGCCGACGGCAGCGGTGAGGGCGGGACGACCGGACACCGGCTCACGATCGCCTTCCAGGGCCGGACGCCCCTCAGCGACGGCGGCGCGTCCGCGACCCCGGCGCTCCCGCCGGCCGGGATCGCCTACGACAGCTCGCTGACGGTCACCTACTGGCAGCGCAGCAGCGCGGACGCACTCGGCTAGGCCGTCACTTTCGGATCCTGCCGGCCGGGGTCATGAGCCGGACGGGGCGATGCGGCCGTCGCGCAGTTCCACGACCCGGTCGGCGAGTTCGATCAGGTTGGGGTCGTGGGTGGCGACGAGGATGGTCACCGACTCGCTGCGGACCACCGCACGCAGCAGTTCCATGACCGAACGGCCGGTCTCCGAGTCGAGCTGGCCCGTCGGTTCGTCCGCGATGATCAGGTCCGGGTCGTTGGCCAGGGCGCGGGCCACCGCCACCCGCTGCTGCTGGCCGCCGGAGAGTTCGCCGGGCCGCTGTTCGGCGTGGTCCGCGAGCCCGACCAGGGCCAGGAGGGTCCGGGCGCGCTCCTCGCGCACCTTGGCGGGCACGCGCCGCAGCCGCATCGGGACACCGACGTTCTCGGCGGCGGTCAGGACGGGTATCAGGCCGAAGGACTGGAAGACGAAGCCGATGCGGTCGCGGCGCAGGGCGAGCAGGCCCGGCTCGTCGAGGTCGGCCAGGTCGGTGCCGTCGAGGGTGATCCGGCCGCCGGTCGGGGTGTCGAGGCCGCCGACGAGGTTGAGCAGGGTGGTCTTGCCGGAGCCCGACCGGCCCCTGAGAGCGGTGAGTTCGCCGCGGCGGACCTCGAAGGACACGCCGCGCAGGGCGTGGACGGCCTGCGGTCCGCTGCCGAAGCTGTGGTGCACGTCGTCGACGACCACGATCGGCGAGCCGTCGTCCTTCCGCGCCGCCCGCGTCGCGACCGCCGCCGGTGCCTGGTGATCCCTCATCGTGTCCGTTCCCCCGTCGAGTCGTCCGCGCGGGGCGCCCGGCCCCCCGTCCCGCACCATCTGCCGCTGCAGCTTTCTGATCGCATTTGCGCATCCGTCGCACCAATCACGCAAGCCCCTTCCCTCTGTCGATCACATCTGACAGCATCGTCCGCTATCCGGTACTCATGGTCCGGACGGGGGAGGATTTCCACACGTGCTCGGCTTCGTCGTGCGCCGACTGCGCGGGCGTTGGCCGCTCGCGGTCGCCGTGCTGCTCACCGTACTGATCACCGCGACCACACTGACCGCGCTGACGGCCTTCACCCGTGGCGTGGGCGAGGAAGGGCTCCGCCGGGCCCTGACCGGGACGGCGCAGTCCCGGACCACCGTCCTGATCACCAGCGGCCATCCCGCCGACGCCCGCGCCAAGGACGACGAGTCCGTACGGGCCTTCGCGGACCAGGTGTTCGGGCGGCTTCCGGTGGCGTCCGAGAGCGTCGCGCGCAGCCGCTCGTACGGACTGCCCGGCGTCGCCGCCTCCGGCCGCGACGCCGATTTGACCCTGCTCGCCGCCCTCGGCAGGGACCGCGTACAGCTGCTCGCGGGCCAGTGGCCCGCGCCCGTCGCAGCGCCCCCGGCCACCGGCGCCCCGGCGGCGCCGACCCAGGTGGCCGTGCCGCGCGCGGCGCTCGCCCGCCTCGGCCTGGCCGAGTCCGCGCTGCCCGCACCGGTCCGCCTGGACGACCGGTTCGGCGGGGCACCGCTGACCGTGCTCGTCACCGGCGTCTACCGGGCCGCCGACCCGGACGCCGCGTACTGGCGGCTCGACCCCCTCGGCGGCCGCGAGGTCCAGGCCGACACCTTCGCCATCTACGGCCCGCTCCTGGTGGACGACAGCGCCTTCACCACCGGCAGCCTCCTGCAGAACCACCGCCTCACCCTGCTCACCCCGGATCTGCGCACGGTCCGCGCCGCCGAGGCCGAGGCCGTCCGGACCGCGGCCGGCCCCGCGAGCGCCGCCCTCGAACGGGCCGGATCGCTGCGCACCGCCACCGAACTGCCCAAACTGCTCGCCGAGCTGAGCGCCGGCACGGTCGTCGCCCGCTCCACCCTGCTGATGGGCGCGCTCCAGCTCGCCGTCCTGTCGACCGCCGCACTGCTCCTCGTCGCCCACATCCTGACCGTCCGCCAGGAACCGGAACGGGTCCTGCTCACCGCGCGCGGCGCCTCCCGCCGCCGCCTCGGCGCGCTCACCGCCGCCGAGTCCCTGCTGCTCGCCCTGCCCGCGGCCGTCCTGGCACCCCTGCTCACCCCACCCCTGCTGCGCCTGTTCGGCCGGTTCGGACCGCTCGGGCGGGTCCACCTGGAGATCCCGGACACCTGGCTGGTCTGGCCGGTCGCGGGCGGCTGTGCCCTGGCCTGCGTCCTGCTGACGACCCTGCCCTCCGTCCTGCGCGGGGCCTCGGCCGCCGTACTGCGCCGCGTGGGCAGCCGCCAGGCGCTGGTCACCGGCGCCGCACGCTCCGGCGTCGACCTGGCCGTCGTGGTCCTCGCCGTCCTCGGCTACCAGCAGCTCTCGCAGTACGGCGGTACGGACGCCCCCGCGGCCGACGGCTCCGCCGGCGGGCTCGGCGTCGACCCGGTCCTGGTCGCCGCTCCCGCCCTGGCCCTGTGCGGGGGCACGCTGCTGGTCCTGCGGCTGCTGCCGTTCGCGGCACGGGCCGGGGGACGGCTGGCGGCGCGCGGCCGGAGCCTGGGCCCCGCCCTGTTCGGCTGGCAGCTCGCCCGGCGGCCCGGCCGGGCCACCGGGCCCGTGCTCCTGCTCGTACTCGCCGTCGCCAGCGGGATCCTGGCGCTCGGCCAGCACGCCGGCTGGTCCGCGTCCCAGCGCGACCAGGCCGACTTCGCGACCGCGGGCGGCCTGCGGATCTCCGGCAGCAGCATGTCCCCGATGGGGCAGGGCGGACGCTACGGGGCCCTGCCCGGCGGCGACCGCCTGATCCCGGTGGTCCGCAGGGAGCAGAAGCTGCCGGACGGGAATCCCGCCGACGTCGTCGCGCTCGACGCCGCCAAGACGGGCGAACGGGTGCCGCTGCGCGCGGACCTGCGCGGCGGGCACGGCATGCGCGAGCTGTTCACCCCGCTCGCCGCCGGTGACCCGGGCGCCGAGGCCGCTCCCGCGAGCCCCGGCGTCGCCCTTCCCGGCTCCCCGCGCCGGATCGACCTCGACGTGTCGGTGCGGTCCTCCGGTACGAGCTGGGCCGCCGTGAGCCTGCTGCTGCGCGACCGGTTCGGGGCGACGTACGGCACGGCATCGGTCACCCTGCCCGAGAGCGGCGACATCACCCTGCCCTTCCTCCTCGACGCACTGACCGGCGCCCCGGTCGGATCCGCGGCCACCCCGCTGACCCTGGCGGGCATCCGCCTCTCGTACGCCGGGGACGGCGACGACCCGGGCGACGGCAGCGAACTGACCGTGCGCCGGATCGCCGTGTCCGACACCGCCGACGGCGCCGCCACGGGCGTGAGCGCACCCGCCGACGCCACCGGCTGGCGGACCTCGCTCCCGCAGGGGACGAGCGCCCGGAAGACCCCCGAGCCGCTCCCGGTCCCGGCCGGTTCCACGGACCGGCTGCGGCTGCGCTACTGGGGCGGCTTCGGCACGCTGCAGGGCGTCACCACCGTGGTGTTCCCGGCACCCGCCGCGCCGGCACCCGCCGCCGTCCCCGCGGTCGCCACCACCCGCTACCTGCGGTCCCTGGGCGCCTCCGTGGGCGACACCGTCCGCGTCACGCTGGACGGCGCCGACGTTCCGATGCGGATCACCGCCTCCGTGGACTCGCTCCCCGTGGCCGGCCGCTCGGCGCTCGCCGTCGACCTGCACGTGCTCGGCCGGTACCTCCTGGAGACCGTCGGCCAGCAGCCGGGCTCGCCCACCGAATGGTGGCTGCCCGCCGCCTCCGCGGCCGACCCGGTCCCCGCCCGCGCGGCGGACAAGCTGCGCGAAAGCGCCCGGATCGAGCGCGTCCAACTGCGCGAGGAGATCACCGAACAGCTGCTGGACGACCCGCTGAGCGCCGGCCCGCAGAGCGCCCTGGCCGCCCTCGCCGCCGCCTGCGCGGTCCTCGCGGCCATCGGCTTCGCGACGTCCACCGCTGCCGAACGCCGGGTCCGTGGAAGGGAGTTCTCGGTCCTGCTCGCCCTCGGCACCCCGCGCCGCTCGCTGGCCCTCGCATCCGCGGCCGAGGGCGGAGTGCTGATCCTCATCGGCTCCGCGGTCGGAGCCGGGCTGGGCGTCGCCCTCGTCCACCTGATGGCGCCCCTGGTCGTGCTGACACCCGCTGCCGGTCGGCCGTTCCCGCCCGTACAAGTGGACATGCCGTTCTGGCAGACCGCACTCACGGTCGCCGCCATCGCAGCCGTTCCCCTGCTGTCGGCCGCGCTCAGCGGCCCCCGCGGCCGCGACATCGCCGCCCGGCTGCGTCCCGTGGAGGAGATGTGACCACCCCGTCGTCCGCGACCCCGCCCTCGTCCGCCCCGCCCACCGCCCGCCCGGCGTCCACCCTGCCAGCGTCCACCGCCCCGCGGCCCGCGCCCTGGGTCAGGACCCGGCTGCGCGCGGCGCCCCTGAGCACCCTGCTCGGCGCCGCACTGGCCTTCGTCGCCGTTCTGCTGGCCGCCGCGCTGCCGCGGGCCCAGGACCGGGGCGCCGACCAGGCCCTGCGGTCCTTCCTGGAACGCAGCGGAGCCGGCAACACCAGCCTCCAGGTGACCGCGCCCTCCCCGGACAGCGGGCAGAGCGCCCAGGCCCTGGACGCGACGCTGGGGAAACTGCTCGGGCCGACCGGATCCACCTTCCGCGTGGACCCGGAGTCGACGGTCCACGGCGCACGCACCACCAAGCGGCAGCAACTGCTGAACCCGGAACTCTCCCGCCCCTCCGGCATTCCGCCCAGCATGAACCTCCTGCACGTCCGCGAGGCGGAGAGCCACGTGAAGCTGGCGGAGGGGAAGTGGCCGAGCAGCACACCCCCGGCCCCCGCGCAGGCCGCCGGCGGTGAGACGACGCCCCTGCAGGTCGTCCTCTCGCAGAAGGCCGCCGCGACCCTCGGCGCCCGGGTCGGATCCGTCCTGACCACCGAGGCACGGGTGGACGGCACCCCGTCCGTCGAGGTCGTTGGTCTCTACACGGTCCTCGACGAGAGTGCCCCCTTCTGGACGGACAACCTGGGGTGTCTCGCCCGCGCCTGCGAGCACTACTTCAACGAGAGCCTCGCCTGGGACGTCGACGCCCTCGTCGGCGCCGGGGACCTCGGCCGGATGAGCACCTGGAGCCGCACCGCCGAGGACTTCTGGCGGCTGCCGGTGGACATCGGCAGTCTGCGGGCCGACCGGCTCGACGCCGCACGGGCGGACATCGCCTCCTACATCGCCGGACCCACCGCCGCCACCCTCGCCCGGGAGACCGGCCGTCCACGGCTGCACACCACCTCCTGGCTGCCCGAGCGGTTCGAAGAAGCCCGCGCCCGTACCCAGGCCGCGGCGCCGCTCGCCGCGATCGGCCCCGCCGGGGTCGCAGGTGTCGCCTTCGTCGTCCTGTGCCTGGCCGGCGCACTCGCGGCCGACCGCCGCGACGCCGAACTGCGGCTGCTGCTCGCGCGCGGCGGCTCCCGCGCCGCCATCGTCGGCCGGCTCCTCGGCGAGGGCGCCGTCACTGTGCTCCCGGCGGCCGCGGCCGCCACCGCGCTCGCCGTCCTGCTGCTGCCCACCCCCCGGCTCGCGCCCGCACTGCTCTCGGCCGCGGCCGTCGCCCTGCTCGCCCTGCTGGCCTTCCCCGTCCGCGCGGCCGTACTGCTGACGCCGGCCCGCCCCGCCGGGCGGTGGCGCAGGCCCGTGGCCGAACTGCTCGTCCTCATCGCCACCGCCGCCGCCGTGGTCGAGGTCCGCCGCCGCGGGGTCGCCCCGCCCGGAAGCGACCTCGACCCGCTGCTGATCGCGGCCCCGCTGCTGCTCGCCCTGTGCGGGGGCCTGCTGCTGGCCCGGCTCCAGCCGGTGGTCACCGGCCGGCTCGCCCGGGCGGCCGGCCACGGCTCCGGACTGGTCGGCTTCCTGGGACTCGCGCGGGCCGCCCGCGGCCCGGCGGCGAACGGCGCACACGCCCGAGGCCGCGGCGGCCCCTCCGTCCTGCCGATGGTCGCGCTGCTCATCGCCCTCACCACCGGCGGGTTCGGCGCCACCGTCCTGCACTCGGTGGACTCGTCCCGGCTGGGTGTGGCCCGGCTGACCGTCGGGGGCGACGCGGCGATCTCCGCGTACGGGAAGTCCCCGCTCCCGGCGGGCCTCGCGAAGGCCGCGGGTGAACTGCCGGGCGTACGGACGTCCGTGCCGCTGTGGATCGACCACGACTCCTCCGTGCTCGGCACCACCGTGCGATCCAGCCAGGTCACCGTGATCGTCGCCGAGCCGGCCGCGTACGCGGAGCTGTCCCGGGTCCTCGGCTGCGGGGCCTTCGAGCCCGCCCTGCTGGCCACCGGCGGTGCCCCGTCCGCCGACGCCCCGGTGCCCGCGCTGTTCAGCAAGGGCATGGCCGGGCAGGTCGTGCAGGGCGGCACGTACGCGGTGCAGCCCGGTGACGGCGGGGAGGTGAAGGTACGGGTCGCGGGCCTGGTCGACTGCACCCCGGCCCATCCGGCGCGGGACGCCGCCACCGTGGTCCTGCCGACCGGTGCCGCCACGGCCGTCATGGGCGGCGCCGACCACCCGAACCGGTGGCTCGGCCTCGGCGACGTCGACGGTGACCGGCTGCGCGAGCTCGTGCGCTCCAGGCTCCCGGCGCCGTCCGGGGCTCCCGCCCCCGCGCCGGCACCGATCCCGGGTTCCGGTTCCGCGCAGGGTCCGGCCCCGCTCGACGACGTGTACCCCGTACACACCAGCGCCGAGGCCGTCACCGCTCTGGGCGCCGACCCGCTGCAGCGCTCGGCGCAGCGCCTGTTCTGGGCCTCCATGGCCGGAGCAGCCGGTTTCGCGCTGCTGGCCGTACTGCTGACGCTGATGCGGACCGTTCCCGAACGCGCGGCCCTGCTGGCCCGGCTGCGCACGATGGGACTGCGCCGCAGGCAGGGCGTGGCCCTGATCCTCGCCGAGACCCTGCCGCAGACCCTGGCCGCGACGCTGGGCGGGGCCCTGGTGGCGGCCGCCGCCGTGGCCCTGCTGGGACCGGCGATGGACCTGTCCACGCTGGTCGGCGCGCACGTGCCGCACGGGGTGCGGCTGGCGGCAGGGCCCGTACTGACCCAGGCCCTCGGCCTGGCCGCCCTGGTCGCCGCCGCCGTGTTCGCCGAAGCGGCGACGTCCGGCCGGCGGCAGATCACCACCGAGTTGAGAGCGGGAGACCAGCGTTGAACACCGACCAGCCGACGTACGAGGAACTGCGCCGCCGGGCGACGGCTGCCACGCTGCCGCGCACCCCGGCGGCGGACGCCGCGATCGCCTGCGACCGCCTGGTCCGGATCTTCAGCCAGGACGGCATCGAGGTACAGGCCCTCCAGGGGCTGGAGCTGACGGTCGAACAGGGCGACCTCATGGCCCTCGTCGGCGCCTCCGGCAGTGGCAAGTCCACCCTCTTGAACATCCTGGCCGGCCTGGACGTCCCCACGGCCGGCAGCGCCGCGGTCGCGGGCTACGACCTGCTGGAACTCTCGGCGCGGGACCGGCTGCGCTACCGGCGCGAGGCGGTCGGCTTCGTCTTCCAGCAGACGGCCCGCAACCTGCTGCCGTTCCTGACGGCCGCTCAGAACGTCGCCCTGCCGATGCAGCTGAAGGGCGAGCGCCCCCGTCGCGGCGCGGGCGCCCGCCGCGCGGCCAGGGTCGGGGACATCCTGGAGGCCCTCGGGATAGGCGACCTCGCGCACCGCCGCCCGGCGGAGCTGTCCGGAGGCCAGCAGCAGCGGGTCGCGATCGCCGTGGCGATGGCGAACGACCCCAAGGTGCTGCTCGCCGACGAACCCACGGGCGAACTGGACTCCGAGACGGCCGCGGCGGTCTTCGAGACCTTCCGGACCGTGAACAAGGAACTCGGCGTGACGGTGGTCATCGTGACGCACGACCCCATGGTGGCGGGCGAGGTCCGCCGCACCGTGGCGATCCGCGACGGCCGCACCAGCAGCGAGGTCCTGCGCCGCCTGGTCACCGACGAACACGGCGAGGAGTCCGTCAGCGAACGGGAGTACGTCGTCCTCGACCGCTCCGGACGCGTCCAGCTCCCCCCGAAGTTCCTGGAGGCCCTGGGCATGGAGCACCGCGTCGCGGTCGACCTGGCCCCTGACCACATCGCACTGCGCCCGGACGGCGCCCACTGAGAGCCACGCCGCCCGCGGGACGGGACGCCACCGGCCCGCCGATGCCGGCGGCCGACCGGTTTCCCGCCGCGCGGGGAGCGGCGCACCCCCGGCTCCACGGCAGCCCGGCCGTCCAGCCGGGAGGAGGAGCCTTCGGACCCGGCAGTCGGCACGGCACCGGACAGCGCCGGTGAGAGCTGCGTCACGGCCGGCACCGTCCCGTGCCGGCCCGTCGGCGGTGTGGAATGCGCCACTTGTGGGGGTCGGTGGTGAAGCGGGCGGCGCGCCCGGTGGACGTACCGATCCCGCGCAACTCGCGGGTGGCCAGCACAAACGCCGGTTCCGGGCCGTTTCCAGGGTCAATCGCACGCGAGTGAACAAATAGGGCAAAACGTCCTCTTCCTACCACAACTCCCTTTGCGGTCATATGGGATTTGATGGTGTGTCAGCCCGAACGTGCGGGACATAATCGGCCGCGGTCGTCTCCGGAAGCAGTGGAGCCATCGGGACACCGATCGACCTCCCAGGCGGATCGCCGCACCGGACCGACCCTCAAGGCGCTGTACATGTCCCTGGCCCGCCGCACCCGACTCGCGGCCCTGCTCGCCGCGCTCTCCGTCGGCACCGCCGGCGTCACGGCCTGGGCCTACGGACACGACACCGAGCACCCCCGGACGGCCCCCGCGGCGCTGGTCAGCCCGAGCGTGACCGAGGGGTCCACCCTCCAGGTCGTCGCGCACCCCGACGACGACCTCTTCTTCATGAACCCCGACCTGAGCCGGTCCATATCGACCGGCATCAAGGTCACCACCGTCTACCTGACCTCCGGCGAGTCCGACGGCAGGAACGAGGCGCACAGCCCCCACCTGCAGGACACGGCGGGCCCCTCCGACCGTGCCGCCTACGCGGAGGCCCGGCAGAACGGCATACGCGCCGCCTACGCCCAGATGGCCACCGGGGACCGGGCCGGCGCCTGGCGGCGCACGTCCGTACCCACGGCCGGCGGCGGCAGCGCCGAGGTGGACGTCCTCGTCGACCGGCCCCAGGTCAATCTCGTGTGGATGGAGCTGCGCGAGGCCCGCAGCATCTCCGGGGACAACCCGGAGAGCCTCCGCGGCCTGTGGGACGGCAGGACCCCCGCCCTCGGCGCGCAGCTGACCTCCGGGACCCCGGTCGAGGACTGGTTCTCCTACACCAAGGACCAGGCCGTGGCCGCCATAGCGGGCGTGTTCGAGGCCTACCGGCCGACGACGATACGGACGCAGGACCCGACCCCCGGCCGGGCGGAGAACGGCGGAGCCTTCCTCGACCACCAGGACCACGTCTACGGCGCCCGCTTCGTGCAGGCCGCCGCCGAGCGCTACGCGAAGACCTCCGACCGGCCGCACTTCTCGGTCCAGAACTACGTGAGCTACCCGAACAGCTCCCTGCCCCCGACGCTCGACCCGCAGACCGCCGAGGAGAAGCTCGGCTACCTCAAGACCTACGCCTGGACCGACCACCAGGACTGGTGCGGCAGCCCCGCCGGATGCGGCGACCGCAAGACCGCGACCCGGCCCACCGGCGCCGGCTGGAGCCAGACCATCCGCTACAGCCGCGGTGACGGCACCTCCTGGATGACCGAGGGCGTCTCCGGACGGCTGTGGGCCTTCGCCGCACTGGACGGCCGCATGGCGTACTGGTCGCGCAGCGGCCCGCAGGCCCTGTGGCAGGGCCCCGCGTTCCTGCCCGGCGACGGCATCGACTCCGGGGCGGCCGCCGTCCGCCTCTGGGACGGCCGGATCGGCGTCTTCGCCACCCGCACCACCCTGGGCGCCACACCCGAGGAGTACGGCCGGGAGATCGTCTACGCCGTCCAGGGCACGGTCGACGGCGGGTTCGGCCCGTGGCGGTCGCTGGGCACCCCGGACACCGTGGACCGGTCGGGCACCTCGGCCATCAGCGGGCCGTCCGTGGCCGTGGACGCCGAGGGCCGGATGACGGTGTACGTCCGCGATTCCCGCCGGACACTGCGCGCCCGCGCGCAGCAGACCCCGGGCGGCGACTTCGGCGCGTGGCAGGCCCTGGGCGGCGCCGGCCTCCAGGGCGACCCGGTCACCGCGATCGACGCGTCGGGGCGGCGCCACGTGTACGCGGCGACCGCCGGGTCGGTACTGGCCTGGGTCCAGCCGGCACCGGACGCCCCGTTCGGCGGCCCCGTGGCCACCGGGCTGCCCCAGACGACGGGCGCGCTCTCGGTCCGGCCGGAGGGCGACGGCGTCCGCCTGTTCTTCCGCAGGCCCGGCATCGGCACCGTCGCCACGAGCCTGGCCCGCGCGGGCGGGCCGGCGCCGGAGTTCTCCCCCGTCGCCGAGGCCGGCGGCCTCGGCGGCTACGGCGCCGTGGGCATAGCGGGAGACCTGCTCGCCGGCCGGGCGGGCGCGGGCACGGTCGGCGTGGCGGCCGCCGAAGGACCGCAGCCCTGGCAGGAGTCCCAGATGCTGTACACGGGCGCGCCGGCCGGTGTCGCCGAAGGAGCCGGCACGGCCGTCGCCGCGGCGCTCGGCCTGGACGCCGATCTGCACGTCATCACGACCGTCCCGGCCGGCGGCGCCACGCCCCCCGGAGGCCGGACACCCGCCCCGTGGCACCGGGCCGTCCAGCCCTGGACGCTCGCGCAGGCCGGCCGCCCCGGCACGTCCGTCGCCGGAGGACAGCCCCCGAGGTGACCTGCGCCGCGGCGCCCACCGCGGCACCGGCACCCCCGGACCGCCGGGTGGCAGGGCGGAGGGGAGCGGGCGAGGATGGCAGCCGGACCACCTCGCGCAGCCAGGGCGGCCGCAATCGGACCAACGGGCGATCGGGGCTTCCATGACCCCTCCTCTCCACTCGTGCCGACGCACGTGCGCGGGCCCCGCGGCGATGCGCGCCCTCGCCGCCCTCGCCGCGTGCACGGCACTGGTGGCCGGATGCGGCAACGGCACCGGGCCCGACCCGGGGTATCCGGAGCTCGGGGCGACGCTGCGCTCGCTCTCCCGCGGACTCGACGAGGCCTGTGAGCCGACACAGACCCCGGAAGGCTGTGCGCGGGACCTCGACACCCTCACGGCTCCGACGGAGCGGGCCTTCGCCCAGGCCCTGGAGCACCGGCTGCTCGACGCCGGCAGCGTGGCGGCGATGAACGAACTGGACAGGGCCAGGGCACTGCGCGTCGCCGCCGCCGAGGAGGCCCGGTCCCGGCAGGATCCGCAGCACGTCCCCCTCGCACGCGCGGTGGCGGCCGAGAAGCTCGCGTACCAGCGCCTGCTCGCCGAGCTGGAGCGCCTGCGCACCGCTCCGCCGCCCGGTGACCGGACGGACCCGGTCCGAGGCGCTGCGACCCTGATGAAGGGCTGAAGGGCTACCGGCTCCGCGGTGGTGCGGGGAGCGCTTCGCCGTCGAGTACCACCAGGGTGAGCACGACGATCGAGCCCGTCCACGCCAGGGGCGCGACCGACGAGGGCCTGCCGGCCCGGTCCACCTTCTCGGGCAGCTCCCCGAGCGGGTTCCGCTTGGCCAGGATCCAGTCCAGGACCCGCCCGGCCTTCGCCTGCTGCCCCGTACCCGCCCATGCGAGGGCGAAGAACGACGTGCTGGGGGTCCAGGCGTTGGCACCCCAGGGCGCGGTCGGATCGTTCCCGGGGGTGAGCCCGCCGTTGGGCAGCAGCAGCGCCTTGTACGTGGTGTCCAGCGCCCGCGGCAGATCGGCCGGGGCGGTGTTGAAGGGCGGTGCCATGAAGGCCACCGCGCTGTCCCGGCCGTGCTGTCCGTCGACGGTGCGCTGATAGCCGAGGGGGGCGAACTTCCGGGAGATCCCGGTGGAGAGCCGCCCGGCGGCGCCGGACCAGCGGGCCGCGTCCTGCGGCCGGTCCAGCTCGCCGGCGAGGAACGTGGCGGCGTTGAGTCCGGCGAGCAGGGGTGCGGCCGTACCGAGGTTGGTGGTGGTCGTCATCACCTCCCAGTAGTCCGGGGAGGCCGGGGGCAGCCCGTCCGCCCCGAGGGAGGCCGCGGCGCGGTCGGCCGCCTTGCGGATCATCGGGTAGAGGGCGGTCAGCCGGGCGAGGCGGGTGGGGGGAGGGGCCGTCAGGTACCACTGCCAGGTCGCCCACGGCACCCAGCCGTTGGCGTCGAGCTGCCACCGCCTGCTGTCCGGCGGGCCGGATCCGTCGAGTTCCGTCCGCGCGTCCCAGGTGCCGTCCCGGCGCTGGGTCGCGGCGCTGTAGCGCAGGATCCGGTAGGCCTCGGCGTCGTGGCCGGTGTGCGCGAACGCGGCGGAGGCGAAGCTGGAGTCGCGCGGCCAGGAGTACATCCAGCCGGGGGACCAGCCCGCCGCCATGGCCCCGTTCGGCCGCAGCAGGGCGCGCATGGCCAGCAGGGCCCGCTCCGCCGCCGCGCGCTGGGCCGCGGACCTGCCCGGCACCCGGCCGGCGGCCAGCCAGTCGCGGCTCTCGGCGATCTGCAGGCGGGCCGTCGGGTTCTCCGGGGGCACCACGACCGACTCCGCCCGGCCGGTGGGGAGGTACCTCCACCGGCCGGACAGCAGCCGCAGTACGTGGCTCCGCTCGACGTACTGCGCGCCCCCGGCGGAGGCGGAGGTGACGCCCTCGGCGGCGGTGGTGTTGGACAGGAGCCCGATGGTGGGCGCGACGAGCATCGACAGCGGTGCGTACCGGCCCTCCGCGTCGCCGTGGCTCTGGTGTCCGAGGGGCCGGACGAAGAACAGCGGCCGCTCCTCCCCGGAGGGACGGGCGGCCGGGCTCCCGGCGACACACACGGGGAGGGCGACGCTCGCGATGCCCGCCGTGACGGCCGCCCAGCGGACGAGCAGGGCAGCGGCAGGAGACATCGCCACTCCTTCTGTCGGGCTTCCGTGCGCGGGCTTGCGTGCGCGGGCTTGCGTGCGCGCACCCCCGGAGCTCCCATCGTGGGCCGCGGGTCCGGGGCCCGCCACGGCACACCCGCCGGCCGGGTGACGGAAGGGAGGGGCCCGAGGAGACCCCATGTCCCGCACACGACCGACGGAGCGGCAGGCGCAGCAGCGGGCGGAGCAACGGACGGAGCAACGGACGGAGCAACGGACGCGGCAGCGGATCGGCGGCCGGGTCCGGGGCGAAGTCCCCCGTGGCGCACGGGAGGAGGGCCGCCGGCCCGGCCCCGGCACCGCCCCGCTCGGATGCCGCTGGGCGGTGGACCGTGCACATTGGTGTGACCGGAACCGGGCGGGTGCACCGCACGTCGCACGCCGCGACGCGCACACCGCTCCGGCCGCGCTTCGCTGCGAAGGACTGGTGGATGAGCACTGCTTCGACGGAGAGGAACCGCCGGTTCGTCCGCAGGCTCCTGCCGGTCGCGGGCGGCTCCCTCGTGGCGGCGGCCGGAGCCCTGGTCGCCGTCGGCTGCTTCCTCGGCCTCTACGTACGGCCCACCTCGGACGACTGGTGCGCCGCCTGGAAGTCCCGCGATCTGGGCGTCCTCGGGATCACGCACGACTTCTACGCCACCCAGAACGGCCGGATCACCAACGCCTTCCTGAGCGGCCTCGTCTACGGCGACGGGTTCGCCGGGACGAAGGTCCTGCCGACGGTCATCGTCGTCGCCTTCACCGTCGGCCTGGTCCTCCTCGGCATCGTGTTCCTGCGGTGTCTCGGTGCGAGGCCCCCGGTGCTGCTCCTGGTCGCCGCCGCCCTGGCCGTCCAGGCCGTGATCTACTACGGCGGCACCCGCAGCTACCAGGTCCTGCTGTGGGCACCGGCCACGATCTCCCACACCGTTCCGAGCGTCATCGGAGTGTGGGCGCTGCTGCTGGGCATCTGGACCGTCCGCCGGCCCCGGGACGCGCTGCGCACGGCGGGCTTCGCCGCGGCGTTCCTCATCGGGTTCGCGATCGGCACCCTGAGCGAGTCGTTCTCCCTCGTCAGCGGGCTCCTCGCGGCCTGCGTGGGGCTGCTGGCCGTGCCCCGCCTCAAGCTGGCGCGGACCTGGCGCCCGTTCACCTGGTGCCTGCTCTGGTGCTCCGGGGTCGTCTGCGGGCTGGTCGTGCTGACCACGTCCCCCGGCGCCCGGTGGCGTCGCGCCCAGCAGCCGCCCAAGGAGTCCGTGCTCTCCGCGGCCGAACTGCGTGGCACCTACGAGGACTGGCTGCACATGTGGGACACCGTCACCGGTCAGTGGGCCTACCTGGGAGCCGCCGCCGTCGGTGTCCTGCTGGGCCTGGGCGCCGGGCTCGCGGCGCCGGTGCCCGCGCCCGGACAACGGGAGTCGGGCCCGGCCGTCCCGCGGAAGGCGCTGGTCGCCCTGCTGTTGCTGCCGGTGCTCGTGGTGGTGCTGGGATCGTTCGCGGTGGTGGTGGGGCTGCGCAGCGGCTACGGGCCGACCGGATGGACGTACGCACGCACCTGGACGAACTACCTCGTGCCGATGGAACTGGCACTGTGCGCCTACGGCGTCCTGCTGGGGCTCTGGGCCCGCCGGTTCACGGCGGGCCGGGGGGCCGCCTCCTGGGCCCTGCCGGCCGGCATCGTGGTCACGGCCGGGCTGGCGCTGGCCTCGCTGGCGGTGCTCGTCCCGGGCGTCAAGCAGCTCACCACCGCGACGGTCACCCGCTCGGTGGCCTGGGACGCCCAGAACTCCCGCATCCGGACCGGGGCCGCGGCGGGTGCGGCCGACCTCGGATACCGGCCGATGCACATCGGGAACCTGGCCGAGCCCTTCTTCACCTCCGACTACCGGCGTGACTGGGTCGCGGCCTGCGTGTCCGCCTGGTACGGCATCGAGCGGATCCACCGCCTCTGACCACGGGCGCCGGGTTCAACGGCGCGGCAGCGCGCGGGCCAGGAAGTGACCGGCGGCGTCCTCGTACTCCTCCAGGTGCCAGCCCGTGGCCTCCAGGGCGCGGCGGAGGTTGCCTTCGGCGAGGAGGTCGCCGGGGTCGAGGGGGCGGCCGTGCCGGGCCGCGCGCTCCGCGCGGCCCGAGGGATGGAAGAGCAGCAGGACGCCGTCGGCGGCGGTGACGCGGGCCCATTCGCGCAGGGCCGCGGCCGGCTCCGGGAGGTGGTCGAGCAGCCCCGCCGAGAAGATGCCGTCCACCGACGCGGCGGCCAGCGGCAGCCGGGTGCAGTCGGCGGCGAGGAGGGACCCGTGGCGGGTGCGGCCGTGCCGGGCGGCGGCGGTCAGCATGGCCGGGGTGAGGTCGACGCCGACCACCTGGCCGCCGGTCCCGACCTGGGCCCGGAGCGCGGGCATGGCCCGTCCGGTGCCGCAGCCGAGGTCCACGGCCCGCGCGCCGGGCGCCAGCCGGAGCCGGGCGACCGCGGCGTCGTAGGCGGGGGTCTGGTAGGCGAACCGCTCCTCCCAGGCGTCGGCCCGCCGGGTGAAAAAGGCCCGGGTGGCCGTGTGCGTGGCGCGGTCGGCCACGAGTCGGGCGAACCGGCCGAGGAGCTGCTCACCCCAGGGGTCCAGGGGGAGGTCGTGCGGCAGGAAGCGGACTCCCCAGGCGCTGGGACCGATCCGGAACGCCTGATCCGGGTACCCGTCGCAGGAGGCCAGGACCACGGCGCCGGCGGGCAGTTCCAGGGGGTCGCAGGCCGGCCGGAGGCCAGGGGAGGGCGGGGTGGCCCCGGCGAAGAGCGGGTCGGAGCCCGCGGCCCGGGTGAGTTCGACCGGCGGGCGGTCGGGGGCGGTGCCGGGCCGGACTCCGGGGGCGGCGTCCGGCTCCCGTACCAGCAGTCGCGTACCCGGTTCCAGGGCCAGGACCGGCACCTCCGCGGCGAGGGCCTCCTGGAGCAGGGCCGGCGCGGCGGCGCCCAGGACGATCAGGCCCTCCACACCGGTGAGGCCGTCGGACGGGCCCGCATCGTCGGCGGGCGGGAGGGTCCGGGAGGCCAGACCCGCCGCGGCGAGCACCCTGCGTACGGCGGTGGGCGCCTGCCCGGCCGCGGGCTGCACGACGACTACCGCCATACCTCAGTCCTTACATTCGAGCTGATCTTGCTGTTTCGCACTGTATCTGCGCAAGCATGCCCGTATTCATGCCGCATATGCCAGATGTACTCCGCTCCGTGAGACGGCCGGCCGGCGCGAGGCGATCGGCGACGCGGTGACGGAAGGGCGAACACGGCGGCCGGGGTGCGGCGTTCGGAACGCAAAGAGGCCCCCACGTGCCGAACACCGCGATCGGCATGCAGGGGCCTCTTTTGCCGGTGCTCCCCATGGCGGCGAGAGCCGCTCGACCGTCACGGGGCCGGTGTGCGTGCCGGCCGGTCTGGGTCGACCCGGCAGGGGGCGACTGAGGCGCGGACGCGGACACGGGGGCGGGCCGAAGCGGCCTGCCTGCGGCCAGTTAATCATTCACGAGGCGAATGCGCCATAGTAGATCGCATATGCGAGGTAGGAACCCGCTTTTCATGGCGTGTGCCGCCCTCCGTCAAGGGCTGCCGGGCGCGTCGGAGGTCACAGGGGTACGAGGGTGATCTCGGTGGCCTTCACGCTGCACCACACTGCCGTGCCGTCGGCGATCGCCAGCTCGGCGGCGGCCTGCGGGGTGATCTCGCAGACGACGTCGGCCGCGGCCTCCGACGTGACGAGGACCCGGAGCCGGCTGCCCGCCGCGGTGATCTCACGGACGGTTCCGGGCCATACGTTGCGCGGACTGCCGGACGGCTGGACGCGATGGAGGGACACGGCCTCGGGCGCGACGATGGCCAGGGCCTCGGAACCCTCCGCCACGGGTTCCGCCACCACGACGGACCCGCCGGCGGCCAGCTTGAGCCCGTCCGCCGTGGCCGTCCCCGGCCATGCGTTGCGGCCGAGCATGCGGGCCACCCACGGGGACCGCGGATTGCGCGTGACCTCGGCGGGCGGTGCGTCCTGGAGGGCCCGCCCGTGGGCCAGTACGAGCACCCGGTCGGCCAGGGAGACGGCCTCGACGGGATCGTGGGTGACGATGAGGCAGACGCCGCCGAAGCCGGCCAGGTGGGTGCGCAGGGTGTGCCGCACGCGGGCCCGGGTGGTCTGGTCGAGCGCGGCCAGCGGTTCGTCCAGAAGCAGCAGGCGGGGCTGGGCGGCCAGCGCCCGGGCGAGGGCCACCCGCTGGGCCTGGCCGCCGGACAGCTGCGCGGGCCTGCGGTCGGCGAGATGGCCGACGCCGAGCCGGTCGAGCCACAGGCGCGCCCTGGAACGGGCCTCGGCGCGGTGCGTGCCCTGGGCGCGCAGCCCGTAGGCGGTGTTGCCGAGCGCGGTCAGGTGCGGGAACAGTGCGCCGTCCTGCGGCACCCAGGCCACCTGGCGCTGGTGCGGGGGCAGGGCCGTCACGTCGTCGTCGCCGAGGCGCAGGGTGGCGTGGGCGCGCGGGGTGAGGCCGAGCAGGGCGCGCAGCAGGGTGGTCTTGCCGGCGCCGTTCTCGCCGACGACGGCGATGGTGGTGCCGGGTTCGGCGTCGAGGGTGAGCTCGTTGAAGCCGGTGACGGCCGCGTGCAGGGACCAGCGGCCGGCGGGCGCGGAACCGGTGACCGGGTCCGGCTCCGGGGCCCGGCCGACCGGGTCCTCGGCAGGCGTCGCGTGACGGGTGTCGCGTACGGCGTGGCCGGAGGTCCAGCGGCCGCGGAGGGCGACCAGGACCGCCATCGCCACGACGAGCAGGAGGAGGGACAGCGAGGTCGCGGCCTCGGGGTCGTCCTGGAGGAGCAGGTACACCTGCAGCGGCAGGGTCTGGGTGACGCCGGGAAGGTTGCCGGCGAAGGTGATCGTGGCCCCGAACTCGCCGAGCGCCCGGGCCCAGGTGAGGGCGGCGCCGGCGATCAGACCGGGAGCCACCATCGGGAGGGTGACGGTGAAGAAGACCCGCAGCGGGGTGGCGCCGAGGGAGGCCGCGGTCTCCTCGTAGCCGGGGCGCAGCCCGCCCAGGGCCCCTTCGAGGCTGATGACGAGGAAGGGCATCGCCACGAACGTGGCCGCCACGACGGCGCCCGAGGTGTGGAACGGCAGGGTGATCCCGAAGGTCTCGTCCAGGAAGGGGCCCAGCAGACCGCGCCGGCCGAAGCCCAGCAGCAGCGCGACACCTCCCACCGTCGGGGGCAGCACCATCGGCAGCAGCACGAGGGACCGTACGACGGTCTTCCCCGGGAAGTCGATCCGTGCCAGCAGCCAGGCCAGGGGCACGCCCAGCAGCAGGCTGAGCCCCAGCGCCCAGAAGGACACGACGAGGGAGAGCCGCAGGGCCTCCAGGGAGCCGGGGGTGGTCAGGTGCGCGCGGAGCTCGCTCCACTGTGTGCGGACGAGGATCCCGGCCAGCGGGATCATCAGGAACGCGATCGCCAGGAGCGCGGGCAGGGCCAGGAGGAGCGGTGGGCGGGGCCCGGCGGCGCGGCGCTGGGTCACGGCTGCTGGAAGCCCGCCTCCTGGAGGATCTTCTGGGCCTCCGGCGAGGACAGCCACCGGACGAAGGCGTCCGCGGCGGCGGCGTTCCGGGCGGCGTCCAGCGTGGCGGCCGGGTAGGAGGCGACGGCGTTCTGGTCCTCCGGGATCTCGACCGCGCCGACCTTCCCCCGGGCCGCGGTCGTGTCCGTCGTGTAGACGAGGCCGGCATCCGCTTCGCCCAGCTCCACCTTGGACAGCACGGCCCGTACGTTCGGCTCCAGCGAGACCGGCTTCACGGTGATGCCCTGCTTGTCGAGGATCTCCTGGCTGTAGCGCCCGGCCGGCACCTCCGGGGCGGCCAGGACGACCTTCAGGCTGGGATCGGACAGGTCCTTCAGGGAGTCGATCTTGTGCGGGTTGCCCGGAGCGGTGGCGATCACGAGCTCGTTCTTCGCGATCACGGTCGGGGTTCCGGTCTCCGCCTTGAGGCCGTCCATCGTCTTGGTGTCGGCGGTGACCAGGGCGTCGGCCGGGGCTCCCTGTCTGACCTGTGCGGCCAGCTCCTGTGATCCGGCGAAGGAGAAGGTGACTTTCGTGCCCGGGTGCTCCTTCTGGTACTCCGCCCCGATGGTCTTGAACACGTCGGTGAGGGAGGCGGCGGCGAGCACGGTCAGGTTCGCGGCCTGCACGGAGCCCGACGGGGACGCGGCGGTCGGTGCCGCGGCCGCGGAAGGGCCGGTGCCGCCACCGCCGCAGGCGGTCAGGACGGGGAGGAGCAGGGCGCCGCCGAGGAGGCCCGCGGCCGCCCGGCGCTGTCGGAGGTACGGAAGGAAGCGCATGGCGGGATGTGTTCTCCGGTCCGGTGGGCCGTATCCCGTGCACGCGGCACGAGATGCGGATATGGTGCTGCATTTGCTGTCAATGGGGCATCAGAAGGCCCGCATCTGCAATTCGCCGCTCTCCGGCCGGCAGGGTTCTGATTCCGCCAATCGGGTCGGAAGGCCCAGTTCAGGTGGGTGAAGGGCCCGGAAAAGGAGGGGACCTGGGGCCTTTCCCGAATACGCCAGGGCGTTGCGTCCATTCGGCTGGCGAATGAGATGGGTGCGCTCCGGACCCCGTGCTCCGTCGGGTACGTTCGGGCATGACGCAGGTCACACGAGTGCCTGCGGTTTCCTTTTCCGACCACGTGAGGCGTGTTTTCCATGAGCCTGTCCATCCGCAACCAGATCACCGGCACCGTCACCGCAGTGACCGCGGGCGAGGCCATGGCCTCGGTGAAGGTGCGCCTGGTCGGCGGTCAGGACATCACCGCCGCCATCACCACCGACGCGGTCAAGGACCTCGGCCTCGCCGAAGGCTCCTCGGTCAAGGCCCTGGTGAAGGCCACCGAGGTGTCCCTCGCGACCGGCCCGGTGGAGGGCATCTCCATCCGCAACCAGATCGCCGGCACGGTCACGGACGTCGCGACCGGGGGCGCCATGGGCTCGGTGAAGGTCTCCGTCGAGGGCGGCGAGCTGACCGCCGCGATCACCAAGGACGCCGTCGAGGCACTCGGCCTGGCCTCCGGTACCTCCGTCGTCGCGCTGATCAAGTCGACCGAGATCTCCCTCGCCGCCGCCTGATCCCCGCGTCACACCGAGGGCCGAGGGCCGCACACCACACCGGTGTGCGGCCGATCCGGTCGCTCACCTCACGTTCAGTGCGGCCCGGCGCCACCAGGCCGCGGGCCGCGGTCGTGGCGACGAGGACTTCGGCCAAGCGCCGTGTCTCCACCAGCCCCAGGGCGCGCGGTCGTTCGTCCATCCGGTCGGGTACCGACATCACGTTCCGCCCCTGGTTCCGGTTCTTCCCACGGGGTCGCGCGCACGATCACCAGTGATCCCTCGTAGCTCGGCCGACTGCGCAGGTGGCCGAACTCCTCGTCCCAGGCCCCGGACTCCAGGTCCGCGCGGAGGGTCCTGTCGAAGTGCTCGCGGACCCGGTCGTCGACGAAACTCCACGCCGGGCACCCCTGGCGGGCGGCCGGATCGAGCAGTGTCTCCGGGCGCCCGTAGTAGGCCTCGCTGAATCCGTCGGTGCAGTCCAGGGGGATGGGCACGGTCCGGACCGTGCCGGAGCCGCCGAGCGCCGACGCCAGTTCCTCGACGGTCGGGTGGGACAGGGCCTCGGTGTCGAGGACCTCGGGCGCGTACCGGTACAGCCAGAAGTCCCGGACCAGTGCGGGGTCGCGGGTCAGGATGACCACCGGGCCGCGGGTCACCCGCCGCATCTCGCGCAGCCCGGCCCGTACGTCCGGCCACTGGCGGACGCCGAACAGGGTCATCGCCGCGTCGAACTCCCCGTCGGCGAAGGGCAGGTCCTCGGCGACGGCGCCCACGTCGAGGACGGTCCGGGAGCCGCCGAGGGCCTCGGCGACGACTCGGGCGATGCGCTCGTCCGGGCGGCCGTGGGGGGAGCGGCGGGCGGCGCGGGATCCGATGGCTCCGCCGCCGTACGGGGTGCGTGTGGTCATACGGTGTTGCCTCGCCTTGTGAGCAGGAACGGGGGAGGGGTCCGCACGCCGGTGGATGTGCCGGTCGGGTACGGGTGTTCGCGGGCCTACGACCAGAGCCGGAAGCGGTCCCAGCCGTCGCCGGCCCGCTCGTAGCGCAGCCGGGTGTGCACGCGGCTGCGGGCCGCCTGCCAGAACTCGACCTCGGCCGGGGCGAGGGTGTAGAGGGTCCAGCCGGAGTCGACGAGCGAGGGCTCCTGCCGGACCAGCGCCAGGGACTTCTCCAGGGCGTGGTCGCGCTCCGCCGTGTCCGCCAGGTACTGGCTCTGGCGGCCCAGCAGCGACTCGGCGCGCGCGGTGTCCGAACGGCCAAGGAAGTCGGTCGCGTTGTCCTGGGCGGATCCGGGGGTCACGGGCCCGCGCAGGCGGACCTGGCGGCCGTGCTCGGGCCAGTAGAAGGTGAGCGCGGCCCGCGGATGGACGGCCAGCTGGTGTCCCTTGGGGCTGAAACCGTGGCCGGCGAACTGCCATCCGGCGCCGTCCACCCCCTTGAGGATCAGCACGCGCGCGTCCGGGTCGCCGGCCTCGTCGACGGTGGACAGGGTCATCGCGTGCGGGTCCCGCAGGCCGTCCGCCACGGCGTCGGACAGCCAGGACAGGAAGAGCTGCACGGGATCGGCCGGGGCCCGCTCCGGGTCGAACTCCGCGAGCGGTCCCGCGAACACCTCGATGCCCCGCAGCCAGCCACGGACGGAACTGCCGTGATCTCCATCGCCCATCAGAGAGCCCCCTTCGCCTGCAACCTTCTGACACCATCCTGCATCTGCGGCGAATATTCGACAATCACCTGGCAAATGCTTGTCTCATGCCCCAAATCCCACCGCGCCTGAGCTGGAGATATGGGAGGTGCCGACGAACTCCTGGCTGGCAGGTAGACAGGCAGAGGGCTCAGTACACGTCGCGGCCGTACCGTTTGGCGGCGGAGAGCTGCTTCAGGTACGCGGCGGCCTCGTCCGCGTCGAGACCGCCGTGCGTCATGGCCGTCTCGCGCAGCGCCCGGTCCACGTCCCTGGCCATCCGGCTCGCGTCACCGCACACGTAGAAGTGGGCACCGTCCTGGAGCCAGGACCACAGTTGGGCGCCGTGCTCGCGCATCCGGTCCTGGACGTAGACCTTGGTCCGCTGATCGCGGGAGAAGGCCAGGTCGAGCCGGGTGAGCGTGCCGTGCCGGTGGAGTTCCGCCAGCTCCTCACCGTAGTAGAAGTCCGTGGCGCGGCGCTGTTCGCCGAAGAACAGCCAGTTCCTGCCCCGGTGGCCGAGCGCCCGGCGGTGTTCGAGGAAGGCCATGAACGGTGCGACGCCGGTCCCCGGACCGACCATGACCGCCGGGGTGTCCGGGTCCGCGGGCGGCCGGAAGTGCGCCGCGCTCTGTACGAACAGCGGTACCGGCGTGCCCGGTTCGGCGTCCGCGAGGAAGCCGGAGGCGACGCCCTTGCGGTGGTGGCCGCCCGGTCCCTCGTAGCGCAGGACCGAGACGGTCAGGCTGACCTCGCGGGGGTCGGTGAGCGGGCTGGAGGAGATCGAGTAGAGGCGCGGCTTGAGGCGCCCCAGGCGGTCGGTCCATTCCTGGGGACTCAGCCGGACCGGGAACTCGGCCAGGACGTCCACGGGCTGGCGGCCCCAGGTCCACCGGGCGAGGCCGTCCTTGTTGTCGGGCCGGGTGAGCCGCTTCAGCGTGCGGTCGCCGGTGTGCTCGGTGACGAAGCGCAGCAGGTCCGGGGTGAGCCGGGTGATGTCCAGGTGACGGTGGAGCGCCTCGGCGAACGGCATGGGCTCCCGGCCCGGTACGGCGACCTCGGCGTCCGGGGGGAGTCCGGTGGCGGCCAGCCATTCCGTCACCAGGCCGGGGCAGTTGACCGGCTGGACCCCGAGGGCGTCGCCCGCCTCGTACGCCGGGCCGTCCTCGCCGAGGTCGAAGGTGAACCGGCGGACCTCCTTGGCGGCTCCGGGCAGGCTGAGCAGCCGGTTGCCGGACAGTCGTGCGCCGTAGGGGGAGTTGCGGTCCGCCGTGCGCCGGGGCGGCTTGGCGCTCTCCGCCGCCGGGGCGGCGGCGAGTGCCTCGCGCACCTGCTCCAGCCACCGGCCCGCGGGCTCCTCGTAGTCGGGCTCGCAGTCCACCCGGGGCAGGAGGCGCCGGCCGCCGAGCTCTTCGAGGCGCTGGTCGAGCCGGCGGCCGTGGCCGCAGAAGGCGTCGTAGGTGGAGTCGCCGAGGGCGAGCACCGCGTACCGCACGTCCTGGAGGCGGGGCGCGTCGGCGGCGTTGAGGGACTCCCAGAACGCGGCTCCGTTGTCGGGCGCGTCGCCGTCGCCGAAGGTGCTGGTGACCACCAGCAGATCGGTGCCGGGCGTCAGGGCGGCAGCCGTGTGGTCCGCCATGCTGTGCACGCCCGCCGGGGAGCCGCTCGTGGCCAGGGCCGCCGCGACGGTGGCCGCGAGGTCCTCGGCGTTGCCCGTCTGCGAGGCCCACAGGACTGTGGTTTGCCGGGTTTGTCGGGCCTGCCGGTCCTGCCGGTCCTCGGCCGCAGGAGCGGGAGCCGGAACGGCCGGATGGGCGGGCGCGGCCGGGGAGACGGGGGCCAGGACGGTCGCCGTACGGGCGTACGTGCCGGCGAGGACACCGTCGACCCAGAGCGCGTGCCCGGCCTCGAACGGGGCGCCGGAGGGAAGCGAGGGAACGCCCGGGCCGGGCGGGGCGCAGGAGAGCCCGGCGAGGAAACCGGCGAGGTACTGGCGTTCCCGGTCGGAGAAGGCGGGCGGGGCGTGGTCCTCCAGCCCGAACACGGAGGCGAGGGCGGCCGTCGTGGCGGCGGCCGCGCCGGGCGGGTTCTGGGCGGTGGCCGGGCCGCGGGATCCGGAGTCCGCCCCGGATCCCGCCCCGGATCCGGCGCCCGCCCCGGCCGGCAGGGCCGCCACGGGGACCGGGGCCCGCGTCTTGGCCAGGGTCACCGCACACATCTTGAACCCGGGCTGGAAGGAGAGCGGATCGACGGCGTCGTCGGTGACGGCGTTGACGCTGAGGTACTCGCCGAACAGGTCGTTCCAGTGGAAGGGGGCGAAGCAGTTCCCGGGCTGGACCCGGTCGGTGACGACGGCGGGCAGCACGGCCCGCCCGCGCCGGGAGGCCACCTCCACCCCGTCGCCCTCCTCGATGCCGAGTGCGGCCGCGTCCTGCAGATGGATCTCCACGAACGGTCCGGGGTTGAGCTTGTTGAGCTTGGCGACCTTGCCCGTCTTGGTCAGGGTGTGCCACTGGTGCTGCAGACGGCCCGTGTTGAGCACGAACGGATAGTCGTGGTCGGGGAGTTCGCCGTCCGGCAGGTACGGACGGGCGAAGAAGACGGCCCTTCCCGTCGCCGTCGGGAAAGCCAGCCGGGGCCGACTGCCGTCGGGGCGCACGGCCAGGTCCTGGCTGACCCCGTCGTTGAGGTAGCGGACCGGGTTGCGGTCCGGGCCGCCCGGGGCGGCCGGCCACTGCACCGGGCCCGAGCGCAGCCGCTCGTACGTGACCCCGCGCAGGTCCCAGCCCGTCTTCGGGTTCCAGGCCTGCCGGAGCTCCTCGAACACCTCCTCGGCACAGCTGTACGTGAACGCCTCGGCGAACCCCATCGCGCAGGCGATCCGGGCGATCAGCTGCCAGTCGGGCAGGGCCTCGCCGGGCGGGTCCGCGGCGCCCTGGACCAGGGTGAGGTTGCGCTCCGAGTTGATCATCACGCCCTCCGCCTCGGCCCACAGCGTCGCGGGCAGGGCGATGTCGGCGTAGGCGTTCGTCTCGGTCTCCGCGAACACGTCCTGCGTGATGACGAGTTCGGCGGTCTCCAGCGCCTTGATCACCGTGCTGCGGTTGGCGACGGAGGCGACCGGGTTGGTGCAGATGATCCAGCAGGCCTTGATCTCACCGGCGGCCATCTTCTCGAACATCTCGACGGTGCCGCGGCCGACGTCGGTGCGCAGGGTGCCCTTCGGCACGCCCCACAGCTCCTCGACGTAGCCGCGGTCCTCCTCCACCAGGACCGAGCGCTGGCCGGGCAGCCCGGGGCCCATGTAGCCCATCTCCCGTCCGCCCATCGCGTTGGGCTGGCCGGTGAGGGAGAAGGGGCCGCTGCCGGGGCGGCAGACGGCGCCGGTGGCGAGGTGCAGGTTGATCAGGGCGTTGGTGTTCCAGGTGCCGTGGACGGACTGGTTGAGGCCCATGGTCCAGCAGCTCGTCCACTCGCCCGCCTCGCCGATCCAGCGGGCGGCCAGCCGGAGGTCGGCCTCCGGTATGCCGGTGATCCCGGCGACCCGGCCGGGCGCGTAGTCCTTCAGGAAGGCGGGCATGTCCTGCCAGCCGTCGGTGTGCTCGGCGATGAAGGCGGGATCGGTCCAGCCGCCCTCCACCAGAAGGTGCAGCAGGCCGTTGAGGAGCGCCAGGTCGGTGCCCGGCCGGATCTGCAGGAACAGGTCGGCCTTGTCGGCGGTGGCGTTGCGCCGTGGATCGACCACGATGAGCTTGGCGCCGGACGCCTTGACGCGGTCCATCATCCGCAGGAAGAGGATGGGGTGGCAGTCGGCCATGTTGGCGCCGATGACGAGGAAGGCGTCCGCCCGCTCGAAGTCCTCGTACGAGCCGGGTGGCCCGTCGGCCCCGAGCGAGAGCTTGTAGCCGGTCCCGGCGCTCGCCATGCACAGCCGCGAGTTGGATTCGATCTGGTTCGTCCGCAGGAACCCCTTGGCCAGCTTGTTCGCCAGGTACTGCGCCTCCAGGGACATCTGGCCCGAGACGTAGAGCGCCAGCGCGTCGGGGCCGTGCGCGTCGAGGATCTCCCTCAGGCGCCCGGCCGCCTCGGTGACGGCCGCGTCCACCGGGGCGGGCGTCGGCCCGGCGCCCCGCTCGGCGCGGACCAGCGCGGTGGTCAGCCGGCCGGGCGCGGCCAGCATGTCGGCGTGCGTGGCGCCCTTGGTGCACAGGCGCCCGGCGTTCGCCGGATGCTGCTTGTCCCCGGCGACCTTGGCCACCGTACGGCGGCCGTCGCCACCCGTGGCGATGTCCAGGACGACCCCGCATCCCACGCCGCAGTAGGAGCAGACCGTACGCACCCGCTGCCCGGTCGTGGCCTCCGCCTCCGCTTCCGCCACAGCGGACCTCCTCGCGCCCCCGGCCGACACCGCCCCGCTCCGGGCCGCTGCGGCCGTGTACAGCTCGGTCCCGTTGCGGTCCAACGTAGGAAGTCCCTGTTGCGGGCAGGTGACGGGCGGTGCCTCCCGGGGGTTACAAGCCGCTTCGCCAAGATCACCACGGGCGGTGAGGCGAGGTGGTCAGCGGCCGGTCGCGTCGAGGTGCTCGTACAGCGCCAGGTGCCCTTCGGCGGTGGGGTGCAGGCCGTCGGAGAGCAGGTCGCTCCTTTCCCGCAGTGGTTCCCACAGGTCGAGGTGGTCGACGTGGTGCGCCTCGCACCAGGCCTGGAGGAAGGCGCGCAGGGCCAGTGCGCGCGCCCGGGTGAAGCACAGGCCCTCGTAGTCCCGGGTGCGGTCCTCGTCGAGCCAGGACGGTCCGGCGACGACGAGCCGGGCGTTGTGGGCGAGGGCGGTGGCTGCCAGTGCGTCGAGGCTGCCGCCCAGCTGCCCGAAATCGGCGTGCCCGTCGGTGCCGGCTCCGGTGTCGCCGGTGCCGGCCCCGGCGCGGCCGGCCGGCACGGCGGAGTCGTTGATGCCGGCGGCGACCACGAGGGTGTCGGGCCGGCGGGCCGCCAGCAGCATCGGCGTCTGCGCGCTGACCTCGGCGAGGGTGCTGCCGGGGATCGCCAGGTTGAAGAGCCGGCGCCGGGCCTCGTCCCCGGAGATGTGGGCGGCCGCCAGGTGGCCCGCCCAGCCGCCCCGCGGGTCGCAGCGTCCGTAGGCGATGCTGTCGCCCACGACGACGATGCGCTCAGCGGGGCGCAGCGGCTTCGCGTCCAGGTAGGCCCAGGTGCTCTCGCCGGAGGAGAGGACCACCCGACGGCGGGTGTAGTCGTCGACCTCGTAGGCGTCGGCCGCGGCGAGTTCCTCGTCGGTGAGGTGCAGCACGGCTCCTTCGACAAAGGCGCCGAGCCTGCGCTCCAGGATCAGGTGCACGTCGAGCCCGCTGGCGGCGATCACGGCCGGATCGGTGATCTTCAGGGGCCGGGTGGTGTAACCGGCCAGCGACGCCGGGGAGGTGGGCACGGCTCCGCCGAAGAGCGCGGTCTGGACCCGCTCGTCCATCAGCGTGCCGAAGGAGAAGAGGGCGTGCGTGCGGGATTCGGTCACGGTGAGCCGCAGGGCCTTTCTTCACGAAGGGGTGGGTTTCACCCTAACGGCCGACGGACGGAGCCGGACTCCCCGGCGGCCGGGCCCGGCCGATGCCCGGGCCGGTGACCGCCTCCCGGGCCGGTGACCGCCGGGCCGTTGACCAACCCCTCCCGCCGTAAGGGCAGTTGCGGGTCACAGGACCCACGCGTCGCAGTACTCGACGTGGATCGAGCGCCCGTTGCCGAGGACACCGGCCGTGGAGTGGATGGTGGTGCAGAAGTGGGAGTGGAGCGGGCCTTCGCGGGCGACGTCGACGAAGTGCCGGGCGGTGTCCCGGAACACCCTCGCGCTGCCCGTCATGAACAGGGTGTCGGCGAGGACGTGCTGGTGGAACAGGTCCCGGTTCTCCCGGTGGTGCCGTGACTCCAGGTGCACCACGGGGTCGTCGGAGAGGTCGGGCGCGGGCAGCCGCACCGTCTGACGGCGGCCCGGGTCGAGCCGCGCGCGCACGTCCTTCCAGCGGGACGGGGCGAACTGCAGCGAGTGATGCAGCAGTACGAGGTCCAGCTGCCGGGTGCCGGCTTCGGTGGGCTCGTTCGCGGGGGTGGGGTTCCCCCGCAGCGGCAGATGGACCAGTGACCGGGGGGAGGAGGCGGCCATCGTCCACAGACCGGCGAGGACCTTCGCGGCCGGCTGGTCGAGGTAGGCGTCCAGGCGGCTGTCGTGGTCGACGAGCACACCGCGGACCGGTCGCCGGGCGGGCCGGATGACCTTGAACTCCTCCCGGCCGAGGCGGGCCCGGTGGATGGTGACCGGCAGCTTCACGCGTCACGCCTCGTCTTGCCCGCGGCGCCGGCCCGGGGGACGCCGTCCACGGCCAGGCAGATGCCGAAGACCCGGTCGTGGCCGGTCCATCCGTTCACCCGGCCGCGGTTGTTGCTGATCTGCACCCGCTTCCTCGCGGGGTCCACGGCCGACACCAGGTGCAGGTACACCGTCCCGGCGACGCGGGCCAGCACGATGTCCCCGACCGCCAGCTTCGACGGGTCCGCCGGGGCGACCGTCACCTGCTGGCGACTGCGTACCAGCGGGACCATGGAGGAACCGGTCGGCCGGAACTCCACGGTCGCTCCGCCGGCGACCCTGCCTGCCACTGCGTCCATCGCACCCATGTGACGATGCTGGCAGAGCCGGGCGCATGGCCCCAACGATTTAACTCCCCGCCCGGGTGAGGGCGCCTCCCGGTGTGTCTGCGGCGGTCCGTTCCCGGCGGGCGGTATGGATGGTGGATCGGGGACGAGAGCGGGGAGCTGCGCGTGGCGGCGATGGTCGGACTGTTCTGGGTCACTCCGGACGCGGTGTACGTCGGGTCTCCGCCGAACGCCATCGGGATCGGTGTCCGGCTGACCGCCGAGGGGCTGGAGGCCACGGACCCCGCCAGCCCCCGGACGTGGACCTGGGCGGAGCTGCGTTCCGCCGTGGTCGAGGACGTGCCCCGGCACGATCCGGTGGGCCGCGCGACGAAGGCCCTCGGCGCGATGATCTCGGCCGCGATCGGAAGCGACTACCTCGGCGAGGGCCCGCCGGAGATGAAGCTGCGGCTGGAGACGGAGGAGGGCACGCACGAGGTGACCGTCCACTCGGCTGCCGCCGGAGGCTACTCCGCCGGTGAGACGCGGCTCTCCCAGGAGCTGCTCGACCGCTTCGTGGCGGGAACCGCGCACCCGCGGGCCGTCGAGGAGTGGGGCCGCGAGCACGCAGTGGAGGGCACCCCCGACCCGCGTGCGCGGGAAGTCCTGCTGCACGCCTGGGCACGGCAGTAGCAGGTGCCCCGGTATCCCGGCGTCTAGGACGACTCCTGGAGGTAGGCGGCGATCATCGCGAGGTCGTTGGCGATGGCCAGCACCTCGGTGGGGTCGGCGCTCGGCGTGGAGGCGCCGTTGACGCCCGCGTAGAAGGTGTCGAAGCGGCCACCGCCCTTATCGAGGTAGCCCGCGATGGTGATGGCCCCTACGGCCAGCCGGTCGTTGAGCGCGTCACCGCCGACGGCCGCCCCGGTCTTGGCGAAGACCTTCCCCCGGGCCGGACAGCTGCGGCAGTTCTCGGCCAGCAGGCCGTCGACCCCGAGGATGGGCAGGGCCTCCCGGAACAGCCGCGCGTCCGGCGTCCGTTGCCAGTAGGCCAGCATCTGCACCAGCACCTGCGGTGTGGCCCGGTCGGCGGGGTTGCCGCCCCGGCCGTCCATGAGCTGCGCCTGCTCGCGGTCGACGCCGGCCTCGTCGAGGAAGCCGGCGAGCACCGGGAAGCCCGCGGGGCACTGGTTGCTCTTCGCCGTGACGGCGAGGAGGCAGATGCCGAGGTTGGCGCCCAGGTTGTGGCTGACCTTGAGGATCAGCTTGGCGTACTGCGCGTAGGGCGGTGAGGTGTACGCGGCCACCCGCGGGCGGCCGTCGTAGTCGCGCGGCAGCCGCTCCACCGGATTGGCGCCCGACGGGTCGGCGGTGACGTGCACCCCGGCGCGTTCGAGCGCCTCGATCAGCGCGACGCGTCCGAAGGCGGCGGGGTCGCCGATCGGGGAGGTGCGCAGCAGCGGTTCGGAGTCCGCCGCGATCGTTCCGGTCAGGCGGATCCGGGTGCCCCCGTCGGTGGCCGTCACCGTGATCGCGGTCGGCTTCCCGGCCGCCACCGTCTTCACCGCAGAGGTGACCTCGTAGGGCGCGACCTTGGGCCGCCAGTCCAGCCGGGCGTCCGCCCCGGGCCGGTCACCGGGCGTGGTCAGGAGGTCGATCAGGTTGTCGTTGACGATCAGGGGCGTCGGCGTGGGGACGAGCTCCGGGTCGGGGAGGAAGAGCCGGCTGTCCACGATGACGTTTCCCTCGACACGGGTGATGCCGGAGTCGCGCACCTGCCGGGCGAGCTGGTCGATCCCCGCGAGCGGGTTCTCCGGGGTGAGGGTCGCCCCGGGGAAGTCGTTTGCGTAGGTGTGGTCGAGGTCGGTGTACGCGACCGTGCCGTCGGGGCGGGTACGGCCGCCCATCGTCAGGTCGCCCTGGGCGACGAGGTCGAGGTCGCCGGTCAGGGTCGCGCCGTCGCGCTCGCCGACGGCGTAGAGCGGGGTCACGAAGCGGTGGTCGGCGCCGAGGGTGTGCCACGGGCCCGAGACGCTGATCAGTTTGGCGGTCGATCCGGGGATGAAGAACTGCCCGGGAAAGAGGCTGTGCACCACGCGGCCGCTGTCCGGCTCGGTCTGCAGGAGACCCCACTGGGCGTTGCGGTAGTCCGGCTTGCGCATGATCTCCGTGATGCGCGGGTCGAGGCCGGCGAGCCCCGTGTCCCCGGCCGCGGACGGCGTGGCCGCCGACGGGGTCGGGGTCGGGGTGGGGTCCGCCCCGGTCGCGGTCCCCGAGGCGAGGGCCACGAACAGCAGGGCGGCGCAGGCCGCGGCCGTACCACGGCGCAGCGGTGCGGGGTGGATCGGTCTGCTCACAGCGCGCTCCGTTCGTCGCGGCTGTCTCCTCCCGAGGCCAGGACCAGCGTGGCACGCGGGCGCCGGGCGGGCGCGCCGGGCGGGTTCACTCCTCGGTCGGCAGCCAGCAGCCGTGCAGGCCGAGCGGGACGCGTACGGGGATCCGGGCGCGGGCCACCGGGCCGGAGGCGGGATCGGCGGCGGGGACGACCAGGAACCAGCTCGACCCGTCGGTGCGGTCCGTCGCGAAGGTCAGCCAGTGGCCCCCCTCCCCGGAGCCCGGATCGGGCGCGAAGACCGGCTCGCCGACCGAGAGGTTCCCGGCCTCCCAGACGCACGAGGTGCCGGTCTCGCAGTCGTACCAGCGCACGGCGTCGTACTCGCCCGGCAGCAGGTCGGTGCGACCGGTCTCGGTGGCCAGCGCGGTGTACCGGTGGCGCCGGCCGATGCGCCGGTCGTCGACCCGGGGGAACTCCACCCGGGAGTCGTCCAGCGCGGTACGGGCCATGCGGCCGGCGGCCGGATCGACGCGCGCCCGGAACAGGCCGCCGCTGATCGGCGCGGTGTCCTCCTCCGGGCCGCCGACGGTGAGCCTGCTCCACTGCACGTAGTCGAGGACCACCGGGGCGTCCTCGCCCGGGCCGTCGTCGTAGGCGTTCACGGTGTGCCACACCCAGAAGGCCTCGTCGGCCGCCCAGCGCACCGGTCCGCCGTCGCGCGGGATCAGCGCCACCCGGGTGCCGCGCTCGGGGCGCCAGGCCAGGACGGAACCCCCGCTCATGGCCGCGGCCAGGTCGAAGAAGGCCGGGGCGAGCACGAGGACGGCGTAGCGGCCGGTCAGGGCCATGTCGTGGATCATCATCGGCTCCTCCACCCCGTCGACCGAGGTGGGCCCGCGGCTGACCGTGCCGTGGCGGTCGATGACGGACCAGGTCAGGTAGGGCGGCTCCACGCCGTAGCAGAAGACGACCATCTCGCCCGTGACCGGGTCGATCTTGGGGTGGGCGGTGATGCCCGCGGGGAGCGCCCCGCCGAAGTCCTCACGGCCGAGCGTCGCCAGCCTGGAGTCGACCCGGAAGGGGCAGGCCGATTCGGCGAGTGCCAGGAGACGGCCGGCGTGCCGGACCACATTGATGTCGGGCATGTCCCGGAAGGTGCCGGCGAGCTCCGGCCCCACCTGGTCGGCGTCCGGCATGATCATCGATTCGATGCCGCCCCACAGGGCTCGTCCGGCCCGCTCCTCGGCCAGCAGCGCGGGGGTGCGTACGAAGCGGTTGCGGTAGCGGGCCCGCCCCTCCTGGATCCAGACGCCGTGCAGCATGCCGTCGCCGTCGATCGGGTACAGGTACGAGCCGATCGGCGTGAACCGCGGATTGGGGCCGTTGCGTACGTACAGGCCGTCCAGGGTGTCCGGCAGCTCACCGGTGACCTCCAGGTCCGCGACATCGACCTCCTCGGACACGGGTGCGAAGGACCCCAGCAGGTGGGGGACGCGGGTGGGGTCGAAGCGGGGTGGCACGTACGTGTTCACAGGACCTCCCGGGGGTCCGGCCTCCGTGGGCGCGCAGGACCGCACCTTCCAGTGAAACGCCCGCCGCGCGAGGGTGCCAGGCGGACCCGGAAGGCCCGGGAGGACCCCGGCCGGGCCTCAGACGGAGGTGAAGAGCTCCTCGTGCGCGCCGTCGAGGACGAACCCGTTGTCGAAGCGGACGCGGACGCTCACGTGCGGCCTCTGCTCCTGGAAGGCGGTCCACGCCGGTTCCAGGGAGGCGACCTGCTCCTCCAGCTGCCGTCTGCTGCCCTCGGGCATCTGCCGGCCGAAGGAGTCCAGGAGCGACTTCAGGCGTTCGTACTCGCGGACGTCCTCACCGCTCACCGGCTGGTGCTCGTCCACCCGCTCGACGGTGCCCTCGGTGCCCGCCGCCAGTGCCAGGAACCCGGCGACGGCGTCCCCTGCCGTGCCCGCCGCCGTGACCGAACCGGTCAGCGTGAGGTCCGCGGCCAGCCTCACCCGCAGGCCTTCGTTCAACGTCATGGATCCTTCATCTCCCCGGTCGGTGCCCGAGCCTATCTCCCGCCCGTGCCGGTGACGGACGTCAGGGGCGGGTCGGCCGGTGGTCGGCGAGGGCCTCGTGGGTCAGGTGGAGGCCCGCGCGCAGGACGGCGTCGTGCCGGGTGGGGTGGGCCGCCCGGTGGGCCAGGTCCAGGCCGCGGGC
Organism: Streptomyces venezuelae; assembly: GCF_008642275.1. NCBI lineage: Bacteria > Bacillati > Actinomycetota > Actinomycetes > Kitasatosporales > Streptomycetaceae > Streptomyces > Streptomyces venezuelae. The sequence goes on from NZ_CP029189.1 coordinate 7,263,255, forward strand.
CCGTTCGAGGTCCGCGGCGAAGTCCTCGCCGCGCAGGGCGCAGTCCAGCGCGCGGGCCGTGGCCCGCACCAGCGGGGCGAGGTCGCGCAGGGCGGCATCGGGAACCGCGCCCGCGCCGCCGGCCCGGTCCGCGGCGGCGGTCCTGGCGCGCTCCCGGAGTTCCTGGGTGAAGTACTGGAGGGTGAGGGCGCTGCGGGCGGCGAGACGCAGCCGTTCCCCGAGCCCGTCCGGCGGGCGGCTCGGGGTACGCAGGTACAGCCGGGGGAGGCGGGTACGCCGGGCGGCCCGGTCGTAGGACGCGAGGCCGTCCTGCGGGCGCAGCCACAGGTGCGCCTCCCCGGGGAGTTCGGGGGCGGTGGCCGCACCGCCCCCGCCGAGCCGGGCGGCGACCGTGCCGAGGAGAGCGCCGAGTCCGCCGCGGTACGCGTCGAGGCCGGCGGCGGCCGACCGGTAGGGGTCCGGTGGCCACAGCAGGGGTCCCAGCAGGACGACGGCGGCGATGCCGACCGCACTCTCCGCCAGGCGGGCCAGGGCGTAGCCGGGGGTGGCGGTCGCGTAGATCACCAGTGCGGTGATCAGGACCTGCTGGTTGGGGGCGCCGCCCTGGTACATCAGGTACATGCCCGCGCAGCCGCAGGCCAGTACGGCGAGGAAGGACACCGAGGCCGCCGCCGACCCCGAGGTCACGGAGGAGGCCGAGGGCGGCGGGAGCCAGTGCAGCACGACCGTGCTCAGCACCACGCCCACCACGACGCCGACGAGCCGGTTCCACCCGAGGCGCGGGGCGTCGTACACGTCCTCGCGCAGGATCAGTACGGCGGGCAGGGCGGCGGGCACCGGGACCGTGCTCGTGCCCCACCAGAGGCAGAGGAACCAGGGCACGGCGGCGCATACGGCCAGGCGGGAGGCGGACCGCAGCCGTGCGCGGGGCGGCGGGTTGGGCGGAACGGCGACCGTACCGGGCATGGCGGACATCGTAGGCCCGGCCGGCCGGTCCGAGGCGGCACCATCGACGGGACGGCCGCGCCCACCCGTGCCCCCCCCCGCCTGCACCGCGCACCTCCGACGCGCGGACCCGCAGCGGGCGACGGCCGGTCCACGCGTGCTCGCGTACGCCGCGGAGACGGTCCGCCCCGGCCCCGGCCGGGGCGCCGGGCCCCAACGCTCGGGCAGGATGTGCGGATGCGTACGACGGAACTGGCAGTGAGGGCGGGGGAGCTGGCCGCCCCGGGGGAGCGGCGCGTCCTGGGCATCGCCGGGCCCCCGGGGGCCGGAAAGTCGACCCTGGCCGCCCGGCTCGCCGCGGCGCTCGGGCCGGAGCGGGCCGTGGTGGTCCCGATGGACGGCTTCCACCTCGCCCAGGCCGAACTGGAGCGGCTGGGCCGCGCCGACCGCAAGGGCGCCCCGGACACGTTCGACGCCGCCGGCTACGTCGCGCTGCTGCGCCGGCTGCGCGCACCGTGCACACCGCACGGGCCGGCCGTGTACGCGCCCGCCTTCGACCGTTCCCTGGAGGAGCCGGTCGCGGCCAGCATCCCCGTACCCCCCGACGTACCGCTGGTGATCACCGAGGGGAACTACCTGCTGCACGACGCGGGGGAGTGGGCTGCGGTACGCCCCCTGCTCGACGAGGCCTGGTACCTCGCCCCGGCCGAGGACCTGCGCCTGGAGCGGCTGATCGACCGTCATGTACGGCACGGCAAGGACCCCGTGCACGCGCGCGAGTGGGTGGCCCGCTCGGACGAACGCAACGCACGCCTCGTCGCCCTCGGCCGCCACCGCGCCGACCTCGTCCTCGACGCCGGCTGACCGGCCGACCGCCGCACGGGACGGCTGGGCGGGGACGCCTGACGCGGCGTCCGTGCCCGGCCACGCGCGCGGCGGTCCTCACCGGCACCGCTCAGGGAACGCGCCAGACGTTGGCGAACGCCGCGTTCTCGATGGACCGGCGCTGGCGCACGGCCTCCAGTTCCATCACGGCGTCGCCGACGACGGCCAGCACCGTCGTCACCGCCTCGTCGTCCGGGCCGGGCTCGTCCTCGGAGCGCGGTTCGCGCACGCCCACGGTCGCGGCGAGCGAGGCGAGGACGGGCTCGTCCGCCTCCCAGCGGCTCAGGGCCCGGCGGTGAACGGGTGTGTCGGCGACTTCGAGGCGGTCGGTGCCGAACGGCAGCAGACCGCGGCGCCCGCGCGTCAGGTGACCGGCTTCCTCCAGGGCGGCCTGGTAGGAGGCGGAGAGGTCACGGCCGCGGCGCCACAGCCAGTCCTCGACCCGCTCGTACGGGGTCTGCCGGCTGAGCGCCGACGACGCCTCGGCCAGGAGTTCGTCGTTCAGGTCGGGCTGTCCGCCCGGCACGATACGGTCCCCGTCCAGAACGGCGGCCTGCGCGCCGAGGAGGTCGATCAGCTCGGCGCCGGCGAGGGCCAGCGACAGGTCACCCTGGCCGACCGCATGGTCCGGCCGCGGATCCATGGCGATGATGAACAGGTCTTTCGCCGTGCTCATGAACGGCTCCCCTCTGGGTCATCGGAAGTCGGATCCCGCTGATCACCTTCCCATGGTCGCACCAACGCCCACGACCGAGCCGGGGTTCCCGGGTTCCCGCGGACCAGCCGGACGGAGGACAGCCCTCAGGGGCCGTCCTCCAGCAGGGCCTGGCCGACGTAGCCGCCCGGCCGGACTCCGCCGGGGACGACGAACAACGACGAGGCCTCGTGGACCAGGTAGCGGCCGAGGGCGTCGCCGCGGGCGAGACGCTGCTGTACGGGGACGAAGCCGGTACGGGGGTCGGACTGCCAGGCGACGAAGAGCATCCCGGCGTCCGCGGTGCCGTCCGCGCGCAGGCCGTCGTAGTACGACCAGCCGCGGCGCAGCATCGTCGCCCCGCCGTTGGTGGCGGGTGCGGCCAGCCGGACGTGGGCGTTGTACGCGATCACCGGGACGCCGTCCGGGCGGCTGGCCGAGAGGTCGGGGGCGGTGCGTTCGCCGCCGCCGGTCAGCGGGGAGCCGTCGGCGGCACGGCGTCCGACGGCCTGCTCCCGGTGTTCCAGGGGAAGGGTCTCCCAGTGGTCGAGGAGCATCCGGATTCGGCGGACCACCACGTACGAGCCGCCCGTCAGCCACGACGGCGTACCGGGGCCGGTCACCAGGATCCGGTCCCGCGCGGCGGCGTCGGCGGGGGAGGGGTTGGCGGTGCCGTCGAGCTGCCCCATGAGGTTGCGGTGTGCGGGCGCGGTGTGGCCGGGCACCGGCGCGGTGGTGAACCCGGACATCACCCAGCGGGTCTTCGCCTCACCGTGCGCCAGGCGCTGCACGGTGCGCAGGGCGTGCAGGCCGACGAGCGGGTCGTCGGCGGCGATCTGGACGAACAGGTCGCCGCCGCCACGGGCCGGGTCGAGCCGGTCGTCGGGGAAGGCGGGAAGCGGTGCGAGTGCCTCGGGCCGGGCCGGGGCCAGGCCCACGCGGTCGAAGAAGCTCGCGCCGAATCCGAAGGTGAGGGTGAGCGCGGCGGGCCCGGAGCCCAGCGCGACACCGGTGTCGGCGACCCGGGAACCCGGCGGGCTGATCTCCTCGCCGACCGGTTCGCCGCGGGCGAGGCGCTCGGCGGCGGTGCTCCAGCGCAGCAGGAGCGCGCCGGCCCGGCCCCGGTCGGTCCGCGCCCCGAAGTCGAAGGCGACCAGGTGGGCGTGGGTCTGACGGGGGTGCAGGATCCCGGCCTGCTGCGGGCCGTGGAAGGGGACGGCCGCCGCGGCGCCGCGCGGACCGGCCGGGGACTCGCGCACGGTGGCCGCGGCGAGGGCGCCGCCGCCCGCCACGGCCCCGAGCCCGGCGGCGCCGAGCAGCGCGCGCCGGGTCACGGACCGTCGGCGGCCGGGCGTCGCGGAGCCCTCAGCGACCACCGTCGACCACCGGATCGACGGTGCCGACCCACAGCTGGTTCAGTTCGGAGACGTAGCGGCCGCCGCGGGTGTCCTGCGGGACGACCAGGCGCGGTCCGGCGGAGTCCTCGAAGGCCGTCCCGTCCTCGGAAACGGCCAGCAGGACCTGGGACTTGGCGAAGCCCGGATCGATTTCGGCCCATGCGAAGACCGCGCGGTAGTCGCCGCCGCCGGTGGCCGCGACGACCCCGCGCAGCTGGCCGTTCTTCTTGCTCTGGTCGAAGCGCGGTTGGGCCGCCTTCAGCACCTCGTGCAGCAGCACGCCCTGGTAGGTGTGCTTCTGGTCCCCCTTGGCGCTGACGAACTCCACCGAAGCCTCGGCCTGGGGCAGCTTGCGCAGGTCGGCCAGGGTGATGGTGTACGGCTTGTCGACCTCGCCCCCGATCCGTACCTCACCCGGCCCGATCGGAGCCGACGAGGCCGTGGCGGAGGCCGATGCCGATGCGGACACCGGGGCGGACGGGGCGGCCGCGCCCTTCGGGTCGTCGGCGGGACCGCAGGAGGTGAGCAGCAGCACGGTGGCGGCGGTGGCCCACCCGTGCGCCACGCGGCGCGATGCCCGACCCGCGGACAGCCGGCGGTCTTCGTCCTGCGTCATGCGGAACTCCTGGTCAGCGCATGCCGTCCGCCGAGATCAGATCATCGAGCGCATCTGCAAGGGGAATCGGCGAATGAGGGGGAATGTGCCGCGTGAAAGATAGCTGAGAACTCTCAGATGCCAACAGTGCCGGACCGCCATTCCGTGCGGGGGTCCGTACCGCCGTCCGGTCTCCTGTGGCATTGCACGAAGGGGCCTTGTCGCTCCACGGGGGAACGCGGAGCCCGATCCGCCCCTCTTGCCCGGTGCGCCACCCGCCGGTGGCGCTCCGGGCCCGAGCGTCCGGACGGACGGTGCAGAGGGTTCGCTGAAACATGGGTCTGACAAGTGGCACGCTCCTGGCGGGCGTCGTGGTGTGCACGGCGCTGCTGTTCGCGCTCACGGTGGGGGTGTGGCCCCGGCTGGCGGGGCCGGGCGCCCGGCGGGTGCTGGGGCGCATCGGGCTGCTCGTGCTCGTGCAGGTGCTGGTGCTCGCCACCGTCGGCGCCGCGGCCAACCGCACCTTCCTCCTCTATGACTCCTGGGCCGACCTCGCCGGGACCAAGCGGCACGCCCCGGCCGCTCCGGGCGGCGCCGCCGTGGAGGTACGGGGACGGCAGGCCCCGGAGGTGCCCGGTGGACGGAACCCGCAGGTGGGTGGAGTGATCGAGAAGGTGACGATCCACGGCGAGCGGTCCGGGGCCGCCGCCGAGGCGTACGTGTACCTGCCGCCCGAGTACTTCGACGAGGGCGCCGCGCAGCGCAGGTTCCCGGCCGCCGTCGTCCTCACCGGCTACCCGGGCATGGCCGAGAACCTCATCAGGAAGCTGCACTACCCGAGGCTGGCGTGGAGCCTGGCGAAGCAGAAGCGCATGCAGCCGATGATCCTGGTGATGATGCGGCCCACCATCGCCGCGCCCAACACCCAGTGCGTCGACGTCCCCGGGGGCCCGCAGAGCGAGGCCTTCTTCGCCGCGGACGTCGTCAAGGCGGTCTCCGGCACGTACCGCGTGGGTGCCGGCCCGCGGAGCTGGGGGATCATCGGCGATTCCACCGGGGGCTACTGCGCCCTGAAGATGGCGGTGCAGCACCCGGAGGCGTACGCGGTCGGCGTGGGCCTCTCGGCGGAGTACCGGCCCGAGATCGACCAGGACTCCGGCGATCTGTTCAAGGGGAACAAGGACGAGGAGAAGAGGTCGGACCTGCTGTGGCACCTGGACCACCGGCCGCAGGGGAACTCCTCGTTCCTGGTGACCTCCTCGCTGCGGGGCGAACCGAACTACGCCGAGACACAGGAGTTCATCCGCAAGGTGAAGGCACCCGCGCACGTCTCGTCGATCATCCTCGACAGCGGCGGCCACAGCTTCAACACCTGGCTGCGGGAGATCCCGCCGGCCCTCGTCTGGACGGGCGCGCGGCTCGGCGCCGAATGAGCTGCCGGCCCGCCCGGCCGTGTCCGGGTGAGCCGCGTCTCACCTGGCCCCCGCCGCTTGTCTATGCAACGAGTTGCATAGAAAGATCGGGGCATGGCGCTCGACCACGCGATCCTCGTCTCCCTGCTGGAGAAGCCGGGCTCCGGCTATGAGCTGGCCCGCCGGTTCGACCGGTCCATCGGCTACTTCTGGACCGCCACCCATCAGCAGATCTACCGCGTCCTCGGGCGCATGGAGGCGAGCGGACTGCTCGCCGTCCGCGATGTGCCGCAACAGGGCCGGCCGGACAAGAGGGAGTACTCCGTCGCCGGCCCCGGCCGCACCGCCCTCGCCGAGTGGCTGCACGAGCCGATCGAGCCCGAGAGCCTCCGCCACGACCTCGCCGTCAAGATCCGCGGCGCGGCCTTCGACGACCCGGCCGCGCTGATCCACGAGGTCGAGCGGCACCACACGGCGCACAGCGAGCGGCTGACCCGCTATCTCGCCGGTGAACAGCGCGACTTCACCGGGCCGGACGCCCCCGCACCGCTCGACTGCGGCCAGGAGCTCCAGCACGTCGTGCTCCGCGGCGGCATCGCGTTCGAGCGGATGACGATCGCCTGGCTGGACGACGTCCTCGCCACCCTCCACCGGCTCGGCGGGCCCCCGCCGGCCGCCACCGCCTGAACCCCGCCGCGCCGCACGGACCCGTACCCGCCCGGGCCCCCGGGGCGCGCCGCCCCCCCCACGCATGCGACCGACCGGCCCTCCCGTCCTCCAACCCCTCGGAAGGTGAACCTCCATGGCAGACGCCCTGCTCTTCAACCCGCACACGTACGACCCGGCGCACTTCGACCCCGAGACCCGCAGGCTGCTGCGCGCCACCGTCGACTGGTTCGAGAGCCGCGGCAAGCGCCGGCTGATCGAGGACTACCGCTCGCGCGCCTGGCTCGCCGACTTCCTCGCCTTCTCCGCGAAGGAGGGCCTCTTCGCGACCTTCCTGACCCCGGCCGCCGAGGCCGGCGAGGGGGAGTCCGACCAGCGCTGGGACACGGCACGGATCGCCGCCCTGAACGAGATATTCGGCTTCTACGGCCTCGACTACTGGTACGCCTGGCAGGTCACCATCCTCGGCCTCGGCCCGGTCTGGCAGAGCGACAACGCCGACGCCCGCAAGCGTGCCGCGCAGCTGCTCGCCGAGGGCGAGGTGTTCGCCTTCGGCCTGTCCGAGAAGACCCACGGCGCCGACATCTACTCCACCGACATGCTGCTGCGACCGTACGTCGACGCATCCGGTGCCGCCGGATTCCTGGCGAGCGGCTCCAAGTACTACATCGGCAACGGCAACGCGGCCGGCCTCGTCTCCGTCTTCGGCCGCCGCACCGACATCGAGGGCCCCGACGGCTACGTCTTCTTCGCCGCCGACAGCCGGCACCCGGCCTACCACCTGGTGAAGAACGTCGTCGACTCCTCCAAGTACGTCAGCGAGTTCCGCCTCGACGACTACCCGGTCCGCGCCGAGGACGTCCTGCACACCGGCAAGGCCGCCTTCGACGCCGCCCTGAACACGGTCAACGTCGGCAAGTTCAACCTCTGCACCGCCTCCATCGGCATCTGCGAGCACGCGATGTACGAGGCCGTCACCCACGCGCACAACCGGGTCCTCTACGGCCGCCCCGTCACCGCCTTCCCGCACGTCCGCCGGGAGCTGGCGGACGCCTACGTCCGCCTCGTCGGGATGAAGCTCTTCAGTGACCGGGCCGTCGACTACTTCCGCTCCGCAGGCCCGGACGACCGCCGCTACCTGCTGTTCAACCCGATGACGAAGATGAAGGTGACCACGGAGGGCGAGAAGGTCATCGACCTGATGTGGGACGTCATCGCCGCCAAGGGCTTCGAGAAGGACAACTACTTCGCGCAGGCGGCGATCGAGATCCGCGGACTGCCCAAGCTGGAGGGCACGGTCCACGTCAACCTCGCGCTGATCCTGAAGTTCATGCGCAACCACCTGCTGGACCCGGCCGAGTACCCGGCCGTCCCGACCCGGCTCGACGCGGCCGACGACGCCTTCCTCTTCCGGCAGGGACCGGCCCGGGGCCTCGGTTCCGTACGGTTCCACGACTGGCGGACCGCCTTCGACGCCTACGCCGAGGTGCCGAACGTGGCGCGCTTCCGCGAACAGGCCGACGCCCTCTGCGCGTTCGTGGCCACCGTCGCTCCGGACGAGGAGCAGAGCCGCGACCTCGACTTCCTCCTCTCCGTGGGCCAGCTGTTCGCGCTGGTCGTGTACGGACAGCTGATCCTGGAGCAGGCCCGCCTGACGGACCTGGACGGGTCGGTGCTCGACGAGCTGTTCTCCGTCCTCGTACGCGACTTCTCCGGCCACGCGGTCGAGCTGTACGGCAAGGACTCCGCCACCGAGGCCCAGCAGGAGTGGGCGATGGGAGCGGTCCGGCGTCCGGTCGTCGACGAGGAGCGGGCGGCGCGCGTCTGGGCGCGGGTCGAGGCGCTGTCCGGCACGTACGAGATGGCCCCGTAGGAACGCGGCCCGGAGGGACCGGCACGGCCCGCCACGGCCGCAGCCGGTCCCTTCCGGGGTTCTCAGGCCTGCGCGGTGGGGCGTACGACGATGTCGCCCACGTCGACACCGTCCGGCTGCTCGACGGCGAAGGCGATCGCGCGCGCCACCGCGTCCGGGGACAGCGCGGTCTCCATCATCTTGTCGATCCTGGCCCGCGACCGGGGGTCCATGCGCTCGGTGAAGTCCGTACGGACGGCCCCCGGCGACACCACGGTCACGCGCAGGCTGTCCCCGGCCTCCTGGCGCAGCCCTTCGGAGATCGTGCGCACGGCGTTCTTGGTGCCCGCGTACACCGACTGCAGCGGCACGACACGCAGTCCGGCGGTGGACACGGTGTTGACGAAGTGGCCGGAGCCCTGCTCCCGGAAGACGGGCAGGGCCGCGGCGATCCCGTAGAGGACGCCCTTGAGGTTGACGTCGATCATCTCCTCCCAGTCCTCGACGCGCAGTTCGTCGAGCGGGGAGACGAGTCCGACCCCGGCGTTGCTGACGAGGACGTCGAGCCTGCCGTACCGCTCCCGCGCCAGGCCGACGAGGCCGGACAGGTCGGCGCGCCGCGTCACGTCCGTTCGGATCCAGGCGGCAAGGCCGCCGGCCCGCTCGATCCGGGTGGCCAGCGCCTCCAGCCGGTCGGTGCGTCGTCCGCCGAGCACCACCTTCGCGCCCCGCTCGGCGAGCAGGAGGGCGGTTGCCTCGCCGATCCCGCTGCCGGCGCCGGTGACGGCGACGACCTTGCCTTCGATTCCCGACATACGGGGTCCCTTCGGAAGAGGAACGGGCAGGCCGAAGCCATGCCCTAGAGTGAAAGTGGAGGCGCCGCCACTTTGGTCGACATTAAGTGGAGGCCCCTCCACTTAGCAAGTGAGGAGCGAGGGGAGCCACGGATGGCGGCAGACGCAGGACGCCCGCTGAGAGCCGACGCGCAGCGCAACCGGGACAAGATCCTGGCCGCAGCGGTACGCGTGTTCACCGAGCAGGGGCTGGAGGCGCACTTCGAGCGCATCGCCAAGGAGGCCGGTGTGGGCACGGGCACCCTCTACCGCAACTTCCCCACCAAGGAAGCCCTCATCGAGGCGGCCTACCGCAACGAGGTCGCCCGGCTGTGCGACAGCGTCCCAGCCCTGCTGGGGACCCTGCCGCCGTACGAGGCCCTGCGCGCATGGACGCGCCGCTTCATCGACTACGCCACCGCCAAGATGGGCATGGCCGACGCGATGCGGGCCGTCCTCGCGGCGGGGACCGACCCGTACGCCGAGAGCCGGCGGATGATCCAGGACGCCCTCACGTCCCTCATGGATGCCTGCGCCGCCGCGGGCGCCGTCAGGACCGACATCGACTCGACCGACATGTTCGCCGCTCTCGCCGGCATCGCCCTCACCTCGGCCGGGCCGGACCGGCGTGAGCAGGCCGAGCGCCTGCTCGACCTCAGCCTGGACGGACTGCGCTACCCGCTCGTGCGGCGGCCCGCCCCGGACGCCGCAGGGTAGCGGGCCCGGGCGTGCGGCGACCGCCCGCAGGCCCGGGGTCGAGGGCTCAGGCGAGCATGTCCGCCAGCAGCTTCGCGGTTCTGGCGATCAGCGTGTCGTCTCGCGGCGTCGTCGCCTCCGGCATGGTCGAGAGGATGGCCAGGACGACGGGCGGACGCCCCGGGGGCCAGGCGATGCCCACGTTGTTGTTGGTCCCGTACGAACCGGCGCCCGTCTTGTCCGCGACCGCCCAGTCCTTCGGCAGGCCGGCCCGCAGGCGGTCGCCGCTGGTGGTGTTCGACAGCAGCCACCGCTTCAGCTGTTCCCGGTCCCCGGCGTCCAGCGCGTCGCCGAGCGTGAGGCGGGCATAGGTCCGCCCGATCGCGCGGGGGCTCGTCGTGTCGGTCACCCGCGACGGCTCCGCCGAGTTCAGTTCGGGCTCCCACCGGTCGAGCCGGGTCGTGCGGTCGCCCAGCGAGCGGCAGAAACGGGTGACCGCCGTGGGGCCGCCGAGCTCGCGCAGCAACAGGTTGGCGGCCGCGTTGTCGCTCTGGGCGATGGCGGCGGAGCAGAGCTCCGCCACGGTCAGGCCGCTCGCGATGTTCCCGGGCCGCTCGGTCACCGACCCGCCACCCGCGTCCGTGACGTCCTGGAGCGTGTAGTGGACGCGCTGGGCGAGGTGCGCGCCGTCGTGGTCGAGGTCCCGCAGCACGGCCGCCGCCGCGAGCGTCTTGAACACCGAGCACATGGGGAACTGTTCGTCGGCCCGGTGGGCCACGGTCCGGCCGGTGGCGGTGTCCCGTGCGTACACCCCCAGCCGCGCGCCGTACTCGCGCTCCAGTGCGCGCAGCCCCGCCGCCGGCGACGCGGCGGCCCGGGCCGGGCCGGCCGGCAGCGCGGCGGCCAGTGCCACCCCGGCTCCCGCGGTCAGCAGTGCGCGTCGGGACGTCGATGCGTCCGAGGTCCTCACGTCGGGTTCTCCTCTTCCTCGCGGTCAGATGACCCCGAAGACGCCAAAAGTGATCAATTCGGTTCCGGCATGGTGGTGTACGTATGAGGTGTACCGGCAGGGTGTACTAGCAGTACACCCTGCTGGTGTGTACCGTGAGTACATGACTCCACTCCCGCGCTTCCACCGGCTTCCGGCCGAACGGCAGGAGGCGATCCTCACCGTCGCCCGCGCGCACTTCGCCGAGCACGGTCCCGCGTCCGCCTCGTACAACAAGATCATCGAGGCGGCGGGCTTCTCGAAGACCGCCGCCTACCAGTACTTCGACGGCCGCGAGGACCTCCTCGCCGCCGTCCTCGACGACGTGCTCGACCGCCTGCTCGGCGTGCTCGGGCCCTGGACCCCGGCCCCCGACGAGGCAGGCTTCTGGGCACGGCTGGAGGCCGGATCGCACGCCCTGGTCGCCCACCTGCACACCCACCCGGACGACCTGGCCCTTGCCGACACCGCACTCGGACGGGCTCAGGACGGCGCCTGGGCGGGCTGGTTCGGGGCCGTGGTCGAGGACGGGCAGCGGCTGGGATTCATCCGGACGGACGTGGACCCGGCCCTGCTGGCCGGCGCCACCGCGGCCGTGATGCGGGCGGCCGACGCATGGGCACTGGGCGTGCTGCGCTCCGCACGGCCGACGGCGTCGGGAAGCGAGCAGGTCTGGAGCCTGCTGCGGGGGCTGTGGGGCGGCGGAGCGGACGGAGGGGCCGGGCGTGCGCACTGATCTGGAGATCCACTGGGAGATACCGCCCACCTCGGCGGGGCCGCTGGGCCGTCTGGAGCGCTTCATGGGACCGGGCAAGTCCCGCTCCGAATCGGCGGTGGAGGTGCTCGGTGCGGGCGGGTGCGCGCTGCTGCTCGCCGCCGGGGTGTGGTCGTCGGGGATCCACCGTGACTGGAACGGCCTCCAGTGGGCCGTGGTGGTGCTGATCGGACTCGATCTGCTCGGAGGGATCCTCACCAACGCGACGAACTCCGCCAAGCGCTGGTACCACCGCCAGGACCCCGGGGCCCGGCGCGCCCGCCTGCTCTTCGTCGGCGCCCACGTGCTCCACCTCGCCGCGATGGGCCTGCTGGTGCTCGGCGGGGACCGCGCCTGGACCCTGGGCAACACCGCGCTGCTGCTCGGTGCCGCCGTGGCCGTGGAGTTCACGCCCGTCCATCTCAAGCGCCCGGTCGCCATGGCCGGTTACTCGGCGGCCGTCGTGGTCAACCTGTTCTGGCTGCCCGTGCCCACCGCCCTCGCCTGGTTCGCGCCGCTGTTCTTCCTGAAGCTCCTGGTGTGCCACCTCGTGCCGGAGGCACCGCTGGAACGGCGGCGCGATGTCTGACCCCGACAGGGGCCCCGGTCCCGGCCTCGTCCGCGACGACGCCCCGCCGCCCGGGCGGTGCGCGCCCGTGCTCGCCGCGGCCTTCGTCCGCGAACCCGCCATGGCATGGATCGCGGGTGGATCCGACCGCGTACGGCAGGCCTGGTTCACCGCCACCCTGCGTACGCACGCCACGCTCCCCGGGGCCCGGCGGCACCTGCTGGCCGACGGTCGCGGACGGCCCCTCGCCGCCGCCGTCCTCACCCCGCCCGCCGCCGTGCCCTCGGGTGCGGCCCGGGCGGCGTGGGCGGCCCGCACCCTGGCGGGCTGCGGCCCGCGCGCCCTGGTGCGGACGCTGCGCTATCTGCACGCCGCCGAGGCCGAAACCCCGGCCGGGGCCTGGACCCTGGAGTTCATCGGCGTGGAGCCCGGCGCGGCGGGGCGCGGTACCGGAGGGCGGCTCCTCGGCCACCTGCTCGCCACGACCCCCGCGCCCGGCGGCATCTTCCTCACCACCGCCGACGGGGCGAACGTCCGGCTCTACCGCCGCTTCGGCTTCACCACCGTGCGGCGCCTGACGGTGGGCCCGCTGGAGGTGACGGCGATGTGGCGGCCCGATGCCCCGCCCGGACACGCGCCGGCAGACGGGAGGCGCCGCGGGAGCTGACCGCCCTGCCGCTTTTCGGCCGTGTTCGTGAACAAGGCCGAATATCGTCCACAACCCCGGCAAACCACCTGCGGTGCGAGATCACTGCATCGAGGTAACGCCAACGGTTTTCAGGCTCAAGACGGGTGCACCGGCCGTTACTGTTCCCCCGGATCTGGACGGATTCCCGGATATTTCACCCCTCTTTTTTCCTCGTTCCCTGGTGACGCGCGCATTCGCCGGTCACCGCCCTTGCGAAGGAGAGCTCGCCCGATGACCGTTGACACCAGCCCGGAAGCCCAGCTGGAGCCGCCGCGGCAGTCCAGCCTGAGCACGGCGGCTGCCCGCAACCTCGCCAGCACGACCAAGTCCGCCCCGCAGATGCAGGAGATCACCTCCCGCTGGCTGCTGCGGATGCTCCCCTGGGTGGAGACCAAGGGCGGCACCTACCGGGTCAACCGCCGGCTGACGTACACCGTGGGCGACGGCACCATCGAGTTCGTCCAGGACGGCGCGAACGTCCGGGTGATCCCGCGCGAGCTCGGCGAACTGGCCCTGCTGCGCGGCTTCGAGGACGACGAGGTGCTGACCGCGATCGCCGGCCGGTGCGTGCAGCGCGACTTCCGCGCCGGTGAGGTGATCGTCGAACGCGGTACTCCCGCGGACCAGATCCACCTGATCGCCCACGGCCGCATCAGCCAGACCTCCGTCGGCAAGTACGGCGACGACGTCGCCGTCGCCGTACTCGCCGACGGCGACCGGTTCGGCGAGAACGCCCTGCTGGACGCGGACGCCACCTGGGACTACACGGCCACCGCCGAGACCCCCGGCATCCTGCTCACCCTCTCCCGCGGCGACTTCGCCTCCGTGCTCTCCGCGGCGCCGCAACTCCAGGACCACATCAACCGGTTCAGCTCGCTCCCGCACCAGCGCCAGAACAAGCACGGCGAGGCCGAGATCGCGATGTCCGCCGGCCACACCGGTGAGGCGGACCTGCCCGGCGCCTTCGTCGACTACGAGCTCAAGCCCCGCGAGTACGAACTCTCCATCGCGCAGACCGTGCTGCGGATCCACACCCGGGTCGCCGACCTCTACAACGGGCCGCACAACCAGACCGAGGAACAGCTCAGGCTCACCATCGAGGCGCTGCGCGAGCGCCAGGAGCACGAGCTGATCAACAACCGGGACTTCGGCCTGCTCCACAACGCCGCCTTCAAGCAGCGGATCCAGACCCACTCGGGCCCGCCGACCCCGGACGACCTCGACGAGCTGCTGTGCCGCCGCCGCGGCTCGAAGTTCTTCCTCGCCCACCCCCGGACGATCGCCGCGATCGGGCGCGAGTTCAACGCCCGCGGGCTCTACCCGGACCACGTCGACGTCGGCGGGCAGTCGGTTCCGGCCTGGCGCGGGGTCCCGATCCTGCCCTGCAACAAGATCCCGATCAGCAAGGAGAACACCAGCTCGGTGCTCGTCATGCGAACGGGCGAGGACAACCAGGGTGTCATCGGTCTGCGCCAGACCGGCCTGCCGGAGGAGTACGAGCCCGGCCTCTCGGTCCGCTTCATGGGGATCAGCGAGCAGGCCATCATCTCCTACCTGGTCACCACCTACTTCTCCGCCGCCATCCTGGTGCCCGACGCGCTCGGAGTGCTGGAGAACGTGCAGATCGCCCGCAGGCGGGACTAGTCCGTCCCTTCCGGACCCCGCCGGGCCCGCCCGGCACCGCACCCGGCCGCGTTGTCGGGGCCGCCCGGGTGCGTCCAGTACGCGGGCGCCCCTCCGCCTTGCCGGGCACGGCACCGGACGCCGCGGGCCCGGCCGGCAAGGTCCGGAAGAGGCGGCCTCGGCCCTCTCTTCCGGATCTCGCCGGCCGAGCAGGATCCGGAAGAAACGGCGCAGGAGGACCTGCCCGACGGCCGTGACAGCCAGGACCCCTGCCTGTCCTGGCCCGCCGCGCACGCCCGGGATCCGGGACAACCCACTCATCTCCCCGAGGAGTTACGGATGCCCGATCCTGGGCCTTCCCCTCTGCAGTCGAGCCTGCCCGCCGCCGTGGCGTCCTTCGGGGCCCACGTTCTCGCCAACGCCCTTGCCGCCGGCGTCGAACCCGCCGCCGGCGCCGGGCCCGTCGAGCCTTCTCCACCGCCCTCGCAGGCCCTGCCGGCCCTGCCCGCCCTCCCGACGGGGCCCCCGGCCCTGACACCCGTATCCGTTTCCGTATCCGCGCCCGTACCCGACGCGGGTGCGGCCGAGGCCGCCGCGCCGCAGCCGAGTGCCGCCCTCGAACGGATCCTGCGCGGGCCCAGCGGCCTGGGCACGGCGAGCCTGCACTGGGCCCGGAGCGACACGCCCCCGCCCGGGGCGCCGGACGCGCCCGTCCCGGCGGTGGGCCGTCCGATCCCGGGCCTCTACTACCACCCGGTGCCGGAGCCCGATCCGGTGCGGGTGGAGGAGCTCAGCCGCCGGATCAAGGCCTGGGCGCTGGACGAGGTGTCGCTCTACCCGGAGGACTGGGAGGACCAGTTCGACGGCTTCTCCGTCGGGCGCTACATGGTCGCCTGCCATCCGGACGCCCCGAGCATCGAACACCTGATGCTCGCCACCCGGCTGATGGTCGCCGAGAACGCGGTCGACGACTGCTACTGCGAGGACCACGGCGGCTCGCCCGTGGGCCTCGGCGGACGCCTGCTGCTCGCGCACACCGCTCTCGACCCCCTGCACACGACGAAGGAGTACGCACCGGACTGGGAGGCGTCGCTCCTCTCGGACGCGCCCCGGCGCGCCTACCGCTCCGCCATGGAGTACTTCCTCCAGGCGAGCACCGCCTCGCAGGCCGACCGGTTCCGGCACGACATGGCCCGGCTGCACATGGGCTATCTCGCCGAGGGTGCCTGGGCGCAGACGGAGTACGTCCCCGAGGTGTGGGAGTACCTGGCGATGCGCCAGTTCAACAACTTCCGCCCCTGCCCCACCATCACCGACTCCGTCGGCGGCTACGAACTGCCGGCGGACCTCCACGCGCAGCCCGCCATGCAACGGGTGATCGCGCTTGCCGGGAACGCCACCACGATCGTCAACGACCTGTACTCCTACACCAAGGAACTGGCCAGCCCCGGACGGCACCTGAACCTGCCGGTGGTGATCGCCGAACGCGAGAGCTGCTCCGACCAGGAGGCCTACCTGAAGGCCGTCGAGGTCCACAACGACCTGATGCGCGACTTCGAGGCCGCGGCCGCGGACCTGGCCGCCGCCTGCCCGGTCCCGACCGTTCAGCGCTTCCTGCGCGGGGTGGCCGTATGGGTCGACGGCAACCACTACTGGCACCAGACCAACACCTATCGCTACAGCCTGCCCGATTTCTGGTAAAGATGGGAACTGTTCATGACTAGCACCGATATCACCACCGTCGCCGCGGGTACCTCCTCGGTGTTCATCCCCGGTCCGGCGACCCCCTACCAGGGGGACATCGCGCGGTACTGGGACCACGAGGCCCGGCCCGTGAACCTGCGTCTCGGCGATGTCGACGGCCTTTACCACCACCACTACGGCATCGGCGACATCGACCACGCCGCCCTCGGCGCCACCGAGGACAGCGCATACGAGAAGAAGCTGATCGCCGAGCTCCACCGCCTGGAGTCGGCCCAGGCCGAACTCCTCCTCGAACACCTCGGCCCCATCGGCCGCGACGACACCCTCGTCGACGCGGGCTGCGGCCGCGGCGGTTCGATGGTCATGGCCCACCAGCGCTTCGGATGCAAGGTCGAGGGCGTCACCCTGTCGGCCAAGCAGGCCGACTTCGCCAACCAGCGAGCCCGGGAACTCGGCATCGAGGACCACGTCCGGGCCCGTGTCTGCAACATGCTCAGCACGCCGTTCGAGACCGGGCAGGCCGCGGGCTCCTGGAACAACGAGTCGAGCATGTACGTCGACCTGCACGACCTCTTCGCGGAGCACTCGCGCGTCCTCGAGGTCGGCGGCCGGTACGTGACCATCACCGGCTGCTGGAACCCGCGTTACGGCCAGCCCTCGAAGTGGGTCTCGCAGATCAACGCGCACTTCGAGTGCAACATCCACTCCCGCCGCGAGTACCTGCGCGCGATGGCCGACAACCGCCTCGTGCCCCAGGCCGTCGTCGACCTGACCCCCGACACCCTGCCCTACTGGGAGCTGCGGGCCACGTCCTCCCTGGTCACCGGCATCGAAGAGGCGTTCATCGAGTCCTACAAGGACGGCTCCTTCCAGTACGTCCTGATCGCGGCCGACCGCGTCTGACCGGACGCGGGCCGAAGGGGCCGGGGCCGTCAGCCGACGGGCCGGGCCCCCTCGCCGCGTTCCGGGACGGCACACCCGGCGGGCCGCCGGGACCCGCGGGCCCCGCCCCGGTCAGTCCACGAGCACTCCGGGGTTGAGGATGCCGCGCGGATCGAGCGCCCCCTTCGCGGCCCGCAGGGCGAGGGCGAAGGGCTCCGGGCGCTGGCGGTCGTAGCCGGGCCGGTGGTCCCGGCCGACGGCGTGGTGGTGGGTGATGGTGGCCCGGTGGCGGTGCAGGACCTCGCTCGCGACGGCCTTGAGGTCGTCCCAGACGGCGACCTCGTCACCGGGCCGGCCGGCGGCGAGCACGGTGAAGTAGGGCGCCGCGCCGTCCGGATACACGTGCGTCAGACGGCAGTTGACGGTCGCGGGGAATCCGGTGGCCTTCACCGCAGCCTCGCCGACCTCCCGGCGCACCTCGTCGACCAGGCCCGGGATCCGGTCCCAGGTGGCCGCCGTCTCGAAGGTCTCCGCGACCGCGCCCATCCGGGCCAGCCCGTCGCGGAGGTAGGGCATCCGCAGGAACGCCGAGCGCCAGGCGCTCACGGCCGCGTCGCCCTCCGGTCCCTCCTGCGGGCCGCCGGCCCCGCCCGTCCCCCCGTACCGTCCGCCGTGCGAGCGGGCCAGCGCGACGGCCCGTTCGAGCCGGGCGCCGACCGGTTCGTCCGCGGACTCGAACCCCAGGACCAGTACGGAGCTGCCGTCGTGGGCCGCGCCCGACAGCGCGGCCTCACCGGAGTCCAGCAGACGGCAGTTGGCGGGGGAGAGGTCGGACTGCGCGAGGGCGCGCACCGCTCCGAGGGCGCTGTGGAAGTCGGAGAACGCGACCGCGGCGGACGCCTTGTGGCGGGGGCGTTCCTGCAGGCGCACCCACGCCTCGGTGATGACGCCGAGGGCACCTTCGGAGCCCAGGAACAGCCGGTCGGGGGAGGGGCCCGCGCCGGACGCGGGCAGCCGCCACGAGTCGGCGGTGCCGGCCGGGGTCACCACGCGCAGCGACTGCACGAAGTCGTCGATGTGGGTACGGCCGGTGGCGTAGTGGCCGCCGGCCCGGGTGGCGAGCCAGCCGCCCAGCGTGGAGAACTCGAAGCTCTGCGGGAAGTGCCGCAGGGTGAGGCCGTGGGGCCGCAGCTGGTCCTCCAGGCTCGGACCGAGCGTGCCGGCCTGGATGCGCGCCGCCCGGCCCTCGGGGTCCACCTCCAGTACGCGGCCCATGGCGGTCAGGTCCAGGGACATCACGGCCCGGTGGGCGTCGCCGCGGTACTCGACGCCGCCGGAGACCGAGGAGCCCCCGCCGTAGGGGACGACGGCGATCCGCCGCTCACCGGCCCAGTCCAGCAGATCGGCCACCCCCTGGTCGTCCGTGGGGCGGGCGACGAGATCGGGGATGCGGCCGGGGCGGCCGCGCAGGGCGCGCACCACGTCGCGGTACGCCTTGCCCATGGCGTGCGCGGCGCGGTCCGACGGGTCGGCGCCGACCAGGTGGGCGAGGCTCGGCGGGGGTTCGACGGCGGGGGCCGCGATGGCCAGGTCACGGACGCGGGGGACCGGGAGCGGGCGGCCGAGGGTGCCCGGGAGCAGGGCGCCGATCGCGGTGCATTCCGCGTCGTCGGGATGTGCGTCCGTCCAGCCCCAGCCCCACCAGGAGCGGGTGCGGGACGAGGGCTGCGGGGGGTGCGGGGTGGTGCCGGCCATGGCGGCGCTCCAGGGGTCGAGGTAATTTACCTAGCGGTAAATTACCTACTGATAATATCGGCTCATGGCAACCCCCTCCTCGCATGCGTCGAAAGCCGGAACCAAGGGAGTCCCGCGGGAGCACCGCCGTCGGCAGATGCTGGAAGCCGCCACGGAGGAGTTCGGGGCGCACGGATTCGCGGCCGCGTCGCTTCCCGCGATCGCCGCCCGCGTGGGTGTCACCAAGACGCTGCTGCACCAGTACTTCGGCACCAAGGAGGACCTGTACGTGGCCTGTCTGGTCCCGGTCGGGGACCAGCTGCTGAACACCATCCGCGCCGCGATGGGGGAGGGCGGCGGGGCCGCCCCGCACACGCCGCTGCGCGTGCTCCACGGCATCTTCGCCGCCCTGGAAGGGCGGCGGGGGGCATGGTTCGTGCTCTATGACACCACCCTGCCGCCCGGCGGGGAGGCCGCGCGCCGGGCCTCGGAGTACTGGGCGGCCATCGACGGGCTCGCCGTCGGCGGCACCGCGGAACTGCTGCGCGCGGCCGGGTCCGCCGACCCGCTGGACGCCGACGCGCTCAAGTACGTCTGGCGGGACCTGGTCGCCACCCTCGTCCGCTGGTGGGTCAAGCACCCGGAGCAGACCCCGGAGGCCATGACGCGGCGCTGCGCCCGGCTCTTCGCGGCGGCCGCCACCCTCACCCCCGACGGGTACCCCGGCTGACCGGAGCCCCGCCCGGGACTACCGGGCGCGCTCCCCCTGCTCGGCCTGTGCGGCTTTCGCGGCCTTGAGCTTGCGCCACACCGTGCCCAGCGCCGCCAGGTCCCGCTCGTCGAGGAGCTCGGTGAAGACCGGGGCCAGGGCTTCGCGCCGGGTGGCGTCCGCCTCGGCGAACACCGTACGGCCCGCCTCGGTGAGGGAGACCTCCACGGACCGGGCGTCGCGTGCCGAGGGCGTACGGGTCACCAGGCCCCGGGTCTGCAGGGCGTCGACGACGCGGGAGACCTGGCTGCGGCTGAGCAGGGTGCTGTTGCCGAGTACGGAGGCGGGCACCGGCTCGGGGCTGGAGGCCAGCCACAGCATGACCTCGAACCAGGACACGGGGAGGTCGTGGGCCTTGACCAGGGCCCGGTCCACGCGGTCGGTCATGACCGTTCCGGCCCACACCAGCCCGTAGAAGGCGTAGTCGGCCGCCGGCATCTCGGCTTCGGTGAGCTTCTTCGGCATGTCGGCAGTCTAGAGCTTGCGTGTGCGCACACATAATTTTATAGTGTGTGTGCACGCACATAAATCCCCCCTCGAAAGGCCCCCGTCATGTCGACGTCCCCCGCCACCCCCGCCCGCACCGTCCTGATCACCGGCACCTCCTCCGGCATCGGCCTGGCCGCCGCGATCGCCGCCGCCCGGGCCGGCTGGCGGGTCGTCGCCACCCTGCGTGACACCGGCCGCGCCGACGCCCTGCGCAAGGCCGCGGTCGAGGCCGGCGTCGAGCTCGACATCCGGCAGCTCGACGTCGTCGACGAGGCCTCCGTCATCGCCGCCGTGGAGGGCGTCATCGCCGACCACGGCCGGCTGGACGCCGTCGTCAACAACGCCGGCGCCGGTCACGTGGGCACCCTCGAACTCGAATCCGTCGCCGACGTCCGCGAGGTCATGGAGGTCAACTTCTTCGGCGTGCTGAACGTCTCCAAGGCCGCGATGCCGCACCTGCGGGCCACCGGCGGGCGCCTGATCACCGTCACCAGCGTCGGCGGTGTCGTCGGACAGCCCTTCAACGAGGCCTACTGCGCAGCCAAGTTCGCCGTGGAGGGCTACATGGAGAGCCTGGCTCCCGTCGCGGGCGCCGTCGGCGTGAGCGTGTCCGTCGTCGAGCCGGGCGCCGTGGCGACGGAGTTCGTGAACAACATCGGCCTCGACCTGGAGGCGAGGATCGCCGCGGCCGGCCCGTACTCCGGCGCGCTGCGCCACTACGTCGAGCGCACGGTCGGCCAGTTCCTGAACGGCGCGCAGACCCCGGCCGGCGCGGCCGAGTCCGTCATGGAGGCGCTCACCGCCGACCGGCCCGCGTTCCGCATCCAGACCTCGCAGTGGGCCCGTGACTTCACGGGGACCAAGCTGGCCGACCAGGACGGCTCGGCGGTGGTCGGCATGACCGGCGCCTGGGTCGCCTGACCTGCCGCGAGCGGCCCGCCCGGAATCGGGTCATGATGGCCGGAGGCGGACGAGTCCCCCGCGCGGCCCCCGGGCCGCGCGGCGCCCGCCCCGGCCGGGAGGTGACCCGTGGGCATGGACGAATCGCGCAGGGCCTGGTTCATGATCGGCGGCGTCGTCGCCGTCATCCTGCTGGACCTTCTGGCCATCATCCTGATGAACACCCTCGGATGACCCCCGCCTGAAGACCGGCGGGGCGCGGCCGACGGGCTGCGGCAGGTTCGGGTCGTGGTCTCGGTGCGCCCCGGGCGGGCGCACGATGAAGACGTCGATCGGATCGTGTGCTTCCGCCACGCATCCGTGGCGCTCGTGGAGTCGACGGGCCGCACCCTGGCGGTGCGGCCCGAGGTGTGCTCCAGTCACTGCCCGCCGCCGGAGGGCCGGACCCTGACGCGCCCCGCCCGTGGCCCCGGCTCCGCGATCGCCCCGATGGCCGCAGCCGCAGGGCCCGCACCGGTCGAGGACGACGCCCTGCTCATCACTGACAATCCGTCAATTTTTATTGTCTATAAGGCCTTTGGGGTTCTTCCGTACGCAAGGAACGGAGTCCGCCCGGCCTCTTGCCGTGTCGCCCCGGGTCGCGAATGATGCTCGCGGCGTGTCGGTCGGCGGTGTTCCGCCGTGACACGTCCGCCACCCTCGCACCCGGTCGGCCAGGAGGCCTGTTTTGCGGACGAACCGTCACATCCGGCGATCGATGGTGGTCGTCGGCGCCGCCCTCGCGGTGGTCGTCGCCGTTCCCCAGGTGGCCTTCGCGGCGCCACCCCCGGCGCTCCCCGGCAAGGCCGAAGCGATCGAGTCGACCTACCAGCCCGCCTACGACTACGACACCGACGGCTGCTACCCGACGCCCGCCATCAGTTCGAGCGGGGTCCTGAACGGCGGACTCAAACCCACCGGCGCCCTCAACGGCAGCTGCCGGGACGCCTCGGACCTCGCCAACACCAACGGCTACTCCCGCTGGAAGTGCAACAACGGCTGGTGCGCCGTCATCTACGCGCTCTACTTCGAGAAGGACCAGGCCCTGCCCGGCATCGAGCTCGGAGGACACCGGCACGACTGGGAACACGTGGTCGTGTGGATCCAGGGCGGCGAGGCCAAGTACGTCGCGACCTCCGCCCACGGCGACTTCAACATCCACGCGCGCGACCAGATCCGCTGGGACGGCAGTCACCCCAAGATCGTCTATCACAAGGACGGCATCGGCACGCACTGCTTCCGCGCGGCGAACACCAATGACGAGCCGCCCGAGAACCACCGGGGCACCTGGCAGTTCCCGACGCTCGTGGGATGGTCGGGCTACCCGGCGAACGTGCGCGACAAACTCACCCAGGCCGATTTCGGCAGCGCGCACTTCGGCCTGAAGGACGGCTCGTTCGCCTCCCACCTGGCGGAGGCCAAGCCGGCCGGCATCCCCTTCGACCCGTACCAGTAACCCCCGGCACCCGGCACCCTGGACGCCACGGGCACCGGTCCCGCATCGGGACCGCTGCCCTTGGCGCCGTGTCTCAGCCCGCCCAGATCCTGCGGTACCCCTCGCGGTAGCCGGACGGGTCCCAGGACGTGGCCCCGTCGCTGTTGCCGGCCGTGGCGATGTGCACGGGGGCCACATATCCGCTGGCCGGCCGGCCGGCGAAGGCGCGGTTGAACTCGTCGACGATCTGCCAGCCCTGCTGGTTCAGCGGCTCGGGCACGGTGGCGGCCTGGAACTGCCCGCTGTTGATCCGCTGGAAGGCGGAGGGGTCTCCGTCGCCCGCGCCGATGTTGAAGGGCGGCCCGGAGCCCGGCCTGCCCGCCGCGCGCAGGGCCGGGGCCGCGTCCGCGAAGTAGAGGTCGTTGATGGCGGCCGAGTACGTCCAGTCGTCCTGGAAACGGGAGAGCAGCGAGGAGACCGCCTGCGCGGTGCGGCTCGCGGCGTCGGGGATGGGGATGTTCTCGTAGCTCAGCAGCCGTACGCCGGAGCAGGTGGCGAGCTCCTTGCGGATCAGCTCGGCCTTGTTCCTGGCGAACGGGATCGAGTCGTCGGTGAACAGGACGACGCCGGCATTCCCCGCGGACCGCGCGACGA
The DNA here is from genome assembly GCF_008642275.1 of Streptomyces venezuelae. Taxonomy (NCBI): domain Bacteria; kingdom Bacillati; phylum Actinomycetota; class Actinomycetes; order Kitasatosporales; family Streptomycetaceae; genus Streptomyces; species Streptomyces venezuelae. The sequence continues at coordinate 7,286,457 of NZ_CP029189.1, forward strand.
TCCAGTCCGCGCTGATCTTCGCCACGTCCTCCACCTTGGTGGTGACGTTGGTGAACAGCCTGGGTCTTGCGCTCGGACCGGGGGAGCCCACCGCGTGCCAGCCGACCACCGGGATGCGGGCCGCTTCGGCCCGCGCCATCTGCTGCGAGGTCAGCTGGGGATCGAAGCCGCCGATGACGATGCCCGAGGGCCGCAGCGTGATGGCCTGGCTGAGCGCCGCCTGGATGCCGGCCGGGGTACCGTCCCCGTCGATCACCCGGACCTGCCAGCCGATGGCCTTCGCGGCCTCCTCGACGCCCTGCGCCACGCCCGCGACACCGGGGTTGGTCATGGTCTGGGCGACGTAGACGATCGACTTGCCGGGGACCGCCGCAGGGCCGGTGGTGGGGCCGTGCCAGGCGGTGTCGGACTTCTCGGCCCGCGCGACGGCCGCAGTGGCGCTCGCGAGGGCGCCGGGGCAACCGGCCTCGGGCGGCGCGGCGCCGGTGGAAGGGCCGCTCCCGCAGCCGGCGAGGAGGATCGCGGCCGCCGACAGCAGGGCCGCGGCCGTGCGGGTGGTCGTGCGGCGCGAGTACGAGTGCGGGTCCTTCGGGTGCACGGTGCTCCTGACGAGGTGCGCGTACGAGATCTTCTAGGAGGTGCGCAGCCGGCGCCGGGCGGAGTAGCCGGCCAGGCCGACGGCGATGAGCAGGGTGGCCCCGTTGAACAGCGGCGTGGCCCAGAAGTCGGCGCCGAGCTGCCCGATCCCGGCGAGGCCGATGGCGAGCACCGCGACCGCCACGACGGTTCCGAGGGAGTTGACGCGGCCGGGTTTGATCGTCGTGGACCCGAGCAGGGCACCGACGAAGGCGGGCAGCAGGTAGTCCAGCCCGACGCTCGGGTTGCCGGTCTGCTGCTGGGCGGCGAGGAGCACTCCGGCGAGCCCGGTGACCAGGCCCGATCCGGCGAACGCGTAAATGGAGTAGCGGTGGCTGGGGATGCCGATGATGTCGGCGGTTCGCCGGCTGGAGCCGATGACGTACATGTACCGGCCGAGCGGCAGCCGTTCCAGGACCACCCAGAGCGCGGCCGCGAGGGCCAGGACGTAGTAGGCGGGCAGCGGCAGGCCGAGGAACCGGGAGTCGTAGAGGCCGGTGAAGGCGGTCGGCAGGCCGTCCGGGCCGGGGACGATCCGGGAGCCGTCGGTGATCCATCCGGTCACGGCGTACATCATGCTGCCGGTGCCGAGCGTGGCGATGAAGGAGTCGATCCGCACGTACTCGACGATGACGCCGTTGAGGACGCCGACCAGCGCCCCGCCGAGGACCACGGTGAGGCAGGCGAGCGGCCAGGGCCAGCCCGTGCCGACGATGAGCTGCAGCACCATCACATGGGCCAGGCCGAGGCCGTAGCCCATGGACAGGTCGAACTTGCCGGTGGCGATGGGGATGGTCGCGCCGAGGGCCAGGATGGCCGGGATCGACTGGTTGGACAGGATCGAGGAGACGTTGTCGCGGGTGGGGAAGGTGTCCGGCAGGACGAGGGAGAAGACCAGGAAGAGCAGGACCGCGAGGACCAGCAGGCCGTAGGTGCCGATGTGGTGACCCCGCAGGTGGTCCAGCGGGGACCGCGGCGAAGGCGGTGGTGAAGGCGGGGACGAGGGTGCGGGGGGCGGGGAAGGGGGCATGGTCATCGGTCCGCCGTGGGTCCGGTGATCGCGGGCATGGCCGAGGCGGTCCGGGTGAGTTCGGCGACCGTGAGGGCCGTACCGCTCAGCTCGGTGCTCACCCTGCCGCGGACGAACACCAGAGCGCGGTGACACACGTCCGCGACCTCCTCGAAATCGGTGGAGATGAGCAGGACCGCCAGGCCCGAGGCGAGTGCGTCGTCGAGCAGCCGGTGGATGGTCGCCTTGGCCCCGACGTCCACACCGGCGGTCGGCTCCTCCAGGACGAGCAGACGCAGGTGTCCGCGGAGCCACCGGCCGACCATGACCTTCTGCTGGTTGCCGCCGGACAGGCTGGCGATCGGCACCTCGCTGTCACGGGGGTGCACCGAGAACCGGTCGGCGAGGGCGGTCGCCTCGGCGCGCTCGCGGCGGGGGCTGATCCAGTGCACCGCCGGGGCGCCGGCCGCGCGCGGGTTCGCCAGGAAGTTCTCCCGTACGGTCAGGTCGGCGGCGCAGCCCTCCTCCTGACGGTTGGCGGCGACGAAGCCGACGCCGGAGGCGAGTGCGGAGTGGACCGAACGCGGGTGGTACGGCGCGCCGTCGAGCAGCAGGCGCCCCCCGAGGAGCGGCCGGGTGCCGGCGAGGGCGCGGCCCAGCTCCATGTGGCCGGCGCCGGTCAGGCCCACCATGCCGAGGATCTCTCCGGCGCGCAGCTCCAGGCTGACCTCTCCGGTGGACACGGTGCGCACCCGGGCGAGGCTCAGCCGGGGCGCGCCGGCGGCGGGGGGAGTGCCCGGAGCCCGGCGACCGGCCGGTGCGTGGCCCACGATCGCGCGCACCAGCCGGTCCGGGCTGTGACCGGCGAGCGGGCCCCGGTCGACGAGGCGGCCGTCGCGCAGGACGGCGAAGGTGTCCGCGACCCGGTACACCTCGTCGAGCCGGTGGCTGACGTAGAGGATGCCGTGGCCCCGGTCGCGCAGGGTGTGGAGCACGTCGAAGAGGCGCGCGCAGTCGGCGGCGGGGAGGGTGGCGGTCGGCTCGTCGAGCACGAGGAGCTCGGCGCGCGTGGCCAGGGCGCGGGCGATGGCGACCAGCGAGCGCTCGGCGGGGCCCAGGCGGGCGATCCGGGCGTCGGCGTCCAGATGCCCGGCGACGATGCGCAGGGCCTCGTCGCAGCGTTCCCGGGCCCGCCGCCAGGAGATCAGTCCGCGGCGGCGGGGGTAACCGGAGCCCAGGGCGATGTTCTCGGCCACCGTCATCCACGGGACGAGGCCGAGGTCCTGGTGGATGAACGACATGTTCCGGGTGGCGGCGTGGCTGCCGAGGGGATGGCCGGCCACCGTGACCTCGCCCGTGTCGGCCCGGTTCACCCCCGCGAGCACCTTGATGAGAGTGGACTTTCCCGCCCCGTTGGGGCCGAGCAGGGCGAGGACGCTGCCGCGCCGGATGTCGAGGTCGACCGAGTCCAGCGCGAGCGTACCGCCGAACCGCTTGCTCAGGCCGCGTACGCGGACGAGTGGTGCGGCACCGGACGGCGAGGGTGGGCTCGCCCCGGTGTCGGGAGCGTCATGCACGGACTTCTCCGGGGGTCGGCCTCCGAGTTCTTCCCGACGGTACGGGGCACTCTACGGGGACATCAGGGCTCATTCCCGGAATGTCGCCGCACGGGCTGACTCCAATGGCCGAACGCCCGCCGGGTCCGGGGGTCATGCGGCGGCCAGGGTGCACTCGGCCCAGATGACCTTGCCGCCGGTGGTGTAGCGGGTGCCCCAGGACTGGGCGAGCTGCGCGACGAGGAACAGGCCGCGGCCGCCCTCGTCGGTGGTGGCCGACAGACGCATGCGCGGGGCGCTGCTGCTGGCGTCGTGCACCTCGCAGATCAGGTTGCGGTCGTGGATGAGGCGCACCCGGATGGGCGCGGTCCCGTAGCGGACGGCGTTCGTGACGAGCTCGCTGAGCAGGAGTTCGGTGGCGAACGCGGACTCCTCCAGCCCCCACCGGTTCAGCTGGCTCACGGAAGCGGCGCGGACCTCGGAGACGAGGGCGGGATCGGCGGCCAGCTCCCAGGTGGCGATCCGGTCCGCGGGCACGGCGTTGGTGCGGGCGACGAGGAGCGCGATGTCGTCGTCGGGGTGCTCGGGTGCCACGGCGTCGAGCACGGCCTGGCAGGTTTCCTCCGGGGCCCGGTCCGGGTGGGACAGCGCCCGGTTCAGTGCGTCGAGGGCGACGTCCACGTCGCGGTGGCGGTCCTCGATGAGGCCGTCGGTGTAGAGGACGAGCTGGCTGTGCTCGGGGAGCCGGATCTCGGCCGACTCGAAGGGCAGGCCGCCCAGGCCGAGCGGGGGGCCGGCGGGCAGGTCGAGCAGCGACACGGTGCCGTCGGGCCGGACCAGCGCGGGCGGAGGATGGCCGGCGCGGGCCATCGTGCACTGCTGGGAGGTGGGGTCGTAGATGGCGTAGAGGCAGGTGGCGCCCACGATGCCGGTGCTGCCGGAGCCGGGACCGTCCCCGCCCTCCTCCCGGTCGAGGCGCACCATCAGGTTGTCCAGGTGGGTGAGGAGCTCGTCGGGGGCAAGCTCCAGCTCGGCGAAGTTGCGGGCGGCGGTGCGCAGCCGGCCCATGGTGGCGGCGGCGTGCAGCCCGTGGCCGACGACATCGCCGACCAGGAGGGCGACCCGGGCGCCGGACAGCGGGATGACGTCGAACCAGTCGCCGCCCACGCCCGACTCGGCGGGCAGATAGCGGTGGGCGACCTCGACGGCGCTCTGCTCGGGGAGGTCGCGCGGGAGCAGGCTGCGCTGCAGGGACAGGGCGAGGGTGTGTTCGCGGGTGTAGCGGCGGGCGTTGTCGATGCAGAGGGAGGCGCGGGCGACGAGCTCCTGGGCCAGTGAACGGTCGTCGTCCCCGTAGGGGGCCGGGTCCTGGGAGCGGTAGAAGCTCGCCACACCGAGGACGGCGCCCCGGGCGAGCAGGGGGACCGTGATGAGGGAGTGGATGTTGTGGGCGAGGAGCCGCTCGGCGTGCCCGGGGTCCTGGGCGATCCAGCCGAAGGCGGCCCTCAGGTCCTGTTCGAGCACCGGCTGCCGGGTGGCGATGCAGCGCATGTGGGGTGTGGTGGGGCGCAGGCTGATCTGCGCTCCGACCGGGTAGAAGGGGCAGTCCTCGCGGATCCCGTGGACCACGGTGCGCTGCATCTCGGTGGTGGGATGGGGGGACTCCTCCCCGAGCAGCACGCCCCCGGGCAGGTCGATGGTGACAAAATCGGCCAACCTCGGGACGGCCGTCTCGGCGAGCTCCCAGGCGGTGCGGCTCACGTCCAGGGTGGTGCCGATGCGGTTGCTGGCCTCGGCCAGCAGCTCCAGGCGACGGCGTGCCGCGACGGCGTACTTGCCCACCTCGGGCTCGCCCACCAGCACCAGCCCTCTGACCCGGCTTTGCGCGAGGCCCGCGGTGGGCGCCGAGACGGCCTTCCCGGCCGGGCCTGCGGTGCCGGGTGCGCCGGCTGCGCGGACCGTCGCCGGTCCCGGACCGGGGGTGACGAGGGGGTGGGGCGCGGGCGGAGCCGAGGCGGGGGCGTGGGGCTGCTGGTGGGTGGGGGCGGGGGCGTGCCGCTCCGAGTCCTCGGGGAGCAGTGCCTCGACGACGACCCCCTCCACCCCGGCGGCGCTCGTCACGGGGCGGCTGACCAGTGTGACCCACCGGCCGCGGGACAGGGGCACCTCGGCGGCGGCCCGACGGTCGCCGGACATCAGCTCCGTGGCCTTTTCCTTGAGGGTCGCCTGGTCGCTCTGCTCCAGTTCGCTCTGGAGGAAGTCGGCCATCGCGACCGCGTGCCCGTCGAGTCCGTGCTCGCCGCTCAGGGCCAGGACCGCGGTGTCGAGATAGGCCTCCAGCAGACCGTGCTCGCGCGCCGAACTCTGGTCCATCAGCCGTCGTTCGATCGCTTCGGCCGCCTTGCGCACCACGGGGACCAGCGCGGGGTCGGCGTCGGTGTAGGGATAGCCGAGGCACAGGACGCCCTGGATGTGCCCGCTGAGCTGGTCGCGCAGGGGGATCGCGGTGCAGGCGCTCGCCTGGGACCGCTCGGCGAAGTGCTCGGCGCCGTAGACCTGGCACAGTCGCCGCTCGGCGAGGCTGAGCCCGATGCCGTTCGTACCGGCCACCTGCTCGGCGAACACGAACCCGGGCAGGATCTGGATCGGCGCGAGCTGCCGCAGCATCGATTTTTCGCCGAAGCGGCGCGCGAGCACCATGCCGTGGCCGTCGGCGAGGCAGATGTTCGTACGGCTGCCCGCGAAGATGCTCTGGAGCCGGTCGAGTACGGGTTCGGCGGCGCGCAGCAGCGGACCGTCCGGGTCGAAGCCCTCCGCGAACGGGAGCTCGGACTGCTCCGGCGACAGCCCCAGCAGCCGGCTGCGCTGCCACGAGCTCAGGATCGGACTTCTCACGCTCCCCTCGACCGACTCGCCCTGCAGGAATCGGTCACGGAATCGCACGGGGCCGATGCGGTCTCCGACGACCCCCATGTGCATCACTTCCCCTCACCGGAGCACCCACGATCGCCAGATTTGAGTATATTCCTCACATTTCGGCAATGAGGTGCGGGAGTGAGGTGATCAGGGGGCCGACGTCACAGGACCGCGACCGGATTGACGGGCGAGCCGGTGCCGCCGGGGACGTTCAGCGGTGCCACGACGAGCAGGAACGCGTAGCGGCCCGCCGCGGCGCACGCCGCCGAGAGCGGTTCGAGGTCGAGGTTGTCCAGCAGCGGCACCCCCATCGCCGTGACGGCGAGCGCATGGACGGGGGAGTGCAGGCCCTCGACCGGCGAAGGCCGTACGTCGCTGTCCCCGTCGGCGCCCAGCAGCGCGACGGCGCGCTCGGCCAGCAGCGGTACGGCGTCCACGTGCCACCCCGCGCTCGCCGCGTCGGGGTTCCAGGGGCCCAGCTCCCGGCGCCGGCGCAGGGCTCCGGAACGCAGCAGCACCGCGTCGCCTTCCCCGATGGCCACTCCGAGCGCCTCCTCCGCGGCGACGACGTCCCGCGCGTGCACCGCACGGCCGGGTTCGAGCCAATCGACGCCGAGGACGCTGGGCAGATCGACCAGGACACCCCGCGTGACCAGGGCGCCGAGCGCCGACACGGCGCCGAAGCGGGCCCCCGCCGCACCGACGTGCTCGCGCGCCGCCCGCCCGCCGAACAGTTGCCCTCGGTAGGCGACGTGGGACAGTGCGTCGAGGTGGGTCACGCTCTTGCCGTGGTAGTCCGCCGCCAGGAAATCCTTGTGGACGGACGGCTCCGGGGCCTGTACGTCGCCGAGGTCGGTCATGTGGTGCAGCGCGGGCCGCGCGTTGTCCGGGCCGGGGCGGGTGTCCCAGGGCCGTGCCATCGGGACCACCGTCCCGTCCCGGACCGTGGCGGTGGCCCTGCGCACGTGCTCCGCCGTCACCCGGTTCCAGGACCCGCGATCGGCCGCCGTCCAGCGGCCCCACGTACGGACCGACGCGAACAGCGCGTCGAACTCCTGGCGGGTGACGGCGGGCCCGTTCGCCGGCCGGCCGGCGCGGGCGGCGGACGCTCCGGTGGGGGCGGCAGCGGGCGTTCCGTCGGGGTTTCCGGTGGGGTTGCCGCTCATGTCCCCAGTGTCCGGCGGTTCACGTTTCCGCGCTGGCCGGGACACGTTCTCCGCGGACGGGGGCGCCGTTCGTTCGCGCTAGTGTGCGCGCGTGAGCTTCCATGTCGTCATAGGTTTTGGACCCGCCGGTGCCGCCACCGCCCGGCTCCTCGTCGAACAGGGCCGTACCGTAAGGGTCGTCACCAGGTCGGGCCGAAGCCCGGAACCCGGGATCGAGCACGTCGCGCTGGACGCGACGGACACCCGGCGGCTGACCGACGTCGCGCGCGGCGCGGCGGCGATCCACAGCTGCGCCGCACCGCCCTACCACCACTGGGCCCGTGACTGGCCGCCGCTGGCCTCGTCGCTCTGCGCTGCGGCGGAGGAGACCGGGGCCGTCCTCGTCATGCTGGGGAACCTCTACGGCTACGGCCCGGTGGACGGACCCATGACCGAGGAACTGCCGCTCGCCGCCACCGGCACCAAGGGGCGGGTCCGGACCGCGGTCTGGGAGCAGGCGCGCAGGCTGCACGAGGAGGGCCGGATCAGGGCGGTCGAGGTCCGCGCCTCGGACTTCTTCGGACCCGGCGTCACCGACGGCGGCCACCTGGCCGCACGGGTCGTGCCGCCGCTGCTGCGCGGCAAGCCGGTCACCACGCTGGGGGACCCGGACGCCCCGCACAGCTGGACCTATGTCCCCGATGTCGCCCGGACGCTGGTCGAGGTCGCGGGCGAGGAGCGCGCCTGGGGACGTGCCTGGCACGTTCCGACCCAGCCGCCGCTGTCCGTACGGGACATGGTCGGCAGGCTCTGCGCCCACGCGGGAACGGGCCCGGTCGCCGTGCGCGGGCTCCCGTCCGCCGTGGTCGGCGCGGCCGCGCTGTTCTCCCCGCTGATCAGGGAACTGAAGGAGATCCGCTACCAGTTCGACCGCCCGTTCGTCCTGGACTCCAGCGCCTACGAGGCGGCGTTCACGGTACGGTCCACCCCCGTCGACGAGCAGATCAAGGCGACTTCGCAGTGGTGGCGTGACCGGCTCGGAACCAGCGACCGGCACGGGTGACATGACCGGGACGGACCAGACGCAGGCCCCCGGGGGGCCGCGGCGGGAGGACGTCGCCGTCGTGGGGATGGCGTGCCGCTTCCCGGGGGCACGTAATGTGAACCAGTACTGGCGGCTGCTGACCGCCCCGCAGGCACAGTTCGGGACGATCCCGGACTCGCGGTGGCATGCCGCCGCCTTCAGGAGCGACAACTTCCGTGACGCCTCGTCGGCGTACACGGACACCATGGCGCTGCTGCCGGACGTGGGTCACTTCGACGCGGCCCACTACGGCATCCCGCCGCGACGGGCCCGGGCGATGGACCCTCAGGCCCGGCTGCTGATCGACCTCGCCCGCGAGGCCATCCAGGACGCCGGATGGGAGGCCGACGGCTTCGACCGCGAGGAGACCTCGGTGATCACGGCGCTCACCGAGGGCGGCTACCGCGAACTCAGCACGATGCAGATCCGGATGCGCCAGCTGGCAGGCGGCGAGTTCGGGGCGCGGCTCGGCCACCCCCGCCTGGCGGAGACGGTCCGGGCCGTCGACGGGCTCAACGGGACCTCCGTGGCCGGGCTCCTGCTCAACATGGGCCCCAACACCATCAGTTCGGTCTTCGACCTGCACGGCGAGAGCTACGCCCTGGACTCGGCCTGCTCGGGCGGACTCATGGCCGTGGCCAACGCCGTGCACGCACTGCGCGCGGGACGCTCCCGCATCGCCCTCGCGGGCGGCGCCCAGCTGGTCCTCACCCCCGACCTGCTGGTCGGTCTGTGCCGCATCGGCGCCATCTCGCGCAGCGGCCGCTGCCTGCCCTTCGGCAGGCAGGCGGACGGCTTCGTCCTGGGCGAGGGAGCCGGCGTCCTGGTGCTGCGGCCCCTCACCGACGCGCTCGCCGCGGGCGACCGGGTCTACGCCGTGATCCGCGGGGTGGGAACGGCCAACGACGGGACGGTGCAGGGCGGCATGCACCCCCAGGCCGCCGGTCAGCTCCGCACGCTGCGCCGTGCCTACCGGGACGCGGGACTCGCCCCGGACGCGGTGGGATACCTGGAGGCGCACGGCACCGGGACCACGGTCGGCGACCCCGTCGAGCTCGGCGTCCTGCGTGAACTGCGCGGTGAGCACGCCCGGCCCGCGTACCTCGGCGCGGTGAAGGCGGTGGTCGGCCACTCGCTGAACTCCGCGGGGATCGCCGGGCTCATCAAGTCGGTCCTGGCCGTGCAGCGGGGCGTGATACCCCCGCAGCCGGAGTGCGACCTGGCCGATCGCTCCGGGCTCGACGCCGCCCGGCTGACCGTGGCGACCACCCCGGCACCGTGGCCGGACCGCGCCGGTCCGCGCAGAGCCGGGGTCAGCGCCTTCGGCTTCGGAGGTACAGGTGTCCACCTGGTGGTGGAGGAGTGCACCACCGCGCCGGCCGGCCCGGCAGCGCTCGCGGAACCGGACGGGGGACCGTACGTCCTGGCCCTCAGTGCACGGGACCGGGACGGACTGGCCCGCTATGCCGGCGAACTCGCGGACACCCTCAGCCACGACCGGCCCCCGCTGGCGGCAGTGGCGGACACCCTGGCCCGCCGCACACCCCTCACGCACCACCTCAGTCTGGTGGCCCGGGACGCCGCCGACGCCACCGCGAAGCTGACGGCGGCGGCCGCCGCCGTCGCGGCGGGCCGTACGCACGAGCTCGCGGAGCTCACCGAGCACGCGGCCACGGCCGTCGTGCCCCGGCCGCCCGCGACGGTGCGGACACCTCCGTGCACCCTGCCGCCGAGCCAGCTGGCCCCCCGCCGCCACTGGGTCGTGGACGACTCGGCACGCGAGGTCTCCCCGGCACCCGCCGAGACGGCTCCCGCCGAGACGGCTCCCGCCGAGACGGCTCCCGCCGAGACGGCTCCCGCCGAGACGGCTCCCGCCGAGACGGCTCCCGCCGAGACGGCATCCGTCGTACCGTGCCCCGCCGGGGCGTCCGCCACGGGTGCCGTGCCGGCCGCCTCCGTCGTGCTCGAAGAGGTCGCGCGGACCGGTGTCTTCCCGCTCTCCGAGCTGAGCGGGCACCGGACCCTGGTGGCCGATCTCGGATTCGACTCCCTGATGCTGCAGGAGCTCGCCGTCAACATCGCCAAGCGGATACCGGGCTTCAGGTCCGAGCAGCTGTTCTCGCCCGAGCTCACCGTCGGCCGGCTGGTCGCACTCGTGGATCCGGACCCGGGTCCGCACAGCGCCGCGGACCGCACCCGTGCGGCGGCCCCCGCCGTACCGGGCCCGCGCCAGGAGGCCGCGGCATGGGAGGCCACGGCCGCCGTCATCGACGCCTTCCCGGAAGTGGGCGAGTTCGAGCAGCGGCTCGGCCTCATCACCGCCGGCGGCAGGGACAACCCGTACTTCAGGATCCACGAGGGCAACATCCGCGACACCACCGTCATCGGGGGCCGCACCCTGCTGTCCTTCGGCAGCTACAACTACCTGGGGCTCTCCGGCCATCCGGCGGTCACGGAAGCCGTGCACCGGGCGGTGGACCGGTACGGCACCTCGGTCTCCGCCAGCCGCCCGCTCTCCGGGGAACGGGACCTGACCGTACGGCTGGAGCGGGCGCTCGCGGACTTCCTCGGCGTCGGCGACTGCCTGGCCCTGGTCAGCGGCCACGCCACGAACGTCACCGCGATAGGGCACCTCGTCGGCCCCGAGGACCTCGTGCTGCACGACGCGCTCGCCCACGACAGCATCCTCCAGGGCTGTGCCCTGTCCGGGGCGGCGCGACGGCCCTTCGCCCACAACGACATGGGGCAGCTGGAGGAGATGCTGCGGCTCAACAGGTCCCGGTTCCGCCGGGTGCTGATCGCCGTCGAGGGCGCCTACAGCATGGACGGCGACCTCGTCGACCTGCCCGCCGTGATCGAGCTGAAGAAGCGCTACGGCGCCCTGGTCATCGTCGACGAGGCCCACAGCATCGGCACCGTCGGCGAACGCGGCAGGGGAGTGGGGGAGTTTTACGGCGTCGACCGGTCCGACGTGGACCTGTGGATGGGCACCCTTTCCAAGTCCTTCGCCAGCTGCGGCGGTTACCTCGGGGGCTCGGCCCGGACCGTGCGCTGGCTGCGGCACACGCTCCCCGGCTTCGTCTACAGCGTCGGCCTCAGTCCGGCCAACGCGGCCGCGGCGCTGGCCGCCACCGAGCTGCTCACCGCGCAGCCGCAGCGGGTCGGTGCCCTCAGGCGGAACTCCGAGCTGTTCCTGCGGCTCGCGGTCGAGGCCGGCCTGGCGACGGGCTCCAGCTCCGGCACACCCATCGTGCCGTGCATCCTCGGCGACTCCGCGAGAACCCTGCGCGTCGCGGACGGGCTGTTCGCCCGGGGCGTCGTCGCGGACCCGATCTTCCACCCCGTCGTGGAGGAGGGGCTGTCGAGACTGCGCTTCTTCGTCACCAGCGAGCACCGCGCGGAGGACATCCGCCGAGCCGTCTCGATCCTGGCCGAAGAGGTGGCCGCCGGGGGATAAGTGGTCCATGTCAGATCAGGGTGCGTTCGATGCGGCTGAGCGTGGCGTTCCGGGCGGGGTCCCCGTCCTCGGCCGCCGGCGTCGCCGGCTCCGCGGTGTGCGGTGGCCCGGCGTCGCCGATCCGCTGGGACAGGAGGTAGGCGATGATCTCCGCCTCCTGCTCCTGGACGTCGTCGTAGGTCGCCCGCAGGAGCATGTCGCGTACGAGTTCGGGGTCGAGGTTGGGGAAGAGGAGGCGCGCGGCCGCCTCGTCCAGCCCGCCCGCACCGCGATGGCAGCAGATGATGTGGCCCAGCTCGTGCAAGATGATGTGCTCCTGATGCGCGCCGGTGGTGTTGGCGTCGTAGAAGATGAGGTCCTCGTCGCGAGCGGCCACCCACATGCCGCAGGGATGCGACGAGGGCATCTGCATCGGGACCAGCGTGATCGGACGGTCGCGCACCTCGCCGAGATGGCGGCACAGTTCGGCCACGTCGGCGGCCTCCGGCAGGTCGAGTTCCGCGATCCGCCGCGCGCCGGCCTTCCGGAGCTGCTTGAGCTGGCTGCGGCGCTCGTGGTCGGCCGCCCGCTCCTTGCGGGCGCCCCTCATGGCGAATCGGAGGGGTCGGCGACGGGCGGCAGGCCCTGCATCTGCCGGTACTGGTCCATGATGGCCGTGATGGCCTGGAGGTTCTCCTTCTTCATGCCGGCCGCCCGCATCGCCACGGCGCGCACCCCGGACTGCCGCAGTGCCTCGATGGCCGCGAGTTCGCCGAGCACGGACTCGGCGACCTTGTCGTCGAAGAAGTAGGCGACCGAAACCCCGAAGAACCGGGCCAGGGCGGACAGCAGGTCGGGCGAAGGGTTGGAGCGCTTCCCCGTGCGCAGCTGCGACAAGTACACGCCGCCGACCTTGAGTTCGGGGTTGACCCGCTTCAGCTCGTCCGCGACCTCGGCGTTGGTCCAGTGCTTGCCCTTGGGCCGGACCGTCCGGAACAGGTCGTCGAGGCGCGTCGCGAGCAGGGGGCGTTCCTCACTCCCGCCATCGGTGTCGTTCTCGGTACCGGTCATGGTGAACCATCCTCCCGCCGTCTCCTCGGTATAGCTCTCAGCTATACGTCAGTTTCACAGATTAGCGGTCAGTTGACAATTGACCAGGACTCGGCGAACGTGGGGACCGGCCGATAGCTGGCAGCTAACTTGCGCTCACGGGGGACGCGATGTTGGTCGCCGGAGGCGTCGGACTGGCCCGGCCCTCGGGGGATGGGCCGGGCCAGTCCGGGCGGGAGCCACCCGTCCGGCCGCCGGACAGCGGGGGAAACGGGATACCCGCCCGGTTTGACGGGGGATGCAAACCGGGCGGGAGTTCTCAACTCGCCTTGCCGAGCTTACTGTAGGCGGCTGCCACTTGGGTGAGCCATGCCAGCTCTGCCGCGAAGTTGCTCGTATCGCGGTCGTCGAAATCGCCGGCGTCCTTGTTGTTCCGCGGCACCGTGTGGGTCAGTTTTGCCTGCAAGGCGCGCTTGATCTGTGCGGCTTCCGTGAAGGCCTGCTGCGTTTCCGCGCTCCCCTCCTTGGCCGGATCGCGACCCTCTCCGGCCGCGCGGTCGATGTAGGGACGCAAGTCCCGCCACCCGTCCCGTATTTCGACGACCCGTCGGTGGAGGCGGTAGTCGAGGTCGGACACCGAGGCGCCGGGCGGCTCCAGGGCGATGTCCGGGGAGGACTCGTACAGGTCCCGCCAGAGCGGGTACAGCGCCCGGTACGACCGGTACGTGCGGGCCCACCCCAGGAGCCGGGCCGCGGCCGGGCCCCAGGACGAGTTGGTCAGGCTGAGCGAGAGCATGACGATGCCCGCGGCGCTGAAGACCGAGGCGGCCACCTTCCAGGCGCCGATGTCGACCCCGACCGCCGCCGTGAGGATGTTGACCGTCCTGGCCACGCAGTAGAGGAAGAGGACCACGGCGGTCACCGAGAGCAGCCGCAGGGCCTGGCGCAGCGAGGCGTTGTCGGTCATCCGGGCGTACGGCCCGCACTGGAGGTAGATCGTGACGCACGGAATCGCCTGCGACACGATGAACGCCAGGAGATAGGTGAGCAGCAGCGGTTCGCTGGTGCCGTCGAAGTCCGAAGCCGGCCGCCCGGTGCCGTCGGCCAGGAAGAAGAGAGCCGCCAGCAGGACGTCGAGCGCGACACCGGTGATCAGCCAGTAGCGGGTCTTGCGTGCGGCCTCCTCGTCCGCCGCGGCCCACCGCAGCAGGATGATCTGCGCGCTGACGCAGAAGGCGACCGCCGACAGGTGCATCAGGAGGACGGCGAGGTTGCCGACGCCCAGGAGGGGCCCGCCCCCCATGGCCAGGGCCCCCATGGTGAAGGTGAGGCACTGGAGGAGCAGCGTGGCGATCAGTGTCCGGTACGCGCCGTCCTGCCAACTGCGCCGGACCTGGCACAGCCGGTAGACGAGCGCGGCGTACGACGAGAGCGCCGCTATGACGAAGCAGAGGGTTCTGGTGGTGTTCACGTCCTGGTTTTCTGCCGGTGCCGCGCGGGCGGCGGACGGATCAGTCGGTGCTCTCGGACAGGGGGACCACGAGGCCGATGCTCTCGGCGGCCACGGCGACGGCGTAGTCGAAGAACGCGGCCTCGTCCCGGACGCTGTCGTGGGTACGGCTGAAGGCCTGGAACACCAGGAGGCCGATCAGACTGCTCCACAGCACGATGCCGCGCTCGATGATGTCCGAGAACGGGGCCTCGGGCGTGCCGCCGAAGAGCTGTACGGCCTCCGGCAGGAGCAGCGGCGGGCCGGGCACCGGCCGCCGCGGCGCGCTGAGTTCACCGGCCTCCAGCGCGGAGCGCACGATGCCGGCGAGGACCGCGGGGGTGCGCGAGGTCGACGGGACGGTGTCCTGCGGGGCGTGGTAACCGGGCACGGGCGAGCCGTAGATCAGGGTGAACTCGGCGGAGTTGGCGAAGGACCACTGCCGCAGCGCGCGGGTGACCGCGAGAAGCCGTGCGCCCCCGGACGCGCCGGCCGCGGTGGCGGCGCGATCGGCCTGTTCCATCGCCTCGCCGGACGCGTCGTAGGCATCGACGATCAGTGCGGTCAGCAGGTCGTCGCGGTGCGGGAAGACCGCTTCGACATCGGCGACGGGCAGGCCGCCGTCGCGCGCCACGGTGTCCGGGGAAAGCCCGGCCGCGCCCAGCTTCACCAGCTGCTGACGCGCGATGTCCTTGATCACCACCGCCAGGGTGACGTCGTCGTCCTCGGTCGAACTGATTGCGGAAACATCCATGCCGGAACCGTACCCGCCGGCAACTGCGGCCGTGTGTAAGGCCTCTGGAACCCTCCGGTCATGCACAGGGATCCGGCCACCGGGCAGGTACGGAACGTTCCGGGCGAATGCGGTCGAGCGTCGGGCAGGCGTCGGGCGCGCGTCAGCTGTCGGACAGGGTACTGGGGCCGCCCGTCAGCGCGACGTGCAGGCCGTCCGGCCGGACCTCGGCCGAGGTGGCCGCGAGCCCGAGCGGGTACTCCTTCGGCGCGCCCGCCTGCGGGCCGAAGCCGCCGGCACCGATTCCGAGCCGGTCGGCGGGGACGGAGCGGCCGAACAGGGTCAGTCCGTCGACGGCGAGGGTGACCTTGCCGTCCGCCAGGACCGGACGCAGTGTCAGCCGCCCGAGCCCGCCCGGGCCGACGTCCGCGAGGACGGTCCCCTGCGCGGGGTCGGCGGTGACCGCGGCCACCGCCACGGACGGCACGGCGTCACGGATCGCGGCGGCGAGTGACTGCGTGGAGACCGTCACGTCCGCGTGGGTGCCGCCCACGGTGGTCGTCGTACCCATGCGGACGTCGTCCAGCCGGGCCCGTACGCGCACGTGCGAGAGCCGCCCGACCCGGGCGTCGTCGCTGCTGATGTCGAGCCGGGGAATGCTCTCGTTGGCCAGGTCCCACAGGGCCCAGCCGCCGGGGAGACCGACCGCCACGTCGTCGCCGAGGCCCGGAGCGGCCTTCGCGACACGGCCGTGGATGTGGTGACGGACCGCGTACTCGGCCACGCCGGCGGCGACGACGGCCGCCAGCGTCACGGCGGCCGTGACCGTGAGGAGGGTACGGCGGCGCAGGGCGGCCCAGGTCCTCGTCAGGGGGTGCTTCATCGCCGTTCTCCTCGGGCGGGTGCGAGACGGGGTGCGGTACCGGGATCCGCCGCGCGATCCGGTCCGGGCCGGGGCTCCGGCCCCGCGGCGGGCCCCTCCGGGTCGAGGTGCGGAAGGAGCCGGTCCAGCCAGCCGGGGAGCCACCAGTTGGCCCGCCCGAAGAGGTACATGGTCGCGGGCACCAGCAGCAGGCGGACCACGGTGGCATCGATGATCACGCTGACACCGAGACCCAGTGCGAGCATCTTGACGGCCACGTTCGTCGAGAGCAGGAAGGCGAGGAACACGCTGGTCATGATCAGCGCCGCGCAGGTGATGACGCGTGCGGTGGCGGCGAGGCCGCCGGCGACGGCCAGGTGGTTGTCCTCGTACTGCAGCCAGGTCTCGCGGATCCGGGAGAGCAGGAAGACCTCGTAGTCCATGGAGAGACCGAAGACGATCGCGAACATCATCATCGGTACGTACGACTCCACCGGCACCTTCTCGGTGACGCCGAACAGCGCCCCGCCCCAGCCCCACTGGAAGACCGCGACGACCACACCGTAGGCGGCGGCGATGGAGAAGAGGTTGAGCACGGCGGCCTTGAGCGCCACCAGCGGGCTGCGGAAGACGGTGAGCAGGAGCAGGAACGCGGCGGCGACGACCACGCTGATGATCAGGGGCAGTTTGGCGGTGAGGGTGTCGGTGAAGGTCTGGGCGGCGGTGGTGGTGCCCGTGAGGTAACCGGTGGCTCCGGTGCCCGACAGCGTCCGCGGCACCGTCTCGTCCTGCAGGGTGTGGATCAGGTCCGCGGTGGCCGCGTCCTGCGGGCCGGTGGTGGGCACGACCGTGGTGATCAGCAGTGCGTGGTCGGGGCTGGGCACCGGGGGACTCACGGAGGCGACGCCCGGTACGGCGGCCAGCTCGCGCCGGAGCGAGGCCGCGAGGTCCTGGCGCATGCTCTCGCTCTCGACGTGACGGCTGTCGAGGTGGGTGACGACGGTGAGCGGGCCGTTGGCGCCGGGCCCGAAGCCCTCGGTGATCAGGTCGTACGCGCGGCGGTCGGTCCGGCTGGTGGACTGGGCTCCGGCGTCGACGTGGCCGAGCTGTATCGAGGCGACGGGCACCGCGAGGACCCCGAGTACGAGCAGGCCGCCGACCAGGAAGTGCCACGGGCGGCGGCTCACCCTGACGGCCCAGCGGTGCCAGACGTCGGCCTCGCCGGTGGGTTCCGCGACCGGCTCGCGGACGTGGAGGCGGTCGATGCGGCGGCCGAGCAGACCCAGCAGGGCGGGCGTCAGGGTCACGGACGCGGCGGCGGCCACGAGGACGCTGAGTCCGGCGGCGACACCGAGGGCGCCGATGAAGCCCACCCCAGAGGCGCACAGCCCGCCCAGGGCCATGGCCACCGTGGCGGCGGCGACCAGGACGGCCCGGCCGCTGGTGGCCACCGTACGGCCGACCGCCTCGGCGGGTTCGGCCCCGGAGTGCAGCAGGGCCCGGTAGCGGGTGGCGAGGAAGAGCGCGTAGTCGATGCCGACGCCGAGGCCCATCATCGCGGCCAGGGTCGGCGCCGCCTGGGCGAACCCGAACTGCCCGGCGAGCAGTCCGAGCCCGGCCAGGCTCACGGACAGGCCGATCACGGCCGTCACCAGGGGCAGGCCGGTGGCGGCGACGCTGCCGAAGCCGATCAGCAGGACCAGTACGGCGACGGCCAGACCGATCGCCTCCGAGGCCCGGTCGGCGGACTTGGGCGTGGCCAGCTGGCCGAGCGGGGCCCCGTACTCGACGGTGACGCCGTCGGCGCGCAGCGGCTCGACGGCGGCGTCCACCCCGGCGAGGTAGGCGGGGTCGAAGCTCGCCGGGTTGCCGTCGAAGCGGACGGTCACCTGGGCGGTTCCGCCGTCCGCCGAGACCGCCCCGGGGGTGGTGAGCGGATCGGCCACGGACAGGACGTCCGGGAGTCGGCGCAGGTCGGCGACGGCCGCCTCGATCGCCGCCCGGTGCTCGGTGACCGCGCCCCCGGCGGAGGTGATCACGAGGGCGGAGGCCGTGCCGCCGGACCCGGTGGTGTGGGCCGTCAGCAGGTCGGCACCGGTCTGGGTGCTGGTGCCGGGGAGGGAGAAGCTGTCCGCGTAGGTGCCGCCCCAGCTGTGGTTGGCGAGCCCGAGGCCCACCAGTGCCAGTACCCACAGCGCGACGACCCGCCAGGCGTGCCGGGCGCACCAGCGTCCGCTCCGGTGGAGGAGCCCCGGGCCCCCGGCCGATTCAGTGTTCATGGGGGCCACTGTGCGCGGTGTGTGTAAGGGGGGAGTGGGCACATTGTTCGGGGAACGTAAGGGGGCCGAGCCGGATGGTCAGGCGGCGGGCTCCGGCGGGAGGGTGACGGTGAAGCAGGCGCCGCCTTCCGGACCGTGGCCCTCGACGCGGATGCCGGCGCCGAGACGGCCCGTCAGCCGGTGGGCGATGGCCAGCCCCAGTCCGCTGCCGGCCGGGCGGGTGCCCCGGTAGCGCTCGTGCAGGGCGCCGTGCTCGAAGGCGACGCGTACGTCGTCCTCGGTCAGGCCGGGCCCGCCGTCGCGGACCTGCAGTTCGGCCCCGCCGCCCGCCGCGGCCGGGCGTACGGCGAGGACCAGGGGCGCACCTTCGGGGGTGACGCGCAGCGCGTTCTGCACCAGGCCGTCGATCAGCTGCCGGACCCGGAAGGCGTCGGTCGCGACGACGACGGGCAGGTCCGGCCGTTCGAGCCGGAGGTCGACGCCGTGGCGTGCGCACAGACCCGTCCAGAACGCGGCGGCCTCGGAGACCAGCGCGCCGAGGTCGGCCGGGGCGACGTCCAGGCGGAAGTCGTCGGCCTCCAGCCGGGCCAGGTCCAGCAGGTCCCCGAGGAACCGGTCCAGGCGCCGGGTCTCGTCGGCCAGGATGCCGCCGACCTCGGGCACCCGCTCCGGCTCGATCAGGCCGTCGGCGAGGGCCTCGGCGTAGCCCTGCAGCGCGGTCAGCGGGGTGCGCAGGTCGTGGGAGACGGAGAGCAGGAACTCCCGCTGCCGGTTCTCGCTGTGGGCCAGCGCCTCGTCCAGGAGGTTGAGGGCACGCCCGATGTCCGCGGTCTCCCGGGGGCCGTCGACCGGGGCCGGTACGCCGCGTTCGCCGTCGGCGAGCCGGTGGGCGATCTGTGCGGCGGTCACGAGCGGACGGGCGATCCGGCGGGCGAGGAGCGCTCCGGCCAGGGCCGCGCCGAGCATGCCGAACACCAGCGGGGCGATCACGTTGCGGCGGATCCGGTTCGTGTCCTCGGTGACGACGGAGTACGGCTCGGTCAGCACGACGGCGCCGCCGCGTACGCCGGGCTGCCCCACCAGCAGCACTTCCCGGCCGCCGAGGATGCCGGTGGTGGAGACGGGATTCCCGGCCAGCAGGGCCGCCTTGGAGGTCCGGTCGACGGCCGGGCCGGCGGTTCCGCCCACGGTGCCGTCCCGGGCGATGACCGCCAGCTGCACCTCGTTCGGTCCGGCCAGTACCTGGGCGCCGGTGAAGAGCGCCTCGGACACGGCCGGAAGCCGGCTGAGCACCGTCGCCTGGCGCGTCAGCTGGTCGCGTTCGCGCTGTTCGGCGCCGTGCGCGGCGGTCTGCCAGGCGATCAGCCCGGTCAGGGCCACGGCGAGCGCCGCCACGACGGTGGTCAGCACCACGATCTTGCGGGCGAGGGAGCCGTGGTGCGGACCGGTGCGGGGGCGGCGGTTCACGGGCCGGGAGCCGTGGCGCTGTACCCGACGCCGCGGACCGTGCGGATCGGGCTGGCGTCGCCGAGCTTGGCGCGCACCTGCGAGACGAAGACGTCGACCATGCGGGTGTCGCGGTAGCCGGGGTACCCCCACACCTGGGCGAGCAGCTGCTCGCGGGTGAAGACCTGGCCCGCGTGCCGGAGCAGGTGGGACAGCAGGTTGAACTCGGTGGCGGTGAGTTCCACCGGCTCCCCGTCGCGGCGCACGGTACGGCTGACCGGGTCCACGCTGAGCCGGCCGGTGCTCCCGGGCGGCGGTCCGGGCGGGCCCGCCGCCCGGCGCAGTACCGTCTTGACCCGGGCGACCAGTTCGCGGGGCGAGAACGGCTTGGTCAGATAGTCGTCCGCGCCGAGTTCCAGGCCCAGGATCCGGTCGGCCTCCTCGCCGCGGGCGGTGACCAGCAGCACCGGTGTCCAGTCGCCGGCGTCCCGCAGGGCGCGGCAGAAGGCGATGCCGTCCATGCCGGGCAGGCCGATGTCCAGGACGATCGCCACCGGGCGCATGTGCCGCGCGGCGGCGAGACCGGTGGCCCCGTCGGCCTCGACGTGGACCCCGAAGCCCTCACGGGTCAGGTAGAGGCGCTGCACGTCGGAGATGTGGCGCTCGTCCTCGACGATCAGTACGAGGCCCCTGGACTCCGTCATCTCTGCCTCTCAGCCGCGGTTGGCAGCAACGATGCTAACCGCGCCGCCCCGCCCTTCCGGTGGGCGCGCCGCCGTCCGTACATTCCCCGAACATTGCGCCGGCCGCGCTCCGTGACGAGCGCCGCGGCCGGTTCGGCTTCCTGCTGCTCGGCGTCCTGCTCAGTGCCACCGCCGTGGCCGCCGCCGGCACCATCGGCATCGTCGGGCTCGTCGCACCGCACGCCGCCCGCGCGCTCGTCGGCCGGCAGCACACCCGGGTGATCCCGGTCGCGGTGCTCCTCGGAGCCGTCCTCGTCCGCACCGCGGACCTGGTGGGACGCACGGTGATCGCACCGGCCCAGCTCGGCGCCGGCCTGATGACCGCGGTGATCGGTACGCCGTACTTCCTCCACCTGCTCGTCCGCAGCCGCCGACAGCTTCTCCCGGAGCCGGCCGAGGGCCGGGTACGGCGCGCGCAACCGCGCCGTACCCGGCCCTCGCGCATGCCTCAGCCGTGACTGAAGCGGGCCGGGCGCTTGTCCACGAAGGCGGACATGCCCTCCTTCTGGTCGGCCGTGGCGAAGACCGCGTGGAACAGGCGGCGTTCGAAGCGGACGCCCTCGGTGAGGGTGGTCTCGAAGGCCCGGTTCACGGCCTCCTTGGCCATCATCGCGACCGGCTTCGACATTCCGGCGACGGTCTCGGCGACCGCCAGGGCCTCCGACAGCAACGCGTCGGCCGGGACGATCCGGGAGACCAGGCCGGCCCGTTCGGCCTCGGCCGCGTCCATGGTGCGGCCCGTCAGGCACAGTTCCATGGCCTTGGCCTTGCCGACCGCCCGGGTGAGCCGCTGGGATCCGCCGATCCCCGGGATCACCCCGAGCCTGATCTCGGGCTGCCCGAACTTCGCGGTGTCCGCGGCGAGCAGGATGTCGCACATCATGGCGAGCTCGCAGCCGCCGCCCAGGGCGTATCCGGAGACCGCCGCGAGCGTGGGCGTGCGGACCTGGCCGAGCCGGTCCCACGCCGTGAACCAGTCGGAGAGGTACATGTCCATGTAGCTCCGCGGCCGCATCTCCTTGATGTCGGCGCCGGCCGCGAAGGCCTTCGCGGAGCCGGTCAGGACGATGCAGCCGACTTCCGGGTCGCGGTCCAGTTCCTCCGCCGCGGCCACCACCTCCGACATGACCTGGAGGTTGAGGGCATTGAGCGCCTCCGGCCGGTGCAGGGTGAGGACGGCCACCCGGCCCTTGCGCTCCAGCAGGACGGTTTCGTAGGTCATGCGGATGTTCCGTTCCGGGGTCGCAGGGTCTGGACGATCGCCGAGAAGTCGAGGCCGGCTCCCTCGCCCGCGGCGAACAGGGCGTACAGCTCGGCGGCCTTGAGGCCCAGCGGCGCCTCCACCCCGCCGGCCCGCAGGGCGTTCGCCGCCAGGGCGAGGTCCTTGGCCATCAGGGGCGCGGCGAAGCCGGGCAGGTAGTCGCGGTTGGCGGGACTGCCCGGAACCGGTCCGGGCACCGGGCAGTTGACGGTCAGGGCCCAGCACTGGCCGGAGGCGGTGGAGGCCACGTCGTAGAGCGCCTGGTGGTCCAGGCCGAGGCTCTCGGCGAGGACGAAGGCCTCGCTCACCCCGATCATCGAGACGGCGAGGATCATGTTGTTGCAGATCTTCGCGGCCTGCCCGGCGCCCGCCGTCCCGCAGTGCACGGCCTTCTTGCCCATCGCGCCGAGCAGCGGCCCGGCCGCCGCGAACTCCTCGGCGCCGCCGCCCGCCATGAAGGTGAGGCTCGCCGCCCGCGCCCCGACCACCCCGCCCGAGACGGGCGCGTCCAGGGACCGGTGACCGGCCGCGCCCGCTGCCTCGTGCGCCGCCCGCGCGTCGGCCACGTCGATGGTCGAGCAGTCGACGAACAGCGTGCCGGGCCGCGCGGCGGCCAGCAGCCCGCCCTCCCCGTACAGGGCGAGGACGTGCCCTCCCGCCGGCAGCATGGTGATCACCACGTCGGCGCCGGCGGCCGCGTCGGCGGCCGAGACCGCAGGCTCCACCCCCGTGGCCGCGGCGGCGGCCAGCAGTTCCGGCACCAGGTCGAAGCCGAGGACGCGATGTCCGGCCTTGACGAGGTTGGCCGCCATCGGGCCACCCATGTGGCCCAGTCCGACGAACGCCACGGTCGTGCTCACCAGGGCACCTCCTGAGTCGAATCCGCAAGGGCGAGCCCCGGTTCGCGCGCGGCGAGCGGGGCGAAGAACCGTTCCACGTCAGCAGGAGCCACCTCCGCCAGGGAAGGCGGTGACCAGCGGGGGCTCCGGTCCTTGTCGATGACCTGCGCGCGGATCCCCTCCACCAGATCGGGGGAGGACAGCGCCGCGCGGGAGATCCGGTACTCCTGCTCCAGAACCCTTTCCAGCGGGCCGAGTCCGCGCACCCGGCGCAGGGCGGCCAGGGTCACCTTGAGCGCCGTGGGCGACTTGGCCGCGAGGGTGGCCGCGGCCTCCTTCGCCGAGGGGACACCACTGCGGTGCAGGCGCTCCACGACGTCCTCCACCGTGTCCGCCGCGTAGCAGTGGTCGATCCACTCGCGGTCTCCGCCGAGCGTGCCACCGGGCGCCGGCGCGACGTACCGTTCCAGCACCTCGTGTACGGGGGCACGCGCCAGGTCCGCGGCCAGCCGCGGCAGCAGCTCCGAGGGCACGAAATGGTCGGCGAGCCCGCAGAGCAGCGCATCCGCCGCCCCGGCCGGCGCACCCGTCAGCGCCAGGTGGGTGCCCAGCTGACCGGGCGCCAGCGCCAGCAGGTAGGTGCCGCCGACGTCGGGGACGAAGCCGATGCCGGTCTCGGGCATGGCGACGCGGGAGCGTTCGGTGACGATCCGGACCGAGCCGTGCGCGGAGATCCCGACGCCGCCGCCCATGGTGATGCCGTCCATGAGGGCGACGTACGGCTTGGGGTAGCGGGCGATGCGGGCGTTGAGCCGGTACTCGTCCCGCCAGAAGTCCGCCGAGGCCGTGCCGCCCGTGCGGGCGTCCTCGTAGATCGCGCGGATGTCACCGCCCGCGCACAGGCCGCGATCGCCCGCGCCCTCGACGACGACGGCCGTGACGGCCGGGTCGTGCTCCCAGCCGGCGAGGGCCTCGTCGATGCGCAGCACCATGGCGTGGGTGAGGGCGTTGAGCGCCTTCGGGCGGTTGAGGGTGACGTAGGCGGTGCGGCCCTCGGTCCGCAGCAGGACGTGGTCCCGGTCCTGGTTCCCGGGGGAGCCGTGGTTCATCGCAGGGCCTCCGTGAGCCCGCGGGCGACGATGATGCGCATGACCTCGTTGGTGCCTTCCAGGATCTGGTGGACCCGGAGGTCGCGGACGATCTTTTCGATGCCGTACTCGCTCAGATAGCCGTAACCCCCGTGGAGCTGGAGGGCCCGGTCGGCGACCGCGTAGCCGGTGTCCGTGGCGAACCGCTTGGCCATCGCGCACAGTTGCGGGGCCAGCGGGTCGCCCCGGTCCAGCGCGTCCGCGGCCTGGCGGACCAGGGCGCGGGCCGCGGCCAGCTCGGTGGCCATGTCCGCGAGCCGGAACTGCAGGGCCTGGGCGTCCAGCAGCCGGTTCCCGAACGCCTCCCGGTCGGCCAGGTACGCGAGGCTGCGGTCCAGCGCGCTCTGCGCACCGCCCAGCGAGCAGGCGGCGATGCCGAGGCGGCCGCCGTTGAGGCCGTTCATGGCGATGCGGAAGCCGTCGCCCTCGGCGCCGAGCCGCCGGTCGGCGGGCACGCGGACCCCGTCGAGGACCACCTGGCGGGTGGGCTGTGCGTTCCAGCCCATCTTGCGCTCGTTCGGGCCGAAGGAGAGCCCGGCGTCGCCGCGTTCGACGACGAACGCCGAGATGCCGCCCGGTCCCTCCCCGCCGGTGCGCGCCATGACGACGTAGACCTCGGAGGCACCGGCGCCGGAGATGAACTGCTTGACCCCGGTGAGCACATAGCCGTCGTCCGTGCGCTCCGCCCGGGTGCGCAGCCCGGCCGCGTCGGATCCGGCGCCGGGTTCGGTCAGGCAGTAGCTGCCCAGCGACCGGGCGGAGCACAGGCCGGGCAGCCAGCGCGCCCGCTGGTCCGCGTCCCCGTACCGGTCGATCATCCAGGCGACCATGTTGTGGATGGAGAGGTATCCGGCGATGGACGGGCAGCCGGTGGCGAGGGTCTCGAAGACCAGGACGCCGTCGGCCCGGCCGAGGCCGCAGCCGCCGTGCTCCTCGCGGACGTAGACGCCGCCGAGCCCGAGGTCCGCCGCCTTGCGGATCACGTCCAGCGGGAAGTGCTTGTCCTGGTCCCAGGCGACGGCGTACGGGCCCAGCTGCTCCTGGGCGAAGTCGAGGGTGACCTCGGCGAGCGCGAGCTGGTCCTCGGTGAGGGTGGTGGTCACGGCGCTCACCCCATCGTCGGGATGGTGAAGCTCGCGCTCTCCCTGGCCCCGGAGGGCCAGCGCGAGGTGACGGTCTTGGTACGGGTGTAGAAGCGGATCGAGTCGGGGCCGTGCTGGTTCAGGTCGCCGAAGCCGGACCGCTTCCAGCCGCCGAAGGTGTGGTACGCGACCGGGACCGGGATCGGCACGTTGACACCGACCATGCCGGCGCCCACCCGCCGGGTGAAGTCGCGCGCCGTGTCGCCGTCGCGGGTGAAGATCGCGACGCCGTTGCCGTACGGGTGCTCGGTGGGCAGGCGCAGGGCCTCCTCGTAGTCGGCGGCCCGTACGACGGACAGCACCGGGCCGAAGATCTCCTCGCGGTAGATCCGCATCTGCGGGGTGACGTGGTCGAAGAGGGTCGCTCCGGCGAAGAAGCCGTCCTCGTGTCCGGGCAGGGTGAACCCGCGTCCGTCCACGACGAGTTCGGCGCCCTCGGTGGCTCCGATGCCGACGTAGCGGTTCACCCGGTCGAGGGCGTCGCGGCTGACCAGCGGTCCGAAGTCGGCCCCGGGGTCGTCGGAGCGGCCCACGCGCAGGGTGGCGATCCGCTCGGCCAGCTTGGCGACCAGGGCGTTCGCGGTCTCCTCGCCGACGGGCACGGCCACGGCGATCGCCATGCAGCGCTCGCCCGCGGAGCCGTAGCCGGCACCGATCAGGGCCTCCACCGCCTGGTCGAGGTCGGCGTCGGGCATCACGACCATGTGGTTCTTGGCGCCGCCGAAACACTGGGCGCGCTTGCCGTGGGCCGCGGCGGTCGCGTAGATGTGCGCGGCGATCGGGGTGGAGCCGACGAAGCCGAGGGCCTGGACGCGCGGGTCCTCCAGCAGGGTGTCGACGGCCTCCTTGCCGCCGTTGACCACATTGAGCACACCGGGTGGCAGGCCCGCCTCCAGGAACAGCTCGGCGAGGCGCAGCGGTACGGAAGGGTCGCGCTCGGAGGGCTTCAGGATGAAGGAGTTGCCGCAGGCCAGGGCGGGGGCGGCCTGCCACAGGGGGATCATCGCGGGGAAGTTGAAGGGGGTGATGCCGGCGACCACGCCCAGCGGCGAACGCAGGGAATGCACGTCGATCCCGGTGCCCGCGTTGTCGGTGAACTCGCCCTTCAGCAGGTGCGGGACACCGGCGGCGAACTCGACCACCTCCAGGCCGCGTTGCAGGTCTCCATGGGCGTCGGCGACGGTCTTGCCGTGCTCGGAGGACAACAGCCTTGCGAGGGAGTCGCGTTCGCCCTCGACCAGCTGGAGGAAGCGCAGCAGGACGCGCGAGCGGCGCTGCGGGTTCCACTGCCCCCAGTCGGCCTGCGCCTCCTCGGCGTTCGCGATGGCGGCCTCGGTGTCGGCCCGTCCCGCGATCGGGACTCGGGCCTGGACGGTACCGGTGTTGGGGTCGTACACGTCGGAGAAGAGACCGGAGGTTCCGGTGGTGTGCTTGCCACCGATGAAATGGGTGAGTTCACGGACCATGGATGCCTGCTCTCGTCAGGTGGGATCCGGGGATGGCACGGCCGACCGGCGGACGGCACCCGATCGGGTGCGCCGCTGGGGAAGGCAGTGGGACTGGGTCGAAAGGGACGACCTACGAGCGTGCGAACGTGTGCGCGCGCTCCGCCGGATCACCAGGGTCGTGGGTACAAACCGGTGCCATGCGTGTCTGCTCCATCCTCGTGGACAACACGGAACATCCGCGGCCGGTATCCTGACTCCCGGATCCCCGCGTGCCGCCCGCCTTCCCGACAGACCTCGTCAGTGGCGTGTGGATGGCAGCACACTCCCCGGTCACAGTGGCGGGACCGTGCCGGTTTCTCACCGGCTTCCCTGCACCGCGGACCTTGTGCCACGAACATATAGTTGGACGTCCTAGTAAGTCCAGAGCCGCCGCCGCGCGCCTTCGGCGGTCCTGCCGTGGCCTGACGTCACCTCAGCCCTGTTTCGAGGGGCCCGGGTTCCCGGTCACCGGGTACGGGACGAAGGTGCTGCTGTTCTCGTCCACGGCCAGCGTCCGCCCGAGCGGCGGCACGGCCCGCTGCGGGCAGTCGAGCCGTTCGCACAGGCGGCAGCCCATGCCGATGCGGGTGGCCGCCGCCGCGTTGTCGAGGTCGAGCCCGTCGGCGTACACGAGCCGTGAGGCGTGCCGGATCTCGCATCCGAGCCCGATCGCGAAGGTCTTGCCGGGTTCGCCCCAGCCGCCGCGGTGGCGGGTCACGGCCCGGGCGGTCCACAGGTACCGCTGCCCGTCGGGCATGGCGGCGACCTGGACGTGGATGCGGCCGGGCGCGGCGAAGGCCTCGTACACGTTCCACAGCGGGCAGGTACCGCCCGCACGGGAGAAGTGGAATCCGGTGGCCGACTGCCGCTTGGACATGTTCCCGGCCCGGTCCACGCGCACGAAGGAGAACGGCACCCCCCGCAGCCTGGGCCGTTGCAGAGTGCTCAGCCGGTGGCAGACCGTCTCGTAGCCGATCCCGAAGTGGTCGGTGAGCCGCTCGATGTCGTAGCGGAACTCCTCGGCGGCCGTGTGGAAGGCGCGGTACGGGAGGATGAGCGCGCCCGCGAAGTGGTTGGCGATGCCGATCCGCGCGAGGGCGTGGACGGGGGAGCCGGGCGGGAAGTCCTCGGCGGCCAGCCGGTCCAGCTCGTCCGCGTACTCGATCAGCGCCAGCTGGGTGGCCATCCGGAACGCCTGCTGCCCCGGCCGGAGCCGGTTCGACAGGTGCAGGACCCGGGCGGCGGGGTCGTAGTGGTGCAGCCGGTCGGAGTCCGTGGCCGTCCGGATCCCGTGCCGGTCGGAGAGCCGGCGGGTCAGCGCGCGGACGACGTCCCCGGGGCGGATGCCGATCTCGGCGGCGAGGCCTTCGGCGGCGAGATCGGTGTCGTGGAGGTAGTTCTGCCGCCGGTAGAAGAACTCGCGGATCTCCTCGTGGGGCGAGCGCGGGCTGTCGGCGGCCACGTCCCGGCCGTCGGCGGCGTCGGCGAGCCGCTCGGCCAGCAGCTGGCCGCGCCGGCCCAGGTCCAGCAGGACCGAGGCGACCGCGGGCATCCGGGTGGCCAGTTCGGCCAGGTCGGACGGGGAGACGCGGGCCTGTGCCACCTCGTTGGCGAGCGCCTCGCGCAGGTCGGCCACCAGCCGGCTGGTGTCGCGCTCGGAGAAGAACCCCGGATCCACGCCGAAGGCCTCGGTGAGCCGCAGCAGCACCGGAACGGTGAGCGGACGCGAGTCGTGCTCCATCTGGTTGAGGTAGCTGGGGGAGATGGCGAGCACCCGCGCCAGGTCGGCCTGGGTCATCCGCCGCTCCTCGCGCAGCCGCCGCAGCCGCGCTCCCGCGTACGTCTTGCTCACCGCACTCCCTCACCGTCTGCCGGACCGGACACGCGCCGCCAGGATACGGCGATCTTCGCGGACGACGAGCTTCGCAACCTTGGCAGTTCCGGGGCCGAAGATTCGCAGAGCTTGGCAGACGTACCTCCTTGATGGCACTCAGTGTCAGTGTCAGAGTCGGTGCTGCGGCCCGCCGGACACGGCAGCCGGAACGAACCGACTGGCCCGATTCACGCCCTGATTTCGGCCATCCAGGCAGTTCGATCCGGCGGTTCGGCAGCATTGCTCAGCTTCGGCCCATGGTCGGGTTCGGCGGCCGCAACTCCACATCAGGCACAGAGTGCCAAGACATCGGGTCCACGACCCGGCTCATTGGCAAGACCAGCGACGGATGGAAACGGTGACGGTCATGGCAGAGGCGAACACGACGGCGGCGGCCGAGCAGCTGAGGCAGCGCTGGGCCGAAGACCCGCGCTGGGCGGGCATCGAGCGCACCTACACGGCCGAGGACGTGGTGCGGCTCTCCGGCAGCGTCCGCGAGGAGCACACCCTGGCCCGGCGCGGCGCCGAACGGCTGTGGCGACAGCTCCACGAACAGGACTACATCCACGCCCTCGGCGCGCTCACCGGCGGCCAGGCGGTCCAGCAGGTGCGCGCCGGACTCCAGGCGATCTACCTCTCCGGCTGGCAGGTCGCCGCCGACGCCAACCAGGCCGGGCACACCTACCCGGACCAGAGCCTGTACCCGGTCAACTCGGTCCCGCAGGTGGTGCGCCGCATCAACAACGCGCTGCTGCGCGCCGACCAGATCGCCACCGCCGAGGGCGGCACCGACACGACGGACTGGCTCGCGCCGATCGTCGCGGACGCCGAGGCCGGCTTCGGCGGCCCCCTGAACGCCTTCGAGCTCACCAAGGCGATGATCGCGGCGGGCGCGGCCGGCATCCACTACGAGGACCAGCTCGCCTCCGAGAAGAAGTGCGGCCACCTCGGCGGCAAGGTCCTCGTCCCGACCTCGCAGCACGTGCGCACCCTCAACGCGGCCCGCCTGGCGGCCGACATCGCCGACACCCCGACCCTGATCATCGCCCGTACGGACGCCCTCGCCGCCACCCTCCTGACCAGCGACGTCGACGAACGCGACGCCGAGTTCTGCACCGGGGAGCGCACCGCCGAGGGCTTCTACCACGTCCGGAACGGCATGGCCCCGGTCATCGCCCGCGGTCTCGCCTACGCCCCGTACGCCGACCTGATCTGGGTGGAGACCGGCACCCCGGACCTGGCGCAGGCCCGCGAGTTCGCCGAGGCGATCCACGCCCAGTACCCGGACCAGATGCTGGCCTACAACTGCTCGCCGTCCTTCAACTGGAAGGCCGCGCTGGACGACGACCAGATCGCCAAGTTCCAGCGCGAGCTCGGCGCGATGGGCTACCGCTTCCAGTTCATCACCCTGGCCGGCTTCCACTCCCTCAACCACGGCATGTTCGACCTCGCCCGCGGCTACGCCGAGCACGGCATGACCGCCTACGTCGACCTCCAGGAGCGCGAGTTCGCCGCCCAGGCCCAGGGGTTCACCGCCGTCAAGCACCAGCGCGAGGTCGGCACCGGCTACTTCGACCTGGTCTCCACCGCCGTCAACCCGGCCTCCTCCACCACCGCGCTCGCCGGCTCCACCGAGGAGGAGCAGTTCCACTGAGCCGCCCACGGGTGTGAGCCGCGCCGCCGGCCCCGCTCGCCCGCCGGCTGCTTCCCGCCGGGTGCCCGGGGGACATCCCCCGGGCACCCGCCCACCGCCCCCGCTGAGGAGAACCGCATGCCACTCCCGCCTCTGACCAGCAGCGTCCAGGTCCTCGGTGCGCCGGGTGAGCGCCACGAGGAGATCCTGACCCCCGAAGCCCTGGAGTTCGTCGGCCGGCTCGACGCCGCCTTCGAGGACCGCCGCCTGGAGGTACTGAAGGAGCGCCGGCGCCGCTGGGGCCACCTGGCCGGCGGCACCCCGCTCGACTTCCCGCTCGCCACCCGAGCCGTCCGCGAGGACCCGCACTGGCGCGTCGCCCCGCCTGCGCCCGGCCTCACCGACCGCCGCGTCGAGATCACCGGCCCGCCCGAGCGGCGGATGGCCGTCAAGGCCCTGAACTCCGGCGCCCACGTCTGGATGGCCGACTTCGAGGACGCCACCGCCCCGACCTGGGACAACGTCATCGGCGGCCAGCTGACCCTGCTCGACGCCACGGAACGGCGCATCGACTTCACCACCCCCGAGGGCAAGGAGTACCGCCTCGGCGAGCAGCTCGCGACGATCATGGTCCGGCCGCGCGGCTGGCACCTCCTCGAAGAGCACCTGGAGATCGACGGCCGGCCCCCGTCCGCGTCCCTCGTCGACTTCGGCCTCTACTTCTTCCACTGCGCCCAGCGTCAGATCGACGCGGGCCACGGCCCGTACTTCTACCTGCCCAAGCTGGAGAACCGGTACGAGGCGCGCCTGTGGAACGACGTCTTCCTCCTCGCCCAGGAACTCCTCGGCATCCCCCGCGGCACCGTCCGCGCCACCGTCCTCATCGAGACGATCACCGCCGCCTTCGAGATGGAGGAGATCCTCCACGAGCTGCGCGAGCACAGCGCGGGACTGAACGCGGGCCGCTGGGACTACCTCTTCAGCCTGATCAAGACCTTCGGCCACCGCACCGACTTCCAGCTGCCCGACCGGGCCAAGGTCACCATGACCGCCCCCTTCATGCGGGCCTACACCGAGCTGCTCGTCCGCACCTGCCACCGGCGCGGCGCCCAGGCCATCGGCGGGATGGCCGCCCACGTCCCCAGCCGGGACGCGGAGGCGAACGCCGCGGCCCTCGCCAAGGTCCGCCTCGACAAGGAGCGGGAGGCCGAGGACGGCTTCGACGGCTCCTGGGTGGCCCACCCCGGCCTGGTCCCCGTCTGCCGCGAGGTCTTCGACGGCGTCCTGGGGGAGCGGCCGAACCAGCTGGACCGGCTCCGGGAGGACGTCGACATCACGGCGGCCGACCTGCTGTCCGTCCGCCGGATCGCCGCACCCCCCACCCGGGAGGGCATCCGCTCGAACGTCGCCGTGGCCCTGCGCTACTTCGACGCCTGGCTGCGCGGCAGTGGCGCCGTCGCCCTGTACGGCCTGATGGAGGACGCCGCGACCGCAGAGATCGCCCGCGTCCAGATCTGGCAGTGGCTGCGCCACGACCAGGCCGACCGGGCGACCGTCCTCGACCTCCTCGACGCCGAGTGCGCGGCCCTGGACGAGGAGGACCCGGGGGCCCGCGTCGCCGAGGCCCGGGAGGTCTTCGTGAACACCGCGCTCACCCCCCGCCTGCCCGCCTTCTTCACCCCCGAGGCGTACACCCGCCACCTCGTCCGCCGGGCGGAGGAGCGCGCATGACCACGCCGATCGCGTCCATCCACCGGGTCGGCGTCGTCGGCGGCGGCCAGATGGGCGCCGGCATCGCCGAGGTGTGCGCCCGCGCCGGCCTCGACACCGTCGTCGCCGAGTCGGACGCCATCGCGGCCCGGGCCGCCCGGGAACGCGTCGCCGTCTCCCTCGAACGGGCCGTGCAGCGCGGCAGACTGGACCGGATCTCCGCCGAGGACGCCCTGGCCCGGCTCGTCTTCACCGGCGGCCTGGAGGACCTCGCCGACCGGCAGCTCGTCATCGAGGCCGTCACCGAGAACCCCGAGGTCAAGACCGAGGTCTTCGCCGCCCTCGACAAGATCGTGGCGGACCCGGAGGCGATCCTCGCCACGAACACCTCGGCCATCCCGGTCATGCGGCTGGGCATGGCCACGGGCCGCGCCGACCGGGTCGTGGGCCTGCACTTCTTCAACCCGGTCCCCGTCCTGCCGCTCGTGGAGGTCGTCTCCTCCCTCCACACCTCCCGGGACACCCTCGCGGCCGTGGAGGCCTTCGCCCGCGACGCGCTGGGCAAGACCACCGTGCGCTCCCAGGACCGGGCCGGCTTCGTGGTCAACGCACTGCTGATCCCCTACCTGCTCTCGGCCATCCGCATGGCCGAATCCGGGTTCGCCGCTCCCGAGGACGTGGACGCCGGAATGGAACTGGGCTGCGCCCACCCGATGGGCCCGCTCAAACTCGCCGACCTGATCGGCCTGGACACCGTCGCGGCCATCGCGGAATCCCTCTACGAGGAGTTCAAGGAACCCCTGTACGCGCCGCCCCCGCTGCTCCAGCGGATGGTGCAGGCGGGTCTGCTCGGCCGCAAGAGCGGCCGCGGGTTCCACACGTACGGCCGGGGCTGAGGGGCCCCGGCGCGTCTCCTGGGCAGAGGGTGCGCCGGAGACGTACGGGAACGGCGCGGGCGCGGCGAGTGGTGTCGCCGCACCCGCGCCGCACCGCGTACGGCGTGCGGGACGCGGTACGAGATCGCGGGCGCGGATCAGGCGGGCCGTGTCAGCAACTGCGCGAGGTGGTCCGCGAACTCCGTGATCCGGTCGAGCAGCGGGCCGCCGCGGGCGACCCGGAATCCGTGCCGACGCGCCCAGAACGCGGCTTGCACCGCATGGAGTTGGGCCCAGCGGCGGACGCGCTCGCGCTCGACTTCCGCCGCCTCCACGAAGACGTCCACGGTGCGGTGGACCGCCTTGCCGAGGTCCTCGGCTCCGATGAGGGACAGCGCGCGCGTCTTGAGCAGCGTGCCGCCGTCGTAGGCGGGATCCCCCACATGGCCCTTGGGGTCGACCGCGAGCCACGGCTCCCGGTCCGCCCGCAGGATGTTCCGGGCGTGGAGGTCGCCGTGGATCAGGAGGTCCGGCTGGGTCCGCCCCAGCTCGCGCACGGTCGCCACCGCCGCGTCCACCGCGTACCGCGGCAGTGCATGCGTCAACTCACTTTCATCCCTCCGGAGTTGTTCCTCCCAGGAGTCGGCTTGCTCCCGCAGCCGGGGGAGGTGCGCCGGCGCCGGGACGGCCAGCCGGCGGCTGAGCCGCCCCGCCACCGCCACCACCTCGTCGCCGTCCTCGACCTGCTCCAGGGTCGACGTCCGGACCCGCTCCAGCAACATCGCGAAACGCTCGTCGTCACGCTCGTGCAGCAGGACGGCCCCACGCCCGCCCCACGCCTCGAACGCATCCGGCTCGTGGACGTTGCCGGGGTGCGGGAAGGAGACCTTCAGCACGGCCCGCTCCTGCGTCCGCCGCAGCACCGGAACGATGATCCCGACACCCCCGTGCATGACCTCGCCGTCGGGTGCGCATTCCCACTGCTCCAGCAACTCGGCGACGATACCTGGC
This sequence comes from Streptomyces venezuelae, assembly GCF_008642275.1. Lineage (NCBI taxonomy): Bacteria > Bacillati > Actinomycetota > Actinomycetes > Kitasatosporales > Streptomycetaceae > Streptomyces > Streptomyces venezuelae. Next base: position 7,319,820 of record NZ_CP029189.1, read on the forward strand.
AGTTCGGCAAGCCATGCCGCTCCGGCCGCTCCCTCACGCTCGACGGTACAACGCGTGAACAACTCCGGTGTCTCGATCATCCCGGTACCTTACGCCGGGCCGAATGATCCGGTTTCCTGTCCGTCCGCGACCGTGATCCAGGCCGCCGCCGAAGCCCTCCGGGTCGGCGGCACCCTCCCCGGCACCGTCGCCAAGGTCGTTCCGTTCGGCCGTCGGCGGGCTCACTCCAGGAGGGCGAGCGCACCGGCGGCGGCGAAGCCGAGCACGGTCGACGGCCCCGTGAGCCTGCCGCCCAGCTCGAAGGCCTCAGGCATCATCGAGTTCGCGAGCATCGTCAGGACCGCCCCCGCCGCGAACGCCTCCACCAGCCGGCCGTCGGTGCCGGGGACCACCCCCACCAGCCCGTACCCCAGCGCGGCGCACGCGCCCGAGATCGCGGTGATGCCCCACCAGATCCGGTACACCACACCCGGTTGCCGGCCCTCCTCCCGCATGCCGGCGGTGGCCCCGAGGCTTTCGGGGAGGTTCGACAGGAACACCGCCGCCAGGAACGGGACGCTGACCGAGCCGCCGGACGCCAGCCCCATCCCGAGCACCAGGGACTCGGGTATCCCGTCGAGCAGGGCACCGAGCACGATGGAACGGTTCGCGTTGTGCGCGCTGCCCGTCGACCGCTGCGCCGTGGCCTTCTGCGCGAGGGCTCCGTCGAGGAGGAAGAAGGTCAGGGCGCCGACGCCGACGGCCAGGAAGTCCCACGCGCTCTCCACACGCTCCCTGGGCACCAGCTCGTACGCCACGGCCGCGATCAGCGCCCCCGCACCGAAACCCAGGACCAGCCCGGTCACCTTCGGCGACGGACGGTGGCGCAGCGCCAGCCAGGCGCCGATGACCAGGGAGAACGCCGCCATCGCGCCCCATCCGGCCGCCGCGAGAGCGTTCATCGGACCTCCTGGACGGCCGTCCCGCACGGGGCGGGCAACCGGTGCCCATGCTCCGGGCCGCCGCGCGCCCGGGCATCCCCCGGACCAGGTGACACAACTGGTGATCACCACAGATCGCCGGTTCAGTGGTGAGCGTGGTCCGATCACAGTCCGTACCCCTGCGGGAAGCCCGGTGACCTCCATGGACCACCGCGCCCCGACCGGCGACCCCATGCTCGCGGCCAGGTTCGCGCCTCCGGCCGCGCCGAAGCTGCTGGTCCACCGGCCCGAGCTGCTGAAACGGCTGACGACCGGTGCGCGGGGGCCGCTCACCCTCATCAACGGTCCGGCCGGATCCGGCAAGACGGTGCTCACCGCCCACTGGGCGGCCAGCGCCGGCGCGCCGCGTCCCCCCGTATGGCTCACCGTCGAACCCGACGACGCCCCCGGCGCCTTCTGGGCTTACGTCCTGGAGGCCCTCCACCGGAGCGGGGCGGCACTGCCGGCCGCGGTGGGACGGCCGACCCGTGCCGAAGGGGTGACCCGGTCCTTCCTGGTCCGCCTGGCGGACGGACTGGCCGCGTCGCCGCAGCCCGCGGTCCTGGTCCTCGACCAGTTCGACACCGCCCAGCCCCCCGCGACGACCGAGGGACTCGACTTCGTCCTGCGGCACGCGGCGGGCGGGCTGCGCATCGTCCTCACCAGCCGGTCGGACTCCCTGCTGCCCCTGCACCGCTACCGGGCGGCCGGCGAGATCACGGAGATCCGGCAGGCCGACCTCAGGTTCACCGACGCGGACGCCGAGGCGCTGCTGGGCGAGCACGGGCTGGACGTCTCACCCGCCGGGATCCGCCTGCTGATGGAGCGGACCGAGGGATGGGCGGCCGGCGTACGCCTGTGCGCGCTGGCGATGCAGCGCAGCGCCGATCCGGAGGCGTTCCTGCGCCAGTTCGCGGCCGACCGCACCACGATCGCCGACTACCTCCTCACCGAGGTGCTCGACGCACAGCCGCCTCCCACCCAGGACCTGCTGCTGCGCGTCTGCGTCACCGACCGCGTCCACCCGGACCTCGCGGACGCGCTGACCGGCCGCGACGACGGCGCGCGGACCCTGGCGGGGCTGGCCCGCGACAACGCCTTCCTGGAACAGATCGACGCCTCGGCCTGGTACAGGCTGCACCCGCTGTTCGCCGAGGTCCTGCGCGCGCACCTGCGGCAACGCTGCCCCGGCCTGGAACCCCGGCTGCACGGGCGGGCGGCGCGCTGGCTCGCCCGGACCGGGCGGCTGACGGAGGCGGTGCTCCAGGGCGCCGCCGCCGGGGACTGGCAGTTCGCGGCGGCGCAGGTGGTCGACGACCTGGCGATCGGCCGCATCCTCACCGGCCTGCAGGCGGATCAGCTGGGCCGGGCCTTCGCCGGGATGCCGGCCGGGACGCCCGCAGTGGCGCCCGCACTCGTCGACGCGGCCTGCAGGCTGGCCGAACGGGACCTGCCCGGATGCGAGGCCGCACTGCTGCGGGCGGACGCCGCCCTGGCCGACGGAGCCCCTGCGGACGGCTCGCTCACCGATGCCAACGGTCCGGCGGTGCGGTTCGGCCGCGCCTTCCTCGGCGTACTCGCAGGACGGCCGGGCGACGACGTGACGGCCACCGAACGGGCCGCCGCCGACGCGGACCGGCTGCTGCGGGAGCTGCCGCCGCACCTGCTCGCCGAGCGCCCCGAGCTCCGCGCCCTGATGCTGGCGCACCTCGGCGCCGTCGAGCTGGGCGCCGGACGCCTGGACCGGGCCGAAACCGCCCTCACGGCCGCCGTCGCCGCCTGCGGTCCGCCGGGTACGGAGTCCCCGCACTGCGCCGCGCTCGGCTCGCTGGCCCTCACCGAACTGCTGCGCGGCCGGTTGCGGCAGGCGGCCGGGCACGCCCGCGCCGCGCTCGCCGCCGCCGAGCGGTCGGCCCTGCCACCCGAGCGGCGGGCCGGGACCGACCACCTGGCCCTGGCGGGCGTGGCCGTGGAGCAGGACGACCTGCCGGCCGCGCGCGCCCACTGGGACCTGGCCACCTCGGCGATGGGGCCGCGTCCGGATCCGGCGACCGCCGTCCGGGCCGCCGTCATCGGAGCCCGGATCGCGGCGGCCGGGGGCGACGGGGACGCCGCGCTCGCCGCCCTGCGCGCGGTGGACCCGGAGCGACTGCCCGCGTGGGCGGCGGACGAGCTGGCCGTGGCCGGGTCGGCCGTACACCTGGCGCGCGGCGACGCCGCCGCGGCCCTGGCGGTCCTGGACACGGTACGGGCCCCCGACGGCGACCAGCCGGAGCATGCGGTGGCCCGGGCCCGGGCCCTGCTGGCCGCCGGGCGGGGCGCGGACGCGGCACGGGCGCTGGAGGCCGTACCGGGAGACGATACGGCCGCCACCCCGGTACGGGCCCAGGCGTGCCTGCTCCACGCGCAGATCGCCGCGGCCGCCGGCGACTCCCGGGCGGCGCACCGGAGCCTCGGCGAGGCGCTGGCCCTCGCCCGCCCCGAGGAACTGCGCCGGATGTTCGCCGAGAGCGGCACGTGGGTGCGACGGACCCTCCGCCAGGACCCCCGGCTGGCGCGGACCCACAGCTGGCTGACCCCGCGCGCCCCGGCCCGTACGGCGCGCGATCCGCAGGGCGTCGGCGATCCGCAGGGCGTCGGCGGGCCACAGGGCGTCGGCGGGCCACAGGGCGTCGGCGGGCCACAGGGCGTCGGCGGACCGCACGCCGACGGGCCGCACGCCGACGGGCAGCCGATGCTGGTGGAGCCGCTCAGCGCCCGGGAGACCGAGGTCCTGCGCAAGGCCGCGGAGCTGTTGTCCACGGAGGAGATCGCGGCCGAGCTGTACGTGTCGGCCAACACGGTCAAGACCCACCTGAAGAGCATCTACCGCAAGCTCTGCGTCACCCGGCGCAGCGCGGCCGTCCACCGCGCCCAGGACCTCGGGATGCTCTGAGCGGCGAGAGGGCCGCCGGGGACGCGTTTCTCGCCCGCACCGGGCGATGCCGAGCCCAGGGCGGGGACCGACGATGGCGGGTGAAGGCCGGAAGCGGCCCGGGCCCTCGCACCGGCCCGGGCGCGAAGCCTTCGTACCGAGAGGAGTGAGTGCTCCCATGCGCTACGAATTCCGCGTCTCGGGGGTAGTGCCGGACACGCTCGCCGCGACTTTTCCCGAGCTCGACCGGCTCCGCGTACCGGAGCAGACGCTCCTGTTCGGCAGCGTGGCGGACGAGGCCCACCTGTACGGGCTCCTCACCCGCTTCCAGTCCCTGGGCCTGCGGGTGCTCGAAATGCGCCGGCTGCCCGCCTGAGGGGCGGCGGCAGCGGTCGTCGCGGGCGGCTGCCGCACCGAGTCCACCGGGTGAAGACCACCCGCTTCGGGTGATCACGGGATCCGGACCGCCGGACGACACTGCGATGTGGGCACCGAAGCCTGTGACCGACGAGCCGGAGCAGGACGGTCCTGCGCAGTACCACCAACTGTGAGGTGAATTCCATGGGCCAGCCGACACCGACCGGGGGAAACTGGAACACCGGCCCTGCGCCGGGCACCACTGGGATGTACCCAAGCGGCGACAGCCAGGGCGCGGGGAACGTGGGCACGCTGTTCGCCGCGGTCCTGCTCCTGGTGACCGGCTGCCTCGCGATATTCCAGGGCATCGCGGCCATCGCCAACGACGACGTGTACGCGCGCGTCGGAAGCTACGTCTTCGAGTTCGACCTCACGGCGTGGGGCTGGATCCATCTCATCGTCGGCATCATCGTCGTCCTCACCGGCGTGGGCCTGTTCGCCGGATCCAACCTGGCCAGAGGCGCCGGTATCGCACTCGCCGGCATCAGTGTGATCCTCAACTTCATGTGGCTGCCGTACCAGCCCTGGTGGTCGATCATCATCATCGCGATCGACGTGTTCATCATCTGGGCGCTGTGCACGAGCTGGACGCACGCCACCGACTGACGCGAAGCACCCGCGGCACCCGAACCGGCATCGGTTCGGGTGCCGTCGTACGGCGGCCGGGGCCCAGCCGTCCCGGTCGCGGAAGAAGGGGGCTTCCGCAGGCGGGGGACGGACGTGTTCCCGGTTCCGCCGCCCCGGCTACGCGGCGCCCGTCATCCGGGCGAACACCACCACGTTGCTGTCGTAATAGTGCTTCTTGGGGTCGAAGTTCCCGCCGCAGGTGACCAGACGCAGGCCCGCGTGGTCGATGTTCTTGTAGACCTCCAGCGTGGGGAACTCGGCCTTCGGGTACTCGGCCACCCGGTCCACCGTGAACGTCACCGTCTTGCCGTCCTGCCGGGTCACCTTGATGGTGTCACCGCCCTTCATCGTCTTCAGCTTCTCGAACACGGCGGACGCCCCGTTCCACGTGACGTGCCCGGCGATCACGGCCGGCCCCTGGGAGCCGGGGGTCGGCCCCGGCTCGTACCAGCCCGCGAGCCCGGGGTCCTTCGGGGTCTGCATGGTGCCGTCCGGGTTCTGCCCCAGCGTCTCCAGCGAGCTGGACAGGTTGAGGGAGGGGATCGTGATCTTCTGCGGTGCCGACCGGGCCAGGGCCTGCTTCGCCTGGCCCGCACCGGCATCCGCACCCGCACCGGCATCCGCACCGCCCTTCGATCCCGCGGCCGGCGCCTTCCCGGTGGGTGTGGCGCCGGCGGCGGGCGCCCCGCCCGGGAGGCCCTGTCCTGCCGGCGCCGGGGGCTGCGCCGCGTTCTGGCCGCCGCACCCCGCGAGGAGGAGCCCGGCGAGGACGGCCGCGGCCAGCGGGCCCGCGGTCCGGCGGCGCAGCCGCTTCGGGGCCGGGTTCACGCGCCGCCCCCGGTGGTCTCACTGCGGACGGAGCCGACACCGGCCCGCCTCCGGCCGATGATCACCGCACCCGCCACCACCGCGAGAACGGTGATCGCCACACCGTCGCGCACCGTCACCGGCACCGCCGTGTGCTCCTCGGCCCCTCCGCCGGTCTCGATGCCGCCCACGGGGATCGACCCCACGGCCGCGCCCTTGACCTCTCCGCAGTTGGTCGGAGCCGTGGCCTCCTGGGGCAGCTTCGGGTCGAGTTCGCTCTTGCCGGCCCCCTCGAAGTCGTACTTCTTGTTCTTGTTGCGGTCGATGCCGTGCTGCACGACGTGCAGGTCCTTGATGTGGTCGACCACGTCCTGGCCGACGGTGATCGTCCGCTTGTAGCGGATCGTTCCCTGCGCGTCGGCGACGGGCATGCGCAGCACGTCGAGGCCGCTGGTGGGCTTGGTGTCCCCACCCGTGGTGAGCGAGATGTTGATGTCGCCGTAGTCGTGGGTGGCCTCGGTGTTGCTGAGGACCCCGTCGCCGTCCTTGTCGTCCGACGCGTCCGGGCAGTGGAAGTCGTGCCCCTTCGTCGAGCCGTGCAGGTGCTGGGCCGACGGCTGTCCCGGCACCATGCCCTTGGACTCGATCTGCACGGTGAGCTCTTTGCCCTTCAGGGTGAGCATGACCGTACCGCTGGAGCCCGAATCGTTCAGCTGCGCCAGGTCGATCTGGTACGCCTTGCCGCCCTGTGCGAGCGCTGGTCCGGAAAGGCCGAGGGTCAGGGCTACGGCGGCGGGTATGGCGGCGAGAGCCACATGGCGACCGGCGCGCTTGACTATCACATTCGCTCCTGTTCCGTGGATCCCCGGGACGGGAATCGCAGATCGTACGGGATTTCAATGAGGCCCTGGGTGAGGCTCTCGTTCATCCTTCGGTGCCCCAACGCCTGTGGATGGGTGCCAATATGAAAAAGTTTCAGACAACTGTGCCCAGCTGGTTCCGGACGTGTTCGGCTACGGCGGCTGCGTGACATCACGTTGTCAGGTCGCGGAATCGAGACAGCCGCGCAGGGGACTTTCCGGAACCGGCGCCGATTTGGCGCGCGGTGCACGTCGGAACGCGGCCACGACGTGGCCGGATCATCGCCTCGGCCAGGACACGGCCCACGGCGGGATCCCCGAACGCCGCACGTCGGCGGCGTGCACCGGGCCGCGGCGGCGCCTGCGCCGAACGGCCGGGAATTCGGCCGACGAATATGCGGCCGCATACGCAGGGAGGAGGTCGGGGAATGCCTCCTCCCTGCGTTCAGGTCGGCCCTGCGTCCGCCCGTCGGCACGGGTAGCGGCGGGGCGGACCGCGTCAGGTGAAGGAGTCGGAACTCGGTCTCTCCGGAAGTAATCTGACCGCTGTGAATTCGATTCTGCCGTATCTACGCACGCGTATCCACCGCCTTAGACGTCATTCCGGGCCGGTGACGGGTGTCGTCAACCTGTCGCCGGTCCGGACCGGTTCGGTCCCGACCTTTGTAGTCGTCCTGGCGGCGACCGGACGAATAGTTGACCTCTGATGCTAAGAAATGCCGTCAGGGCCGGGAGGGCGCCGGGAAGGACGCCTGGAAGGCGAGCCGGCCGTCGGCCCCGTCGCCGATGCGCGTGAGCAGATCGTCGAACGCGAGGTACTCCTCCCAGTGCTGACCACCCGTCGCCTGGACCAGGTGCGCGATCACGAGGTCTTCAAGGTCCGGGAGGCGCTTGTTCTTCCAGACCTTGTCGGCCGTGCTCACCAGCAGGTCCTCCAGCGTCGTCCCGGGAGCCGTCCACGAGGCGTGGGTTCCGGCGAAGCGGGCCAGGTCCGGGCCGAACCCGAGGTCCGACAGCAGTGCGCTGCCCGCCTCCTCGTGCGCGGATCCGGGCCCGGACAGCTCGGCCGTGTGCACGGTCTTGCCGATGTCGTGGGTCGCCGCCCCGAAGAGCACGGCCGCGCGGTCGACGACGATCCGCGGATGGCGATGCTCCAGCCAGTCGACCAGTTGGACCGCCACGTCGTGGACGGCACGCAGATGCGCGGCCAGCCGCGGGGGTGCGTCGAGCGACCGGAGCAGGTCCACCACCGGGGACGGGAGCGCCCGCAGTGGCGGATCGGCGGGAGCGTGCAGGGCCCGGGACAACGCATCGGAAAGGGGCATCGGTTCAGGCTACAGAAGGGCTTCGGGGCGTCCGGCGGTCGGTCGCGCCCGGCCACCGTGCTTCGGTACCCCCGAACGGAGGCGCAGGTCCACCTATTCGAGGGAACCGGGCCGCCGGAACCAGGCCGGGAGGCCGTCAGCTGCCGAAGGAAAGGGCGACGGCCCCGCTCGGGGCCGTGCGGTGCTCCGGCACCGCTGTGCGGTTACAAGGAGATTCACGTGTCGCGTGTTCTGAAGAGTGCGGGTCTGGCCCTGGTGCTGGGCCTGGCGGTCATCGGCGGTGCCTCCTCGGCGTCGGCGGACTCCACCGCGAACGGTGCCGCGATCGGTTCGCCCGGTGTGCTTTCGGGCAACGTGATCCAGGTCCCGATCCACATTCCGATCAACCTGTGCGGCAACAGCATCAACGTGATCGGCGCGCTCAACCCGGCCGCCGGCAACGTCTGCGTCAACGCCTGAGGGTCGTGAATCACGGCCCGTCCCGGTCGGAGGCTCGACCGGGACGGGCCGTCCCTCCCGCGGCCCCGCGATGCGCGCGGGGGCGGGCCCGACGGGGCCGGGATCCTCTCGGGCCGTGGGCAGTGCGTGAGCGGTGGGGGCCCGCGTGCGAGGCTTGTCCGGCACCCGGGAGGAGACACCAACATGCACACGCCGAGCCGGCCCGAAGACCTCGAACACCCCGAACTGCTCTGGGCCAGGGCGGTGACCATGGCCGTGGTCGACACCGCGTGCTCGACGAGCACCGAGTTCGCACTCGACGACGACGGCCTGTGGTGCCATTCCACCGGCGGGGACGGCTGGTGGCGCCTGACCGTACTCGACGGGGGCCACGCCGTGTTCTGCGGCCAGGACCCCGACGGCAGCCACACCCATGTCGACGGTGAACAGATCGACTTCCTCGCGGGCGGTCCCGACTGGCTGCCCTGGGACCTCCTGCGCGACGACGCCGCCGGAAACCTCTTCGGCTTCGTCTACTGGTGGGAGAACGGCGCCTGGCACCGTATCCCGTACCCGGACGAGGTGCGGGAGGACGGACTGGACGGGGCCGCCGCCTGGGTCGGCGCCGACGAGCAGGAGTTCCTCGAACTCGCCGTGTCCTCCTTCGCCGCCCCGCACGCGCTGAGGCGGAGTCTGACCGAGGCCGTCGCCCGGTTCGCGGCGCTGGCGCGCGAGCACAAGGCGGACGCGGACGCCGTGGCGGCGCTGCTGGCGGCGGCCGACACCGAAGGCCGCCCGGCCCCGCGCCTCGAAGCGGCACTCGGCCTCGCCGCCCGCGCGGGCATCCTCGCGTAACACCACGGACGGCGGGCCCGGCGCACCGCAGGTGCGCCGGGCCCGCCGTCCGTCGCCCGTCCGGGCCCGCGCGGCTACTTCAGCGCGGAGAACGCCCGGGTGAAGGCCAGTGGCTGCTGGAGGATCGAACTGCACGTCGCGTCCGCATGGTTGACGGCACCGGCTGCGCACTGCTTGTCCCGCGCGGAGGACCACATGGCCAGCCGGCCGATCCCCTTCGACCCGGCGAACTCCACGAGCTGCGTCGCGTCCGCCACCGTGAAGACCTCGCTCGCGACGTCGTTCACGCCGATCATCGGGGTGACGGCCACGGCCTTCCACGCGGCCGCGTCGGACAGCCCGAGCACCCCCTTTATCTGCGCCTGCGTGGCCGTCGCGGCCTGGATCGCGTACTGCCCCATGTCCCCGCTGTACGCCGGCCCGTAGTCCATCGCCATGATGTTGACGGCGTCGACCCGCACGCCGTTCTTCCTGGCGTCGGCCAGCAGCGCCACACCCGGCTGGGTCAGACCCTCGGGCATCACGGGCAGGGTGAAGGCGACGTTTAGGCCCGGGTGGGACTTCTGCAGCCGGGCGATGGCCTGCGCACGGCGCGCGTTGGCCGCCGTGTCCGGCAGGGCCGCGCCCTCGACGTCGAAGTCGACCTTGGTGAGCCGGTACTGGTCGACGACCTTCCCGTACGCCGCGGCCAGCTCGTCCACGGTGGCGCAGTTCAGCGCCAGTTCGTGACCGGCGGCCCCGCCGAACGACACCCGTACGTCGCCGCCCTTGGCACGCAGCGCCCCGATCTGGGCGGCGACCTTGTCGCTCGCGAGCTCCGTGACACCGCCCCACAGCGGTGCGCAGCCGCCGCCGGAGGTGATGAAGGCGAGGTGGAACTCCTTCACCCCGGTCTTCGCCGCGGTGTCGAGCAGGTCGTAGGCGGGGTACAGGGAGGTGTCCACGTACGGGGCGAAGCGTGCGCCGCCGCCGGGGGCGGGAGGGGAGGTGGGGGCGGTCGCCGTGGGGGAGGGCGCCGTGGGGGAGGGCGAGCTGGTCCCGGTGGGCGCGGCGGAGGCGGTGGGCGCGGTCGGGGCCGGGCTAGCCGTGACGGTGGGCCGGGCGGTGGGGCGCCCGCTGGGCTGGGCCGTGGCGCCCTGGTCCACCGAGCACTTCACGCCGTTGATCAGACACCCCGTGGGGTCGCCGAGCGTGCCGGTGCCGCTCGCCACGAAGCCGACGGTGACGGAGGCCCCGGCCGCCAACTGCCCGTTCCAGCTCGCGGGCTTCACGGTCACGCGGCGACCGGAGACGCTGTGCGTGCCGTTCCAGAGCGAGTCGATCCTCGTGCCCGCCGGCAGGTCGAACTGGAGGGTCCAGTCCGACTGCGCCGCGCCGGTGCCGTTGGTGATCACGTACTGGCCGGTGTAACCGCCGCTCCAGGAGCTCGACTTCGTGTAGACGGCGCCGACGGAGGTCGCCTGCGCGGTACCGGTGAAGGCGAAGGCCGCACCACCGATCACCGCCGCCGCCGCGATCGCGCCCGTGACCTTCGCCCTGCGGCTCGTCCTGCGCCGGTGTCCGACTGTGCTGCCCATCGCGTGCCTGCCTCTGTGTTACTGGGGAGTTGGGGGATCCGGCAGCACGCTAGCCGCACCGAAACGGACATTCGTTCGTTTCGGTGCGGCCGCGATGAGTCTTAGGTTCCGCTTAAGGCGGGGACAAGCGTCACCTCAGGAAGCGGGCTTCCCGCTCCTGGCGCGGGCGGCGGCGTGGAGCGCGAGCGGAAGCCGGAGTGGCCGAGCGGAACCCTTCGGGTCGGCTGCGACGACGCCCGCCGGCGCGCACCGTCGCACCCGGCCGGTGCGCCGTGCGCTCCCCCCGGCCCCGTCCGGACCGGCGTCCCGGCCCTCGGTGAGCACCTCGGCAGTGACGTCCCCGCTGTTCCGGCTCGCGTGAATCGCCTGAATTCCGCCCCGGAGTCCCCGGGTGCACCGTCGGGCCGCCGGGGTCGCCGGCCGGTATGCGGGGCACCGTTCACCTCTGCCGCACCGGTGACCTCACGAGCCGTGAATTCCTTGATCGGCGCCCGCTCGGTCCAGGGCGGGTCCGGCCGTCGTTTTCGGTCAATGCCGGGCGCCCGCCCGAGATTTGTTGAGCGTTCAATTTCCTGGATGGCCGCAGCTCACGCGGGCGGCCGCGGACGTCCCGGAGGTCTGGATCACATTTACGCGCTGGTCGCCGCCGCGGCGCGATAAAGCTCTTTACGGCGGGCCGAACACGGGGAAAGCTGTTGGGCGGAAGCGGCGCGCCGATAACGTTCTCCATGACCGCAGGCCGTGCCACACGTAGAACTCGGAATGAATTACGAGCGCAGTTTCGAAGGCCATCCGGCGAGGTTTCCCTATTCCATTCGGATTCGACGACCACCGGATTGACGAGGCCCGAAACGGATCACCCCGGGTTCCTCGAACTCCCCGACCCGCTGCAGGCACGCACACCGAGCAGGCGTACAAAGCCATTTACACCCCGCGCACTCCTGTGTGCCTCCTTTCTGCGCCGGTTGACACCATCCGACGGCGCAATGACACCGTGCGCTCGTCGCAGCCAGTGACGTGCGTCCGGAACGGCCGATACGTTCTTCGTTACCGAAGGCATATTCCAACCCGCGGTCCTCGCCGTTGAGAGGGACGGGCATGACGAGCCACGCAACCGAAGTCGACCTCGAAGAGCTGCTCCGCCGGGCGCTGGACTCCACCGGTGCGGGCCCGCGTTGGACCACCGACGCGGACGAGATGTGGTGCCGCCTCACCCCCCTGACCGCGACACAGCGCGACCAGGGATGGAAACTGCACGTGTCGGCGACGTCCGCCTCCGCACCCGCGGTGCTCGCCCGAGCCCTGGACGTGCTGCTGCGGGAGGAGTCGGCGTTCAAGTTCGCCCGGTCCCTGGAGCAGGTCGGCGCGCTCAACTCCCGCGCCACGCCCCGGGGGAGCTCCGGCAAGTTCATCACCGTCTACCCGCGCTCCGACACCGACGCGGCCCGCGTCGCGCTCGCCCTGCACCAGGCCACGGCCGGGCTGGCCGGCCCCCGCATCCTCTCGGACCAGCCGTACGCCGCGAACAGCCTCGTGCACTACCGCTACGGAGCCTTCGTCGCCCGCCGGCGGCTCTCGGACGACGGCCTGCTGGTGTGGTACATCGAGGACCCCGACGGCAACCCCGTCGAGGACAAACGCACCGGCCAGTACTCCCCGCCCTCCTGGGCCGTGAGCCCCTTCCCCGCCTCCGTGCCCGTCCCGCCGCGCGACAAGCAGGCGGCCGGCGCCCCGGTGCTGCTCGGCGGCCGGTTCTCGGTCCGCGAGGCGATCCGCCACACCAACAAGGGCGGCGTCTACCGGGGTACGGACGTCACCACCGGCGCACCCGTGGTCATCAAGGAGGCCCGGCCGCACGTGGAGGCCGACGCGTCCGGCCACGACGTACGCGACTGGCTGCGCGCCGAGGCCCGGACGCTGCAGCGCCTCGACGGGACCGGCCTGGCACCGCGACCCCTCGCCCTGTTCGAGCACGCCGGACACCTCTTCCTGGCCCAGGAGGAGATACCGGGCATACCCCTGCGCAACTGGGTCGCCGAGCACTTCCGTGACGCCGGGAGCGAGCGCTACCGCACCGACGCCCTGGTCCAGGCCGCCCGCCTCGTCGACCTCGTCGCCGCCGCCCACGCCCACGGCTGCGTCCTGCGGGACTTCACCCCCGGCAACATCATGGTCCGGCCGGACGGCGAACTGCGCCTCATCGACCTCGAACTCGCCGTCCTGAAGGGCGACACGGCCCTCCCGACGACCGTAGGAACCCCCGGATTCAGCGCACCCGAGCGCCTGCGCGACGCCCCCGTCTCCCCGACGGCCGACTACTACAGCCTCGGCGCAACCGTCTGTTTCGTCCTCGCCGGGAAGGTCCCCAACCTGCTGCCCGAGGACCCCGCCACCCGGCCCGTGGAGCAGCGGCTCGCGCAATGGCTGGCCGCCTGCGACGCCACGCTCGGCCTGCCCGCAGGGCTGCGCGAGATGATCCTCGGACTCATGCGGGACGAGCCCGCCGAGCGCTGGGACCCCGGCCGGGCCGTCGCGGCGCTCCGCCGGACGGAACGCGGGCTCCCGCACGGCCACGCCACCGCCGCGAACCCCGCCTCCGCGAACCCCACCGCCGCAAACCCCGCCTCCCTGAACCCCGCCGACGCCGCTCACGACCTGACGCAGACCGCCGTGGCGGGCATCGTGGAGCACCTCGTCGGTTCGATGACCCCGGACGACGACAAACGGCTGTGGCCCGTCTCCACCATGGCGGGGGAGACCGACCCGTGCACCGTGCAGCAGGGTGCGGCCGGCGTGCTGGCCGTCCTGACCCAGTACTTCGAGCTCACCGGTGACCCGCGCCTGCCGGAGGCGATATCCACCGCCGGGCACTGGATAGCGGCCCGCACCGACCTCGACTCCGTACGGCCCGGCCTGCACTTCGGCGGCCGCGGCACCGCCTGGGCCCTGTACGACGCCGGCCACGCCGTCGGCGACCGCACCCTCACGGACCACGCGCTGGCGCTCGCCCTCGCACCCCAGACACCCACCCCCAGCCACGACATCACCCACGGCGCCGCGGGCAGCGGACTCGCCGCGGCCCACCTGTGGCACCGCACCGGCGACCCCCGCCTGGCGGCCCTGGTCGTCGACGCCGCCGACCGGCTCGCCGCGGCCGCCCGGCGCGAGCGGCCCGGGGTGAGCTGGCCGGTACCCGCCGAAGCCGTCTCCGAGGAGGCCGGCAAACGGTACCTGGGCTTCGCCCACGGCACCGCGGGCATCGGCTGCTTCCTCCTCGCCGCCGCGACCGTCACGGACCGCCGGGACTACACCGAGCTGGCGGTGGAGGCGGGTGAACACCTGGCCGCCCACGCCGTGCTCGTCGGCGAGGCCGCCCAATGGCCCGCCCAGGCCGCGGACCCGCCCACAGCCCCGTACTGGTGCCACGGCTCGGCCGGCATCGGCACCTTCCTGGTCCGGCTCTGGCGCGCCACCGGCGACGACCGGTTCGGCGACCTGGCCCGCCGCGCGACGCACGCCGTCGTCGAACGCGCCTCCCGCGCGGCCCTCACCCAATGCCACGGCCTGGCCGGCAACGGCGACTTCCTCCTCGACATGGCCGAAGCCACCGGGGACCCGTCGTACCACACCATGGCCGAACACCTGGCCCGCCTCGTCACCGCCGAACGGGCCCACCGCGCCGGCCACGTCGTCTTCCCCAACGAGTACGGGGACGTCTCGACGAGCTGGAGCGACGGATCCGCAGGAATCCTGGCCTTCCTCCTGCGGATCCGACACACAGGACCCCGGCGCTGGGTGATCTGACCCAGCAGCCGGTTTGAGCGGCAGGGACCCTGCCGCCACATCACAGAGAAGGAGAAAGTCATGGAGAACCGCGACCTCGAACTGCTGGCTCACCTGCACGCCCTTCCGGAGACCGACCCGGTCGGCGTCGACGGAGCCCCGTTCGCCGCGACCTGTGAGTGCGTCGGCCTGCTGACGCTCCTCAACACCGTCTGCGTGGGCATCAGCTGCGCCTGACCCCGTTCACGGGCCCGCCCGGCCGGAGACGGCACGCGTAGGGCTCGATGACCTCCGGCCGGTGGCTGCCCCCGCAGCAGCCGCCGGCCGGAGCACCACCCCGGCCCACCAGCCTCCGTACCGCCCGAGTCCGCAGACCCGCACCCGGCAGACGAGGACCGCCCATGCAGCCACCCCCCGGTGACGACGCCCCCGCGCAGGCCCTGCTCCTGACAGCCGCGCCCGCGGCCCCCGACACCACCGGGTCGGCGCCCGAACCGGCGTACGCCATCCGTACCCGCGGCCTCGTCAAGAGCTACCCGGGCCCGGACGGCACCACCGTCCACGCCGTCCGTGGCCTGGACCTCGACGTGCGGCAGGGCGAGACCTTCGCCTTCCTCGGCCCCAACGGCGCCGGGAAGTCGACCACCATCGCCATGCTGTGCGCCCTGGCCCGTCCCACCGCCGGACGGGCCGTCGTCGCGGGAGCAGACGTGACCGGCCGGCCGGACCGCGTACGACGACACGTGGGAATGCTCTTCCAGCACAGCGCCCTGGACCCGGACCTGACGGCCGAACAGAACCTCCACATCCACACGCGCCTCTACGGGATGAGCCGCCGCCACGCCCGCCGGCGCGTCACCGACACCCTCGAAGCGGTCGCCCTGACCGACCGGCGACGATCCCCGGTCCGCACCCTGTCGGGCGGCATGCGGCGACGCCTGGAACTGGCCCGAGGGCTCCTGCACGAGCCCCGCATCCTCTTCCTCGACGAGCCGACCACCGGACTCGACCCGCACGCCCGCGCCCAGGTCTGGGACCACCTGCGCGCACTGCGCGAGCGGCACGGCACCACGCTCTTCGTCACCACCCACTACCTGGAAGAGGCGGAGCACTGCGACCGCCTCGCCATCATCGACGCGGGCCGCCTGGTCGCCCAGGGCGCACCCTCCGCCCTGAAGGCCGCGATCGGCGACGACCGGGTGGTCCTGCGCACCGGCGACGACGCGGGCGCGCGAGCGGTCGTACGGGACACCGCGCCGCCGGGCGCCGCCCTCACCCAGGACGGCGACGGTCTCTCTCTACGCGTACCCGACGGCAGTGCCTGGATCCCCCGCCTGTGCGCGGCACTGGCGGCCCACGGCATCCCCGTACGGGCCGCGTCCGCGACCCCGCCCACCCTCGACGACGTCTTCTTCCACCACACCGGCCGCAGCATCACCACCGCCCGGCCCCCGCAGACGCGGACGGAAGCCGGGAGGGAGGCATGACCGCACCCGCGCTCGGCGCCCCCGACACCCCCCACACCCCCGACACTCCCGAGGCCGCCGCCGAGGACGGCCGCGCACCGACCCGCCTGCGGCGTGAACTGCGCGCGGTCCACGGCCTGGTCCACCGCGACCTGCTGCGCCTGTCCTCGCAGCCCACCCACACGGCCCTCATGCTGCTCCAGCCGGTGCTGTACCTCTTCATCCTCGGCGGCGGCCTGGCCGCGCTGATCCCCACCTCCACGCTGGGCGTCGGCTACCAGACCTACCTCTTCCCCGGCATGCTGATGATGACCGTCCAGACCCCGGCCATCATGGTCGGCATCCGTCTGATCACCGACCGGCAGAGCGGCTACCTGCGCGAGCTCCTGATGGCCCCGGTCAGCCGCACCACCCTGCTCCTGGGCAGCTGCGCGGGCGGCACCACCGTCGCCGCGGTCCAGGGCGCCGTACTCCTCGCGCTGGCCGGCGCGGTGGGCCTGCCCTACGATCCGCTGCTGCTGGCGCTGCTCATGGGCGGCATGATCCTTGCCTCCTTCACCCTCACCGCCCTGTCCCTGGCCCTGGCGGTGAGCCTCCAGCGGGCCGAGGTCTTCCACATGCTGCTCGGCGTCGTGATGATGCCCCTGCTGTTCCTCTCCGGCGGGTTCTTCCCGCTCGAAAGCCTGCCGGGCTGGGCCCGCTCCCTGGCCGCCGTCAATCCGATCGCCTACGGAGTGGACCTGCTCCGCCGCTCCATCACGCTCCGTCTCCCGGACCGGGCGACCGCGGCGGGCATCGAGTGGTTCGGCAGCCGCCCCCCGCTGGTCCTCGAAGCCGCCGCTCTCCTGGCGGCCGGCGCCCTGGCCCTCCTCTGGGCCGCCCACCGCTTCAAGCGCCCCGAGTAGGCTCACCCGGCCCGGCCCGACCACCCTCGTGACACTCCGTCACTGGCCGGTGGACCGCCGTTTCCGGGTGCGTCCTCCGCCAGGGGAATCCCCGAACGGCCGGAGTCGAGCACGTGTCCCCCTTCGCCATTTCAGTTCGTATCCGTCGTGCCGACGCCCCAGCGCACTTGTTCCGTTTCCCGGGTATCCGCACGTGCCGAAGCCAAGTCCGCTCTTGCCGGGCTGGGCCGGGCCGCACGCAAGGGCTCCCCGAATGTCGCGCAGATGAATTCCGGGTGCGTGCGGGTCGGGCGTTCCCGCATTCCTGATCTCCGGGTCGTGGAAACCGTAGGAACGGGGTGTGTTTCTGCTCGGTGAGCCGCATCCCGTCACGGGCGAAGCCGTTCGGGGAGTGGAATACCCCAGGGCACGGGTCGCACCGCTCTACCGGCCGATGACATCAGCCGTGAGTGGCGTCGATGACGCAGAAGCGGTTGCCCTCGGGGTCGGCCAGCACCACGAAATCCGGGTCCTCCGGATAGGAATCCCAGTCGACGTGCCGGGCCCCCAGGGCGACGAGCCGCGCCACCTCCGCCGCCTGCTCCGCCGCGTCCGCCGCGTACAGGTCGAGGTGGACCCGCGGCCGTTCCTGCACGGGCGTGGAGCTGCGGCCGAGGGCCAGGCCCGGACCGCCGCCGTCGGCCGGGACCAGGACCGTCCAGCCGTCGTCCACCTGGCCGTCACGGGGCACGTACCCCAGCGCCCGGCTCCAGAATTGCGCGGCCCGCCGCACGTCCGCGGCTCCCATGACGATCGTTCCCAGGGTCAGCATGATCCGATTCTGGCAAACCGGCGCCGGGCCCGGCCTACGGTGCCGGTGCCGCGGGCCGCTCGATGGCCACCATCGCCGCGTCGTCGTCCAGGGTGTTGCCGGCCGCGTGCGCGAGCAGGTCCTCGCACAGCCGCTCCAGCAGCGCCTGCGGGCGCAGTCCCGACCACGCGCTCACGCGCCGCGTCAGCGGGTAGAAGGCGCCCGCCCCGTCGCGGGCCTCCAGGACACCGTCGGTGTACAGGAGCAGGACGTCGCCTTCGGCGAAGGCGAAGGTCTGCGCGGTGGCCGTCGACGGCACGAGCCCGGCGAGCCCCAGCGGCGGCGCGGGCCGGTCCACTTCCAGGAGCTCGGCGCCGCCGTCGCGCAGCACGAGCAGCGGCGGCGGATGACCGCAGCTGACGAGGTGCACCACCGGCTCCGCGTCGGGAATCTCCAGGACGGCCGCGGTCACGAAGCTCTCGCCCTCGTCCCCGGCACCGTCCAGGTCCGCCGAGACCGCCGCCTCCAGGTAGTCCACCAGGGCCGGCAGTCCGGCCTCCTGGTGGGCGGAGGCCCGGAAGGCGCCCAGTACGAGCGCGGCGTCCCCGACCGCCTCCAGCCCCTTGCCCCGGACATCGCCGATGATCAGCCGGGTGCCCGTGGCCGTCCGGGCGGCGGCGTACAGATCCCCGCCGATCTGGGCCTCGGCCGCGGCGGCGAGGTACACGGAGGCGACGCCCAGCGGACCGATCCGGTCGGGCAGCGGCCGCAGGACCACCTCCTGCGCGGTCTCCGCCACCGAACGCAGCTGGGTCAGCTCCTTCTCGTGCACCTCGCGCAGGTGGGCGAAGAAGGTCACGAACACCGAGATCATCACGAGCGCGATGATCTGGAAGGTGTGGTTCAGATCCGTCAGGCTGGTACGCGCCGTCGCCACCACGACCTGGGCCAGCACGGCGACCAGACCGACGAACGCCGTCATCCGGGGCCCCGCGAACGACGCGGTCACGGCCGGCGCGGCGGCCAGGAACGGTCCCAGGTGCACCTCGGGCGGAGCGAGCACGTCGATCGCCGTGACGAGCGCGATCAGCGCGAACGGGACCGCCAGCTGCGCGTGGCTCACCGCGGGGGGCCGGTGGTGACGGGGGTGCGACGGCGGCCGGAGATCCATCCCTCCTGCATACACCGTGAGGTGAGCCGGATCCCCGAAGCCCGGCCGTCGCAGGCGGCCCGGCCGGTCCTACGGGCGCCGGCCGGTCCTCATGGCGCCGGCCGGTCCTACGGGCGCCGGCCGGGCCTGCCGCCCTTTCCGCCCTTGGCGCCCTTTCCGCCCTTGCTGCCGCCCGAGGCCCCGCGGGTGTTCCTGCCCGCCGGCTTCCCGGACGAGGACGTGCCGCCGGCTCCCGACTTCCGCTGCCCGCCGCCACCCGAACCCGGTTCCGGGCGCTTGCGCTTCGCCTTGGGCTGCGGCGGGGTGGGTGCCCGCCCCCGCGTGCTGTTCACGGTCCGGCCGCGGACGATCCCGATGAACTCCTCCACCAGATCGGTGGTCTGCTCCTGCGGCCACGACAGCGCGACCCGCGAGGCGGGCGCGTCGGAGACGGGCCGGTAGGTCAGGTCCTTACGGTGGTGCAGGCGGGCCAGGGACTGCGGGACGACGAGGACGCCCACTCCGGCGGCCACCAGCTCGATCGCGTCCGCCGTGGTTTCGGGACGCTCGATCGCCGGCTTGCCGGGCAGCTGCTCCCAGTCCAGGGTGTCGTCGAGCGGGTGGAACACGATCTCGTCGGCGAGGTCCTCCGTGGACACCTCTTCCGCGGCGGCCACGAGGTGGTCCTTGGGGACCACGACCACCGTCGTCTCGGTGTAGAGCGGAATCGCGCTGAGGTCGTCACGGTCGACCGGCAGCCGCACGAAACCGGCGTCGGCGCCGCCCGCGCGCAGCACCCCGCACGCCTCGACGGGGTCCACCGCGACCAGGGTCAGCGGGATGTCGGGCAGCCGCTCGTTCCAGATACGCACCCACTTGCTGGGTGTCACCCCCGGGACATAAGCGAGCCGGAACGAATGGGGTACTTCCGAGCCTGTCACGCCGCAAGGTTACCGGTCGTGGTCGGAGGTAGCGCACACGCTCGATACCCTTGACACCATGACGTCGCACCAGAACACCCAGACGATGAAGCCCGCGACCGCGGCGAAGAAGCTGGGCGTGTACCTCGAGGCCACCCCCGCAGAGTTCCAGG
Source organism: Streptomyces venezuelae (assembly GCF_008642275.1). Classification (NCBI taxonomy): domain Bacteria; kingdom Bacillati; phylum Actinomycetota; class Actinomycetes; order Kitasatosporales; family Streptomycetaceae; genus Streptomyces; species Streptomyces venezuelae. Next base: position 7,339,786 of record NZ_CP029189.1, read on the forward strand.
AGGGTGTCGTCTCGCGCAGTGAATTGAGTGCGCTCCAGGCCGATCCGCCCCAGTGGCTCAAGGAGCTGCGCGCCAACGGTCCGCACCCCCGGCCGGTGGTGGCGGCCAAGCTCGGCGTGTCCATCGCCGGCCTCGCCCGCGGCGGGGTCACCGAGCCGCTCACCACGGAGCAGATCGAAGCGCTGAAGCAGGAAGCCCCCGAGTGGCTCCAGCGCGAGCGCACCACCCAGGCCGAGGTCCGCAAGGAAGCGGTCCGCATCAAGGAGAAGAACGCGGAGCGCGCCGAGAAGGCCCGCGACCAGCGCTCCTGACCCGCGACTGCGCCTTCCGTCAGGCCTGGCCTCCCCACGGGGAGGCCAGGCCTGACGCCTTTCGCCGACTGCGTCGGGGGCGGACGGCGCCGGTACCGGCGACGCCGAACCGATTCCTCAGGCGGTGACGGCCTCCGGGCGGTTCTCGTCCCGCCGCCCGGCCGGGGGTGCCGAACGCGTGGAGAACAGCCCGTCCACCGCCAGGGCGCCGGGGCCGGTGAAGACCAGCAGGAGGAAGGCCCAGCAGAACATCGCCGAGGCCTCGCCGCCGTTCTGCAGGGGCCACAGCGCACCGGGCTGGTGCACGGTGAAGTACGCGTAGGCCATCGAACCGGAGGCGACGAAAGCGGCCGCCCGGGTGCCGAGACCCAACAGGACCAGGGCTCCGGCGACGAGCTGGATGGCGGCGGCGTACCAGCCGGGCCAGGTGCCGGTGGCGATGGTTCCGCCGCCGTGGGCACCGCCGAGGACACCGAAGAGGGAAGCGGCGCCGTGCGAGGCGAAGAGCAGTCCGGTGACGATCCGGAACAGGCCCACGGCGTAGGGCTGGGCATGGTCGAGACGTGCGTTCATGGGGGGAGGGTCCTTCGGTCGGGGACGGGTTCCGAAGTCGTGCCGGCGTTCTCGATCGTGAGGCGAGCCATAGGTTAGGTAGACCTAACCGGGCTGACAAGCGCGAGTTCCGGCCACCCGCAGAGGGGATCCGACGCCACCCCGTACCCGGCAGGCAGCACACCGGCCCGCACACCGGCCCGCATCCCGGCCCGCATCCCGGCCCGTGCGCCGCGCCCGGGTCCGCCCGATCCCGTGCGCACCTGGTCGCGCGTCCGGCCGTGTGGTTCGCGCGGCGCGTCGGCCCCGCCCGAAGGCCGTCGGCCGACCCGTGGGGTCCGCTGGACGCGTGAGCATCCTCCCCGGACGTGACTGGTGGACCGGGCTCCCGCCCGCCGCGGGAGCCGCCGTCATGGCCACCGGCATCATCTCCGCCGGCCTGCGCCTGACCGGGCGGGACGCGGCGTCACTGGCGGCGCTGGCCGTCGCCGGGGCGCTGTGGCTGGTACTCGCCGCCGACTTCGTCTCCCGGCTGCTGGGCGACCGCGGGCGGTTCCGTGCCGAGGCCGACACTCCGGCCGCGCTGACGGCCGTCGCCGCGACCACCGTCATCGGGGCCCGGCTCGCGCAGCAGGGCTGGCAGACGGCGGCCGCCGTACTGCTCGTCCTGGCGGCCGTGCTCTGGCCCGGGCTGCTGTTCAACGTCCTGCGGCACTGGCGGCGGCGCATGCCGGGAGCGGCCTTCCTCGGCTGCGTGGCCACCCAGGGCCTCTCCCTCCTCGCCGCGTCCCTCGCCGACGCCGGCCGACACGACCTGCTGGCGCGGGCGGCGCTGGCCGCCTTCTGCCTCGGCCTGCTGCTCTACCTCGCGGCCCTCCTCCGCTTCGACCTGCGCGAGGTGGTGGGCGGGGCGGGCGACCACTGGGTGGCGGGCGGTGCGCTCTCCATCTCCGCCCTGGCCGGATCCAAGCTCACCGCGTCACCCGTATGGACCGGCACGGCACACACCACGCTGCGTAACGTCACCCTGGCCCTCCTCGCCCTGTCCCTCGTCTGGTACGTGGTCCTCCTCGCCGCCGAACTGCGCCACCCGAGGCCGCGCTACGACATCCGGCGCTGGGCCACCGTCTTCCCGCTCGGCATGACGGCCACCGCCTGCCTCTCCGTGGCGGGTCCGGCCGGGGTCGACTGGCTGCGCCCGCTGGGCGAGGTACTGCTCTGGATCGCCGTCGGCGCCTGGCTGCTGACCTTCGCCGCGCTGGTCGCCTCGCACCTCACCGCCGGGCGCGGCGCACCCGGCCACTGACTCCCGCACCGCCCGGCGGACGCCCGTCCCGGGCGCCGTGTCGCGTCGGTGCCGGTGCGGGCGCCGGTGTCTCAGTAGGGTCCCGGCATGGCGTACACATTCCAGGTGACCATCGACTCGACCGACCCGCACACGCTGGCCGACTGGTGGGCCGAGGCCCTCGGCTGGGAAGTGGAGCCGAGCGACGAGCAGTTCATCCGCGGCCTGATCGAGGCGGGCCACGCGAGTGAGGACGACACCAAGACCCACCGGGGCACCCTCGTCTGGAAGGCCGGCGCCGCGATCCGCCACCCGGAGGGCCTGGAGGGCGCGCCCCGCGTCCTCTTCCAGTTCGTCCCCGAACCCAAGACGGTCAAGAACCGGGTCCACTTCGACGTCCGTACCGGCTCCGACGACCCGAAGGCACTGGTCGAACGGCTCGTAGCCAAGGGCGCCGAGCACCTCCACGAGGGCCGCCAGGGCCCCAGCACATGGACGACACTCGCCGATCCGGAGGGCAACGAGCTCTGCGTCTCGCACTAGGGCGGACACGGCGCCCGCACGACGTAGGCTGCGTCCGTGAACGTCATCCTCTTCGGCGGGACCGGAATGCTCGGCCGGGCCGTCCTGCGGGAGTGCCTGCGCGACGATGCGGTCGAGAGCGTCGTCGCCGTCGGACGCGGCCCGCTCGGCGTCAGCCACCCCAAGCTGCGCGAGTGCGTCCAGAGCGATCCGTCCGACCTGGCCGCCGCCGGGATCGACCCGGCCGCGTTCGACGCCTGCTTCTTCTGCCTCGGGGTCTCCTCCGTCGGCATGACGGAGGAGGCCTACCGGCACGTCACCTACGACCTGACGCTCGCCGTCGCCCGGCCGCTGGCCGCCGCCAACCCCGGCATGACCTTCGTCTACGTCTCCGGCGAAGGCACGGACAGCACCGAACAGGGCCGTTCCATGTGGGCGCGGGTCAAGGGGAAGACCGAGAACGACCTCCTGGAACTCCCCTTCCGCGCCTACATGTTCCGCCCCGGCATCGTCCAGCCGGTGCGCGGTGTGCCCTCCAAGGCCCGGCTGTCCCGGGTGTTCTACGCCGTCCTCGGCCCCCTGGTCCCGCTCGTGCGGCGGGTCGCCCCGAACCTCGTCATCACCTCCGAGGCCTTCGGCCGTGCCATGATCGCCGTCGCCGCGCCCGGCACCGAGATTCCCGGCCACATCCTGCGGCCCGCCGACATCAACCGTCTCGGCGCGGCGCCGACCAGGCATAATTGACTACCGGGCACACCCTCCCGCACGTGAGAATGAGCCATCTCAAACCGGGAGGACCCCATGAGCCAGGAGACCCTGACTCTGCATGACCTGCTGCCCGCACAGGCGCTGGCGGAATCGATCGACGCCGGGTACGTGACGCGCAAGTCGCACCCCGAACTGCCGCTGTCCATCTACACCTACACACGGACCGCCCAGTACGAACGCGTCTGGAACGACGTCACCACACGCTGCCGCGGCCTCGTCGCCGACGACGAGACGGGCGCGATCGTCGCCCTGCCCCTGCCGAAGTTCTTCAACGTCGGCGAGCACGAGTCGGGTCAGCCGTACGCCCCCGCCCTCCCGGACGAGGCCTTCGAGGTCTACGACAAGGTCGACGGCAGCCTCGCCGTAGTCTTCCACTACGCGGGCCGCTGGCGGGTCGCCTCCAAGGGGTCCTTCATCAGCGCCCAGGCGACCTGGGCGCAGCGCCGGCTCGACGGCCGGGACACCGCGGCCCTGCGCCCCGGCACCACCTACCTCGCCGAGATCCTGTACCCGCAGAACCGTATCGTCGTCGACTACGGCGACCGCCGGGACCTCGTCCTGCTCGCCGCCTTCGGTCTGGACGGGACCGAGGTCCCGCTCGCCGAGGCCGCGTCCCACTGGGCGGGAATCGGCTCCGTCGTCACGGTCTGGCCCGCCATGCCCATCGACGAGCTGATCGCGCTCACCGAGTCCAACGTCCTGCCCGGCGGCGCCCCGGCGACCGGTACCCAGGCGGAGGGCTTCGTGCTGCGCTTCGCCTCCGGCGTGCGGGCCAAGGCCAAGCTGTCCGAGTACGTACGGCTCCACCGGCTGCTCACCAAGGCCACCGAGCGCGACATCTGGCGCGCCCATGGCATCCAGCGGTTCGCCGGCCTGCCCCTCAAGCAGCTGGCCCAGGGCCTCGGTACCACCGTCGCCGAGATCGAGGCCTCGGGCGGCAAGCCCCTCGACGCGCTGCTGGACCAGGTACCCGACGAGTTCGACACGTGGGTGCGTGAGGTGATCGAGCGGATCGAGAGCGAGTTCGCGCGGCGCGAGCGCGCCATCGACGAGGCGTACGAGGGCCTCGCGCACCTGGCAGCCGACCGGGGGGCCTTCGCCCGGGCCGTGAAGGCACTGCCCGACCGGGAGATCCGCGCCGCGATGTTCCTGCGCCTGGACGGCCGGTCCACGGAACTGGCCGTCTGGCGCAACGTGCGGCCGGAGACGTCCGACCCCTTCACGAACGACGAGGAGAACTGACCCGTGTCCGAAGAGACACCCGCCCTCACGGACGCGAACGACGCCGTGGCCGCCGCCGAGGGGGCCCCGCTCCCCGTCGTGCACGTCATGACGGGCCTGCCGGCCTCCGGCAAGACGACGGCCGCGCGCGCCCTGCAGGCCGAGGCCGGTGGCCGCATGCGCCGCGTCAACCTCGACGACCTGCGGCTCATGCTCGACCTCCCGGACCCGGCGCGGGGCCGTAGCTTCCGGCACGAGCAGACCGTGCTGACCATCCAGGACGCGGCGGTCCGCGCGGCGGTCGACGGCGGCTTCGACGTGGTCGTCGACAACACCCACCTGACCAAGAACATCCCCAAGCGGCTCAAGGCGGCGGTGGGCGGTCTCGCGACCTTCGTCGTGCACGACTTCACCGGCGTCCCGCTGGAGGAGTGCCTGCGCCGGGACGCCGCGCGCGAGCGCCAGGTCGGCGAGGAGGTCATCCGCATCCTGGCCGAGAAGCACGAGAAGGCCCGGCGGGGAGGCTGGCGGCTGACGTCGGAGTGGATGAACGGCGGGGCGAGCGGGGTGGCCGCGCCGCCCGTGACGGAGTACGTCGCCGACCCGGCGCTGCCTGCCGCGGTGATGTGCGACATCGACGGCACGCTGGCGCTGACCGGCGACCGGGGCCCGTACGACTTCTCGCGCTGTGAGCTCGACCTGCTCAACGAGCCGGTACGGCACGCGCTGGACGCCTTCCGCCGCGCCGACGGCGACGTGATCGTGCTGCTGTCGGGGCGCGGCGAGGAGCACCGTCCGCAGACGGAGTCCTGGCTGCGGCGCCACGAGGTGCCGTACGACGAGCTGTGGATGCGCGCGGCGGGGGACACCCGCCGCGACGACGTGGTCAAGGCGGAGCTGTTCGACACGCACGTGCGCCACCGGTACGCGGTGCGGGTCTCGCTCGACGACCGGGACCGGGTGGTCGCGATCTGGCGCCGGATGGGCCTGCCCACCTGGCAGGTCAACTACGGCGACTTCTGAGGGCCGGGCCGCCGTGGACGCCGCGCGGAAGGTGCTGATCGTGGACGGCGCGAACGTCGTCGGCTCCGTGCCGGACGGCTGGTGGCGGGACCGGCGGGGCGCGGCCGTCCGGCTGCGTGACCTGCTGGCCGGCCGGGCCGGGGACGAGGAGATCGTCCTCGTCGTCGAAGGCGCCGCCCGGGGCGTCGAGTCCGTTCCCGGCGTACGGGTGGACCCGGCGCCCGGAAGCGGTGACGACCGGATCGTGGAGCTGGCCGCCGCGTACGCGGAACGCGGCTGTGTCGTGGTCACGGCCGACCGGGAACTGCGTGAACGGGTCCGGGCGTACGGCGTGGAATGCGTGGGGCCGCGTGCCGTACGCCCGGTGGACTGACTGCCGACCTGCCGACCTGCCGGCCTGACGGCCGGCGGGGACGGGGTCAGCGGCAGTACTTCACCTCGGAGAGGTTCTTGACGTAGCGGGCGGAGACCCAGCGCTCCTTGTCGTAGGCGCGCTTGGGCGCCCCGGCCTCGTGCTCCCAGTTCGCGTTCCGGTCGGCCAGGCGGTACCAGATGCGGTTGCCGTCGACGTTGTCACCGTACTTCTTGCAGTCGATCTCGACCTTGCTGTTCGGGTAGACGTGGCCGAGGGACTGCGAGCGGGTGCTCGGCTTGCTGCGGACCGTCAGCGGGCCCTTCGACACGACCTTGCCGGTCACGTGCCGCTCGGGGTACACACCGGGCTCCGCGGACCCTCCGCCGACGACGATCTCCCGCGGCGGCAGGTTCTCCGAACCGTCGTCGGCGACGGCGGCGCCCGCTCCGACCAGACCGAGAACCAGGCTTCCGGTGGCGAGAGCGAGGGTGGTTCTGGTGGGCTTCAGCATGAGCCGGCTCCTCTACGAAGACATCCACCCGGCCGCGACGCGCGGCACGGGGCGGCAACCAGGCGGTTGCCAGGGACGACTATGACGAGGGCGGGGCGCGTAACCCCGGTGGCTCACCGTCCTTTAACCCGATATGACCAATTTGCACCCTGGGGGTGCGTGGCCGTGCCCGCCCCCGAACGGGCACGGCCACGCAACGGGGCCCCGGGGGGACTGGGCCGGTGCCGGCCGCCTGGCCGGCGAAGGCAAATCTACGGTCCGGCCACCCGGACCGCGCCCATCCAGGGGATGAGACCGGTCTACCGCCGAGGGAGGCCGTGCCGTACAACCTGAGTGGTACACAAGGAGGTTGAGGTGTACCTACGCACCCGTCCAGTGGTGGTAGCGCGCCGCGGCGGGCTCGCGGCCCGCATGCCCTGATCGAGCGCCCCGGGGTGCGGGTGGCGCAGGCCCGCGCGAGAGTGGGTGCCATGGGAATCGATGACTACGGCGGCGGCGCCGGCGCACATGAGAGCGGCGTCCTCGTCGTGACGACCAACGACGTTCCCGGCTACCGGGTCGAGCGCGTCATCGGCGAGGTCTTCGGCCTCACCGTCCGCTCCCGCCACCTGGGCAGCCAGATCGGCGCGGGCCTGAAGTCGATGATCGGCGGCGAGCTGAAGGGCCTCACCAAGACCCTGGTGGAGACCCGTAACCAGGCCATGGACCGGCTCATCGAACAGGCGAAGGCGCGCGGCGGGAACGCCGTGCTGATGATGCGCTTCGACGTCACCGACGCACAGGACGTCGGGACCGAGGTGTGCGCGTACGGAACGGCCGTCGTCCTCGTCCCCGCCTCCGCCTGATCCTCCCGGCCTCCGCCCGACCCGCCCGACGGCCGCCCGGCCCCTGCTGAGATGCTCGCCCGGTGAACGATCGATGCGAGATTGTCGTGGTGCGCCGGCCCGGTCGGGACCTCTCCGTCCAGGACGGCCTGGCCGGGCTGCTGGCCGCCTACCATCTGCGGACGGAGGCCGAGAAGGGTACGCCCGTCGCCGGTGCGGACGCCCTGCCCGACCGCTACCGGGCGGAGATCGCGGATCCGCGGGCCGCGTTCGCCGACGACCTCGTGCTGCTGGCGCTGAGCGGGGACACCACGGTCGGATGCCTGGTGGTGACCGACTCGGCCCCGGGGCGGCACGAGGTGAAGAGGCTCTGGACGGCCCCGGAGTTCCGCGGACAGGGCATCGCGTCCCGACTGGTCGGCGCCGCGCTCGCGCATGCCGGGGAGAGCGGCGCCGAGGCGGTGCGGCTGTCGGTGTGGGACTGGCGGACGGGCGCGATCGCGCTGTACGAACGCCTCGGATTCACCGTCACCGCGTCGTGGGACGAGCGGGACGGCCTGGTCTGCATGGAACGGTCCGTGTGAACGGGCGAGCGGTCGTCGTGGCCATGCGGCGATGGCCACGACGACCCTCGCGGCGCCGGGCGGGGCATCACCCGCGGGCGGCGACTACCGCTTCCAGAGCGTCACTTCGGTCATGTACGTCGGGGTCGTGTAGTTCTTCTCGGTCGAGGGTTCGAGGCTGACGATCTTCACCATGGCCAGGTTGCCCTTGCTCGTGACGGTGCACAGCAGGTCGCCCTGGACGATGGTGCTGTCGGCGCCCGTGAGGTCGGCTTCCCGCAGCTTGTTCGGGATGGGATCGGTGGCGGCCCCGGTCTCGCACTGTTCGGGGGTGGCGCCCTTGCTCTTGCCGAACGAGGTCGCGGTCCGGATCCCGTCGTAGGCCATCGTCAGCTCCTGGTCCGACGAACTGATGTCGCCGAACGGTGCCACCTTGGGGAAGTCGAGGTCGACGTCGTTGTACTTGCCGAACTCCCTGGGCGCCAGGAACTTCACGGGCTTGTCCTTGAACACCGCGGTGTAGGTGCGCGCGCCGGATGCGCCGGATGCGCCGGATGCGCCGGAGGACGAGGCCGAAGCCGAGGCCGAGGGGGTCGGGCCGCCGGCCTGCGCCGCCGGCGACGCGTCCTTCGGGGACTCCGCCGGCTTCTCCTTGCTGTCGCCCGCGGTCCGCTTCGCGCCGTTGCCCTCCTCGCGCGTGAGGTACCAGGTGCCGCCAGCGGCGACGGCGAGGACCAAGGCGCCCGCGCCGACGGCCAGCGGCACCCGGCTGCGACGCGCCGCGGGGGCGGGGGCGGCGGTCGGGCCGGTCGGCGCGCCGTAGGCAGGTGCGTAGCCGGGTGCGGGGGTCGGCGCGCCGTACTGCGGCGGGTGCGGGCCGCCCACCGCGCCGCCCGGGCCCTGGGTCGGCGCGTACGCCGCGGGGACCGGCCCCGGCGCCTGGGCGGGCGCCTGCGTGGGCGGGTACGACGGCGCCTGCGTGGGTGCGTACGAGGGCGGGGCCGGGGCCTGCGCCGGTGCCGAGAACTGCGTCGGGGACGGCACCGGCACCGGTGCCTGGGCCTGCGACTGCGCCGCCAGCTCGCGCCGCGCGATCTCCGCGGCCAGCGGCGCGGGCAGCCAGCCGTCGAAGTCCCGCAGCTCCCGGCCCGCCTCCCGGCCGCACCACTCGGCGAGTTCCGCCGGGGTGGGCCGCTGACCGGCATCGGAGTGCAGGCAGCGCTCCAACAGCCGGCGCAGCTGCTCCGGGTAGCCGCTCAGATCCGGTGCCTGCTGCGGGGTGTTGGCAATCGCGGCGGCGATGGAGAGACCCGCGCCGTCACCGTAGGGGTGGCGGCCGGTGGCCACGACCGCGGCGATCAGACCCAGCGCGAACACGTCGGTCGCCGCGGTGACCGTCCGGCCGAGCGCGTGCTCGGGGGACATGTACTGCGGCGTCCCGATGAACCCGCCGCTGCGGGTCAGCTGGGTGGTGTCGGTGGCCCGCGCGATCCCGAAGTCGATCACCCACGGGCCGTTGGAACCCAGCAGGATGTTGCTGGGCTTGAGGTCGCGGTGCACCACCGAGGCGGCGTGGATGGAGTGCAGGGCCTGCGCCGTGCACCCGATCAGCTGGAACACCGCGGGCAGCGGCAGCGGGCCGTGCGTGGCGAGCGCGTCGTCGAGCGCCAGGCCCGGCACGAACGCGGTGGCCAGCCAAGGCTGTTCGCCACTGGTGTCGTGGTCGAGCACCGGCACGATGTGGTAGCCCTGCACGCGCCGGGCGGCCTGCACCTCGCGTTCGAAACGGACCCGGAAGTCCTGCTCCTGGGCGAACTCGCGGCGGATGACCTTGAGGGCGACCGGCTGGTTCCCGCGGGTCCGTGAGAAGTAGACGGAACCCATACCGCCTTCGCCGATCTTCGCGAGCAGCCGGTACCCGGAGATCTCCTGCGGATCCTCCGGGCCGAGCGGTCTCAGTACGGCGTCGTCGGTGTTGGTCATGGGCTCCCCCTTGAAGATCACTGGCACCAGATCCTAACGGGGGAGCGGACCCCGGACGCACCGCGCCGCTACGGTGGTGCTCCGGAGACGAAGGGGCGGCCCGATGAGTCAACGCAAGTCGGCGGCGGAGGTGTTCGACGCGCTGGGAGAGCGCTACGAGGAGGTGTTCGGTCGGGTTCCCGGTCAACTGGCCGCCCTCGACTGGCTCATCGCCCGACTGCCCTCCGGGGCGCGGGTGTTGGACGTGGGCAGCGGTACCGGCCGGCCGACCGCCGAGGCGCTGGTCCGGGCCGGCTGCGCCGTCACCGGCATCGACGTCTCCGCGGCCATGGTCGAACTGGCCCGCGCCCGTGTCCCGCAGGCCCGCTTCGAGCAGGCCGACGTACGGACCTATACGCCCGGGCGGGCCGGCTTCGACGCGGTGTGCTCCTTCTTCCCGCTGCTGGTGATGGACCAGCCGGAGGTGGCGGCCGCGCTGGACCGCATGGCGTCCTGGGTCGCGCCGGGCGGGTACCTCGTGCTGGCCACGGTGCCGGGGGACATCCGGGGCCTGGACATCGAGTGGATGGGCCACGAGGTCACCGTCAGCAGCCTTTCCACGGAGGACCACCTGGCCCGGCTCGCCGGCCTGGGCCTGGAGGTGCTGCACCACCACACCGCGCCTTTCCAGCCCGCCGACGACCGGGCGGGACCCGAGGAGCACCTTTTCTGCTACGCGCGCCGGTGCATGTGACGGGCCCACGCACCGGGCCGGCACGTGGTGCCGCTGCCCGCTGCCCTGCTGCCCGCTGCCCTTGCCCCGAGCGGGCGGCAGCGGTCCGCCGTGTGCCGTGGACGCGGTCCCCGGTGCGTCCCGTGGCCGCGGAGGGGCGGTCCTGCCGGGCCCGTGGCGCAGCCGCGCCCCGTGCCGGACGGGCGCGTCCGGCACGCGCCGGAGACCGGCGGTCGTCCCCGGCACGTCACCCCGTCGGCTCCTGCGGTCGAGGAGCCGAGGGGACGTCCGGCGCGGGCCCTTCCGCCCGGGCGGCCGCCCTCGGGGCACGGTCCGGACGCAGGCCCGCGGCCAGACCCGCGATCACCACCAGCAGGCCCAGCCACACCGCCGGGCCCGGGACCCCGCTGCCCGTGAGGACCCCCGCACCGGCCGCGGCCAGCGGCGCGATGCCGGTCAGCAGGCCGGCCCGGCCGGCGCCCACGGCGGTCACCGTGCGGTACCAGAGCAGGAAGGCCACCGCCGTCACCATGACGGCGAGGTAGCCGGCGGCCGCCCACTGGGCACGCCCCAGCGACCACAGCCCGGCGGGACGCTCGAAGGCGACCGCGAGCCCCACCAGCATCAGCGCGCCCAGCCAGACCGCGTGCACGGACACCCCCCACGCCCCGTGCCGGCGCAGGACCGGCACCGCGAGCAGGGTGAAGGCGGCCTCGCAGCCGAGCGCGAGCGCGGCCCAGGCCACGCCCGCGGCGTCCGTGCGGCCCGTCCCCTCGACCAGTACCGCCCCGGCCACCACCACCGGAGCCGCGAGCAGCACCCGGCGGCTGGGCCGGCGTCCCTCCAGGAGGGGGCCGAGCAGGCCCAGGAGGATCGGTACGGAGGCCACCGCGACGGCGATCACGGCCGGTTCGGCGTGTGCGACCCCGCGGACCACGGCCACGTTGAACAGCACCAGCCCGGCCGCCGCGATCCCGGCGAGCCACAGCCACTCCCGGCCCCGGGGCCACAGGATCGTCACCCGGGCGGCCCGGGCCAGACCGAACAGCAGCAGCGCGGCGGCCACGTACCGGACGGCCTGGGTGGCGAACAGCGGGGCGCCGACGAGCGCCCGCGAGACCGTGACGCTGCTGCCGACCAGTGCCATTCCCGCGATCCCCGGAACCAGGGCGCGGAACGGGGCGGAGGCTGCCGCGGGTGCCGAGACGGGTGCCGAGGCAGGTGCCGAGGCGGACGTGGACGTGGAGGTCGAGGCCGGGGTGGAAGCGGGCTGTGTCTGCATGGAAGCCAGCGTGGCCGCACAATGGCCCCATGAGCAGGTCCAAAGAGGGCGCAGCCGAGGGGTCCAAAACGCCCAGCGGATCGGACTTCCTGCAGCTCGACGTCGGCCAGGCCCCGCCGGGCGGCCGCACCGAATGGCTGGCGGGCCGGCTCCGCGCGGCCATCGCCGACGGCACCCTCCCCGTCGGCAGCCGGCTTCCGGCCAGCCGTGTCCTCGCCGCCGAACTGAGGGTGTCCCGGGGGCTCGTCACCGAGGCCTACCAGCGCCTCGCCGAGACGGGCCAGGTCAGCGGCCGGGGCCGGGGCGGCACCGTGGTCGTCGCCGCCCCGCCACCGGTCGCCGCCCCCACCCGCCCGGCGGAGCGCGGCGGGCTCGTCGACGCCCTGCGCGCCGAACCGTGCCGGATCGACCTCTCGCCCGGAGTGCCCGACCTCACCGCCTTCCCGCGCACGGCCTGGCTGCAGGCCGAGCGCCGGGTCCTCGCCTCCCTCACCCCGGCCGACTTCGGCTACGGCAACCCCCAGGGCGCGCCCGCACTGCGCGAGGCGGTCGTCGGCTGGCTCGCCCGGAACCGGGGCATCCGGGCCGACCCCGACGAGGTGGTCGTCGTCGCGGGCGTCGCCCAGGCGCTGGCGCTGCTCGCACACGTCCTGCGGGAGGAGGGCGTACACCGGATCGCGGTGGAGGACCCGGGCTCGCTGGGCGCCCGGCAGCAGCTGGAGTACGGGCGGATCGAGACGGTCCCCGTACCGGTGGACGAGGCCGGGCTGGACGTGGCCGCGCTGCGGGCGAGCGGGGCCGGGGCCGTGCTGCTCACTCCGGCGCACCAGTTCCCGACCGGTGTCGTCCTCGACGGCGAGCGCCGCCGGGACCTGCTCGGCTGGGCGGCCGCCGGGGGCCTGGTCATCGAGGACGACTACGACGCCGAGCACCGCTACGACCGGGCCCCCGTCCCCGCCCTGCGCGCCCTGCTGCCCGAGGCGGTCTGCTACGCCGGCAGCGTGTCCAAGCTCCTGGCCCCCGCCCTGCGCCTGGGCTGGCTGCTGGTCCCGCCGCGCCTGCGGGACGCCGTGACCGCCGCCAAGCGCTACGCGGACCTCGGCAATCCGGTCCTGACCCAGCTCGTCCTCGCCCGGCTGACGGACTCGGGCGAACTGGAACGGCACCTGCGCCACGTCCGGCGCCGCCACCGCCGGCGCCGCGACGCCATGCTGCGGGCCCTCGCCGAGCTGATGCCCGGCGCCCGGGTGCACGGCGCGGCGGCCGGGCTGCACCTGATGGTCACCTTCGACGGGGCCGGCTTCGACGACACGGCTCTGGCCTCGGCTGCCCTGGCGCTGGGCGTGAAGACCCATCCGCTGTCCTGGCACCGGGTCAGGCCGGGGCCGCCGGGCCTGATCCTCGGCTACGCGGCCGGCTCGGCCGGAGAGATCGAGCAGGGCATCGCCACCCTGGCCACGGCCCTCGGGAAGATCCCGGCCGGGGCCCCGGCAACCGGTCGGAAAGTTTTTCCGGAACGGCGGCAACCTCCCGGCGGGACGCGCGTCGTGCGGGGGTGAAGGGCGCAGTACCGCGTCCTCGACCCGACCGTGGAGAACCACCGTGAAGAACCTGTTGCGCGTCCCCCTGGCCTTCCGCCGGACGGCCGTCACCGCCGCGGCCGCCGGAGCGGCCGTCGCCCTCGCCGGTCCCGCCTTCGCCGCGGGCGGCAGCTCGGCCGCGCCCTCCCCGTCGGTCAGCGCGCCCGCCAGCGCCTCGCCCAGCGCGGGCGGGGTCAAGCCGTCCCCGTCCGTGAGCACCCCGCCGAGCGCGGGCTCCGAGGCGAAGAGTGCCGCCCCCAGCGCGGCTCCCAGCGCGAGCGTGTCTGCCCCGGGTTCGAGCACCAGGCCCAGTGCGTCGCCGTCGGAGCCCGCCGCCGCACCCGGCCCGGCGGAGCTCGCGCATACTGGCTCCTCGGCGACGACCATCGCCATGGGGGCGGGGGCCACGGGTCTGGTCCTCGTCGGCGCGGGAGCCCTGTACGCCGTACGGCGCCGCGCCAACAGCTGAGGAATCCCGTGCTCCGACTCGCGTCATCCGTCGGCCCCCTCACGCCCGGCTTCGGCCGGGCGTGGCGGGGCCTTTGGTCGTTGCTGCACCGGGAGCGTTCCGCCTCGCCGGTCTCCCCGCGGTCCTACGGCTCCGCGTACGGCCCCTCGTACGGCTCCTCGTACGGGCACTCGTCCCCGTACGGCCACACGGGGCACGGCGACGAGCGGCCGCCCACCGTCACCGAGCTCTACCACGCGCACCGGCTGCGGATGGTCCGGCTCGCGGTGCTGCTCGTCGACGACCTGGCCACCGCCGAGGACGTGGTCCAGGACGCCTTCACCGCCCTCTACCGGCGGCACGGGGAGCAGATCAGCGAGGTCGACAACGCGCTGGGCTACCTGCGCACCGCCGTGGTCAACACCTCGCGCTCGGTGCTCCGCCGCCGGCGCACCGTCCGGGCCTGGACCCCGCCTGCGGCGGTCGACATACCGTCCGCCGAGGACCACGTGGTCCTGGACGAGGCGCACCGCGAGGTGCTCGCCGCGCTCGGCCGGCTCACGCCGCGCCGCCGCCAGGTGCTGGTGCTGCGGTACTGGGCCGATCTGAGCGAGGCGGAGATAGCGGCCACCCTCGGGATCAGCCGGGGAGCGGTGAAGTCCAACGCGAGCCGCGGCCTGGACGCCCTGGAACGGATTCTGGAGGGACGGATATGACGCGTGACGGCGAACGCCTGGCCGAGCACCTCGCCGAGCGGCCCGTCGAGCGCCGGCTGCGGCAGGCTCTGGACGCGCGCGCGGACGGCATCGACATCCGCCGGCTGCGGCCCGCGGAGCCGCCGGGGGCGCACTCGGGGCGGCGGCCGATGGCGGGGCTGCGGCGGTTCGCGCTGCCGCTGGCGGGCCTGGCCGCAGCGGCGGCCGCCGGGATCGGCTACCTGCTGCTCGCCCCGGATCCGTCACCCGGCCCGGGGCTGCCGGCCACCCCGCCGCGGATCACGGCCCCCGGCCCGTCCCCGCAGGACCCGACGTCACCCGCCCCGCGGCCCTCCGGATCGGGGCGGCCGACGCCGTCCCCGTCCCCGCCCGCCACCGGGTCGGCGAGCCCGTCGGTCCCGGTCTCGCCCAAGGCGTCGGGATCGGAACCCCCGTCGGCGAGCCCGTCCGGCGCGCGGGGAGCCGTGGTGACGTCCTCGCCGCCGTCGAGCTCCACCCCGCGCTGAGGGCCCTGCCCACGCGGTGGCGCGGGCCGGGCCCCGCGCGGGCGCGGTTCAGCGCCGTAGGTTCTCCACCGCCGTGACCAGCGGGGCGAGTTCAGGTACGTGCGAGGCCTCGTCCAGGGCCTCGCGCAGGGCGGTGTCGTTGGTGGGGCGGGCCGCGGCCAGGAGGGCCAGGCCCGCCTCGCTCACATCGGTGTAGATGCCCCGCCGATCGGTGTCGCAGATGTAGCGGTTCAGCAGGCCGCGGTCCTCCAGCCTGCTCACCAGCCGGGTCGTCGCGCTCTGGCTGAGCACCACGGAGTCGGCGACCTGGTGCATCCGCAGGTGCCCGCCCGGCCCGTCGTGCTGGCGGCTGAGGACGTCGAGCAGCGAGTACTCGCGCACGCTGAGGCCGTGGCCGGCCTGCAGGGCCCGTTCGATGTGCGCCTCGATCCGACCGTGCAGGAGGGAGAGGGCGCACCACCCCTGGGAGAGGGCGGTGAGCGCGCTGTCCGTGGCCGTCATGGGCTCCTCCGTCGAAGCGTCCCGGGCTGGGGTGTGTGACCCCCAGGATAGTCCACACGCGCAATAGCCAGCGCTTGCAAATATCCCGCGTCTGCAATTAATGTAGACGCATGCAAGTGGCGACCGCATGAATCGCCGCCCCGCCCGGCGCCCGCCCGCGATCACTCCGGCCGTTCCCGGCCGTTCCCGGCCGCGATCACGCCGTCGCCCCGCGCACCCGCACCACCCCCTCCCCTGAAGGACACCTCCCCATGCCTCTCGCACTCCTCGCCCTCGCCGTCGGGGCCTTCGGGATCGGCACCACCGAATTCGTGATCATGGGCCTGCTCCCCGAGGTCGCCGGCACGTACGGGGTCTCGATCCCCACCGCGGGCTTCCTGGTCACCGGCTACGCCCTCGGCGTCGTCCTCGGCGCACCCCTGATGACCGTGCTCGGCACCCGCATTCCCCGCAAGCGCATGCTGATGCTGCTCATGGGCCTGTTCATCGCGGGCAACGTGCTCTCCGCCCTCGCCCCCGCCTTCGGCGTCATGCTGGCCGGCCGCGTCGTCGCCTCGCTCGCCCACGGCGCCTTCTTCGGCATCGGCGCGGTCGTCGCCGCCGGACTCGTCGCCCCCGAGAAGAAGGCCGGTGCGATCGCCATGATGTTCACCGGACTGACGGTCGCCAACGTCGTCGGCGTCCCGCTCGGCACGTTCGTCGGCCAGACCCTCGGCTGGCGCGTCACCTTCCTGATCGTCGCCGCGCTCGGCGTCGTGGGCCTGCTGGGCATCGCCCGCCTGGTACCCGAGCTGCCCCGGCCCGAGGGCGGGGTACGGATCCGCCGCGAGCTCGCCGCCTTCCGCAACGTCCAGGTCCTGCTCGCCATGGCGATGACCGTCCTCGGCTTCGGCGGTGTCTTCGCCGCGATCACCTACATCACGCCGATGATGACCGGCGTCGCCGGCTTCGCCGACTCCTCCGTCACCTGGCTCCTCGTCCTCTTCGGCCTGGGCATGGTCGGCGGCAACCTCGTCGGCGGCCGCTACGCCGACCGCGCGCTGATGCCGATGCTGTACGTGGCCCTGGGCGCCCTGGCCGTCACCCTCGCCGTCTTCACCTTCACCGCCCACACCAAGGCCGGCGCGGCCGTCACCCTCGTGCTGATCGGCGCCCTCGGCTTCGCCACCGTGCCACCGCTCCAGAAGCGCGTCCTGGACCAGGCCGCCGGCGCGCCCACCCTGGCCTCGGCCGTCAACATCGGCGCCTTCAACCTCGGCAACGCCCTCGCCGCCTGGCTCGGCGGGCTGGTGATCGCCGCCGGGCTCGGTCTGACCGCCCCCAACTGGGTCGGCGCGGCACTGGCCGGATCCGCCCTGGTGCTCGCCCTCGTGTCCGGCGCGCTGGAACGCCGTACGACGCGGCGCGTGGCCCGTGGATCCCTGCCCACGGCCGCGACGGCCGCGACGTCCGGCACGTCCGGCACGCGCGAGGCGGCCGGGGCCGTGCCCGCCCACCACTGAGCCACCCCGTTCCCCCGTACGCACGCACCCCCGTACGCACGCAGCCGCGTACGTACCCCGCCCGCAAGGAGAAGCACCGCATGTCCACCCCCACCCGCACCGCCGTCGCCCCCCTCACCACCGAGGACGCCGAGCTGCTCGTCGCCACCGCCAAGGCCGCCGCCGAGGCGGCCGGGATCACGGTCAGCGTCACCGTCCTCGACGCGGGCGGCCACCTGCTCGCCTTCCGCCGCGACGACCGCGCCGTACTGATCTCCGGCGAGACCAGCACCCGCAAGGCCTACACCGCCCTCCAGCTGAACGCGCCCACCGCCGACCTCGTCGAAGCCGTCCGGCCCGACGGCCCCTTCCACACCCTGCCCACGGCCCTCGACCGGCCCCTGCTGTTCATCGCGGGCGGGCTCCCCGTCCACCGCGACGGCCGCCTCGTCGGTGCCATCGGAGTCGGCGGCGGCGCCCCCGAGCAGGACCACGGTTTCGCCGCCGCCGCACTGGACGCCCTCGTCTGAGACCGCCGGGTCGCGCGCCCGTGTCCCCCGTGCCACGTTGGTACGGGGGACACGGGCACATGATGAGCACACCGAGACGGCACAAGAGGGTCCACACCATCGCGACGGCAACGGTCGCCGCGCTGGTCACCCTTGCCCTCCCGGGCTGCACGGCCGCCTCGGACGAGGCGAGCGCCCGCGGCCCCGCGGACTCCTCCGCCGCCTCCGCGACGGCGGCGCGCCCGGCCGAAGCCGCCCCCACCCCCACACCCACCCCGTCCTACCCCCTGTCGACCGCCCCCCGCACGATCCCGGCGGTACGGGAGCACGTGCCCGCCCGGGGCCCCGGCTGGAAGCCCGCGCCCGAGGCCCGTGTGGTCGTGGCCCCGGACGACAGCGCCGCGCTCGCCGACGAGGCCAAGCTGCTCGCCGGTGAACTGGGCATCGGGTACGGGGCGTCGGCGGCGCCGCGCTCCGGCGACGTGGAGCTGTCCCTGGACGCGGGGGCCGCGGGAGGGCCCGAGTCGTACACCATGGACGTCAAGGACGGCCGCGTCCGCATCAACGGCCCCGACCAGGCCGGGGTCTTCTACGGCACCCGCACCCTCAAGCAGGCGGTCAAGAGCGCGGGCTCGGCCCCCGAGGGCACCGTGCGCGACGCCCCCGCGAAGCCACAGCGCGGCCTCAACCTCGACATAGCCCGCAAGCCCTTCACCGCCGACTGGATCGAGGACCGGCTGCGCGAGATGGCCGACCTCAAGCTCAACCAGCTCGGCCTGCACTTCTCCGACGACCAGGCCTTCCGCATCCAGTCCGACACGCACCCCGAGATCGTCTCGACCCCGCACCTCACCAAGGCCCAGGTACGCGAGATCAACGCGCTCGCCTCCCGGCTGCACATCACGGTGGTCCCCGAGATCGACTCGCCCGGCCACCTCGGCGCGGTCCTGCGCGCCCACCCCGACCTGCAGCTGCGCGACACGCAGGGGCGGGCGGTCAAGGGCGCCGTGGACATATCCAACCCCGCCTCCGCCAAGCTGGTGGACGAGCTGCTGCGCGAGTTCCTTCCGCTGTTCCCCGGCGGAGCCTGGCACCTGGGCGCCGACGAGTACCAGGCGCTGGTCTACCGCGACCCGCAGGCGTCCTTCCCCCAGCTCGCCCGCGCAGCCCAGCAGCGGTACGGGCCCTCGGCGCGGGTCCAGGACCTGGCGACGGGCTGGCTGAACGACCGCGCCGACGTGGTCCGGCCGTCGGGGAAGGCGCTCAAGGCGTGGAACGACGGGTTCTTCGCGGGCGGGGTCACGAGCGCGGCGAAGGACATCCAGGTCGAGTACTGGACGGGCAAGGAGAACGGTGCCCGGCCGCCGCTGGAGTACCTGCGCGAGGGCCGCAAGCTCGTCAACCTCAACGACGAGTTCCTCTACTACGTGCTGGGGGAGCCCAACCAGTTCACGTATCCGACGGGGAAGCGGATCTACGAGCAGTGGACCCCGCTGGTCCTGCGCGGCACGACCCCCGTCCCGGCCTCGTACGGGCCGCAGATCCTGGGTGGCCGTCTGGCGGTCTGGAGCGACCTGTCAGGTGCCCAGACCCAGGCCCAGGTGGCCGCGGGCATCCAGGCCCCGCTGGCCGCGCTCTCCCAGAAGGTGTGGGACGCGCGCACGCCCCAGCTGCCGTGGTCCGACTTCAAGGCCCTCGCCGACCGGCTCTGAACGGCCCGGTCCGGGATCCCGGATCCCGGATCCCGGTCTCCGGCCGCCGCGCAGGCTGCCGGGGCCGGCCCTACAGCCGCCCCGTACCGCCGGCGCGCTGCCGGCGACGCCCGAGCCACTGGCCGGCCAGTGGCAGCGCCAGGATCACCGCCGAGGTCCAGACGGCGGCGAAGACCCAGATCAGGATCCGGGAGACGGTGACCGAGGCCGCCACGAACAGCACCGCCGCCGCCACACCGAGCAGCCAGGCGGCCACGGTGCGCTGACGCCGGTGCGAGGTGGAGCGCAGGATCCGGTCGAGGGAACGGTCGGCCTTCAGTTCGGCCTCGATCGCGGAGAGGGCGCGCTGCTCGCTGTCGGAGAGTCCGGCTCCATCCATCACGGCGTACCTCCGCCGGCTGCTGCCGTCGGGCGCGGGTCGCAGCCTCTGGCCGGGGAATACCCTGCCTGACGCGGCCCAACCCCCGGAGGACGCCGTGACGGCGGACCTGGTCACCAGATGGAGTTGACCCACTCCGGGTGGTCGATGAACGGGTTGCGGTTGTGCTGGAACTGGTCGAATATGACCTGGTTCCGGCGCTGCTCGAAGGCGTCCGGCGGGTCCATCTGGTTCCACTGCTTCAGCAGGCTGATCCGGCCGAAGAGCGGTGCGGAACCGTTGTTGACGTTGTCGTTCAGCTCCAGGTTCGCGAAGCCGTCACCACCGTCGTAGCGGACGGCCATGTACAGCAGCATCCGTGCCACGTCGCCCTTGACGGCGTCACGCGGCTCGAAGGAGTCGGCGTCGGTCAGGCTGCCCGGCGCCTCGGCGACCGGGCTGCCGCCCTTGTCGAAGTCCTTGTTGCCCCGGGTGCTGTTGACGGTGACGTCCTCGGGGCGCAGGTGGTGCAGGTCGGTGCCCGGGCCGGTGGCGGTGCCGAAGTCGCCGTGGCTCTTGGCCCAGACGTGCTCGCGGTTCCAGTCGTTGACGCCGCCGCCGTTCGTCGCCTTGGACTGGGAGCGGCCCGAGTAGACGAGGATGACGTTGTTCGGGTTGGCCGGGTCCTGGTCGGTCACCTTCAGGGCGTTCCACACGCCGTCGTAGGTCACCTTGGACTGGTTCTTGATGATGTCGTGCAGGGCGGTCTTCAGGGCGGGCCCGGTCTTGCCCTGGGCGTTCGCGTAGTAGTCCGCGTACGGGTCCGCCGCCGCGGCGGAAGGATTCTCCGTCGCGGTCGGGCCCTGCTGGCCGGCGGCCGCGGCCGCCGGGACGGCGAACAGGGCGGCGGCAGCGAGGCCGGCCGCCCAGGGGGTCAGGCGCGAGATTCTCATCGGGTGGGGGGTACCTCTCCATACGCACCGTCCCCGCCCGGGGATTTGGCGGAGTGTCAGTGGCAGAGCGAGGGTCACATTGTCATGTGCCGAACAGGTGAAGACCACGTGTCGGGAGTGGGGGATCTTCGTGTGTGTGCGGGTCGCGCGCCGCGGGCAGGGTAGCGGTGGCCCCGATGGGGCCGGAGGGACGATGACCAGCCCGAACCGGAGGACCCCGTGGCAGTGAAGATCCTCATCGTGACCGGCGACGCGGCCGAGTCGCTGGAGGTCCTGTATCCGTACCAGCGCCTGCGCGAGGAGGGGTACGAGGTCCACATCGCGGCGCCGCAGGTGAAGAAACTGCGGTTCGTGGTCCACGACTTCGAGGAGGGCTTCGACACCTACACCGAGAAGCCCGGCTACACCTGGCCGGCCGACCTGGCCTTCGCGGACGTCGTCACCGAGGAGTACGCGGCCCTGGTCGTCCCCGGTGGCCGGGCGCCCGAGTACCTGCGCAACGACCCCGAGGTGCGCCGGATCCTGGCCGCCTTCGCGCAGTCCGACAAGCCGATCGCCCAGATCTGCCACGGTCCGCTGATCACGGCCGCGGCCGGGGGCCTGGGCGGCCGGCGGGTGACCGCGTACCCGGCGCTGGAACTGGACATGAAGGCGGCCGGCGCCGAGTTCGAGGACTCCGAGACCGTGGTCGACGGCACCCTGGTCTCGGCCCGGGCCTGGCCGGACCACTCGCGCTGGATGCGGGAGTTCCTGACGGTGCTGCGCGCCAAGGCCCCGGTGGCCTGAGCGGGGACCGCGGATCGCACGGGCGGCCGTGGCCCCGGGCGAGGGGGCCACGGCCGCCGGGACGTGCGGGCGGTGCCGGGAGCGGGCGGGACGCGAGCGCGCCGCGCCCCGGGGTCGGCGCGGCCGCTGCTGCCGCTCCGGGCGTCAGCTCACGGGGGTGATCGCCGGAGCGGGCTCGTACTTGTAGTTGGCGCCGAAGTTCTTCTTCACGGCCGCCTCCCAGGAGCCGTCCGCGACCATCTTCTTCAGCGCGTCGTTGATCTTGCGCTGGAGGTCCTTGTTGCCCTTCTTGACGCCGATGCCGTAGTTCTCGTTGCTCAGCGTCTGGCCGAGCAGCTTGAACTTGCCCTCGTTGCCCTTCCGGGCGGCGTACCCGGCCAGGATGGAGTTGTCGGTGGTCATGGCGTCGACCCGGCTCTCCTGGAGCGCGACGACGCAGTCCGCGTAGCCGCCCATCTCCAGCAGGCCCGCCTTGGGGGCGAGGTTCTTGCGGAGGTTCTCGGCCGAGGTGGAGCCGCTGACCGAGCACAGGCTCTTCGTGTTCAGGTCCTCGGCCTTGGTGATCGAGGCGTCGTTGGCGCGGGTCATCAGGTCCTGGTGCGCGACGAAATACGGGCCGGCGAAGTCGACCTTCTCCTTGCGCTTCTCGTTGATCGAATAGCTCGCGACGACGAACTTGACCTCGTTGTACTGGATCAGCAGTTCGCGGTCGTTGCTGTAGACCTGCTTGAATTCGATCTTGTCCGGCTTGTAGCCGAGTTCCTTGGCCACGTAGGTGGCCACGTCGACGTCGAATCCGGAGAAAGTGCCGTCGGTCTCCCGCATGCCTATGCCAGGCTGGTCGAACTTGATGCCGATGGAGAGGGTCCCGTCCCCCTGGTCCCCATCGTCGAAGACGCTGCACCCGGAGGCGGTCAGGGCGATCGCGATCACTGCGGCGACCGCACCGGCCTGGGGAACCTTCATGCTGCACTCTTTCCTGGGGAACGCGGGACGCGTCACCCGGGATCGCCGGGGGCGTGTGGAACCGCGCGAATGTGGGGACGTGGGGACGCGTGTACGAGGAAGCTAGGAAGCGGAATGGCTTACCGTCACTAGATTTGAGCAAAACTTGAGGATAACGATCCGGTCAGTCGTAGATCGTGCGGTTGGCGCAGGTCGGAACGGGGAAAGGGGCGGGCGCGATAAAGGCGGCCCACGGGTTGCGGGGCGGCGCGGAGCCGGCCGGGGGCGAATCGGCGTTACCGGCTGAATCGGCTGAACGGGCCGAAATGGCCGAAAACGTATGATCGTTCGGGGCGGGCCGGGGGCTCGTGGGATCATGGACGCGCAATGCCCGTGAACGAAGGGGGAGTTCGGTGACCGGTGTACGCAAGGGTCTGGCCAAAGTGGAGTTCGCGCTGCGGTGGGACCCCAGCCCGGCGGGCGCGCCCGCGAACGACCTCGACGTGGTCGCCGCGGTCTACGGCGCCGCGGACCTCCACGGGACGCCCGTCCAGCTCGTGCACTTCGGCAGCCGGTCGCCCGACGGAACCATCACCTTGAACCGGGACAGCCACACCGGGCAGGGCTTCGGCTTCGACGAGGTGATGACCATCGAGCTGCACCGGATGGCGCCGGAGTCGAGCCGGGTGGTGGTCGGCGTGGTCATCCAGGACAACGGCGCCGGCCCCGCGGGCCGGCCGAAGACCTTCGCCGACATCGGCGGGACCGGCTTCCGGATCCGCGAGGGGCACACCGACCTCGCCCAGGGAGACTTCGCGGCCGTCGCCGCCGCCACCGCGGCCACCGTCGCCGAGTTCACCCGTGACGCCTCGGGCGCATGGTCCTTCGACCTGCGGCTGCACGGCTTCGAAGGCGACCCGGAGGCGTTCGCCCGGACCATGGGCGCCCTCCGCTGAGACCGGCCGTCCGGTCCGGGGTCGAAAACCGCGCGGACCGGGTGGCGGCCACTCCTGGGGTGAGTGGCCGCCACCCGGTCCGGGTGGCGCGCTGCCGCCGTCCCCACGAGGCAGCGCGGGCGGGTCGCCGTCAGGTCATCGAGGCGGCGGCCCGCCGGTTCAGGGGGCCTGGCCGGCCGGGGTGCCGGTGGGGCCGGAAGGCGTGAGGCCCAGGGACGGGAGCATCACGGCGTCCACGAACCGGACGAGGTAGTCGGCGTCCGCGTACCGCCCCTCCAGTACCGGCCGGATCCGGAGCACGCCCATCAGCTGGGCGGGCAGGAACTCCACGGCCGGATGGTCCGCGGCGATCTCGCCGCGCGCCACGGCGCGTCCGACCATCTCGTCGAAGGCGGCCAGCTCCGGCTCGACGAGCGCCTCGCGCAGGGCGGCCTGGAGTTCCTCGTCACTGAGCACGGCGTGCCCGAGGGCCTGGGTCAGCCGGGTGTCCCGGCCGGAGGTCCCCGCCGCGATCCGGGCCGCCTCGCGCAGATCGCCGGCGAGTGACCCGGTGTCCACGGCGACGAGGGTCCCGCGCCGCCCCGCGCGCAGGGCGGCGGCGACGAGCCGGGGCTTGGTCTTCCACTGCCGGTAGAGCGTCGACTTGCCGCAGCTGGCGCGGGCCGCGACGCCCTCCATGGTCAGGGCCTCGTAGCCGTGCTCGCGCAGCTGCTCCAGGACGGCGTCGTAGAACTCCTGCTCACGCTCCGGGGTGATCTTGGAGCGGCGCGCGGGGGACGGCACGGACGTCATGGATGCGGCTCTCCTCGGGGGCGCCTCGGCGGCAGGTTCCACTACGGAAGTGTACGGGAACGCGACCGTATCGGTACACCAGCGTATCGATACGCCAATGTATCGATACACTGGCGTGTCGCTGTGCGCGCAACAGGAAGAGAGACCGGGGGATGAGCTCCCACACCACACCTGCCGGAACGGCAGCCGGACCGAGAGCCGCGCGCCGCCGCCTCATACGCGAACTGCTGCTCGTCGTGAGCTTCTTCACCGTCTACAAGGCGGGCCGGCTGCTCTCGACCGACCGCACCGAGGACGCCTTCCGCAACGCGGCGCGCATATGGGACGCGGAGCGTTTCCTGCACCTGCCCGGCGAGGGCGCGATCCAGCGGCTGCTGCTGCACGGCGAGGCCCTCGTCACCACCGCGAACACCTACTACGCGGGCGTCCACTTCCCCGCGACCGCGCTCTTCCTGATCTGGCTCTACATCCGGCGCCCCGCCCACTACCTGTGGACGCGCCGCGTACTCGCCGGACTCACCGGAGCCGCTCTCGCCCTGCACCTGGCCTTCCCCCTCGCGCCCCCGCGACTGCTCGACGCCGCGCGGCTCATCGACACCGCACAGGTCTACGGACCCGCCGTCTACAAGGCCACCCCGGCCGAGGACACCCTGGCGAACCAGTTCGCCGCCATGCCCTCGCTGCACTTCGGATGGGCGCTGATGCTCTCCGTCGGCATGATCGCCGCCACCTCCTCGCGGTGGCGCTTCCTGTGGCTGCTGCACCCGCTGGTGACCCTGCTCGTGATAGTCGGCACCGCCAACCACTACTGGCTCGACGCCGTCGTGGCGGCCGTCCTGCTGGGGGCGGCCCTGCTGCTCGTCCCCAAGCCGAGGACGAGCAGGCCGGATGCGGATCCGGACCGGGACACGGGATCGGACCCGGGGCCGACCTCGGAGTCCGGCCAGGACCTCCCCGTACGGGGCCTGCCGCGCCCGCGGAGCGCGGACGTGGCCGTAGGAGCAGGACAGTGAACGACACCGCCCTCGCCGTCGCGCTCTGCCTGGCCTCGGCCGTCGCCTACGCGGCCGCCGCCGTCGCCCAGGAACGGCTCGCCCGGGCCGCCGTCGCACGCACCGCCAAGGCCCTGCTGGGCTCCGGGGCCTGGTGGTGGTCGGCCGGGCTGAACGCCGCCGCCGCGCTGCTGCACGCGGCGGCCCTGCGGTACGGCCCCCTCACCCTGGTGCAGCCGCTCGGCGCGCTCACCCTGGTGGCCGCCGTCCCGCTCGGGGCGCGCCGGTCCGGCCGCAGGGTGGCGGCCACCGAATGGCGGGGCACCCTGGCCACCGTCGCCGGGCTCGGCCTGCTGCTGCTCCCGGCTTCCGGGCCCGCCCCCGACGACACCCTCACGCTGATCGAGGCGCTGGCCGTATCCGGCGCGACCGTCGCCGTGATCCTGATGCTGACCGCGGAGAAGGACCCGCGCTCGGGCCTGCGCCACGCGACCGCCTCCGGGCTGGCCTCTGCGGCGGCCTCCGCCCTGACCCAGACGGTGGCCGTGGCGGCGGGCCGCGGCGGAGCCCTGCTCAGCGTCCGGGTCGTCTCCGTGGCCCTGCTCGTCATGGTGTTCGCCGTCGGCGGGATGCTCCTGTCGCAGCGGGCCTACCGTGGGGGGCTCGGCGCCCCGCTGGCCGTCGTGAACCTCGCCAACCCGCTGGCCGCGGCCGCCATCGGCATGGTCCTGCTCGGCGAACGGCTGCAGGGCGGGGTGCCTGGGCTGCTGCTGGCCGGCGCCGGGGCCCTCCTGGCGGCGCGCGGGGTGGTCCTGCTCACCCGGGCGCCCTCCGCCGGTGCCGGTGCGGGCACTCCGGGCGGCGGCCCTGTACCGGGCGCCGAACTCCCCGTGCCGGTCGGCCGTGTGGCGGTCTGAGCGCAGGAGAACCGATCCGCGCCCGGCCGCGTCCTTCCGGGAGAACGCCCGAACGACCGAAGCGGAGTGACTGGACATGGGGATCGTCAGCTGGATCATCCTGGGACTGCTGGCCGGGGGCATCGCCAAGGTCCTGCTCCCGGGCCGGGATCCCGGCGGCCTGATCGGGACCACCCTCATCGGCGTCGCCGGCGCCTTCACCGGTGGCTGGCTGTCGGCGAAGTTCCTCGACAGGCCCGTCCAGACCGAGTTCTTCGACCTCGCCACCTGGGGCTCCGCCATCGCGGGCTCCCTGGTCCTGCTGATCGGCTACCGCATCCTGTTCGGCAACTCCCGCAACTGACCCGGCCCGCCCGGTGTGTGCCGGCCGCCGACTAGGCTGGCCGCACCACCGCGACGTACGAGCCCGAGCAGCGAGGAAACCGGTAGCCGGATGAGTATCACCCCCGTCCCCACAGCCGACCTGTACGACGAGTACGGCGAGTCCCTGGCCATCTGCACGACCGGGTTCCGCCAGTTCGGCGGCCGCCGGCTCTTCGCCGGGCCCGTACGGACCGTGCGCTGCCACGAGGACAACGCACTGCTGCGCACCCTCCTCCACACGCCGGGCGAGGGCGCGGTCCTCGTCGTGGACGGCGGCGGCTCGCCGCGTACCGCCCTCGTCGGCGACCTCATCGCGGGTGCGGCCGAGGCCAACGGCTGGGCCGGGCTGATCGTCAACGGCTCGGTCCGCGACAGCGTCGCCCTCGCCGGGCTCGACCTCGGCGTCAAGGCGCTCGGCACCGTCCCCCGCAAGAGCGGCAAGACCGGCGACGGCGCGGTCGACGAGCCCGTCACCATCGGCGACGTCACCTTCCACGCCGGTGACACCGTCCACGCGGACGACGACGGCGTGGTGGTCCTGCCCCGCTGACGGCCGGCCCGGACCACTCGGCCGGCGCGCACCGCCGCCCCAGGTACACGAACCCGGTACACGAAAGCCCCCGCCATCCGGATCACGCCGGGTGGCGGGGGCTTCGCGTCGTGCGGCTACTCGCAGGCGGTCCCGTCACCGTCCTTGTCGAGGTGCTTGCCGTAGCCCGGGTCCCCGCGACGGACCGGCGCAGCACCGGCGGCCTTGGCCGCGGCGCAGTTCTTGTAGTAGACGCTGCCGCCCCCGCCGGTGCCGGACGAGCCGCCCGTGGAAGAGGATTCCTTCGTGGGGCTGGGCTTCTTCTGATCGGGATCGTTCGCAGGGATCTGGTACGTGGTGCCCTTGGCGGCCGGGCACTGCTTCACGATGCTGGCCTCCGACCACTGCCCCAGGTCGAGGCGGACCTTGGCGCCCGCCGGGAGGGCTCCGCCCTTGTCAGGGCTCTGGAAGCAGACCTTCCAGTCGCCGTCCGCGGCGGCCTTGGCGTGGGTGGGGGCGTCGATGTCGAGGTAGACGTCGTCGAGCGTGACGGCGGCCTCGCCGATCCCCGCGGTCTTGAGAGCAGCCATGGCGTCGCCATAGGAGGTGCCGACGACGTTCGGCATCGAAGCGGCTGCGGCGGCGGTGGGGGAGGTGCTGGCGGCCGGCGTGGGGTTCGACGCGGCGCCCGGAACGGAGGACGGTGCCGCCACGGCCGCCTTGGCGTCCTCGCCGCCCTTCTTGGCCGCGTCGCCGTCGCCGAGGAACGGGCTGATGAACCACAGGCCCGCGAGGACGGTGGCGAGGATCTTCTTGCCCTGACTCCAGCCCGAGGCCGCCCACACCAGGGCTATGCCGACCGGCGGCAGGACTATCAGGGCCGCGATGACGAGGGCGGGATGCTGCCACCAGCGACGGACGGGCGCGGGCGCGGGCGGGTAGGGGTACGGCGGCGAGTAGGTCACAAGATGCCTTTCTGGCAATCCACGTCGTATCGCGCCGAGATTACACAAGAGATCGAATCGTGTACCGAGAGATACGGGATGTGGGAATGCCGGAGTCGCCCACCGCTGGATCCGCCCCTGCTGAATCCGTCGGCGTCACCGCCGCGGGCGGGCGACCGGGAGAGACGCCACCCGGTCACACCATCTCAGCGGATCGCGCCAACAGCCACCGGATTCCGTGGAATTCGGTGCGGCTCCGCACCGGCCCGCGGTCGCCGGGAGCCTCCACCCGCTCCCGGTGGTACGGGTCCGCCGCACCCGGCGGCTGTGCCGAGCGGACGGCGGCCACCGTCCGGGGCACGCTGACGGTGGACCGCCTGCGCCGCCGGTCACGCCGCCCCCTACGATGAGCGGCCATGGATACGAGTGAGGCCGGCAGACAGCTGATCGACGGCCGTTTCGAGCTGGTCGCCCCCCTGGGCAGCGGGGGCATGGGCACGGTGTGGCGCGCCCGCGACATCGCCCTGCACCGCGAGGTCGCGCTCAAGGAGGTGCGCCCGCCGGACCCGGCGACCGCCGCGGCCCAGCCCGGTCTCGCCGACCAGATGCGCGAACGGGCCGTCCGCGAGGCCCGCGCCCTCGCCCGCCTGGCCCACCCGCACGTGGTGACGATCCACCACATCGTCGAACCGCCCGAGGGCGCGGACGGCCACCCGTGGATCGTCATGGAGATGGTCCGGGGCGGCTCCCTGCACGACCGCCTGGAGTCCGGCCCCATGCCGCCCGCCGAGGTGGCGCGCCTCGGCCTCGACGTGCTCTCCGCGCTGCGCGCCGCCCACGCCGAGGGAGTGCTCCACCGCGACGTGAAGCCGGCCAACGTGCTGCTGCGGCCCAGCGGGTCGGCGGTGCTCACCGACTTCGGGATCGCGGCGCTGAGCGACTCGACCGCCCTCACGTCGACCGGGGTGCTGATCGGCTCGCCCGAGTACATCGCACCCGAGCGCGTTCGCGGGGAGGAGGGGCTGGCCGCCTCCGACCTGTGGTCGCTGGGCATGCTGCTCTACGTCGCGGCGGAGGGGGTCCACCCGCTGCGCCGGGCCACCAGCCTGGCCACGGTCGTCGCGGTGCTCGACGAGCCGATCCCGGCACCCGTGCGCTCCGGCCCGCTGGCGCCCGTACTGGAGCGGCTGCTCGTACGGGACCCGGCCGCGCGGCCCGACGGGGAGCAGCTGGAACAGCTGCTCCGGGACGCGAGCGCCGCTCTCGGATCCGGCTACGGTGCGGGCGCGGCCGCCCCGCCGGCCGTCTCCGCACCGGCCGTACCCGCTGCGGCGGCCACGCCCGTCGCCCCGGGTCAGTACGGCCCGTACGGCGGACCGTACGGGCCGCCCACCCCGCCGCCGTTCGGCCAGGGCGCCTCCCCCTACGCGGCTCCCACCACGCCCGTCCCGCTGGGGCCCGCTGCGCGCCGGCGCCCGGTCCTGATCGGTGCCGCGCTCGCGGTCGTGCTGGCCGCCGCGGTCGTCGGGATCGTCCGGTGGATGCCCGACGGGAACTCCGGGGACAAGGACGTGGCCGACTCCCGTGCCAGCAGTCCCGCCGTCGCCACTCCGGGCGGCACCCCGGCATCCACCCCCGGTGCGAAGGCGAGTGCGTCCAAGGCCGGCACGGCCGCCCGCGGCAGCATGCTCACCCCGCAGAACATCCGGATCGCCCTGGACGCGCTCAAGGAGAAGACCGGCACCACCACCTTCGTGGACCTCACGGTCTACGAGGGCTACGTCCTCGCCTCGATCCCCACCGCCCCCGGCGCCGACACCGTCGACGCCTGGCAGTACCGTGACGGCGCCGCCAAGCGCACGGGCCCGGACGGCACGGTGGAGGAGGGTGAGCCGCTCATCGACATGGCGACCGTCAACTGGGACGCGGTGCCCGGTCTGCTGGAGCAGTCCAAGAAGGAGTTCGGCATCGAGAAGCCGACCTCGACCTATGTGATCATCGATCCCTGGATGATGGATCAGGTCCCCGCCATGCGGCCCTACATCACCGACGAGTACGGTCGAGGCGGCTATCTGCTCGCGGGTATCGACGGCAAGGTCAGGAAGGCCACCAAGTTCTGACGTCGTCCGCCCGTGCGCACCCACGGTCCGACCGGTTCAGGAGCACGACCACCATGCCCAGCTGGCGCACCACCCTCACGGCGGCCGGCGTGTCCCGCCCCCGGCTGCGCGACGACTACACCCACGCCGCGCGCCGGGTGCGCCGCCGCGAGCCCGCCCCGTACCTGGCACTGAGGCTGCTCGCCGCGCCGCCGCTGGTGCCCGCCCTGGCCGCGGGCCTCGCCTTCATGAACCTGGTCGACGACGTCGCCGAAACCGGTACCCCGCACCAACGGGCCGCGGGTCTGGCCGCGTTGTCCGAGCGGGTGGCGGCGGCCCTGGAGTCCGGGGACAGCCCCGACCCCCTCCTGCGGGCCTATGCGCACGCGGTGGACTCCCGCGGCCTGCCACCGCACTGGGTCACCCGCTTCCTGGAGGGCGCCGCCACCGCCGAGGCGGGCTTCGACGGGTTCGCCGCGGAGGAGGACTTCCAGGCCTACCTCGACGCCTACGCGTGGCCCGGGGTGCTGGTCTTCGCCGGACTGCAGTACCAGGGCGGTCCCGGAGCGGAACAGGCGGCGGGCTGGCGGCGGTTCGTCGACGCCGCCCAGCGCGTGGACTTCCTGGCCGATCTCCGCGGGGACCTCGCGGAAGGCCGGCTCTGCATCCCGCGCGCCCGGCTCGACGAGCACTCCGTGACCCGGGCCGACCTGGAGCAGGCCCGTGACACCCCGGCCGTGCGGGCTCTGCTGACCGCCGAGTGCCGGCGCGCCCGTACGGCCCTGGACGCCGCCCACGGCATCCTCGGCCTGGCCGAACCGGGGCTGCGTCCCGTCGTCACGACCATGACGGAGCTGATGGCGCACCAGTTGACCGCCGTGGAACGGGCGGGCGTCACCGCCCTGCGCCGGGACACCGGATACGGCCTGGCGGCGCCCCTGCGGATCCTCGTCCGCGCCGCCCGGCGTCGTCCGGTGTGAGCCGGCGCGGGGAGTTTCCTAGTAGGCCCCGTTGACGTTGTCGATCGAGCCGTAGCGCGCGGCCGCGTAGTTGCAGGCGGCGGTGATGTTGGCGACCGGGTCGTAGGAGTTCTGCGAGGTGCCGGGCACGTGGTAGGCGCGGAAGGTCGGATCGATGACCTGGAGCAGCCCCTTGGAGGGAATGCCGTTCCGGGCGTTGATGTCCCAGTTGTTGATCGCGAGCGGATTGCCCGAGGACTCACGCATCACATTGCGGTGAATTCCGTTGTAGGAGCCGGGAATACCGTGCTTGGCCATGACGGCGAGGGACTCGCGGATCCATCCGTCGAGATTGTTCGGATAGGCGGTCGCGGGCTTTGCCGCGGGCTTGGCCGCGGGCGCGGTGGCGGGCTTGAGGGCGGTCCGCGCGGCGGACCTGCTCGCGCGCTCGGTCGACGGCTGGGTGCCGAGCTGCAGCTTGATGCCGGGCCGGATGATCGACGGGTTGTCACCGACGACGGTCCGGTTCGCCGCGTAGAGCTGCTGCCAGCCGCCGCTCACGGAGTGCTTCGCCGCGATCTCCGAAAGGGTGTCGCCCGCGACCACGGAATACGTCGTGGGGGCGGCGGCCGTCTCCGCCGCGCCGGCGGTCGTCGCACTGATCAACGGGAGGGTGAGGGCCGCTCCACCGGTACCGGCGAGAGCCAGCTTGCGGGTGATCCGGTAGTGCTTGGGACGGCGGTGCTTACCCTTTGCAGGCATGGCGGAATTCCTCACGTGGGGGGACGGGAGATCCCGGGCGGCGGCCGTGTCAGGCAGCTGACCACCAGGAACGAGGTGACCGTAGGCGAGCCCGCCGCGCGGGAACAAGACCCGAATTCCACCGATAGATCGACATCTCGCTATCGGCCGGGTAAATGACCTTGAAGGGGTATCCGCGTAAAAGCCGATTCCCTTTCCGGGAAAAGGGAATCGGCCGTCGTGCGGAAATGATGTTGAGATGTCCGGTGTGGCTCACATCACGGTTTACCGACCGGATGGCCAATACGGGCAAGTCCGCACTCCGGGTGCCTGATTCGGTCGACTCGCCCATAAGCGGCGAATCGCCCATCCAGGACTCTTTCTGGCGAACTTTCGGCCACGGCGCGCGTCCGCGTCATGCCAGCCGCTCCAGCGCGGCCGTCACGGCCGCCACCGCCCCCGGCGAGGCCGGCAGCAACGGCAGGCGGACGTCCGGCGTCGGGATCCGCCCCTGGGCGTGCAGGACGCCCTTGAGCACCGCCGGATTGGGCTCGGCGAAGGCCGCCGCCGACATCCGGGCCAGCGCGTGCCCCAGTGGCCGCGCCCGGAGCACGTCGCCCGCCCGCCAGGCCCCGGCGAGCTCCGCGAACCGGTCCGTCGCCAGATGCGCCGATGCCAGGATCCCGCCCACCGCACCCAGTGCCATCAGCGGGGACAGGTACACGTCGTCACCGGCCAGCACCTCGAACCCGGCCGGAGGGTCACCGAGCAGCGCCACCGCGTCCTCGCCGATGCCGCCGCCCGCGTACTTCACGCCGACGACCCCCGGCAGCGCGCCGAGAGCCCGTAGCGCGGCCGCGTCCAGCGGCTGCCCCGTCCGGTAGGGGATGTGGTAGACGATCAGCGGTACCGGACTCACCTCGGCCAGCCGCGCGAAGTGGGCCAGCACCCCGGCGGCCGAGGGCCGGACGAACGGCGGCACGGTCACCAGCGCGGCCCGCACCTCGGGCCACCGGCTCAGCCGGGCCAGCGAGGCCCCGGCGGCCCGGGTGCCGCCGGCCCCCGCGCCGACGGCCAGCGGCACGCCCCGCTCCCCGCAGACCCGGGCGCACACATCGGTGACGAGGTCGCGCTCCGCCTCGTCGAGACCCGACACCTCCGCGGTGGTGCCGAGCGCGACGAGGCCGGCGGCGCCGGCGTCGAGCACCTCGTGGGCGAGCGCCTCCAGAGCCTCGACGGCGACGTTCCCGGCCGGGGTGAAGGGGGTGACGAGCGGTACGTGGATCCCGTGCGACGGGAGGTTCCGTGCGATGTCCTGTGCCATGCCCCAGAGCCTTGCCCGTCCAAAGGATCGAATCCAGTTCGCATTTCTTACCCAACCCGTAAGCTGAGCCGATGCTTGACGTACGACGCCTGCGCCTGCTGCGCGAACTCGCCCGCCGCGGCACCATCGCCGCCGTCGCCGAGGCCCTCACCTTCAGCCCTTCGGCGGTCTCCCAACAGCTCAGCGTCCTCGAACGGGAGGTCGGCCTGCCCCTGCTGGAGCGCACCGGCCGCGGGGTCCGCCTCACCCCGGCCGGCCAGCACCTCGTCGGACACGCCGAGGCGGTCCTGGAACGGCTGGAACAGGCCGCCGCCGACCTTGCCGAAGCGCGCGGCGGCCTGGCCGGAGCCCTGCGGATCGGCGCCTTCCCCACCGCCACCCGGGCCATCGTGCCGGCCGCGCTGATCGCCCTCGCCCGGCGCCATCCGGGGCTGGAGCCGATGGTCTCGGAGACGGACCCGGCGGCGGTGGCACACGCCCTGCGGGCCGGGGACCTGGACGTGGCCCTGGTGCACGAGTACGACTTCGTACCCGCGGAGCCCGAACCGGGACTGGCCACCGAACCGCTCTACGGCGAGGTGATGTATCTGGCCGCACCGGCACCCGCACCCGCCGCCGAGGCCCCGGCCCTGACCGGTGGACCCGTCCCGTCCGGGGAATCCGACCAGGGCGCCGTCCTGCGCGCCCACGCCCGGTCGCCGTGGATCACCGCCACGCCCGGCACCCTCTGCCATGCCATGACCGTCCGGGCCTGCCAGGCCGCCGGATTCACCCCGCGGGTCCGCCACCAGGTCGACGAGTTCGCCACCGTGCTCGCCCTCGTCGCGGCCGGCCAGGGGGTGGCCGTCGTACCGCAGCTCGGGATCACGGGTCCGGCCGATCCGGCCGTACGCCTGACCCGCCTGCTCATGGAGCGCCGTACCAACCTCGCCTACCGCAGCGGAGCCGCCGCGCACCCGGCCGTGGCGGCCTTCGGCACGGCACTTCGGGCCGCCGTACCACCGGATCTGGCCGGTGCGCGCGCCGGAAGGTGACACAACTCCCGTACCGCGTGCCGTCCGTGTACGTTCGTTGATCCAGACGGATTCGATCAGAGCGGGGTACGACGTGACACATCGCGTACGAGGGGTCATCGCCCGGAGCAAGGGCGCACCGGTGGAGACGACGACGATCCTCGTGCCCGACCCGGGACCCGGCGAGGCCCTCGTCCGGGTGCAGGCCTGCGGGGTCTGCCACACCGACCTGCACTACCGCGAGGGCGGCATCAACGACGAGTTCCCCTTCCTGCTCGGCCACGAGGCCGCCGGAGTCGTGGAATCGGTCGGCCCGGACGTCACGTCCGTGGCCCCCGGTGACTTCGTGATCCTGAACTGGCGTGCCGTGTGCGGCACCTGTCGCGCCTGCAAGCGCGGACGACCCTGGTACTGCTTCGCCACGCACAACGCCACCCAGCCCATGACCCTGGAGGACGGCACCCCGCTCTCCCCGGCCCTCGGCATCGGCGCCTTCGCCGAGAAGACCCTGGTCGCGGCCGGCCAGTGCACCAAGGTGGACCCCGCCGCCGCCCCGGCCGCGGCCGGGCTCCTCGGCTGCGGCGTGATGGCCGGCCTCGGCGCCGCCCTGAACACCGGCAGCGTCGGGCGCGGCGACTCCGTCGCCGTCATCGGCTGCGGAGGAGTGGGCAACGCCGCCGTGGCCGGAGCCCGGCTCGCCGGCGCCTCGAAGATCATCGCGGTGGACCTGGACGACCGCAAGCTGGAGTGGGCCCGCGGCCTGGGCGCCACCCACACCGTCAACGGGCGCACGGACGACGTGGTCAAGGCGATCCAGGGCCTCACCGACGGCAACGGCGCGGACGTCGTCATCGACGCCGTGGGCCGCCCCGAGACCTACCGGCAGGCCTTCTACGCGCGCGACCTCGCCGGGACGGTGGTCCTGGTGGGCGTACCGACCCCGGAGATGAAGCTCGAACTCCCGCTCCTGGACGTCTTCGGCCGCGGTGGCGCCCTGAAGTCCTCCTGGTACGGGGACTGCCTGCCCGAGCGCGACTTCCCGCTGCTCATCGACCTCTACCTGCAGGGCCGCCTGGACCTGGACGCCTTCGTCTCCGAGACCATCCCGCTCGACGGCGTCGAGGAAGCCTTCGCCCGGATGGAGCGCGGCGAGGTCCTCCGCTCGGTCGTCGAGTTCTGACACCCCGTCCGGCCCACCGTGCCGGACCCGGCCCTCCGTAGACTCGGGGGCCACCACCCCGCGCCCCCGCCGTCATCCGGCCGGGGGCGCGGTCCTTCATCTCCTCGTACCCCTGGGGGCCGTCCGTGACCACCGCACACAGCTACCGCCAGCCCGGCACGGTCGTCACCGACCACCGGTTCTCCGTCCCCCTGGACCACGCGCGCCCGGACGGGGAGCGGATCGAGCTGTACGCCCGCGAGGTCGTGGCCGCCGGCAAGGACCCCGGGACGCTGCCCTGGCTGCTCTACCTGGAGGGCGGCCCGGGCTTCGGGGCCCGCCGGTTCACCGGCCGCCAGGCCTGGCTGGACCGTGCGCTCACCGAGTACCGGGTACTGCTCCTCGACCAGCGCGGAACCGGTCGCTCCACCCCGGTGAACCGACAGACCCTGCCCCTGCGCGGCACCCCCGCCCAGCAGGCGGAGTACCTCGCCCTCTTCCGCGCCGACTCCATCGTGCGCGACGCGGAGGCCATCCGCCCCGGCCTCACCGGGGGTGCGCCCTGGACGGTGCTCGGCCAGAGCTTCGGCGGCTTCTGCACGATCCGCTACCTCGCGACCGCGCCCGAAGGCCTGACCGCCGCCCTGATCACCGGCGGCCTCCCGTCCCTGAACGCCACCGCCGACGAGGTGTACCAGGCCGCGTACCCGCGCATCGAGCGCAAGAACCTGGCCCACTACGCCCGGTACCCCATGGACGTCGAGCGCGCCCGCAGGATCGCCGCCCACCTCGCGGAGCACCCGGCCGAACTCCCCGGAGGCCACCGCCTCACCGTCGAGGGCTTCCAGTCCCTCGGCATCCTCCTCGGCGGGGGCGACGGCAGCCACCAGCTCCACTACCTGCTGGAGGACGCCTTCGTGCCGACCCCCGCGGGCCCCGCCCTCTCCGACGCCTTCCTGGAGGGCGTCCGCGCCCAGCTCTCCTTCGCCGGGCACCCCCTCTACGCGCTGGTCCACGAGGCGATCTACGCCCAGGACCCCGCCACCCCCACCGCCTGGGCCGCCGAGCGGGTGCGTGCGGACCACCCCCGCTTCGACGCCGGCAAGGCGCTCGCGGGCGACGAGCCGCTGCTCTTCACCGGAGAGACCATCCACCCCTGGCACTTCACCACGGACCCCTTCCTCGCCCCCCTGCGCGAGACCGCCGAACTCCTGGCCGCCCGCACCGGCTGGCAGCCGCTCTACGACCCGGCGCGGCTCGCAGCCAACGAGGTGCCCGTGGCCGCCGCCGTCTACCACGACGACATGTACGTGGACACCGCGCACTCGCTGGAGACGGCCCGCTCCGTCCGGGGCCTGCGCACCTGGGTGACGGACGAGTTCGAGCACGACGGCGTCCGCGCCGGCGGCACCCGCGTCCTGGACCGGCTGCTGTCCCTGGTCCGCGACGAGGTCTGAGCGATGTCCGTGCAGGTCAGGGACGTGACCAGGGCACCGAATAATCGTTCCCACCGGAGTTGATCACACGGTTAGGGTGGCGCTCGCACCCGAGGAACCGACCGATGTGTGGAGCGTGCATGGTGAGAAGGATGTCGAGCGCGGTCGCGCTGGCCCTGGCCGGCGGACTGGCCGTGAGCGGCGGGGTCGTGGGGACGGCGACGACCGCCGTCGCCGCCCCTGCCGTCAGCGCCGCGGGGGCGGGGGAGACGCCCGTCGGCGCGCAGGCCTGGACCCGCGTGTCCAAGAAGAACCCCAACCGTTCGTACTGGAACGCCGCCGACGACCTGCGCGTCGGCAACGAGGGCGGCGCGCAAGGGCTGTTCCGCTCGTACCTCCAGCTGGACACCACCGCGCTCAAGGGCGCCACGGTCACCAAGGCGACCTTCCGGATCGCCAACACGGGGACGCCCTCGTGCACGGCCCGGCCGGTCGAGCTGTGGAGCGTCGGCGCCGTCTCGGCGAAGACCACGTGGAAGAGTCAGCCCGCCAAGGGCGCCCGACTGGCCACGGTGACGGACGCCAGGGGCCGTGAGGGCTGCGCCGCGGGCGACCTGGAGTTCGACGCGACGGCGCTGGTCAAGGAGGCGGCGGCCAGGAACCTGGACTCCGTCACCGTGGGCCTGTTCGCCGCGAACGAGTCGGATTCCTCGGCCTGGAAGCGCTTCGCGCCGGCGAGCGCGAAGCTCGAGACCGTCATCGGCCGCCCCGTGCCTCCGGTGATCAGTTCCCCCGAGTTCCCCGACGCCTCGAACGGGGTTCCCGCAGGGACCGGAAAGGCCCGTACGCCGGGCACGTTCACGTTCGGTACCGGCGGCGCCGCGAACCTGGAGAAGATCGTGTACTGGTCGGACTCCGAGCCGCGGGAGATCACGGTGGCGCCGGGCGCCAGTGTCGTGATCACGCCCACCGGCTCCGGTCCGCACACGATCTACGCGTACAGCCTCGACAAGGCCGGGCGGCGTTCGGACCAGGCCGTGTACCGGTTCTGGGCCCTCGGGACCGGCGGGGTCCGCGACGCCGCCGGTGACCTGAACGGCGACGGTCTGCGCGATCTGTGGACCCTGGACCAGGACGGCAGGCTCCGCTTCTCGGCCGGCCGGGCCGACGGCAGCTTCGCCGCACCCGTGGACGGCGGGGCGTCCTTCGCCCCGGGAACCCGGATCGCCGCCGGCGGGGACTGGGGCGAGGACGGCTACAACGACCTGCTGGTACTCGAATACAACGACGCGCTCCGGGCGAAGCAGCTCCGCGTCCTCCCGGGCAACGGCCTCGGAAGCGTGCGCCCGCACGACGGCATCGAGCTGAGCGTCTTCTGCCCGGTCGCGGACCCGGACGCCGGGTGTGTCAACGACGACCCGGCGTGGACCGGCGACGCCCACTGGGCCGACGCCGAGAGCATCGTCGACGCGGGTGACCTCGACGGAGCCGGCGAGCCCGACCTGCTGGTCAAGCAGGGCGCGAAGCTCTGGTCCTACCAGGGCAGCCGCTCCGGCTACCTCGACATGAACGGCGCCCCGGTCCTCGTCGGCGACGGCGGCTGGGACGCCGTCTCGGTCCTCGTCCCGGGCGACACCGACGGTGACGGCGCCGCCGACCTGTGGGTCCGCGACGACGCGTCGGGCGACCTGTTCGCCGTGAAGGGGGCCAAGGGCGCTTCCGGTCAGCTCGATCCCAAGAGCTGGGCCTCGGCGCCGCGGGTGAAGATCGGCTCGGGCCTCGGCCGGACGGCCTACCCGACGCTCGTCTCGGCGGCCGACTTCGACCGCGACGGCCTGGCCGACCTGTCCGCCGTCGGCGCGGACGGCAAGGCCGTCTGGTTCCGGGCGACGGCCTCCGGGATCGACGCGACCCCGCGTCCGGTCGGCTGATCGGGGGACAACCCGCCGGGCCGGCGCCTCCCTTCAGGGGCGTCGGCCCGGCGCCGTTTCCGCGGGCGGCTCCACGAACGCACGGGTCAGGTGCGCGGTCGCCAGCAGGGCACCCCGCTCCCGCGCCCGTGCCAGCAGGTCCTCGCGCGAGGCCCGGGCGGTCACCCGGTCGCGCTCGTGGGAGTACGGCACCGTGGGGTCGCCCAGCTGCACCGCGTGCACCAGTACGTCCCCGGTGACCACCACGTCACGAGCCCCCGCGCCCTGGTCCACCAGCACCGACTGGTGCCCCGGGGTGTGCCCGGGCGTCGGCAGCAGGGTGATGCCGGGGGCCAGCAGGTGGGACCCGTCCACCTCGTGCAGCTGCCCGCTCGCCCGCAGGGGCGCCACCGTCCAGTCCCACACCGGGTCCGTCCGGTCGAGTGCGGCC
Source organism: Streptomyces venezuelae (assembly GCF_008642275.1). NCBI lineage: Bacteria > Bacillati > Actinomycetota > Actinomycetes > Kitasatosporales > Streptomycetaceae > Streptomyces > Streptomyces venezuelae. Next base: position 7,378,778 of record NZ_CP029189.1, read on the forward strand.
ACCTCCGCCCGCTGGACGACGTACCGGGCCGCGGGGAAGAACGGCGCCCCGCCGGTCCCCGACGTCCAGCCCGCGTGGTCCTCGTGAAGATGGGTCAGGACCACCGCCTCCACGTCGGCCGGGGCGATGCCGGCCTCCGCGAGGGCGTCGGGCAGCCGTCCCGGCACCGGTGCCCAGGCGGCGGCGGGGGACTGGGCCGGCCCGACCCCGGCGTCCACCAGCACCCAGCGGCCGCCGGGCCGGGCGATCGCGAAGCACCGGAAGTCGAGCACCCAGGTCCCGTCCGGCCCGATCGCGCCCGGATCCAGCCTCCGGGCCCGCTCCCACGCGGCCTCATCCGCCCCCGGGAAGGCCGTGCGGGCCGGCTCGAAGAAGTTCCCCGTGGCGTCGAGCAGTGCCACCACCTGCCCCTGTCGGTTCATTCGCCTATTGTGCGAGACATGACCGAACAAGCTGATCAGCAGCCCGCCTTGCAGCCCATGCCCGGCGACTGGACGCGCGCCCTCGCGGTGGTCGCCCACCCCGACGACCTCGAGTACGGGTGCGCCGCGGCCATCGCGCACTGGACCGACGGGGGCCGGGAGTTCGTCTACCTCCTCGCCACACGCGGCGAGGCGGGCATCGACAGCATCGCCCCCGCCGAATGCGGCCCGCTGCGCGAGGCGGAGCAGCGGGCGAGCGCCGCGGTCGTGGGGGTGTCCGAGGTGGAGTTCCTCGACTACCGCGACGGCGTCGTCGAGTACGGCCTCGACCTGCGCCGGGACATCGCCGCGGCCATCAGGCGGCACCGGCCCGAGCTGATCGTCACGCTGAACCACCGTGACACGTGGGGCGGAGCGCAGGGCGGCGGCTACTGGAACACCCCCGACCACAAGGCCGTCGGCCGGGCCGTGCTGGACGCGGCCGGTGACGCCGGGAACCGCTGGATCTTCCCCGAGCTGATCGAGCAGGGCCTGGAGCCGTGGAACGGCGTGCGCTGGGTCGCGGTGGCCGGTTCGGCCACCGCGACGCACGCGGTCGACGCCGGCCCCGGGCTGGAGCGTTCGATCAAGTCCCTCCTGGAGCACAAGGCGTACATCGAGGTGCTCACGGACCAGGACCCCGAGGAGTACGTCCGTACCTTCCTCACCGGGAACGCCGAGCAGGCGGCGGCCCGCTTCGGCGGGCGTCCGGCCGTGACGTTCGAGGTCTTCCCCCGCTGACCGCACGCCTCTAGTCTGACGATCCGTCAGTTCGGCGGATCGTCGGCATCGGGCCGGAGGTGCGGGACACGGTGATCGACACCATCTCCACGGAGATCGCGGAGGGTGAGGAGCGGATCCGGCTGGAAGTCGCGGACGGCCTCGCGGTCCTCACCCTGTGCCGCCCGGACAAGCTCAACGGCTGGAGCTGGGAGTCCACCCGCCAGCTCGGACTGCTCGCGGACCGGATCCGCTTCGACGCGTCCGTACGGGCGGTGCTGCTGAGGGCCGAGGGCCGGGCCTTCTGCGCGGGCATCGACGTGAGCGCCCCGGGCGGCGCGATCACGGGCGGCACCCCGGCCGAGCGCACCCGCAACTACTACGAGGGCATCCGCTGGGTGCACGAGCGGTTCGCGGTCCTCGCCCGGCTCCCACAGCCGGTGGTGGCCGCCGTCCGGGGCTACTGCCTCGGCTTCGGCTTCGAGCTGGCGCTGATGGCCGATGTCAGGGTGGCGGCCGAGGACGCCGTCTTCGCGCTGCCGGAAGCCGGGCTGGGCGTGGCGGTGGACGCGGGCGGCGACCTGCGCATCGCCCGTGAGGCGGGCGCGGGCTGGGCCAAGTACCTGGCCCTTACGGGCCGGCGCATCGACGCCGCCACGGCGCAGCGGCTCCACCTCGTCCAGCTGGTCGTCCCCGGGGACGACCTGGAGGAGGCCTCGCGCTCCGTGGCCCGGGAGATCGCCGCCAACGCGCCGCTCGCCGTTCAGGGCATCAAACGCGCGATCGACGGCTACGCCGACGCCGCCCTCCCCGCGGCCCTCGACCGGGTGGCGATGACCGCGGCCCTCACCCTCACCTCGGAGGACTGCCGGGAGGGCTACACCGCCAAGGCGGCCCGCCGGCCCCCGGACTTCAGCGGAGGCTGAGCACCGGCCGGGTGGAGAACTCCGCGTACATGCCGGCGCCGTCCGGCCCGTAGGTGAACTCGGCCGCGTAGGGGTTGCGGTTGGCGGTGGCCAGCGGCAGCCAGCCGAGCAGGTTGCCGTACCCGCCGCAGACGGCCTCGCCGCCGTCCCCGCCGTGCACCGCGGCCGGGTCGTCGCTCAGCTCCGTGCCGTAGCTGTCGTAGGCGATGTGCAGGCCGAACGCGTTCGGTTCGTGGCGGGGGCCGCCGCTCCCGTACGGGGGCTCGTCCAGGGGGCACTCGTTGCCCCAGCGGAACAGGGTGCCGGACCCGGCCCCGCACGCGTGCTCCCACTCGTCGGCGCCGGGCATCCGCAGCCCGTGCGCCGCGAGCGCGGCCGGCACGCCGGAAGCGGGCTCGGTCAGGGCCTCGTCCTCCACGGCCATCAGCACGGTCGCGAGCGTCGCGGTGCGCGGCGGGCTGAGCACGTCGGCGAGATAGGACGTGAGGTCCTCGTGCCCGTACCCGTACCCCTCCTCCGCGCTCTCTGCGTAGTCGGCGCGCTGCGCTGCCGTCGGCTCCCAGGCGTCCAGGTCGAACCCCAGCCGCACCGTCCCGCCGGGTACGAGCGCGAACTCCCGCCCCCCGCGCTCGATGCGTACACGGTGCAGCGGCCCGCCCAGGTGTCCGACGGTGTCGAGCAGCACCACCCGGCCACCCACCTGGGCGGCGGCCTCGCGGGCGAGGCGTCCGGCGGCGTCCGGGTCGAGGGAGCGCCAGCGGTCGAGGGTCAGATCGGCGAGAGACATGCTCCGATCCTCGCACCGCCCACTGACAACCGGCGTTCAGGGGGACGGGGTGAAGGGGCCGCGGCCCAGCTGGGTGCGGACCGGGACCACCTCGGGGCCGGCCACCGACCGGCGCTGCCAGTTCGCGCCGTCCACCACCAGCGTGTGCCCGGTGACGAACCGCGCGTACGGCGAGGCCAGGAAGGTGGCGGCCCAGCCCAGTTCACGGGGTGCGCCGACCCGCAGGGCGGGCTGCCGGGCGTCCGCTGCGCCCGGCGCCGCACGCTCCAGGCCGCCCCGGATGTCCTCGGTCATGTCGGCGTGCGGGAACAGCCCGGGGACGAGCCCGTTGACCTGGATGCCGTACGGGCCCCACTCGACGGCGAGCGTCTCCACCAGGCTCTTCACCCCGGCCTTGGCCGCAGCGCTGTGGGCGAAGCCCGGACCGCCCGTCCAGGCGTACGAGGCGCCGATGTTCACGATCGAGCCGCCGGTGCCCGCGGCGAGGTGGCGGCGGCCGAACTCGCGCGTCATGAACCAGGTTCCCGTCAGCGTGATGTCGACGACCGCCCGCCAGGCGTTCGGCGAGAGGTCCTCGGCGGGGGAGGGGAAGTTCGCAGCGGCGTTGTTGACCAGCACGTCCGGCAGGCCGGAGGCCGCCTGCGCGGCGTCGAAGACCTCGGCGACCCGCTCGGGATCCCTGATGTCGCAGACGGCGGCCGTCACCCGGCCCGCGCCGGGGACGGCCGCCAACTCCTCCCGCGCCGCCATGAGCTGCTCGGCGCGCCGGCTCGCGATCACCAGATCGGCGCCGAGCCGGGCGAACTCGGCGGCGATGGCCTTGCCCAGCCCGGTGCCGCCGCCGGTCACCAGGACCACCTGTCCCTCATAGGTGCCGGAGGGCAGGGCGGCGGCGCCGAGCGCCGGTGGCGCGGGCAGCCCGCGCCGGATCTCGTCCGTCATGGGGCATCGATAGCGCGCGGGCGCCGAGATCGCCATCCCCCGGACGGGACCGGCTCGGGACCGGCCTGCGCGACCACCCGGCGGTCAGCCCTGCGGCGCGTACGCCTGCTTGCTCGCGCAGGTCCAGACCACGGCCTTGCTCTCGCGGGTCTCCCGGTCGGTGATCATGCCTGCGACGCGGTCGTCGTCGGTGGCGGCGTAGGCCCGGCTCAGTGGCACGCCCGGGGTGCCGGCGGGGAAGGGCAGCACCAGCGGCTCCCCCTTGCCGGGCCAGTAGACGGCCTGGAAGAAGCTGGGCCAGCTCTCCTCGAAGTTGGTGGCCGTACCGACGGCCACGTTCGTGGTCGGGCTGCTGCCGGACAGTTCCAGGTCGTGGTAGCCCTTGGCCCGGCCCGGGTCGGCGGGCAGGGCGTCGTACGGCTTCTTCCAGACGGCCGGGGTCAGCTTCGGGTCGTTGCGGTAGTAGTAGTCCTCCAGGCCCACCACCCGGCCGCGGTCGTCGATGTCCCGGCCGATCGTCGAGAACGAGGAGTGGTAGCCGTTCCACACCTGGAGGCTGTAGGGCGGGTAGCCGCCCCCGGCCGGCCAGACCACCGGGAAGTTCTTGGTGACCATGATGTCGTTCTCGGCGTCGAAGTAGGAGCCGGAGACCGTGCCGACGATGTCACCGCGCTTGTTGATGCCGTTCAGCGCAGTGACCTTGCTTCCGGCGATCGCGTCGGCCGGGACCGGCAGTTCGCGTACGACCTTCCCGTTCACCCATTCCTTGGCGACGCCCCCCACGGCGAAGACGACCCGCCCCGACTCGTTGACGTCGACGTCGAAGACGCGGTCCGTCGTGCCCGGCGAAACGAGCGACTCGGAGGTGGCGGAGCCCCGTTGGTGGGTGAAGGCGACCATGGCCTGGTCCGAGGTGCGGGTGGCCGTGCCCACCATCAGGCCCTTGGCGCTGACCGCCTTGACGCTGCCCCGGTCGAAGCCGGCGGGCAGCGGGACGGCGTGGACCGTGTGTTCGGCGCCGGTCCAGTAGACGGGCAGACCGGCGCTGTCGCCGACGACGATCCCGCCGGTGCCGAAGCCCACCGCGGTGGAGCCCGTCGACCCGGGCAGTCCCGGGAGGATCTCGATCCCCGGGGTGCAGGAGGCCGCCGTGCCCGCCGCCGAGGCCGGGCCGGCCGCGGTGATCAGGCCCGCCAGAACGATCGCGGCTCCGGCCGCGGACATGCTTCTTCTCATGTGGTGGTCCCCCCTGGACAGGTGCTGTTCCCCGTTGAGTCATGACACGTGCACGCCACATGTTGCCTGATCTTGAGACGGATGTGGCCTGAATGACGCGTGTTGATCCGGACCGGATGGTTCTCCGCCTCGACCGATGGTTCACAGGAGGGCAAGCGACCGCTTAGTATGCGCGCGGAGCGTGTGGTTCATCGACGGCGGCTGGAGGCCCCGGATGCAGGCATGGCGAGTACATACCCCCGGCGAACCCCGAGAGGCACTGCGCCTCGAAGAGATTCCCGAACCGGTCCCGGGTGAGGGCGAGGTGCGGCTGCAGGTGCTCGCCGCGAACCTCAACTTCCCCGACGCGCTGCTCGTCCGCGGCCAGTACCAGATCCGCCCGCCCCTGCCCTTCACCCCCGGCGTCGAGATCTGCGGCCTCACCGACGACGGCCGCCGCGTCATCGCCACCCCGAGCCTGCCCCACGGCGGCTTCGCCGAGTACGTGATCGCCTCCGAGCGGGCCCTGCTGCCGGCCCCCGAGAGCCTGAACGACGCCCAGGCCGCAGCCCTGCACATCGGCTACCAGACCGGCTGGTTCGGCCTGCACCGCAGGGCGCGCCTCCAGCCGGGCGAGACCCTCCTCGTGCACGCCGCCGCCGGCGGGGTCGGCAGCGCCGCCGTCCAGCTCGGCAAGGCCGCCGGAGCCACCGTCATCGGCGTCGTCGGAGGCAAGGCCAAGGTGTCCACCGCCGAGGAACTCGGCTGCGACCTCGTGATCGACCGGACGGCCGAGGACGTCGTCTCCCGCGTGAAGGAGTTCACCGGGGGGCGCGGAGCCGACGTGGTGTACGACCCCGTCGGCGGCGACTCGTACACCGCCTCCGCCAAGTGCGTGGCCTTCGAGGGCCGCATCGTCGTCGTCGGCTTCGCGAGCGGCGCCATCCCCACCCCCGCCCTCAACCACGCCCTCGTCAAGAACTACTCGATCCTCGGCCTCCACTGGGGTCTCTACGCGACCAAGGACCCGGCCGCGATCCTCGCCTGCCACACCGAACTCACCCGCCTCGCCGACGAAGGCGCCGTCAAGCCCCTCGTCAGCGAACTCGTCGCGCTCCCCGCCGTCGCCGACGCCGTGCAGCGCCTCGCCGACGGGACCACCACCGGGCGCGTCGTCCTGGCCATGCCCCGGCAGCCGGGCGTGACCCGATGACCGTGATCACCGCAGAGCACCTGCTCACCCGCGTCCAGGAGCTGCTCGCCGCCCACCCGCCCGCCGGCACCGACCGCGGCGCGTTCCTGCGCGCCCGCTTCGACGCCGGACTCGCCTGGGTCCACTACCCCGAAGGCCTCGGCGGCCTCGGCGCGCCCCGCTCCCTCCAGGTGGTCGTCGACGCCGCACTGGAAGCCGCCGGAGCCCCCGACAACGACCCGCGCCGGATCGGCATCGGCCTCGGCATGGCCGCCCCCACGATCCTCGCGTACGGCACCGAGGAGCAGAAGCGGCGCTTCCTGCGGCCCCTGTGGACCGGCGAAGAGGTCTGGTGCCAGCTCTTCAGCGAGCCCGGCGCCGGCTCCGACCTCGCCGCCCTCGGCACCCGCGCCGTCCGGGAGAGCGGCTCCGGCGACTGGATCGTGGACGGCCAGAAGGTGTGGACCTCCAGCGCCCACACCGCCCGCTGGGCCATCCTGATCGCCCGCACAGACCCCGCTCTCCCCAAGCACCGGGGCATCACCTACTTCCTCTGCGACATGCACGACCCGGGCGTGGAAGTCCGGCCGCTGCGCCAGATCACCGGCGAGGCCGAGTTCAACGAGGTCTTCCTCACCGGCGTCCGCATCCCCGACGCCCACCGCCTCGGCGCCGTCGGCGAAGGCTGGGCGGTCGCCCGCACCACCCTGATGAACGAGCGGGTCTCCATCGGCGGCATGCGCATCCCGCGCGAGGGCGGCATGATCGCCCCCGTCGCCGCCGCCTGGCGGGAACGCCCCGAACTGCGCACCCACGCCCTCCACCAGCGGCTGCTGGACCTGTGGGTCGAGGCCGAGGTCGCCCGCCTCACCGGAGAACGGCTGCGCCAGCAGCTCGTGGCGGGACAGCCCGGCCCCGAGGGATCGGGCATGAAGCTCACCTTCGCCCGGCTCAACCAGGAGATCAGCGGACTGGAGGTCGAACTCCTCGCGGAGGAGGGGCTCCTGTACGACGACTGGACCATGCGCCGGCCCGACGGCGTCGACTTCACCGGCCGCGAGGCCGGCTACCGCTACCTGCGCGCCAAGGGCAACAGCATCGAGGGCGGCACCAGCGAAATCCTCCTCAACATCGTCGCCGAACGCGTCCTCGGCCTGCCCCCCGAGCCGCGCGACGACAAGGACCTCGCCTGGAAGGACCTGAGCCGATGACCACCGCCGCGGCACCGACCGACCTGCTCTACTCCGAGGCCGAGGAGGAGCTCCGCTCCGCCGTACGCGCCCTCCTCACCGACCGCTGCGACGCGAAGAGCGTCCTCGACCGGGCCGGGACGGGCCGGCCGCACGACCCGGCGCTCTGGAACACCCTCGCCGCCGGCATCGGCGCGGCGGGCCTCCTCGTACCCGAGAAGCTCGGCGGGCAGGGCGCGAGCCACCGCGAGGCGGCCGTGGTCCTGGAGGAGCTGGGCCGGGCCGTCGCGCCCGTCCCCTACCTGACCAGCGCCGTGCTCGCCACGGAGATCCTGCTCGGCTGCGACACCGCGGAAGCGGCCCCGCTGCTCCGCGAGCTGGCCTCGGGCAGCACGGTGTGCGTCCCGGCCGTGCCGCTGACCCTCGCACCCGGCGCGCCGCTCCCGGCCGCCGTACGGGACCTCGGAGACGGCGGCCTGACCGGCACGGTCACCTCCGTGGCGGACGCCGTGGCCGCCGACGTCCTGCTGGTCCTGGCCGACACCGGGCTGTACGCCGTCCCGGCCGCCGCGGCCCGGCTGACCCCGCGGATCCCGCTCGACCTGACCCGTCCCCTGGCCACCGTCACCCTGGAGGCCGCCGGCGGCACCCGCCTCGCCGATGCCGGGACGGCCCGGGCGGCCGTCGCCGGAGCCCTGCTCTCGGGCGCCGGACTGCTCGCCTCCGAGCAGCTCGGGCTCGCCGAGTGGTGCCTGACGGAGACGGTCGGCCACGTCCGGAGCCGGCACCAGTTCAACCGCCCCGTCGGCTCCTTCCAGGCCCTCAAGCACCGCCTCGCGCGGCTCTGGCTCGACGTGGCCTCCGCGCGCGCGGCGGCGCGGGCCGCGGCCGACGCCCTGGCCACCGCGGCCCCCGACGCCCCGCTGACCGTCGCCGTGGCCCAGGCCTACTGCTCGGGCGTCGCGGTCCGCGCCGCCGAGGAGTGCGTACAGCTGCACGGCGGCATCGGCATGACCTGGGAACACCCGGCCCACCTCTACCTCAAGCGCGCCAAGGCCGACTCCCTGGCCCTCGGTACGGCGGGCCACCACCGCGGCCTGGTCGCGGACTTCGCGGAGCTCCCGGCACCGTAGGCGTGCCGTCCGGTCCGGTGACCCGGGGCTCCCGTGGTCACCGGGCCGCCGTCCGTCCGTACACCGCTCCGGTCCCTTCCTCCGCTCGGCGGGCGCCGCCGGCCGGACCCCGTCGGCAGCCGGGCGACCGTGCCCGCCACGCGCGCGGCCCAGGCCCGACCCGCCTGCTGCGGGCGCCGGGACGGTCCCTATCCTCGCCTCATGACGGCCACCATCACCGCGCTCTCCGCCGCCGGACTCCGTGCCCACCGGGACGAACTCGCCGCCCTGCTGATCGCCGTGGTCGACGGCGGCTCGTCGCTCGGCTTCCTCGCCGGGCTCGACCACCGGGGCGCCGCCGCCTGGTGGGAGTCGCTGCTGCCCGCCGTCGAGGACGGCTCCCTCGCGCTGTGGGTCTCCCGCACCGGCGGCGACGGCCGGATCGACGGCACCGTCAGCTGGTACCGGGAGACCAAGGCGAACGGCCGCCACCGCGCCGAGCTGCGCAAACTCATGGTCCACCCGGCCGCCCGCGGCCGGGGCACCGCCCGCGCCCTGCTCGCCGAGGCCGAGTCGGCCGCCGCCCGTGCCGGGGTCGTGCTGCTGTTCCTGGACACCGAGACCGGCAGCGGAGCCGAGCGCGTCTACCGCTCGGCCGGCTGGACGCAAGCCGGCACCATCCCCGACTACGCCTCCGATCCGGCGGGCCGCCTCCACCCGACGACCCTCTTCTACAAGCAGCTCCAAGGCGCCCACGGGTGACCTCGCCCGCCGCGCGGCGTTAGACCCGTAGCCGCCGGCCACCGAGCGAGGGAGACCGTATGTCCGCAGCATCGCCCGCCGCACCACTGACCCGCCGCGCGGTTCTGCGTACGGCCTTCACCGCGGCCGTGCTCGCCGGCACGGCCGCGGCCCTGGCCCCCGTACTGCGCGCCCGGCGCCCCCGGCAGACCCTCACCCCGGCGCCGCTCGCCGAGGAGGAGACCTACCGCGGCCGGCACATCGCCGTCGACGTCGCCGGGGTCCGCATCGACGGCCGCCCCCTGCACGTCATGCGCCGCGCCGACGGCAGCTACCTCAGCGGGATCAACCACTTCCAGTCCTACACCACGCCACTGGAACTGGCCCGGGCCGCCGTCGACGAGCTGGGCACCGCCCAGCTCGCCTTCGCCGCCCCGCACCACGGCTGACAGACCCACGGGAACGGGAGGACCCCCGCGTTGCACGTCCGGCAGAACCAGAAGAACCTCACCAGCGCCCAGAAGAAGCGGTTCACCGCCGCGGTGCTGGAGCTCAAGCGCAGCGGCGCCTACGACGCGCTCGTGCGCACCCACGACAAGTACTTCGTGCCCGACCGCGACCGCAAGCTGCGCGTCGGACACATGTCCCCGTCCTTCTTCCCGTGGCACCGGCGCTATCTGCTGGAGTTCGAGCGGCAGTTGCAGGGGATCGACCCCGGCGTGAGCGTCCCCTACTGGGACTGGACCACCGACACCAGCCCGGTCTCCTCGCTCTGGGCGGACGACTTCCTCGGCGGCACCGGCCGGGCGAGCGACCGCAAGGTGATGACCGGGCCGTTCGCCTACGACAAGGGCAACTGGACGGTGACCGTGGGCATCACCGAGTCCGCCTTCCTCACCCGCAACCTCGGCCGGCCGCAGAACCCGATCACGCTGCCCACCGCGGCCGAACTCCAGTGGGCGATCGACGACCCGACCTACGACGTCCCGCCCTGGGACTCCACGGCCTCCGCGGGCGGATTCCGCAACAAGCTGGAGGGCTGGTCGGCCCCCAGGAGCGAGCGCTGGCGCAACCACAACAAGGTGCACCAGTGGATCGGCGGCCACATGACCGGCGGTACGGCGCCCAACGACCCGGCGTTCTGGCTGCACCACGCCTTCGTCGACCTGATCTGGGACCGCTGGCAGCAGAAACACCCCGGCTCCGGCTACCTGCCCGCCGCCCCGCTCGCCGTCGGCGACCTCCAGCGGGGCCGGGTGATCGCCCTCGACGAGCCGATGCCGCCGTGGAACATCACCCCGCGCGAGATGTCCGGCCACCAGGGCCTGTACCGCTACGAATGACGCGGCACGCGCCCCGTGCGCACGCACGCGCACGGGAAAGGGCCCCCGCCGGTCGGCGGGGGCCCTTCCGTCGATCAGCCGATCAGCAGATCAGGCGATCAGTGGCCGTAGTCGCCACCCTCGGTGTGGTGGTCGGCGCCACCGCCGGAGGCGTTGACGCAGGTGTTGCCGAACGCCGGGTTCAGCAGGGCGATCACGTTCACGGTGTTGCCGCAGACGTTGACCGGGACGTGCACCGGAACCTGGAGCAGGTTGCCCGACAGGACACCGGGGGAGCCGACCGCCGCACCGTGCGCTCCGGCATCGGCGACAGCCAGACCCGCACCGGCGACCACGGCGCTGCCGGTGACAGCGGTGATGGCGAATGCCTTCGCGATACGCGACATCAAGATCTCCTCATGAGATATGTGGGGCGCCACAGGACCTGTGGCATTTGACATGGCATACAACGCGGGGGAGGCCAAGGGGTCACGGCCCGTGCGCCTACCCGGTGACGGAAAACCGGACGGAGGCGAAGTACGGCCGCACCTGGCCGACCTCTCCGGGCCGCAGGACCCGCAGGGCGCGGCCGGAGCACCGGGGGCCCTCGTAGAGGGTCGCCGCGCTCCGGGTCCCGTTGGTGACCGCCCGGGCGCCGCCGCCCTCCGCCTCGACGCACCCCCTCGGCGCGGTGACGCCGTGGACCCGGTCGTCCTGGCCCACGTACTGGAAGTCCGGGCCGGCGGCCAGGGCCGGACCGGACAGGAAGGTGGCCCCCGCGAGCAGCACGACGACGGGCACGGCATGGTGGATAGGCACGAATCGCATGCCCGTCCAACCGGGCCGGGCCCGGACCCGGTCACGCCTTGTCACCCGTTGGACGGCTGTGCGACGGTGCGACGGCGACCGGCACCGTCATCGCAGGAGGACGAGATGAGCGCAGAGGACGCCGCCGACGGCCGCCGTCCGAGGGTCCGGACGGCGGCCGGGGTCGTCGAGGGCCGGACCGGTCCCGGGGGTACCGCCGTGTTCCTGGGCATCCCGTACGCGGCCCCGCCCGTCGGGGACCTGCGCTTCGCGGCGCCCGCGCCCCCGGACGCCTGGGACGGCGTACGGGATGCCGCCGCCTACGGGCCGACCGCGCCCAAGGTGCCCTACCCGGAGACCTTCGCCGCCCTGCTCCCCGACCCGGTGATCCCCGGGGACGACTGCCTGAACGTGAACGTGTGGACCCCCGACCCGGCCCCCGGGGCCGGGCTGCCCGTCATGGTCTGGATCCACGGCGGGGCCCACACCCGCGGCTCCTCGGCGGTCCCCGTGTACGACGGCTCCGCCTTCGCACGCGACGGCGTCGTGCTCGTCTCCTTCAACTTCCGCCTCGGCGTCCTCGGCTACGGACTCTTCCCCGACGCCCCCGCCAACCGCGGTCTGCTGGACCAGATCGCCGCCCTCACCTGGGTCCGCGACAACATCGGGGCCTTCGGCGGGGACCCCGGCCGGGTCACCGTCTTCGGCGAGTCCGCCGGGGCCATCAGCATCGGCGCCCTGCTCGCCGCCCCGCGCGCGGCCGGGCTCTTCACCCGGGCCGTCCTGCAGAGCGGTGCCCCCGAGGTCCTGCCGCGCACCAGGGTCCGCGCCATGGTCCGGCGGATGGCCTCGCTCCTCAAGGTCGACGCCACCGCCGCGGCCTTCACCGACACCGCGCTGCCCGACCTGCTGGCCGCCCAGGCGGCCGTCCTGCGCAGATCCGGCCCGCTCATCGCCGGACCCGCCTTCGGCCTCGTCACCGACCCCGGCACCGTCCCGGCCGACCCCCTCGACACCCTCTGCGCCGAGGCCGCCTCCGCGGACGTGCCGCTGCTCCTCGGCTGGACCCGTGACGAGTACCGGCTGTGGCTCGCCCCCACCGGCGGGATGCGGCTGCTGGACCGGCTCGGCCCGCTCGCCGTGGCCCTGGCCCGGGCCCGTTCCGGCAAGGACCGGGCGGCCGTACGGGCGCTGCGCGCCGAGCTGCCCGCGGCGGGCCCCGCCGAACTCGCCGGACAGCTGCTCACCGACCGGCTGCTGCGCGACCCGCTGCGCAGGCTCGCCGGGGCCCGGCGGGCGGCGCCGAGCTTCGTGTACGAGTTCGGCTGGTCCTCGGGCGTTCCGGGCCTGGGCTCCTGCCATGCCCTGGAACTGGGGTTCGTGTTCGACACGCTCTCGGTACCGGAGGCCGCCTGGCTGGCCGGACGGGACACCCCCCAGACACTCGCGGACGAGATGCACGCGGCCTGGGTCCGGTTCGCGGTGACCGGCGATCCGGGCTGGGCGGCCTGGAACGGCGACGGCCCGCCGAAGGTGTTCGGCGGGCCGGAGCTCGAAGGCGCGGGGGAGTCCGTGGTTACTCGACGGGCCCTTCCATGACCTTGCTGATGAACTGGACCGGTCCCTCGCCCATGTTCGGCACATAGGTCTTGGCGTTGTGCTGGCCGCCGGGGATGACCTTCAACTCGGCGTGGATGGGGCCCTTGTTGCCGTAGGTGGCGACGAACTTCTGCACGTCGGGCAGGGTCTTCTTGTTGCTCTCGTTGTCCCCGACCTGGAAGGCGAGGTAGACCTCGGGACCCTTCGTGTCGATGAGGTGCTTCGCCAGCAGTTCCGGGTTGTTCTCGGCCTTCTCCTTGTCGTGGCCCTTCCACAGGGAGGAGTCCGGGACGATGTCGGGGCCGGAGGCGATCACGGCCTTGAACTTGTCCGGGTGCTTCAGCACGGCCTTCAGACCCGCGAAACCGCCGGTGGAGGAACCCATGAAGGCCCAGCCGTCACGGGACTTGACGGTGCGGAAGTTCGCCTTCATCAGGTCCGGGACGTCCTCGGTCAGCCAGGTCCCCATCTTGGGCTGGCCGGGGATGTCGGAGCCGTCCCAGTAGACGCCCTTGTCGTCCGGCCCCGGGTTGAGGACCGGCATGGCCAGGATGAAGGGCTTGCTCTTGCCCTCCGCGTACCACTTGCTGATGCTCTTCTGGAGCCCGAGGTCGGTGCCCATCCAGTAGTTGCTGGGGTAGCCGGCGCCGCCCGGCAGGGCTATCAGGACCGGGAAGCCGCTCTTGGCGAACTTCGGGTCGTTGTACTCCTTGGGGGCCCAGACCCACACCTTGCCCTTGAAGCCGGACTTCTTGCCGTCCAGCGTGGTGACGGCCACGTGCGTGCCGTCGGGCAGGGTCATCGTGTTCTTGAACTCGGCGGCCGGCCCGGTCGGCATGAGCATCTTGGAGTTCGGCGGCGGAGCGTCGTCCTTCTTTCCCCCACCCGCGGGCGACTGCCCGAAGGACACCGCGGAGCCCTTGTCGGTGAACGGGGGTATCTCGTAGTGGTTCAGCACGAGCGCGGCTATGCCGGCGAGCGCGAGCACGGAGGCGCCGGCTATGAGCCATCGGCGTCCCTTGCGGCGGCGCGGAGGCTCCTCGGGGAGGAGGTCCTGCGGCCCGTAGCGCGCCGTCTGTTCGTACGGGTCCTGCGGTGCGTACTGCGCCTGCTGCCCCTGGGGCTGCCGGTGCGGCTGCTGTCCGTACGGCCGGCCGTACTGGTCGCCGTGGGGCGGCTGCGGTATCTGTCCTTCCGGCCGGTACGGCTGGTACTGCTGCCCGTCGGGTGCGTACGACATGTGCGGTGGCTCTCCGGCTGCTGCTGCCCCAGAGGGGCGGGGTGGTGACTGCTGGGTCCTTCCGTTCGAAGGATGAACACAAGCATGTCAGGGTTCCGCATTTTTCCTACTCTTGGGGTGCCCTGGGGAAGGCCATTGCCTGGCGTCCGTACGGCCCGTGGAGTTCACGAACCCGCCCCCGCCCGTGCCTGGCTCTCGTACGGGCCGCTGGGTATGGTGCGCCCGCGCCGCCCCCGGAAACCCACACCGCCCCGGAGTCATCCATGACGCTCCAGCGCCGGATCCTGATCCTGGCCACCGCCGTGGCCCTGCTCGCGGCCGTGGGCGTACTGGCCGTCGTGCGGGCCTCCTCCCGCGCCGCCGAGAAGGACCACGCCCGGGCGGGCGGCCCGCAGGTCACCCCGGGCGCGGTCTCGCTGGCGCCGGGCGACGGCGGACGGCGGATCGTGTTCCGCAACATGGCCTGGGGGCCGCACCGGGACGAGCTCGCCACGGTCGCCGCCGGCGCCCCGGAGGGGGTCCGTACCGCGTCCGGAGTGAGCTGCCTGCGCTTCCACGCGGCCCGGGGCACCGGGATCTGTCTGCAGGCCGACCGGAGCGGGGTCCAGGAGGGCTACCGGGCCGTCGTCCTGGACGCCCGGCTGAAGGAGGTGTCCGCGCACCCCCTGGGCGGCCTCCCCACCCGGGCCAGGGTCTCGCCGGGCGGGCACCTCGCCGCGTGGACCGTCTTCGTCGGCGGGGACTCGTACGCGGGTACGGATTTTTCGACACGGACCTCGGTGCTCGACCTGCGGACCGGCAGGCTCGACGCCTCACTGGAGGACTTCACGATCCTGAAGGACGGCAAGCCGTACCGCAGCGCCGACGTCAACTTCTGGGGGGTCACCTTCGCCGCCGACGAGCGGACCTTCTACGCGACCCTCGCCACGGGCGGCCACACCCACCTGGTCCGCGGTGACCTCGGCTCACGCACCGTGACCACCCTGCGCGAGAACGCCGAGTGTCCGTCGCTGTCACCGGACGGCACCCGGGTGGTCTTCAAGAAGCGCGTGCCGGGTCTGCCGGCCGAGGCGCCGTGGCGGCTGTACGCCCTGGACCTGGCCTCCGGAGCGGAGACCCCGCTCGCCGAGGAGCGCAGCGTGGACGACCAGGTGGTGTGGACCGACGACCGGACCGTCGTCTACGCCCTGCCGGGGGACTTCGGCGCCGATCTGTACGCCGTACCGGCCGACGGGAGCGGCGCCCCCGCCCGGCTCATGGACTCGGCCCTCGCCCCGGCCTTCCTCGGCTGAGGAGGGCAGGAGCGAGGTCCGCGACGAGGGCAGGTGGGGGCGGAGGCGAGGGCAGGACCGTTTTTCCGCTCTTCAGCCCGGCGGAACGGGTCAGGCGGGGATCAGGGTCTTGCGGCGCCGTTTGCGCTGCGCGCCCGCCGACAGCCTCAGCTCGATGATCGACCGCACGGCCGGCCACTCCTCGTCGAGGATCGAGTAGAAGGCCGTACTGCGGACGGCGCCGTCCAGCCCCCGGGAATGGGCCCGGCGGACCCCCTCGCAGGTGAAGCCCAGACGTTCCATGGCGGCCCGCGACCGACCGTTGCGCGCGTCCGCGCGCAGCGAGATACGCCGTACCCCCCAGGTCTCGAAGGCATGGCGGAGCATGAGCAGCTTCGCCTCGGTGTTGATACCGGTTCCCTGGGCGCCCGGGGACAGCCAGGTATTGCCGATCTCGGCGGCATCGGGGATCGCCGTCGCCGGATCGCCGAACGGGACTCCGGGCACGGCGGGCCAGACCAGCGGCCCCTGCCAGTAGTCGAGTTCCAGGAACCGGGTCGAACCGACGACCCGCCCGTCGGTGGCTCTGACCACCGCGAACGGGAGCGATCGACCCGCTGCCTGATCGGCGAGGGCACGTTCGATGTACTCGTGTGACGCCTGCACCCCGTGGGGTACGGGGGTGAAGGCGTAAGTCGTACGATCCTCGGCCCCGGCCACGGCCAGAGCCTCGGTGTGGTGGGGGGCGAGGGGCTCGAGCCGCACGGTGCGGCCCGCAAGGTGTACGGGTACGGGCACGGAGCCTTCGGTCCTTCTGGGCGGTGGGGTGGTTGCACAGTCTGCGTCCATGACGTCGCCCCCCGTGCAAAACACGAGTGAAAGGCAACCGGCTGTCAGGTGAACGCGAGTGGCTCAATGTAGCTCCTTAAAGTCCTCTCATGAACCCCCAATTTGGCAATGGCGCGACACCGTTTTCCGCGGACTTGGGTCCCCGTCCCGGAGCGCCCGTAATCACGATCCACGGACATCCCCACAACCGCACGACGTGGGGCCCCCAGACGGCCGCGCCGATGGCCGCCAATCGGGCCTGACCTGCGAAGACGCAGACGAAGCCGGGTGGCCCAGGGTGAGGCCGCGGACGCGGATCACGCGGACCGCCCCGCCGCTGCGCCACCCCGCCCGGGACATCGAACACATGGCCGTCGGTGGTGTGTCCGTGAGCGGCCGGTCCACGGGGGAGGCACGACTGCGCCACCCGGGTCCCGCACGGCTCCCGGGGGCCGTCGAGGGGAGGTCGGCGGGCACCCCGGACCCGGCCTGTCCCGGACCCCGGGCCGCTGAGATCATTTCGGGTATGGACGACGTACTGCGGCGACTGGCCGCCGTGGGGCCCTTCTTCGCCGTGCCCTGCGGGACCGAGCCGCCCGGCCCCGGCTTCCGGCCGCTCACCGCGCTGTACGGGGACCGGCTCGGGCCGTACGTGGCCGAGGTGGGCCGCCGGATCGGCACCGGACCGGGCCGGGTGGCCGCCTCGACCGCACAGTTCGGGATCGTCTCCCGGCTCTGGTCGCTGGGGCTCGGGTGCGCGGCCCTGGCAGGCCGGGTGCCGGACCTGGCCGCCGACCGGGTGTGGTGGCGGCTGCCGGACGCGGGATCGCTCCAGCTGTGGCTGCCCGAGCCCGGCCCCGGCCTGCCGGCCGAGCTGCTGGGGGAGAACGTCCTGGCGAACCTGGCCGTGCTCGACCAGGGCCTGCGCGAGCGGTACGGGGTCTCGCCGAAGGTCCTGCGGGGGAACGCGGCCTCCGGGCTCGTCGGAGCGCTGCGGGTACTGATCGACCGCGTGCCGGGCGGCGCGGCCGTGGAGCTGGCCGGCGCCCTGCTGGCCGAGGGCGGACCGCTGGCGGGCACCGGCACCTTCGTCCACGAGGAGGGGCTCGGGGTGGCGTTCGTACGGCGCAGCTGCTGCCTCTACTACCAGGTGCCCGGAGGCGGGCTCTGCGGCGACTGCGTCCTGCGGGCCGGGCGCCGCACGGGCTGACGGCCCCGTTCGGAGCAAGGGCGGTGCGCCGTGCCCGCCCGCCACCGGCCCGGCGTGCGGTCCGCAGCATGACCGCTCGTCCACCGCACCGGCCCGCCGTGCGGCCCTGACCGGGCTCGCCGCGGGGGCCGGCGCCCCCGGCGGCCGGCCGCCACGGACACGGGACCCCCTCGCAGACCCGCCGCTTCCGGTCCCTGCGCGCCGCCCAGTACCACGCGCAGGCGCTGTTCTACGTGCTCGGCACCGACCACCCCGGTGACGAGGAGGCGGTCTGCCTGGCCGGGCGGGGAGCCTGGGACACCTTCGCCGGGCTCTGCTCACCGGCCGCCGTCCGCACGAAGGTCCCGTACGGCACGACGCACCTGCCGGTCTGGTTCTTCCGCCCGGACGGCCCGGCCGAACCGCGTCCCACGGTGATCCTCACCAACGGCAGCGACGGCCAGAACTTCGACGTGTTCCACCCGGGCCGGCCGCAGCAGATGGACGACCTGCTGCGCACCCGCCGCGCGTACGTGAACATGACGGAGGCCACCGGGGCGCAGCTGCACTGCTCCCCGATGGCCCCGCAGCAGCACTGCGACGTCGTCTTCGACTGGCTCGCCGACGTGCTCCAGCGCTGACGGAACTCCTGACGGAACTCCTGAGAGACCTTCTAGAAGGTCAGGTTCCAGGCGTCGACCTTGCCGGTGTCGCCGCCGGCGTTGTCGTTGACCCGCAGCTTCCAGGTGCCGTTCGCGACCTCGGAGGAGGCGTTCACGGTGAAGACCTGGTTGATGTTGTCGGTGCTGCCGCCCGCGCGGTTGTGCACGGTGTAGACGGTGCCGTCCGGCGCGACCAGGTCGACCTTGAGGTCACCGATGTAGGTGTGCACGATGTTCACGCCGACCTTGAGGGTGGCCGGGGCGTTGCCGGTGACACCGCTGACGGTGATCGGGCTCTCCACCGTGGTGTTGTCGCCGATGGCGAAGTCACCGGTGTTCTCGAAGTACTTGCCGGGCGGCGGGGTGCTGCCGACGGCCTTCAGCGCGTCGACCTGGCCCTCGCCGAAGAAGCCGTTCTTCGCCGTGGTGCCCTTGCAGCGGCCGTCCGACGGGCAGGCGACGTCGTTCGCCTGGGTGGCCAGCTTGTCGCGCAGCTGCGCCGGGGTGATGCCGGGGTTGGTGCTGGCCAGCAGGGCCGCCACACCGGCGACGTGCGGGGACGCCATCGAGGTGCCGCTCATGGTGCCGTACTTGCCGCCGGGCTGGGTGCTGTAGATGCCGACCGTGTCGCCGCCGGGGGCGGTCACGTCGACCACGTTCAGGCCGTAGTTGGAGTACGAGGCCTTCGCGGTGGTGCCCATCGCCGAGACCGTGACCACGCCCGGGAGCTCGGTCGGGATGTCCAGGCAGGCGTTGGTGATGGTGCGGGTGACCGGCGTCGAGTCGTTGGGGCTCTCGCTGTCGGTCGTCTTGTTGGCCAGGTCGACGTTGGAGTTGCCGGCCGCCGCGACCTGCAGCGAGCCCTTGCCCTCCGCGTACTCCTGGGCGCGCTTGACGCCCTCGATGATCGCGGCCTGGTCGGCGTTGTCCGGGCAGTTGAACTGCCACGGGTCCGTGTAGTAGCTGTTGTTGGTGACCTTGAAGCCGTGGTCACCGGCCCACATGAAGCCGCAGACGGTGTTCTCGGCGAAGAACAGCGAGGTGCCCGGCTCGGCGATGCGCACCGAGGAGATCTTCACGCCGGGGGCCACGCCGATGACGCCCTTGCCGTTCTTGGCGGCCGCGACCGTACCGGCCACGTGCGTACCGTGGGTGCCGACGTCCCGCCAGGCGCCGGTACGGGTGTCCGGCTTGCCGTAGGCACAGGACGCGGAGTCCGCCGCGTTGAAGTTCGGGGCCAGGTCCTGGTGCTGGTCGTCCACACCGGTGTCCAGGATGCCGACCTTGACGGAGGCGGAACCGGTGGTGACGGCCCAGGCCTGGTCGGCCTTGATCTGGGTCATGTCGGCACGGACCGGCTCGCCCGAAGGCGTCGTGGCCTGCGTCGGGTTGGCGGGCAGCGCCGGGTTGTAGGCGTCCGCGGGGACGTCCGAGGTGCGCGTGGCGCCGACCTGCTGGACGCCGCTCACACCGCGCATGGTGGTGGCGAAGGTGCCGGACGCGGAGTGGGCGACGATCACGCCGATCGCGTCGTAGGACTGGAACACCGTGCCGCCGTTGGCGGTGACGGCGTTGCGTACCGCGGTGGTGTCACCGGGAGCGGTGATCACGAGGTAGGCGCGGGTACCGGCAACCCAGGTCGCACTCTGGGAAGCAGGGGCCGCAGCCTTGGGGGCCGCCGCGGGGGCGGGGGCCGGGGAACCGGAGGGAGAGACGGGGGCGGTGCCGGCGAGCGCGGCGGGGGCCCCGAAAGCGAGTGCCGCGCCGAGCGTGGCGGCCAGCACGAGGGTACGCCGAGGTCTGCTGGATATGTGGGGTATCAATGCGTCCTCCGAAGACCCGGTGGTCAGGCCGGGTCGAACGAAACAAGTGGTGGACGCAAGATGTCATGCACACAGCCTGTTACGGAAGTACCTTTCGCAGCCCGGGGGTTCGGATATCGGTAGCCGAATACCGACTATGGGCACAAGTGCGGAGAATGCGGCGGGCCGGCCGGGCTGGGCACCGTGGGGGCGAGCCCTGCCCGGCCGGCCCGCAGGGGGCGTACCGGCTAGACCGGTACGCCGTCCTTGGGGCTGCCCGAGGGCTGCGGCATGGAATTCGGGGCTCCGGAGGACCCGGTGGACGCGGACGACCCGGAAGTCTCAGGGGACCCGGAGGGCTCGGAGGACGGTGCGGACCCGTCCTGCTGCTGCGCGCCGTGTCCGTCGTCCACCAGCGTGCTCTCGTCGAACGGCAGCCGTCCCGCGAGGACTTCGCCGGCCCGCGCGTGGTCGAACTCCTTCGTCCACGTCCCGATGAGCACCGTGGCGACCGCGTTCCCGGCGAAGTTCGTCAGCGCGCGGGCCTCGCTCATGAACCGGTCGATGCCCACGATCAGGCCGACGCCGTCCACCAGCTCCGGCCGGTGCGACTGCAGTCCGCCGGCGAGGGTGGCCAGACCCGCGCCGGTCACCCCGGCCGCACCCTTCGAGGCGATGATCATGAACAGCAGGAGCGAGATCTGCTCGCCCAGCGCCAGTGGCTTGCCCATCGCCTCGGCGACGAACAGCGAGGACATCGTCAGATAGATGGCCGTCCCGTCCAGATTGAAGGAGTACCCGGTCGGCACGGTGATCCCGGTGACCGGCCGGGAGACCCCCAGGTGCTCCATCTTCGCGATCAGCCGCGGCAGCGCCGACTCCGAGGAGGAGGTCGAGAGGATCAGCAGGAACTCCCGGCCCAGATAGCGCAGCAGGGCGAAGACGCTGACCCCCGTGCAGACCCGGAGCAGCGTGCCGAGGACCACGAAGACGAACAGCAGACAGGTCGTGTAGAAGCCGATCATGATGACGGCCAGGGACTTCAGCGCGTCGATGCCGGTGGCCCCGACGACCGCCGCGATCGCCCCGAAGGCACCCACCGGAGCCGCCCACATGATCATCGCGAGTACCCGGAAGACCAGCTTCTGGATGTGCCCGATGCCCCGCAGCACCGGCTCGCCCGCCGCGCCCATGGCCTGCAGCGCGAACCCGCACAGCAGCGCCACCAGCAGCGTCTGCAGCACCTCGCCGCCGGTGAAGGCGGACACCAGTGTGGTCGGGATGATCCCGAGCAGGAACTCCGGTGTGCTCTCGGCGCCGCCCGCCTTGGCCTGTGCCTCTCCCGCGCTGCGCACGGCCTCGGTCAGGTGCAGCCCGCTGCCCGGTTCCAGCAGATTGCCGACCAGCAGGCCGATGGCCAGCGCCACCGTGGACATGACCATGAAATAGCCGAGGGCGAGCCCGCCCACGGCGCCCACCTTGGCGGCCTTGCGCACGGAACCGATGCCCAGCACGATCGTGCAGAAGATCACGGGCGAGATCATCATCTTGATGAGGTTGACGAAGCCGGTGCCCAGCGGTTTGAGCTCCACGGCCACGCCGGGGGCGGCGAAGCCGACGGCGATGCCGAGCAGCACCGCGCCGATCACCGCGATGTAGAGATAGTGCGTTCTGTCGCGCCTGGCGGCCACGATGCCTCCCGGTGGTGATTACGTTCGGGGAGACCATCGCCCAGGGCTGTGACCCCGGTCACCCTTGCGTTCATTGAGTTCACGACCCGGGGCACACTGAGCGCCATGTTCCGCTTCCCCCGCCCCCCGCGCAGCCTCGCCGGCCAGCTCTTCGCCATGCAGGTGCTGCTGGTCGCCCTGGTCGTCGCGGGCTGCGCCGTCTTCGCGTACGCCACGGCCAAGGGGCAGGCCGAGGAGGCGGCCCGCCGCCAGGCCGGGGCCGTGGCCCACGCGGTGGCCGACTCGCCTTCCGTACGCGAGGCCGTACGGGGAGCGGCGGGCGGGACCGAGCCGTCCGCCCTGCTCCAGCCCTACGCCGAGCGGGTCCGCGCGGACTCCGGAGTGGCCTTCGTGACGATCATGTCCCCCGAGGGGCGGCGCTGGACCCACCCCGACCCGCGCCGGATCGGCGAGCCCTTCATGGGCAACACCGCCCGCGCGCTGCGCGGCGAGACCTTCAGCGAGACCTACACCGGCACGCTCGGCCCCTCCATCCGTGTGGTCACCCCGCTCCGGGACGAGGGCCGGATCATCGGCCTGGTCAGTGCGGGGATCACCGTCCGCGCCATCAGCGACCGGCTCGCCGCGCAGCTCTCCGCCCTCGCCTGGGTCGCGGGCGGCGCGCTCGCCCTCGGGGGCATGGGCACGTACGTCGTCAACGCGAGGCTGCGCCGTCACACTCATGGCATGAACGCGGCAGAGCTCAGCCGGATGTACGACTACCACCAGGCGGCCCTGCACGGAGTCCGCGAGGGCCTGCTGATGCTCGACGGGCAGCGCCGGATCACCTTGATCAACGACGCCGGACGCGAACTGCTGGGCCTGCCCGGCGAGGTCACCGGCAGCGGGGTGGCCGACCTGGGTCTGCCGGCCCCGCTCACCGGTGCCCTGCTCGCGGACCGGCCCCGGGTGGACGAGGTGCACCTGACCGCGGACCGGGTGCTGGTGGTCAACAGCTCGCCGGTCGCGGGCGGCGGCCGCCGCGGCACCGTGGTCACCCTGCGCGACCACACGGAACTGCAGGCGCTGACCGGCGAGCTGGACCACGAGCGGGGCTTCACGCAGGCGCTGCGCTCCCAGGCCCACGAGGCGGCCAACCGGCTGCACACCGTGGTCTCGCTGATCGAACTCGGCCGCGCGGACGAGGCCGTCGACTTCGCCACCGCCGAGCTGGAACTCGCCCAGGCCCTCACCGACGAGGTGGTCACCGCGGTGGGGGAGCCGGTGCTGGTGGCGCTGCTGCTGGGCAAGGCGGCCCAGGCGCACGAGCGGGGCGTCGAGCTGGTCGTCACCGCCGACAGCCGCCGTCTCGCCGAAGGGGGCGGACTGCCGCCGGCCAGGGACCTGGTCACGGTGCTCGGCAATCTCATCGACAACGCCGTCGACGCGCTCACCGCCGTTCCGGGGGCCCGGATCGCGGTGACGCTGCGGCCCGAGCCGGACGAGCTGCTGCTGCGGGTCGCGGACAACGGACCCGGACTGCCCGAGGGAGTGGACGTGTTCCGCCGGGGCTGGTCGGGCAAGGGTGAGGGCCGCGGCCTCGGCCTCGCGCTGGTCCGGCAGGTGGCCGAGCGCTACGGCGGTGCGGTCGTCGCGGCCCAGGGCCCGGGCGGCGGAGCGGAGTTCACGGTCCGCCTGCCGATCGCGCCCGCGACCGCACCCGTACCGGCACCCGCGCCCGCCGAGGGCCCCGGCGGCGCGCGATGAGCGGGGGCGGGGTGCGCGTACTGATCGTCGAGGACGACCCGGTGGCCGCCGACGCGCACGCGCTCTACATCGGCCGGGTGCCCGGCTTCACCGCCGCAGGCGCCGTCCACTCGCTCGCCGAGGCCACCCGGTTCCTGGAACGCAACCGCGTCGACCTGCTGCTCCTGGACCTCGGCCTGCCCGACGGGCACGGCCTGCGCTTCGCACGCGGGCTGCGCGCCGCCGGACACCCCGTCGACGTGATCGTGGTGACCTCCGCGCGGGATCTGGCCGTGGTCCGCGAGAGCGTCTCCCTCGGCGTGGTCCAGTACGTACTGAAGCCGTTCGCGTTCCCCACCCTGCGCGAACGGCTCCTGCGCTACGCCGAGTTCCGCCAGGCCGCGGGCGAGGCGGCCGGCCAGGACGACGTCGACCGGGCGATGGCCGCCCTGCGGGCACCCCGCCCGGCCGAGCTCCCCAAGGGGCTGAGCGCGCCGACCCTGGACCGGGTCGCCGCCCTGCTGCGGTCGGCGCCCGAGGGGCTGACCGCAGCAGGGGCGGCCGAGGCGGCCGGGATCTCCCGGATCACCGCCCGCCGCTACCTGGAGCACCTGGTGGACACCGGCCGGGCGGACCGCACCCCCCGCTACGGTCAGGTCGGCCGCCCCGAACTGCACTACCGCTGGCTGGCGGCGGCCGGTTCGGTGTCGAAGGTGTAGAACTTCCGGTGGTCCAGCATGTCCGCCGGGGTCACGTTGTTCCAGGGCCGCATGGTGTCGTTCAGGTCGACGACGTTCTGCGTGCCCGCGCCCGGCAGGTAGGTGGACTGGGGGTGCCTGGCCTGCCAGTCGGCCCACAGCTTGTCGATGAAGGCGTGGTGCATCCAGAACACCGGGTCGTTGGGGGAGACCCCGGTGGACATCTGCCCGCCGACCCACACGTGCACGCGGTTGTGCAGGTTGGCGCCGCGCCACCCCTCCAGGTGGTTGCGGAAGCCGTTGGAGGAGCTGTTCCAGGGCGCCATGTCGTAGACCGGCATGGCGAGTACGGCGTCGACCTCGGCCTTGGTCGGCAGCTGGGCGACGGCCGTGCCGAGATCGCGGCGCAGGTAGGCGCGCCCGTCCACCCGGACGTTTATGTTCCACCGGCCCGTCGAGTACGCGAACGGTCCGTCCATGACCTGCCCGTCGCGGGCCCGCCCGGTGCCGCCGAGGAAGTCGGCGGCGAAGAGGGAGGCGCGGGAGGTCCGGTCCACGGTCCAGTCCCAGTACGGGAGCGCCACGCTCGCGTCCACTTTCTGCAGCGCCTCCTCGAACTCCAGGAGGAAGCGCCGGTGCCAGGGCAGGAAGGAGGGGGAGCGGTGGCCGACGCGGTCGCCCGAGTCGGTGTCGCTCATGATGAAGCCGTTGTGGGTGGTGACGAAGCGGTCGTAGCTGCCGTTGCGCTTGAGCTCCAGCAGCGCCGAGGTGAAGGCGCGCTTCTCCTCGGGGGTCAGCGTGGCCTGGTTCTTGCGGACGGTCATGCCGCACCTCCGAAGGGGACGAGGGCGGCGCCCTGGAGATCGCGGACGGCGGCGCGGGCGAGCAGCTTCGGGTCGGCGAAGGTCTCGTAGTGGTTGATGACGCTGATCCAGGTGCCGTCGGCGTTGCGCATGATGTGCAGTTCCCGGCCGTCTATTCGGACGGTGGGCTGGCCGGGGGAGTGGTGGCCGCCGTGGTGGCCGCCTCCGCCTGCGGTGATCTGGATGCGACGGCCCTGGTAGACCTCGTCGACCGTGCCCGGGGTGGTGGGCTCGGCAGGGGTCGCGGCGGCGCTCGTGGCGCCCGCGGCGGCAGCGGTCAGGCCAAGGGCGGTGAGAGCACCGGCAGTTGCCCCCAAGGCCTGACGGCGAGTGATCTTCTTCATGGCCGAAGAGGTATCAGGGCTCGGGAGGGTCGTGGCCTGTATCCGGACATGCGCGGACAAGTTTCCCGTAGAACAAGTTGGATGATCTTCCCGTTCGGCGCGACTTCGGGGGCTCGAACGGGAAGATCTTCAGAGAAGACCCTACTCGGCGGTAATTTCTTCGGAGTGAGGGGGTCCATATGTGCGGGATCACACTGCAGAGTCGGCCGGAAGCAGAGTGTCAGAACCGGTCCCGAGGCGGCGTGAGGTGGCTCCAGGGTGGCTCCGGGACGACTCCGGCCGGAACATCCGGAAGATCCACGGAGGCGCCAGGTCACCCTGCCCGGTAATGCACCCGCTTGTGCCTATAGTCCCGATATGGCTCTTCATGAGACGCAGGACGCACGCGCCCTGGACGGCGACACGGACGTGTTCGCGTCCACGCTGAGTGGCCAGATCCTCCCCAAGTACAGGATTCCCGAGGACCACTCACCCACCGAGGTCGTCTACGAACTGCTCCGCAACGAGCTGCTCCTGGACGGCAACGCGGCTCAGAACCTCGCCACCTTCTGCACCACCTGGTCCGACGAGGGCGTGCACCGCCTGATGAACGTCTGCCTCGACAAGAACATGATCGACAAGGACGAGTACCCGCAGACCGCCGAGATCGAGTCCCGCTGCGTCAACATCCTGGCCGACCTGTGGAACGCCCCCGCCGGCACCACCGCGGCCGGCTGCTCCACCACCGGCTCCAGCGAGGCCGCCATGCTGGGCGGCCTCGCCCTCAAATGGCGCTGGCGCGAGCGCCGCCGCGCCGCGGGCCTGCCCGCCGACCGCCCCAACCTGGTGTGCGGCCCGGTGCAGATCTGCTGGGAGAAGTTCGCCCGCTACTTCGACGTCGAACTGCGCCAGGTCCCCGTCGAGGAGGGCGCCACCGGCCTGCGGGCCCACCAGCTCTCCCGGTACGTCGACGAGAACACCATCGGCGTCGTCGCCATCCTCGGCGTCACCTACACCTGCGACTACGAGCCCGTCGCCGAGATCTCCGCCGAGCTCGACCGGATCCAGGCCGAGCACGGATGGGACGTCCCCATCCACGTGGACGGTGCGAGCGGCGGGTTCGTGGCGCCGTTCCTCCACCCCGACGTGGTGTGGGACTTCCGGCTCCCGCGCGTCGCCTCCGTCAACACCTCCGGCCACAAGTACGGGCTCGCGCCGCTGGGAGTCGGCTGGATCATCTGGCGGACCGCCGACCTGCTCCCCGCCGACCTCGTCTTCACGGTGGACTACCTGGGGGGCGACATGCCGACCTTCGCCCTGAACTTCTCCCGCCCCGGCGGTGAGGTCATCGCCCAGTACTACCTCTTCCTGCGCCTCGGCCGGGCCGGCTACCGCAGTGTGCAGCAGGCCTGCGCCGACACCGCGCAGTACCTGGCCGGCGAGATCGCCGCGATGGGACCCTTCACCCTCCTCTACGACGGCCAGGGCGCCCTGCCCGCCGTCTCCTACAAGCTCAGCGACCCCGACACCGCCGGCTTCACCCTCTACGACCTCTCCGACCGGCTGCGGATGCGCGGCTGGCAGGTGCCCTCGTACCCGCTGCCCGCCGACCGCGACGACACCGTCATCCAGCGCGTCCTCGTCCGGCACGGCGTGACCCGCGACCAGATGGCCCTGCTCGTCACCGACCTGCGCACGGCCGTAGAACACCTGTTGGCCACACCCCCGCCCGTACCGGCCGCCGCGCCGCGGTCCGGCTTCCACCACTGACCCTCCGCGTGTGACGCGGGTCGCACCCCGGACGTGTCACGTTCGCCGGGGGCGCCTTGTCCCATGGGCATGGACGACACCAAGAACGTACTGCTGGCCGGGGCGAGCGGAGTCCTGGGACGCCACATCACCGATGCGCTCACCCGGGCCGGCCACACCGTGATCGGCCTCGGCCGCGGAGCCGGGGCCGACGTGCGGGCCGACCTGATGGACCGCGACGGGCTGCTGCGCGCCGTCGACGGCCTGCGGGCCGACACGGTGGTGCACGCCGCCACCGCCCTGCGCGCCGCTCCCATGCGGCACAAGGACATGTTCGCCACCGACGACCTGCGGGTGACCGGCACCAGGAACCTCATGGAGGCCGCCCGCGTGCTCGGTGCCCGCCGCGTCGTCGCCGAGTCGATGGTCTTCGGCTACGGCTACCGCGACTTCGGCGACCACGTGATCACCGAGGGGACCGACCCGTTCGCCCCGGCCGGCGACCGCGCGGTGGAACGCCACCTCCAGGGCATGCGGGTCAAGGAGGAGCTGGTGCTGGGCACCGACGGGATCGAGGGCATCGCGCTGCGCTTCGGGCTCTTCTACGGCGCCGGAGGCACCGAGACGCTCGTGGAGATGCTGCGCGGGCGCAAGGTGCCCGCGGTGGCCGACCGCGGACGCGTACTGCCCTGGGTCGACCTGGCGGACGCCGGCCGCGCCGTGGCCCTCGCCGTCGAAGGCGGCCGCCCGGGCCGCGCGTACAACATCGTGGACGACACCCCGACGGGATTCGGCGCGCACGTACGCGCGGTCGCCGCGGCGTACGGCACACCGAAGCCGATGACCGTGCCCACCTGGATGATGCGCCCCTTCCCCTACCTCCACCGCATGGTCACGACCAGCATGCACGTGTCCAACGCCCGGGCCAGGGCCGAGCTGGGCTGGGCGCCGGGTCACGCGGGCTGCGCCGAGGGGCTGCGCGCACTCGCCGGAAGCCGGCCCGGCCGACGCCCTTGATCACCGGGGTCCGGGAATGACACCGTGGTGATCATGAGCGAGGATTTCGAGGAACACCGGCGACTGCTGTTCGGCACGGCCTACCGCATGCTGGGCAGCGTCGCCGACGCCGAGGACATCGTGCAGGACGCCTGGCTCGCCTGGCACCGGGCCGACCGCACGGCGGTCGGGAACCCCCGGGCCTACCTGGTGCGCACCGTCACCAACCTGAGCCTCAACCGGCTCAGGTCGGCCCAGGTCAAACGTGAGGCGTACGTCGGGCCCTGGCTCCCCGAACCCCTGCTCACCTCGCCCGACATCGCCGAGGAGGCCGAACTCGCCGACACCGTGTCCATGGCGGTCCTGGTCGTACTGGAGACCCTGACCCCGACCGAGCGGGCGGTCTTCATGCTCCGCGAAGTGTTCGGGTACTCCCACGCCGAGGTCGCGGAGGTCGTCGGCAAGTCGGAGGCGAGCGTGCGCCAGTCCGCGCACCGGGCCCGAGAACACGTCCGGGCGCGCCGCCCCCGCTTCACGGCCAAGGCGGCCGAGCAGCGCGAGATCGTCGAGAAGTTCCGGCAGGCCTGCCTCGGCGGGGACCTCGGCGAGGTGCTCACCGTCCTCGCCCCCGACGTCGTCTCCTGGGCCGACGGCGGCGGCATCGTCACCGCTGCCCGCCGCCCGGTGTACGGAGCCGCCCATGTCGCCCGCTGGTGGCTCGGCGTGCTGGCCAAGGCCGAGGGCGACGGCGCGATGCACCTCGCCGAGATCAACGGCGAGACCGGACTGCTGCTCGTCCACCAGGGCGCGACCATCGGCGCCATGACCTTCGAGGCCGCCGACGGCCGGATCACCGCCCTGCGCGTCACCGTCAACCCGGAGAAGCTGCGGGGCCTGCGGCCCTGAGGCCGAGGCCCCCGGGGGCCGCTTCCTACCGTGCGCCGAAGTTCTGGGTCCACCAGGGACCGCCCGCGCCCTGGTGGATGCCCACGCCGATGTCCTTGAAGGAGCAGTTGAGGATGTTGGCCTTGTGACCCGGGCTCTTCATCCAGGAGTCCATCACGGACTGGGCCGTCTGCTGGCCCCGCGCGATGTTCTCCCCGTACGTCGACCAGCGGTACCCGGCCGCCGTCGTCCGGTCGCCCGGGTCCCTGCCGTCCGGGCTGGTGTGATCGAAGTAGTCCCGGGCCGCCATGTCGTCGGAGTGCCCCTGAGCGGCCGCCCGCAGCTGCGGGTCCTCCTTGAGGGGGCCGCAGCCGGCCGCCGCCCGCTCGCTGTTGACCAGGGCCACGACCTGACCGGCCACCCCCGACGGCGGGGCGGGCGCCGGCTTGGCCGCAGAGGCCTTCGGGCTCGGCGACTTGCTCTTGGACGGCGTCGGGCTCGGGCTCGCCGACGCACTCGGCGAGGCGGAGGCCGACGGGGAGGGCGAGGCGGACGCGGAGGGGGAGGCCGGCTCCGACGGCGGACCGGCCGATTCGGTCGCCGAAAGCGCCGCCAGCGGGCTCGCGGCCGGAGCCGCGCCGTCCTTCGTGCCACCGGAACCGGGCAGCCCGCCGAGGTACACGAGCCCGCCGCCCGCGACGCAGGCGGCGAGCACCGCACCACCGACCACCCGGCGGCGGCCCTGCCGCCGCCTGCGCAGTGCGCCGCGGCCACCGCCGCCCGTGTCGGCCACCGGGGTGAGCTGCGTGGCCGCATCGTCGAAGCCATCGCCGAAGCCGCCGTCGAAACCTTCGGCGAAGGCGACGCTCGCGGGGGCGAAGCCCGCCGCCCCCGCCGACTTCATCCCCGCCAGCAGGGCCGCCGAGACCGGTACCAGGGCCAGACCGGCCAGCAGCCCTTCCGCCGGAACCAGTCCGCTCCACAGACCGGAGCAACGTACGCATTCACGGGCATGGCGGGCTATTCGCTTGCGCCACAGCGCCGAGGGCTGCCCGTCCCAGCCCGCCATCACGGTCCGCAGCTCCTCGCACGCCGGACGGGTGTCCAGCGCGCGCTCCACCACACGGGCCGACTCCAGCTGCGCCTTCATCCGCTGCACCCGGACCGCCGTGTGCTGCGGGGTCAGCTCCAGCGCACCGGCCACCTCGGACCGGGTCAGCTCCCCGGCGCACTCCAGCCACCACAGCGACAGCAGCGCACGGTCCTCGGGCTCCAGCCAGCGGGTGGCCCGGGCCGTCTCGCGGCGCTGCCCGGCGAGCTGGAGGCGGACGACGGTCAGGTCGACGAAGTCGGCGCCGGGGTCGGCGACATCGCTCGCGGCCTCCAGGGTGCTCTCGCCGTAACCACTCTGCCGGGCCTGCCAGTGCGCCCGTACGCGGTTCATCGCGATCGCCACCAGCCAGGACCGGAAGCTCTCCTCCACGCGCAGGCCGCCCAGCCCGTCGAGCGCCCGCAGCATCGTGTCCTGCACCACGTCGTCCACGTCGCAGGAGCCGTTCAGGGCCCGCCCGACGATGTTGTAGACGAGCGGGAGATGGGTGCTGACGAGCTCGTCCTGCGCGCGCAGGTCGCCCGCGCGGGCCGCTGCCACAAGCGCTGCGGTGTGCTCAGTAGTCATGTGATGTTCCCTGTCCGTACCGGCGGTCGATGATGCCCGATACATGGGAGACCGTCGACGGGGGCGTCGATAACAGTTATCCGGAAGAATTTTCCAGAAGAGTTTTCCGGGCCCCTCCACCGGGGTCGCAGCGACGGCGTGTGCGCGTGCCGCGGCATGCGGCCGTCCGGAAGGAGGACCGGTCCTCGCTCCCTCCAGCTTGCGGACGCGGATGACGGTCCGCCCGCTGTGCAGGGCCAGATGGACCGCCCGGCCCGTGGCTGCCCGGGGCGCGCGGACGGTGCGCCGGCTGCCGCCCCGTCCATTGACACGGGCGCTCCCGGCACGGGTAGGGTCTAGACCACGTGGTTCCGCCATGCGGTATGCCGTTCCACCACGTGGAACAGGCACGTGGAGCGAAGGGGAGGGGTCCGTTGCCCGACCACCCGTCAGGTCACCTGTCAGGCCATCCGTCAGAGCGTCCGGCGGGCCGTGCTCCGGAACACCTCTACGCGGTGCTGGCCGCCCAGCGGGTCCTGCCCGTGCTGCGCGACGCCGACGCCGACGAGGCCGTCCGTCACACCGCCGTCCTGCTCGCCGCCGGCTGCCGTGCGGTCGAGCTCACCACCTCCACCCCCGGCTGGGCCGCCGCCGTCACCCGCACCGCCGCGCTGAGCGACCGCCACGGCCGGCCGGCGCTCATCGGGATGGGCACGGTCACCACCACCGCGCAGGCGGAGACGGCCCTCGACGCGGGAGCCGCCTTCCTGGTCTCCCCCTACCCGGCCCCCGAGGTCCGCGCGGTGGCCGTACGCCGCGAAGCCGTCTTCATCGAGGGCGGGTTCACCCCCGGCGAGATCGCCGCCGCCGTCCGGGCCGCCGGGGTGGCCAAGGTGTTCCCGGCGCACGTGGGCGGCCCCGGGTTCGTCCGCTCCCTGCGGGCCGTCCTGCCCGGGGCGGTGATCGTCGCGACCGGCGGGATCCGGCCCGCCGAGGTCGCGGACTGGCTCGCCGCCGGCGCGACGGCCGTCGGGATCGGCGGCGGCCTGCCGTCCGACCCGGGCGAACTGGCCGCCGTGTTCGCCGGGGCCGCCGCGCCGTGCTGCGCACCCTGCGACGCCGCCGCGGGACACTGACCGTGGCCGCGGAGGCAGACACCCGCTACGACGTCCTCGTACTCGGCGAGGTCCTCGTCGAGATCCACGCGGGCACCGCCCTGCGTGAGGCCGCCGACGGAACCCCCGCCCGTATCTCCTACTCCGGGGACGCCCTCAACGCGGCGGCCGCCGCGGCCGCGGCAGGCGCCCGTACGGCCCTGCTCGCCGTCATCGGCGACGACGAACTCGGCGTCCCGCTGCTGAACCGGGCCGCCGGACTCGGCGTGGACGTCTCCCACGTCCGCCGCGCCCCGCACCCCAACGGTGCCTACCTGCTCTGCGCCGACACCGACGGCGACCGCGAGTTCGTCTACTGGCGCACCCGCAGCGCGGGTTCCACCCTCGGGCCCCGCCACATCGCGTCCTGGCACGAGCTGCTGACCCGCTGCGGAGCACTCGTGACCAGCGGCATCACCGGCGCCCTCTCACCGAGCAGCCGCGACGCCGTACTGGCCGCGGCCCGCCTCGTGCACGGGGCCGGCGGTCACCTGACCTACGACCCGAACTTCCGGTCGCGGCTGACCGGCCGGGACGAGGCGCGCGAGCTGCTCGCCCGGATCGCTCCGCTGACCGGGCTGCTCAAGACCTCCTGCCCGGCCGACGCGCAGGCCCTCGTGGGCACCGCCGACCCGCGCACCGCCGCGGCCCGCTGCCGCGCCCTGGGCGCCCGTACGGTCGCGGTCACCGCGGGCGCCGGACGGCTGCTGCTGGACGACGGCACACGGGCGGTGTACCACGCCGTGCCGGGCAATCCCGAGCCCGTGGACGCGACCGGGGCAGGGGACTGTTTCACCGGCACGACCACCGCCCGGCTCGTCCTCGGGGACACCCTCGCGGACGCCGTGGCCTACGGCGCGGCCGCCGCCTCCCTGTCCGTCTCCGGCCGTGGCGGCACCGGGCGCGTCCCCGCCTTCAGCGAGACCGCCGCACTGGCCGCCTCGCACCGGCGGGCCCCGTCGCGTGGAAGCGGGCCCTCGCGGACCGCCGGGGAGTGAGGGCAGGGTGCCGGCGACGGCGGCGACACCGGTCGCCGGCACCGCTCGGGAGGCCACCGCGCGATCCGGACGGGACGGCCTGGTGGCGGGGCAACCGCCGGGCCGGACGGTGTTCCGCGGCCCGGCGGCGCCGGTCTCGGGGGACCCCGGTCGCCGGTCCCGGTCGGCCTCCCCGGTCAGCGGCCGTGCAGGCCCCGGTCAGCGTCCGCGCAGGCCCCGGTCGACGGCCGTCATCAGCTCGCCGTCCGCGGTGTCCGCGTCGAGCGACCAGAACATCGCACCGCCGAGCCCGTGTTCGCGGATGTACCCGGTCTTGGCCCGCAGCACCTGGGGGTCGTCGTACGTCCACAGCGTCGTGCCGTCGAAGAGCCAGGCGTGGCCGCCGCGCCGGTCCCGGTGGAGCGTGTAGGTGCCCGAGTCGGCCAGCTTCTTCAGTGCCTTGTAGTCCTCGTACCCGGCGGCCCACGTGGCCGGTGCCGGGCCCGTGGCGGGCTGCCCCATGCCGTCCCCGCCGCCGCT
This sequence comes from Streptomyces venezuelae, assembly GCF_008642275.1. Classification (NCBI taxonomy): domain Bacteria; kingdom Bacillati; phylum Actinomycetota; class Actinomycetes; order Kitasatosporales; family Streptomycetaceae; genus Streptomyces; species Streptomyces venezuelae. Next base: position 7,412,042 of record NZ_CP029189.1, read on the forward strand.
GACACCGGTCCAGCCCTGGCCGTAGAACGGCATGCCCATCACGAGCTTGTCCGCGGGCGCGCCGCGCCGGAGCCAGGCGTCCACCGTGCCGTCGACGCTGAAGTCGCCCCGAGCGCGGAGCGCGGACTGCTGGGCGGTCCTCGGCTCGCCGGAGACGTGGAAGTCGTAGCCCTGGAGGGTCACGAAATCGAGGTCGCGCATGATCCGGCGGACGTCGAAGCCCGCGTCGATCTTGGCGGGGGCGGTCGGGACGAAGGCGCTCAGCTCGTACCGGGTCTTCTTCTTCTGGCTCCGCGCGTACGCGTCGAGCTGCGTGCGGAACTCCTTCACGAGCGCGGTGAAGTTCTGCTTGTCCTCGGGCCGGTACCTCGTGTCCGTGTCCCCCGCGGAGCCGGGCCACTCCCAGTCGAGGTCGATCCCGTCGAAGACGCCCGCGGCCGCCCCGGCGCCGCCGCGGGCGCCGTCCTGCGGGAGGTTGCCCTTGATGTACAGGTCGATGCAGGACTCGACGAAGGCCTTGCGGGAGGCCGGGGTGAGCGCGGCGTCCGAGAAGTGCGTGGACCAGCTCCAGCCGCCGAGCGAGATCAGCACCTTGAGGCCGGGGTGCCTGGCCTTGAGCTCGCGCAGCTGGTTGAAGTTGCCGGCGAGCGGCTGCTCGCCGGTGTCGGCCACCCCGTCGACGGAGTTCGCGGCGTCGAGCGGGCGCACGTAGTCGGCCCAGGCGTCGGCCTCGCCGGGCACGTTCCCGGTGAAGCACCTGCCCTGCGGACTGATGTTGCCGAAGGCGTAGTTGATGTGGGTGAGCTTGCCGGCGGAGCCGTTCGCCTCCAGGTCCTGGACCTGGAAGTCCCGTCCGTACACACCCCATTGGGTGAAGTAGCCGACCTTCTTGTACGGACGGTCGTGGCCACCGTCGGCCTGCGCGGCGGCGGCGGGCGCGAAGGCGGTCAGCAGGGAGAGGGAGCAGGCGGCGACGGCCAGCCTGCCGAGCATGCTGCGGCGCATGGGCTTCCTTTGCGGATGCGGGGAGCGGGGCGTGTGCGCGTGCGCGGTGCATGCCGGAAACTATTGGTCTGGACCAGGGTGGTCAAGGGGGGCGGCGGAAACCCGCCCCGGGGAGCGGCCGCACGGAGCCGTCGGCCCCGGCCGGGAACGCGCGCCCCGCCGAACCGGGAATTGATTGGATCTCCCGGCCCGTTCGTGCCATGGTTGGTCCCACCGAAGGGGTGTAGCTCAGCTGGTCAGAGCGCCGGTCTCCAAAACCGAAGGCCGCAGGTTCGAATCCTGCCGCCCCTGCAGCACCGACGGCACGCCCGTCGAGAACGCCCGGCCGCGAAGGACTTCTCGCGGCCGGGCGTTGCCGTTTCCCCGGGCGTTCCCGCATGCCCCGTCCGCGGGTGTCACAGGTCCGCCGGACATCGTCTACCGTCCTTCGGATGGGGACAGACGTACGAGGACGCGACGACCGATGGCCGGACCCGGACCGGGGGCCGCAGGCCGGACCGGGCCTGCGGCGGGCCTGGTTCCGGGGACTGAGCCTCAACGCGGCCGCACCGGACGCCATCCTGATCCGTCTGCTGGACCTGGACATGGCCCCGTACGTCCTGGTGCGACGAGACCCCTCACCCGCCGTCGTCGACGCCGCCGTCGACCACCCGGACCGGCGCGTCCGCGGCAGGCTCGCCGAGGTCCCCGCATCGCTGCGGCTCTCCGCCGCCCAGTGGTCGCGGCTGGTGCTCGGCGAAGCCGGCGGTGCCCGGCGCCGGCTGTTCCTGGAGGCCGCGGCCCTGTCCGGGCGGGGGCTGACGCGGGAGGCGTACGAGACGCTGGCGGCGGACCCCTTCGGCCCGGTCCGGGAGGAACTGGCCGGGATGCCGGCCCTGCCCCTCCCGCTGCGCCTCGCCCTGCTGGCGGACCCGCTCCCGCAGGTGCGGGCCGCGGCGTGCGGGGCCGCCTGGCGCGGCCTCGACGACGGGGCCCGGGCCCGGCTGGCGGCCGATCCCGCCCCCGCCGTACGGACCGCCGTCACGCTCGCCCGGCACGAGGAGGCCCCGCTGACGGCCGAGTTCTTCGAAGCCGTCGGGGACCGCCACCTCCTCGGAAGCCACCGGCTGGAGGCGGACCTCGCCCTGCGGCTCTGCACGGACCAGGACCCCCGGCTGCGCCGGATCCTGGCCGGCAACCCCTACCTCGGGCCCGAACCGGTCCGCGTCCTCGCCGCCGACCCGGACGGTGACGTACGGCTCGCCGTGTCCCTGCGGCCCGAACTGACGGAGGAGCGGCGGGCCGCCGTACCGGTGGACATCGACCCCCGGACGATGCGGCGGACGGTCGCGTGGGTGGAGGCACTGCACGAGGACGAGGAAGCCATGCGCCGGCTCGCGGCATCCGCGCACCTCCTGCTGCGCAGCAGCGTCGCGACGGCCCGACGGCTGCCGCCGGACGTCGTGGCGCTGCTGGCCCGGGACGAGGACCGGGTCGTACGGCTCTTCCTCGCCGAGCGGTGCGACGACGCGCCGGCGGACATGCTGCTGGAGGTGTGGCAGTGGTGGAACGGGAGCTACTCCACCCCCGACCGGCCCTACGGCCACCCGAACTTCCCGCGGCGCGACCTGCTCCGCTACGCCGGCGACCCGCATCCGCGGCTGCGGCAGCTCGCCCTGGACGACCCGGACTCCACGGCCGGCCTGGTGGAACGGTTCAGCGGGGACGAGGACGCCGAGGTACGGCTGCGCGCCGCCACCGACCCCCGGCTGTCGCCGGACGCGCTGGTCCGGATGCTCGACGACCCGGACAGCGGGGTGCGCGCGATGGCGGCGCGGCATCCGCGGATGCCCGTCTCCGTCCTCGTCGCACTGCTCGGTGACGAGCGGACGGCGCAGGACGCGGCACGGAACACGGCACTGCCGGTGGCCGTCATGGAGCGGATGACGGCCCCGGGGACATGAGGTAAGCCACCGGACGGGCCGGGGGGCGAGTGGACGTACTCGCCCCCTCCGCGCCGGGTGCCGCTCGGCCGAGGGCTACTCGGAGCCCGGCTCCTGGTAGCCGTACGGGCGGGTGATGATCTCCATCCCGTGGCCGCTCGGGTCCGTGAAGTACACCCCGCGGCCCCCGTCGTTGTGGTTGATCTCGCCGGGGTGCCGCCCGTGCGGGTCGGCGAAGTACGGGACCCCGGCCGACCGGATCTTCTCGAACGCCGCGTCGAACTCCTCCTCGGAGAGGAGGAACGCGTAGTGCTGCACGGTGATCGACTCGGCGGGGACGGTGGCGAAGTCCAGGGTGACGCCGTTCGCGGTCTCGACGGGGACGAAGGGTCCCCACTCGGTCCCGACCTCCAGGTCGAGGACGTGTGCCAGGAAGGTGGCGGACTCCCGGTTGTCACGGGAGTGGACGATCGTGTGGTTCAGCTGGACGGACATGGGTGGATGCCTCCGAAAGGCACTCACGGCGCCTCCATGCCTCACCCGGCCGGTGACCGGCACGCGATGCCGTGATCACGATCCTAGACACGCCCTTCGGGTGAAGTCCACCGTTCGGCACCTGCCCGCACCCGGCCCGGTACCTCAGGAACTCCCGTACACCGCCTTGACGTTGTCCTGCGCCGGGTGGGTCCGGCCGGCCGGACCCGCCGCGAACGCCCGCAGGAGGTTCTCCGTCACCCGGGTGGTCAGCGCCCCCGAACGGGCGTCGAGCCCGTGGTTGCGTCCGCTGCGGCCGTCGCCGGTCGCGTCCAGGGCCTCCACCCAGCGCATCGTGCCGGTCGCGAACACCCCCGCCCCGCTCGCCGCCGTGTAGTAGGCCGTGTCCTGGTGGCTCGGCCGGCCCTCGCACACGACGGGGGAGTGGGCCAGGATCTCGATCGGCCGGGGCGTCGGGAATCCGGTGTCGACCTTGTCGTACTCGACGCCGACCAGGTGCTCGAAGCGGTCGCCCGCCTTCGCGCCGGTGCCCTCGAAGAGCCAGTGCTCCGGGTGGGTGACCACGTACGGGGCGTCCACCGGATAGCCGTCGTAGATCACGCCGAGCAGCGAGCTCTCCGGGTCCGCGCCGGGCGCGGAGCGGAAGTCCACCGTCGCGGGATGGCCGCGCCTGAACCCGGGGTCCTGCTCGTAGGACGACTTGTAGCAGACCAGCGTGCGGTCCGGCCCGAGGTCGGAGGGCTCCAGCCGGATCCGGCGGTAGCAGCAGTTCGCTCCGAGGACCGCGAGGTTGGTACCGGCGTCGCGGGCGGCCGTGACATGGGCCCGCTGCTCCGGCGACCAGTACTCGTCGTGCCCCAGGGAGAGCACCGCCGCCGCCCCCTCCAGCAGCCGCTTCTCCCGTGCCACGTCGGTGGTGGTCGCATAGGCGAGGGGTATGCCCAGCCGCTCGGCCAGCGCGATCAGCGGAGCCTCGTACACCAGGAACAGGCCCGCGCCGTCGTCGTAGTCGTACGGCCGGTCGAAGCTCACGGCGAGGGAGCGGGAGGCGAAGCCGCCGCTCGGGCCGTCGTAGGTGCTGTGGCCGCCCCACCGGTTGTACGCCTGCCAGGTGGCCACCGCGTTGACCACGACGGTGCGGCCGGCGGTCGTCGCGGACCGGACGGTGACCGGAACGAACCGCCGGCCCTCGCCGCCCTGTGCGTCCAGCCGCAGCAGGTAGCTGCCCTCCGGCCAGTCCTTCGTCTCGACCGTGGTGGTACGGGTCCACCGCGTGCGGACCATCCTGGTCCCGGCGTCCACCGTGGGCTCCGGCTGCCGGGCCCCGGGCAGGGCCTCGGAGCGCCACACCAGCCGCGCCCGGGCCCCGCCGTACCAGCCCATCCGGTAGGCGGAGACGGTGAACCGGGGTGCGGTCGTCGACACGTACAGCCCGAAGGACTCGCCGGGCAGGACGCTCACCTTGTCCGCGAACCCCTCGACGGCCCGCGCCGGACCGGCCTTGCCCACCGGCCAGTCCGCATGGCCCGGGCGGGCGTTCTCGGCCTTGACGTCGAGCCCCGGCGCCGCCGCCGGCGGCTTCCCGTCCGGAGCGGGGGACTCCGACGCCGCCGCGGACCGGGGCCCCGAAGCGGATCCGCCCGCGCCGTCGCCGTTCCCGCAGCCGGCCAGGGCGCCGAGCCCCGCGGCGGTGGCCGCCCCCGTCGCGATCGCGAGGAACCGCCGCCTGCCCGCGTCTTCGCCGTCCGCGGGCCCGGCCGAGTACATCTGATGCATGGAAGGCACGTTATGTGATGCTCGGGCCCACGCTTTCACCGGCTGCCGCCCGGAACCGGCCGCGCGCGACGAGGCCCCCGCCGACGGCCCCCGGCGCCGCCCCACGGCCCCTGTAGGGTCGGCAGTCAACCGACCGCGGGGGGATACGAGATGACGTACGCCAGCACACACCGACCGTGCACCGTACGGCAGTTGTGGCAACTGCTCGAACCCGTGCACGCCGTCGTCTACTTCGCCCCCGAGGCCTACGAGGAGGCAGGCGCGCTCGGCTACGCCACCGACGACCGGTGGCCGATGTACTTCGCCTACCGCGCCGCACCGCTGGGCCCGGCCCCGGCGGGGCTCGTCACCTCCCTCTTCTACAGCCTCAGCCCCCGCATGGTGGACCACTACCTCGCCGGGTCCTGGCGCACCGCGGAGCCGGCCCGGGTCCTCGCGGCGCGCGCCGTCGCCGCCGACCGCTCCCTGCACGCCGTGCTCGGCGAGCGCGCCGCCTCCCCGGACCTCGCCGAGGCCGCCCGCCTCGCCCGGCGCGCCGCCGAGGCCGCCGGCACCGGCGGGCGCCCGCTGGCCGCCGCCAACGCCGCCCTGCCCTGGCCGACCGCACCGCACGCCGTGCTCTGGCACGCGGCGACGATCCTGCGCGAGCACCGCGGGGACGGCCACATCGCCGCCCTCCAGGCCCACCACCTCGACCCGGTCGAGTCCCTGGTCCTGCAGTCAGGTGTCGGAGCCGCCCCGGCGGAGTGGTTCGAGAGCCGCCGCTGGTCCGCCGGCGAGTGGGACGCCGCGCGCGAGCGGCTCGCCTCCCGGGGCCTGCTGGCCGAGGACGGCGCGGCCACCGAAGCCGGCTGGGCGCTGCGCACCGCCGTCGAGAAGCTCACCGACGAACTCGCCTCGGAGCCGTGGTCGGCGCTGACCCCGCAGGACGTGGCACGCCTCGCGGACCTGCTCCTCCCGCCGGTCCTCGACATCGTCGGCGCCGGGATCCTGCCGGCCCAGAGCACCCTGGGCATCGGCGTGAAGTACGACTACGAGGACTGATCCGCGCCCGGGGAGCACCTCGGGCACGTGGCGGCGGACGAGAACGCGATCATTGTTCCCGAAACCGGAGCGCACCGGCACCACACCACCGGTGCGCTCCCGGCCCGCCCCCGGCCGCACCACGGTCGTCACCGCCCAGTGAGAGAGTTCCTCCCGTGAAGCGCACGAGCACCCGCCTCGCCGACGGCCGCGAGATCATCTACTACGACACCGGCGACGGCGCCGTCCGCGCCTTCCCCGACACGCGTCCGCTCGACGCGACCGCCACCGCGAGCGGCTCCGAGGTACGGCGCGATCCGCTGCTCGGCGACCGGGTCGTCATCGCCTCCCACCGGCAGGGCCGCACCTATCATCCGCCCGCCGACGCCTGCCCGCTGTGCCCCTCCACGAAGGGACGCGCGAGCGAGATCCCGGCCCCCGACTACGAGGTGGCCGTCTTCGAGAACCGCTTCCCCTCCCTCGCCGGCGACACCGGCCGCTGCGAGGTCATCTGCTTCACCCCCGACCATCGGACCTCCTTCGCCGAGCTGGACGAGGAGCGCGCCGCGCTGGTCCTCGCCGCCTGGAGCGACCGCACCGCCGAACTCTCCGCCCACGAGGGCGTGCGGCAGGTCTACTGCTTCGAGAACCGCGGCACCGAGATCGGCGTCACCCTCGCGCATCCGCACGGCCAGATCTACGCCTTCCCCTTCGTCACCCCGCGCACCACGCGGATGCTCGCCGCGGTCGCGGCCCACCGCGAGCGCACCGGCGGGAACCTCTTCGAGGAGGTCCTGGCCGCCGAGCGCGCCGAAGGCACCCGCGTCGTCCTGGAGACGGAGCACTGGACCGCATTCGTGCCCTACGCGGCGCGCTGGCCGTACGAGGTCCACCTCTACCCGCGCCACCGCGTCCCCGACCTGCCCGCGCTCGGCGCCGCGGCCCGCGCCGAGTTCCCCGGGGTCTACCTGGAGCTGCTGCGCCGGTTCGACCGGCTCTTCGACCGGCCCGGGCCGACCCCGTACATCTCCGCCTGGCACCAGGCCCCGGCGGGCGAGGGCCGGGCCGACTTCGCGCTCCACCTGGAGCTCTTCACGGTCCGCCGGACCGCCGACAAGCTGAAGTACCTGGCCGGGACCGAGTCCGGCATGGAGGCCTACATGAACGACGTCCGGCCCGAGGAAGCGGCCGCGCGGCTGCGGGAGGTGGCGAGCGCGTGAGCGGGTCGGCACAGGACCGTTTCCACCGGCTGTACGGATATCCGCCCGAGGGGGTCTGGGCGGCCCCGGGCCGGGTCAACCTGATCGGCGAACACACCGACTACAACGACGGCTTCGTCCTGCCGTTCGCGCTCCCGCAGCGCACCGAGGTCGCCGCGGCCCGGCGTACCGACCGCACCCTGCGGGTCCATTCGGACGCCGCCCCCTCCGGCGTGGTCACACTCGACCTCTCCGGTCTCGATCCGGCGCGCCCTCCGCAGGGCGCCGCGAGCTGGGCCGCCTACCCCGCCGGGGTCGCCTGGGCCCTGCTGGACGCCGGGCTCCCGGTCGGCGGCGCCGACCTGCACGTACGGTCCGACGTACCGGCCGGCGCCGGCCTGTCCTCCTCCGCCGCCCTGGAGGTGGCCACCGCGCTGGCCCTCACCGACCTGTACGGGATCCCGCTCACCCGCACCGAACTGGCCGCGCTGGCCCGGCGCGCCGAGAACGCGTACGTCGGCGTCCCCTGCGGGATCATGGACCAGACGGCCTCGGCCTGCGCGACCGCGGGACACGCCCTCCACCTGGACACCCGCAGCCTCCGGCAGCGCCACATCCCCTTCGACTGCGCGGCGGCCGGCCTGCGCCTACTGGTCATCGACACCCGGGTCAAACACGCCCTCGCCGACGGGGCCTACAGCCGGCGCCGCGCCTCCTGCCACCGCGCCGCCGGGGCACTGGGCCTGCCGGCCCTGCGCGACCTCCCGTACGAGGAGCTGGAGCAGGCCCTGGACCGCCTGGAGGACCCGGTGGCGCGCAAGCGCGTCCGGCACGTCGTCACCGAGGACCAAAGGGTCCTGCACGTCGGGGAACTGCTGCTCGCGGGACGGCTGCGCGAGACGGGCCCGCTGCTGACGGAAAGCCACCGCTCGCTGCGCGACGACTACGAGGTGTCCTGCCCGGAGCTGGACCTGGCGGTCGCCACGGCGGACGCGGCGGGTGCGTACGGCTCGCGCATGACGGGCGGCGGCTTCGGCGGTTCGGCACTGTCCCTGATCGACGCGGACGCCGAGCGGTCGGTGACGCGGGCGGTGACGGACGCCTTCCGCCGCGCGGACCTCACGCCACCGCGCATCATGACGGCATCCCCCTCACCGGGCGCCACCCGCCTCGTCTAGGCCGTCCCTTCCGGATCCTGCCGGGCCCGCGACGGCCGAGCGCGCACCGGACGCCGCGGGCCCGGCCGGCACGATCCGGAAGGGACGCCTAGACTGCGACCTCCGTTGATCTTGTACGCGTCGAGTCGGAGGACAGAACCGCATGCGCTATCTCCCCCTGGGCAGTTCCGGACTGCAGGTCTCCGCCGTGGGTCTCGGCTGCAACAACTTCGGCGGCCGGCTGGACGCCCAGGCGACCCGTGCCGTCGTCGACGCCGCCCTGGACGCGGGCATCACCCTCCTGGACACCGCCGACATCTACGGCGGCGCCGGCGGCTCCGAGGTCCACCTCGGGCAGGCCCTCAAGGGCCGCCGCGACCAGGTCGTCCTCGCCACCAAGTTCGGCTACGACGGCGTGGACATGAAGTACGGGCCCGCCGCCGGATCGCGCGGCGGCCGCGCCTACGTCCGGCGGGCCGTGGAGGAGTCCCTGCGCCGCCTCGACACCGACCACATCGACCTCTTCCAGCTGCACAGCCCCGACCCGGCCACCCCGATGGCCGAGACCCTGGCCGCGCTCACCGAGCTCGTGGCCGAGGGCAAGGTCCGCTACATCGGCCACTCCAACCTCTCCGGCTGGCAGCTCGCGGAAGCCGCCCACCTCGCCCGCGAGACCGGCTCGGTCCCCTTCGTGTCGGCGCAGAACGAGTGGTCACTGCTGGAGCGTTCGGCCGAGCGCGAGCTGGTCCCGGCCGCCCTCCACTACGGCGTCGGCGTGCTCCCGTACTTCCCGCTCGCCAACGGCCTGCTGACCGGCAAGATCCGCAGGGGTGCGCCCGTACCGGCCGGTTCCCGGCTCGAAGGCCGCGACGCGTACCTGACCGAGGAACGCCTCGACGTCGTCGAAGCGCTGGCCGTGCTCGCCGGGCAGCACGACCGGACCGTCCTCGAACTCGCCATCGGCTGGCTCTCCGCGCAGCCCGGCTGCGCCTCCGTCATCGCGGGAGCCACCTCCGCCGAGCAGGTACGCGCCAACGCGGCCGTCGCCGACCGTCCGCTGGACGCCGAGCTGCTCGCCGCGATCGACGCGATCCCGGGGGCGCGGGGGCCCGAGTGACCGTGCGGACGGGCCCTCCCGTCCGCACCCCCACCGGCGGGTGAACGCGGCCTTCGGCGTGCCGGGCCGCGGCTCGGATACGGCCCACGGCCCACGGCCCGCCGGTCGGGGGACCGGCGGGCCGTGGACCGTCCGTACGGGCTCAGGACACGATGTCCTTGCGGGAGAACCCGCGGAAGGCGAGCGCGAACAGCACCAGCGCGTACGACACCGACACCACCGCCCCCTTGGCCATCCCGCCCCACTCCAGCTGCGGCTGCAGGGCGTCCGCCCATGCGAACTGCCAGTGCGCCGGAAGGAACTCCCGCCACGAGCCGAGCGCCGTCACCGCGTCCAGCACGTTGCCGACGATGGTCAGCCCGACCGCCCCGCCGACCGCGCCCAGCGGCGCGTCCGTCCGCGTCGAAAGCCAGAACGCCAGCCCGGCCGTCACCAGCTGCGACACGAAGACGAAGGCCACCGCCAGCGCCAGCCGCGGCACCGTGTCCCCGGCAGCCAGCGCCCCGCCCGCCGGGAGCTTCAACGGCCCCCACCCGTACGCGGCCGTGCCCACCGCCAGGGCCACCGCCGGCAGCAGCACCATCGCCGCCAGGCTGAACCCCAGCGCCACCACCAGCTTGCTCCACAGCAGCCGTGCCCGGGGCACCGGCGAGGCCAGCAGGTAGCGCAGCGAGGACCAGCTCGCCTCCGAGGCCACGGTGTCCCCGCAGAACAGGGCCACCGGCACCACCAGCAGGAAGCCGGCCGAGACGAACAGGCAGGTCGCCGCGAAGTTCGCGCCCGAGGCGGTGGCCGTGTCGATCAGGGTGATCCGGCCGTTGCCGCCGCCCCGGCTGCCCGGCCCGCCGCCCACCGCGAACGCGATCATCAGGATGAACGGCAGGGCCGCCAGCACCCCGCCCATCACCAGCGTCCGCCGCCGGCGCCACTGCCGCAGCGCCTCCACGCGCAGCGGCAGGGTGTGGCCCGCCCGGTAACCCGGTGCCGTCTCCGGCGCCACCTCCCGCGCCGTCGTCGCCGTACTCACGCCGCACCTCCGATCAGGGTGAGGAACGCGTCCTCCAGTCGCCGGTGCGGTCCCACCGCGCTCACCGGCACCTCCAGCCGTACCAGTTCGGCGATCAGCCCCGCGGCCGTCGCGCCTTCGAGCCGTACGAGGAGCCCGTCATCGGCGGCCACCACGGAACCCACTCCCTCCAGCGCCGCCACCTTCTCGACGCTCACCTCGTCCACCGGCTCCGCCAGCGTCACCAGCAGCGTGTCCCCGCCACCCGTGATCTCGGCGACCTCGCCCGCCGCGACCCGCTGTCCGCGGTCCATGACGACCAGGTGCGTACAGGACTGTTCCACCTCCGACAGCAGGTGACTGGAGACGATGACCGTCCGGCCGCCCGCGGCGTAGCGGATCATCACGTCCCGCATCTCCCGGATCTGCGGCGGGTCCAGACCGTTCGTCGGCTCGTCGAGAATCAGCAGGTCGGGCATGCCGAGCATGGCCTGCGCGATCGCGAGGCGCTGGCGCATGCCCTGCGAGTACGTGCGCACCGCGCGCTCCAGCGCGTCGCCGAGCCCCGCGATCTCCAGGGCCTCGGCCATGTGGGAGTCCTCGGCGGGGCGGCCGGTGGCCTGCCAGTACAGCTCCAGATTGGCGCGACCCGTCAGGTGCGGGAGGAAGCCGGCGCCCTCGACGAACGCGCCGACCCGCGACAGCACCGGCGCCCCGGGCCGTACCGCGTGCCCGAACACCCTGATCTCCCCGGCGTCCGGAGAGATCAGCCCCATCAGCATCCGCAGCGTGGTGGTCTTCCCGGCGCCGTTGGGCCCGAGGAGTCCCAGGACCTGCCCCTTCTCGACGCGGAAGGACAGGTCCTTCACCGCGTACCGGTCCTGAGCCTTCGCATAGCGCTTCGTCAGTCCGGTGATCTCCAGGGGTACGTCGGCCAGTGCCGCGTCCGGCTGCGACGGCCCGGACCGCGGACCTGCGGTCCCCCGGCCGGTCCGCCTCACGCCCAGCAGGGCCGCGGCCAGGGCCGCCGCTCCCAGTGGGAGCCACCAGGTCCAGGCCGGCATGCCGGCCGAGGCGGTCCGTACCCCCGCGGCGACGGGCACGGTCAGCGGACCCTCCACGGCGACGGTGTAGGCGGCCGGCGCCGCCGGGGTCGCGTAGCCGAGGTCCGTCGCGGCGACCACCAGCCGCAGACGGTGCCCGGCCGCCACGGCGTGGTCGACCGCGGGCAGCCGCAGCCGCACCGTCGCACCCTGCTGGGCGTTCTCCACCCGCACCGGGGCGACCAGCTGGCTCGGCAGCACCTGCTGACGGCCGTCGGGTCCCACGTCGTACACCTTGCCGAACAGGACGGCCGAGCCGTCCGCGGCTGTCGACCTCACCTTCAGGGTGAGGGTCGGTGTGCCGGTGACCGTCACGTCCTCGGTCAGCGGGGCCGAATCGAACCGGGCGTTCTGGCCGGGGAAGTCCAGGGAGAGGCCCGCCCCGAAGGCGGCGAGCTGCCCGCCGATGCCCGGCAGCGAGGAGAGGGCGGGAGGCGCGCCGCCCGCCGGATTGGCGAACGTCTGCTCCGGACCCGTCAGGGCGAACTCCCGCGGACCGGATTCCAGCCCGGGGTACCGGTCGCCGGCCGCGCCGCGCAGCGTGACCTCGCCGTCGGTGGAGTCGATCCCCCCGGAGCGGGTGACCCGGAACGCCGGGCCGGTGCCGGCGCCCTCGTCGCCCTTGAGGTAACGGTCGAACCAGGCGGCCACCCGGGCCTCGACCCGGTCGGCTTCGCGCATCCCGCCGTCGTGCCCGCCGGCCGCCCAGTCCACGGAGACGGGCGCCCCGTTCGCCGCGATGGCCTTGGCCATGGCATCGGCCTGGTCCAGCGGGAAGAGGGAGTCGTCCTGGCCCTGGACGATCAGGGTCGGCACCTTGATCCGGTCGCCGACGGCCGACGGACTGCGCTGCTCCAGCAGGGCGCGGGCCTCGGGATCGGGTGTGCCCGCCACCGCGACACGTTCGTACATCGCGCAGAGCTCGGGCTGGAAACGTCCGCAGCCGGGCGCGGCCGAGGCATCCGGCCGCCGCCCCGGCGGGGTCTGCCGCATCCCGTCGGCCGAGCCGCTGGTGAAGAAGATGCCGGACCAGAGCTTCTTGAAGACGCCGTTCGGGAAGAGGGAGTCCGCCAGGTTCCAGTAGGTGATCTGCGGGGCGATGGCGTCCACCCGTGGGTCGTGACCGGCCGCGAGCAGCGAGATCGCGCCGCCGTACGAGGCCCCGGAGACGCCGACGCGCGGATCGCCGTCCGCGTCGAGCCGTACCTCGGGCCGGGCGGCGAGCCAGTCGATGAGCCGGGAGACGTCCTTGACCTCGTACGCGGGGTCGTTCAGGCCGATCCGGCCCTCGGAGCGGCCGAAGCCGCGCGCCGACCAGGTCAGGACCGCGTACCCGTCCCGGGCGAGGCGCTCGGCCTGCTCGCGGACATCGTCCTTGCTGCCGCCGAAACCGTGCCCGAGGAGTACGGCGGGACGTTTGCGGTCACCGTCGCCCGCCGTGAAGTAGGAGGTGTCGATCCCGGCGCCCGGCATGGACAGGACCTGGTCCTCGCGGTGTACCGCGGGCGCGTCGCCGGCCGCGGACGCGGCCGTCCACGTACCGGCACCCGCCACGACGGCGAGCGCGGCGGCCCCGGCCAGCAGGCGGTCGCGTCGGCGCCGGAACATTCGCAGCTTCATACGGGAACCCTAAAGGGCCGCCGGTCGGGCGCCGAGCACCCGCAGGGGGAGCCGTGCCCCTTCTCAAGGACCACGCCGGGCCCCGGGCGTACCGCACCTGCGGTACGCCCGGGGCCCGGCGGGCTGCCGGCGCCGTCACCGGCAGGGTCCACCGGGGCGGTTCGGCACTGGACGCGGGGCTCTAGACGTTCGGCTCTAGACGTTCGGCACGCGGTCCGGATTGTCCTTCTCCGCCTTGGCCGGGTCGGGCTTCGGGGCGGGGGCGGGGGCGGGAACGGGGTTCGGCTGGTGCTCGCAGTAGACCTTGCCCTGGTAGAACTTGCATCCCGGCATGTTCTCCACGTCCCGGACCTTGCCGTTCCGGCCGTGCTGGTTCTTCTCGCCGTGCTGGCCCTTCTGCTCGCCACGGTGGTCCTTGCGGCCCTTGTCCTGATGACCGCCCTTCTCGTGTCCGGCCCGGTGGACGGTGGTCGAGACCGTCTCGGGGACCTGCGGAGCGGCGAAGGCCGTCCCGGGCAGCAGTACGCCTCCGGCGACAAAAGCGCCCGACACGGCGATCATCGCGAAACGCTGCTTGCGGGAGGTGCGGATCATGGGAGTTCTCCAGGGAGTGGCGTGGGGGTCGGGGCGAGAGAAGCGATAGGTCGATATGTCGCTTTTGCCGCTACACACGAGACTGGCGGCCGGTCCTCACGAGAGCGTCCGCCGATTGTCACGGGCGCGTGACAGCGTCCTGCCCCCGACCGGCCCGGGCGTCCGGCGGCCACCGACCTGCGCCGGGCCTGCGGTGGCGGCAGGATGGGCGCATGCTGCTGGCCGAAGTCGCGCGCGTGTCCAAGGAGGTCGCCGAGGCCTCCGCCCGGTCCCGCAAGACCGCCCTGCTCGCCGGGCTCTTCGCCGACGCACCCCCGCAGGAGGCCGCTCTGGTCATCACCTACCTCTCCGGGCGCCTTCCGCAGGGCCGCCCCGGCATCGGCTGGCGCACCCTGGGCCAGGAGACCGAACCGGCGGGCGCGCCCACGCTGACCGTCGTCGACGTCGACACGGCGGTGGGCGAACTGGCCGCCACCCGGGGCGCCGGGTCGGTGGAACGGCGCGGCCGCATCCTCTCCGCCCTGCTGGGCCGGGCCACCGCGGCCGAGCAGGCGTTCCTGCGCAGCCTGCTGTCGGGCGAGGTGCGCCAGGGCGCGCTGGACGCGGTGGCCCTGGAGGCGGTGGCCGCGGCCGCCGGAGTACCGGCCGCCGACCTGCGGCGGGCGGTGATGCTGGACGGCTCGCTGCCCCGGGTGGCGGCGGCCGTGCTGGCCGAGGGCGCCCAGGCACTGCGCACGGTCACGCTGCGCGTGGGGCAGCCCGTCCAGCCGATGCTGGCCGGCACGGCGAAGTCGGTGGCCGAGGCGCTGGCGGCGCTCGGGCCGTGCGCGGTCGAGGAGAAGCTCGACGGGATCCGGGTCCAGGTCCACCGCGAGGGCGACGACGTACGCGTGTACACGCGCTCCCTCGACGAGATCACCGAGCGGCTCCCCGAGGTGGCCGCACTGGCCCGGTCACTGCCCGGGGAGCGTTTCATCCTCGACGGCGAGGTCATCGGACGTGCGCCGGACGGACGGCCGGTCGCCTTCCAGGAGATCGCGAGCCGCGTCGGCTCCCGGGCCGACGTCGAGGCGGCCCGGCGGACGCTCCCGGTCGTCCCCTTCTTCTTCGACCTCCTCGCCGTCGGCGAGGAGGTCCTCCTCGACCTGCCGGTGCGGGAGCGGTACGCGGCCCTCGCCGCGCTCGTCCCCGAGACCGCCCGGGTGCGCCGCCTCGCCGTCGAGGACCCGGAGGAGCAGGGGGCGGAAGCCGAGGAGTTCTGGGCCGAGACCCTGCGCCGCGGCCACGAGGGGGTCATGGTCAAGAAGCTGGACTCGGCCTACGCGGCCGGCCGGCGCGGCAGGAACTGGCTCAAGGTGAAGCCGGTGCACACGCTGGACCTGGTGGTCCTCGCGGCCGAATGGGGGCACGGGCGGCGCACCGGACTGCTGTCGAACCTGCACCTGGGGGCGCGCACCGCGGACGGGACGTACGCCATGCTCGGCAAGACCTTCAAGGGGCTCACCGACGAGATGCTGCGCTGGCAGACCGAGGCCCTGCGCGCGCTCGCCACCTCGGACGACGGCTTCACCGTACGGGTGCGGCCCGAACTGGTGGTGGAGATCGCCTACGACGGCCTGCAGCGCTCCTCGCGCTACCCGGCGGGGGTGGCCCTGCGCTTCGCCCGAGTGCTGCGCCACCGCCCGGACAAGGACGCGGCCGGGGCGGACACCGTGGACACGGTCCTGGCGGCACACGCGGCGTAGGCCGTCTGTGCGTCGTCGGGGTCGCTTATACGTCGTCGGGGTCGCTGTCGTCCTCGCGCAGCATCCGCCAGAGGCGGGTGCGGTGGAGCACGTAGAGGGCCGCGAGCAGGAAGAGCACCTGCAGGCCCACGGCGAGCAGCCAGAAGATGGCACGGCTCTCCAGCTCGTCCGTCAGGTAGGCGAAGTTCATGCCGAAGAAACCCGTCAGGAAGGTCAGCGGCAGGAAGATCGTCGACACCACGGCCAGCCGGTTGATCACGCCGTTCTGGTCGCCCGACACCAGGGAGGAGTAGCTGCCGAAGGCCCGCCGGGCGGTCTCCTGCAGGGACTCGATGTCCGTGAGCACCAGGTTCGCGGTGCGCCGGTACTCGCGGACGAGCTGCCGGCGCTCCTGCTGGAAGCCCCGGTTCATCACCCGGCGCGTGACGGTCTCCTCCGCCACCCGGTGGTAGGGGAGGAGGGTGTGGTGCAGGAGGGCCGCCGTGCGCCGCAGCCGGGCCAGGCGGTAGAGCTGCTCGGGATCGCGCCGGCGGAACATGGCGTCCTCCAGGTCCTCCACCTCCAGCAGGGCCTGGACGGCGGCCCGGCGGTAGGTCTCCATGGCCTCGTCCAGCAGCAGGAACAGCATGGCCACGGAGTCCGTCGGGCTCTCCAGCGGGAACCGCGCGGTGACGTCCCCGATCAGGGGGGCCGGCCCCCGGTGCACCGTGAGGAGGTACCGCTCGGTGACCAGGGCGTGGACGTGGACGACCCGGTCCGCGTCGACCGCGGGCACGACGAACGCGCCGCTGTCCCCGAAGATCTCCGCCCGTGCGGCCTCCTCCTTCCGGCCGAGCCACGCGACGTCCTCGGCCTCCAGGCCGAGCAGCCGGGCCAGCGGGGGCTCGCCGGGGGCGTCCTCCTCGGGCAGTTCCACGTCCACGAACAGGAACCGGGACGTGGCCAGACGCTCGCGCGCCTCCGACACCCGGCCGCGGGCCAGGATGCCCTCCGGCATGGACATCATCGAAACGATCATCGTCCCTCGCCGTGGGTCGGCCGGTGCGGTGCTTCCCAGCCTGTAGCGCCGGGGACCGCGCGCAAGCGCGGTGGCGCATTCGCCCGGCAACGCGCCCCGAACAGGTGAGAGAGGTGCGACACGCGCGGTGTTTTTGCCTCAGAGGTAAGGAGGTTTGCCAGACAGGCAAGATTCTGGCTCAATCGGGGACATGAACCCCGGTACTGCACCCGGTACTGCACCCGACGCCGGTCCCGACGTCGCAGCCGACGAGCTGCCCGCCGTGGCGCCGCAGCTGCGCGAACTGCGCCGCCGTGCCGGACTCACCCTGGAGGCCGCCGCCGCGCGGGCCCGGCTCTCGCCCGCGCACCTGTCCCGCCTGGAGACCGGCCGGCGCCAGCCCTCGCTGCCGCTCCTGCTCGGACTCGCCCGCACCTACGGTACGACCGTCTCCGAGCTGCTCGGGGAGACCCCCGCCGCCGCGGATCCCATCGTACGGGCCGGCGGTCCGGGCGCCCGCGAGGCCGACGGCTGGACGTACTGGCAGGCGGGCGGTTCCGGACGGGGGATGCAGGCGCTGCGCGTGCACGTGCCGCACGGCCGCAGCCAGGGCGAGCTGGTCCGCGTACACCCCGGTGAGGAATGGCTCCACGTCCTGCAGGGACGGCTGCGGCTGCACCTGGGCGAGGCCGAGTACCTGCTGGAGCCGGGGGACAGCGCGCACTTCGACTCGCTCACCCCGCACCGGATCGGCGCGGCCTCCGCGGGCGGGGCCGACCTGCTGTTCGTCCACACCCTGCTGCAGAGCAGCCTGGCCGGACTGTGCCTCGGCGGCGCCGCCGCGACCGGGTCCACGCCCGCCATGCCCTCGACCACGCCCACGCACCACCAGTAAGCGGAGGAGCCGTACCCATGTCCCAGGCCGAGAAGCCCGCCACCGCCACCGCCGACGCCACCACGCCGGCGACCGCGCCCCCGTCGATACGGACCCGCTTCGAGTCCAAGTTCCCGCGGGGCCTCATCATCCGGCTGATCGCCTACCTGTTCGTCGGCCACCTCTTCGCCTTCTTCGTCTACCTCCTGTTCGTCCTGGGAGGCCAGAACCAGTAACCCCTCCCGGAGAAGGACGAGTTCCGGCCGCGCGACTCTGGCAAGGTGAGGGACCTGTGGCTACCCTCCGCGCATGATTTCCACGGTTGTCTGGGGTACCGGCAACGTGGGCCGTCTGGCGATCCGTGCCGTCGAGGCCCATCCCGCGCTCCAACTCTGCGCAGTCATCGTCCACGATCCAGCCAAGACCGGCCGCGACGCGGGTGAACTCGGCCGACTCGACCGCCTGCTCGGGGTCGAGGCCACCGACGACGTCGAAGCCGTGCTCGCCGCCCGCCCCCGGGCCGTGGTGTACGCCGCGTCCGGAGACGTCCGGCCCGACGAGGCGCTCGCCGACATCACCCGGGCCGTCCGGTCCGGCGCGGTCGTCGTCAGCCCCGCCCTCTACCCGCTCTACGACCACCGCAACGCCCCGCCCGAGTTCCGCGACCCGGTGCTCGCCGCGGTCGCGGAGGGCGGCGGCTCGCTCTTCGCCTCGGGTGTCGACCCCGGTTGGGGCAACGACGTCCTCCCGCTCCTGCTCAGCGGACTCGGCACCACCATCGACGTCATCCGCTGCCAGGAGATCTTCGACTACTCCACCTACGACCAGCCGGACTCCGTACGTCACCTCGTGGGCATGGGGCAGCCCATGGACCACGAGCCGATGATGCTCATGCCCTCGATCCCCACCATGGTGTGGGGCGGGCAGATACGGATGATGGCCCGGGCGCTCGGGGTCGAACTCGACGAGATCCGCGAGACGTCGGAGCGCCGCGCCCTCGACACGACGGTGACCACCAGGACCATGGGCGAGTTCGAGGCCGGCACCCAGGGTGCGATCCGCTTCGAGGTGCAGGGCATCGTCGAGGGCGAGCCCCGCATCGTCATCGAGCACGTCACCCGCATCCACGCCTCGTGCGCACCGGACTGGCCCGTGCCGCCCGACGGCGGCGACGGCGCCCACCGGGTGGTCATCGAGGGCCGCCCGCGCATCGAGGTCACCATCGAGGCCACGGACGAGGGCGAGAACCGCTCGGCGGGCGGCAACGCCACCGCCGTGGGCCGTCTCGTCAGCGCCATCGACTGGCTCGTCGAGGCGGAACCGGGCCTCTACGACGCCCTCGACGTCCCGCTGCGCCCCGCCATCGGCAGACTCGGAAGGAAACAGTCATGAGGATCGACATTCCCGAAGGCCAGCACCCGATCGAGTACGTGTGGGGCGACATGGTCCCCGGCATCGGCATGGCCGCCGCGAACTTCTCCCTGTCCGTGTACGCCCACACCACCCTCGGCCTGCGCGAGTTCGAGGCGGCCCGGCTGCGCGTCGCGCAGATCAACGGGTGCGTCTTCTGCCTGGACTGGCGCACCGAGCGGGACGGGGAGAAGGTCGAGGAGGAGTTCTCCGAGGCGGTCACCGCGTGGCGTACGACCGACGCGTTCGACGAGCGGACCCGGCTGGCGGCGGAGTACGCGGAGCGGTACACCCTCGACCACCACGGGCTCGACGAGGAGTTCTGGGACCGGATGACCGCGCACTACAGCCAGCTGGAGATCGTGGAGCTGACGATGAGCATCGGGTCCTGGCTCGCCTTCGGCCGGCTCAACCACGTACTGGGCCTGGACAGCGTCTGCGTGCTGCCGGGGCACTGAGCGGCGGCGCGGGGCACACAGGCAAAAGGGGCCGTTCGGGAGATCCGAACGGCCCCGGCCGCTGGGGGGAGGACGCGGCCCTACGGAAGGTCGGTGGCGATGATCTTCTCTATGTTGCGTTCGGCGAGCGCCGTGATGGTGACGAAGGGATTCACGCTCGTGTTGCCGGGGATGAGCGCGCCGTCGATCACGTACAGGCCGGTGTAGCCGTGCAGGCGCCCGTAGTTGTCGGTCGCCTTGTTCAGGACCGCGCCGCCGAGCGGGTGATAGGTGAGGGTGTCGTTCCAGATCTTGTAGGCGCCGAACAGGTCGGTCCGGTAGATCGTGCCCTCCTTCGAGTTGATCTTGTCGAAGATGGTCTTGGCCATGGTGATGGACGGCTGCTTCCAGGCCGTCTGCCAGCTCAGCTCCGCCCTGCCCGTCGCGGCGTTCCAGGTGAACTCGGCCCGGTTGGGGTTCTTCGTGATCGAGAGGTAGAAGGAGGCGTAGGTCTCGATCCCCGTGGGCAGTGGTGCGACCTCGGCGAAGGCGCCGCCCGCGTCCCAGTTGTCGATGCCGGAGCAGGGGATGGTCGACTGGAGCTTGCCGGTCGGGTCCCACATGTGGTTGGCGCGGCCGCACATGACGTTCCCGTTCTCGCCCCAGCCCTTGCCCACCTCGCCGTTGAGGTTCGGCAGTGCCCCGGTGGCCTTCAGCTTGACCAGGAGCTTGCTGGTGCCGACGCTGCCGGCCGCGAAGAAGACCCGGTCGGCGGTGACGGTCTTGGTGGCCACGGTGTCGCCGGTGGTGCCCAGCTGGTCGATGGCGACCGTGTAGCCGCCGCCCGCCGCGGGGGAGACCGAAGTGACCTTGTGCAGGGACGAGATGGCGACCCGGCCCGTGGCTCTGGCCTGGGCGAGGTAGGTCTGGACGAGCGACTTCTTGCCGGCGTTGTTGCCGTAGAGGATCTCGCCGGCCAGGGCCGACTTGGTGGCGGTGCCCGCGGCCTCCCGTTTCATGTAGTCCCAGTCGTACACGTCGGGCACGAAGGTCCAGGCGAAGCCGGAGCGCTGGGCGTGCTTGCGGCCGACGCGGGAGAACTGGTAGCAGTCGGCGGTGTCGAACCAGGCCGGGTCGATCATGCCGACCCCGAGGCCGGCGTTGGCCCTCGGGTAGTAGGTGTCGTACATCTCGTCGGCGTCGACCGAGGGGAGGACGGCGGCGAAGTTCGCGCGCTTGGGCGTGACCGCCATGCCGCCGTTGACCAGCGAGCCGCCGCCGACCCCGCGGCCCTGGTAGACCGTGATTCCGGCGAAGTCCTCGGCGTCCAGGATCCCCGTGTACTTCGGGACGTCCTTGTCGATGGGGAAGCCGAGGAAGTTGCTGAGCGGGGCCTTGGTCCGCGTACGGAGCCAGAACGAGCGGTAGTCCGGACTGGTCACCGTCGGGAAGATCTTTCCGTCCGGGCCCGGGGTGTTCCAGTCCATCCCCATCTCGATCATCTGCACGTCCACGCCGGCCTGCGCCAGCCGCAGGGCCGCCACCGATCCGCCGTAGCCGGTGCCGATGACCAGAGCCGGTACGCGGGCGCCGTCGGAGACCGGCCCGGGTGGGGCGGCCGCCTGCGCCGGGGTGATGTGACCCGCCAGGGCCATGGCCCCGATAATAGAACCTGTTCTACCGAGGAATCCGCGCCGGGAGATTCCGTTGGAGGTGTTTCTGGGCAGGGGTTTATCGCTCATGTGACGTTCCTCACTCGCCGATAGAATGGGAACGAGTTCTACTGCTGCCCGCGTGTGAAGTCACTACATACGTCTAGGTAACTTCCGGTCGGTCACGCGACAGGAGGAGCCGTGTCCGGGCGCCGGACCCAGCCCCAGACCAGCAGCGACGCGACCGCCGCGAACGCGCACCAGGTGGAGGCGAATTCCAGCCGCCACAGCGCTGAGCAGGCCAGCGCCCCCGCCGCCAGCACCACGCCGAGGGTGCGCAACCGCCGGTCGCCCCCGAGCAGCAGGGAGCCCAGCGTGGCGAACAGGTAGCCCGTCAGCACCAGCGGCATCCACGGAACATTCACGCCGTAGCCGATGGTGTGGCCGCGGATCTCCGCGGTGACCGGCCGGAGCGCCAGGCAGTACGAGAGCACCGCGGCGGTGGCCAGACCCGCGGCCATCGGCCCCCACAGGCGGCGCCGGGCCCCGGGAGCGGCCGCCAGCAGGACCCCGGCCGGCACCCACACCGCGAGCAGCGGCAGGGCGATCACCGCCCAGGCCGTGGCCGCCGGGGAGCAGCCGCCCCCCGTACCCCAGACCGCGGCCTCCACCAGCTGGTGCGCGCCGAGCAGCAGCGGCAGCGCGGCGACGGGCAGGTCGCGGGCCCGCCGCACCCGTACCAGGCACACGACCCCGGCGGCGGAGATCACCGCGCCCGCCGCCAGATCGGCCGTCGCACTCCAGCACACGGGATCAGCCGTTCTCCTCCCGGGGTTCCAGCGGCGGGGCCGACACCGCGCAGTACGTATGGCACTGGGGGTGGCACACCTCGGGCGCGGGGGAGCGTACGGTCGCCCAGGCCAGGGCCGCGCCGGCCGCGAACGCCCCGGTGCACCAGAGCATGGCCCGCCCGAAAGCGGCGTCGAACTGGGTCGCCGAGCGGTACGACTCCGGCCCCATCCCGGACAGCAGCGGCAGGGCGGCCACCGCGAGCAGTCCGGCGACGCGCGCCGCCGCGTTGTTGATCCCGCTGGCCAGGCCCGCCCGGCCGGGATCCACCGAGGCGAGCACGGTCGACGTCAGCGGGGCCACCAGGGCCACGAGTCCCATGCCCATGACGACCATCGCGGGCAGCACGTCCCGTACGTACGAGGCGCCGGGCCCCACCCGAAGCATCAACAGCGTCCCGCCCGCGCACAGCAGCGGCCCCACCGTGAGCGGGATCCGCGGCCCGATCCGCTCCCCGAGCTCACCCGAGCGCGCCGACAGCAGGAGCATGAGCAGGGTCGTCGGCAGCATCGCGGCCCCGGCGGCCAGTGCCGAGTAGCCGGACACCACCTGGAGCTGGAGCACGACGAGGAAGAAGAAGCCGCCGATGGCCGCGTACACGCACAGGGTGACGAGGTTGACGGCGGTGAACAGCCGGGAGGCGAAGATGGCCGGCGGCACCATCGGATCGGGCCGCCGCCGCTCCACCTGGACGAAGGCGATGCCCAGCAGGACGCCGAGCACCGCCGCGGCGATCACCGCCGGCGCTCCCGACCGTGCTTCGATCAGCGCGTAGGTGACCAGCCCCAGCGCGGTCGCGCCGAGGGCCGCCCCGGCCACGTCGAACCGTCCGTGCGCCTGCGGGTCCCGTGATTCGGGTACGTGCCGCAGCGCGACCGGCACGCACACCGCGGCGAGCGGCACGTTCAGCAGGAACACCCACCGCCAGCCCGGCCCGTCCACCAGCCAGCCGCCGAGGAACGGTCCCACCGCCGCGCCCACCCCGCCGAGCCCCGACCACAGGCCGATCGCCCGCCCCCGGTCGTCGGCGCGGATCGACGCCTGGATCAGGGCCAGGGAGCCGGGCGCCAGCAGCGCCCCGCCGATGCCCTGCAGGGCCCGGGCGGCGATCAGCACCCCGGCGTTCGGGGCGAGGCCGCACAGCAGTGAGCCGGCCGCGAACCACACCACGCCGAGCACGAAGATCCGGCGCCGCCCGAAGCGGTCACTGAGCGAGCCGCCGACCAGGATCAGCCCGGCCAGAGTCAGCAGATAGGCGTTCACCGTCCACTGGAGCACCGCCAGATCCGCGTCGAGGTCCTCCCCGATGCGCGGCAGCGCCACGTTCACCACGGTCCCGTCCAGCATGGCCATGGTCGATCCGAGCACGGTGGTCAGCAGGATCCACCGGCCGCGCGCGGACGCGATCGGGACACCGGCTCCGGACGGCTCGGCTGGCGCAGTCATGTCTTCAGGCTGGCCCGCCCGGGCGGTACGGGCCACCGGGGCGGGCGCGGTACGGCCGAAAAGCCACCCTTGTAATGAGCATGACGCCTCGTTCACCATGACCCGCGCACGTCACGCACACCCTTCCCGCACAACCCGCACACGGCGTACGAGGAGACAACACGTGGCCCAACGCGACAACCGGTCCTCACGAGCCCTACGGCCCGCAAGGCCCACCCGGCCGGCCAGGCCCGCACGGTCCTTACGCACGGCTCTGGCCGCCCTCACCGCGGTCCTGCTGCTGCCGGTCGGGGCGGGCGTCGCCGCGGCCGCGCCGGACCCCGGCCCCGCCGCCCCGACCGCGGCCGAGCGCAAGATCGAACCCAAGCTCCGCGCCCAGCTCGACGAATCCGCCAAGGCCGCCTTCTGGGTCTACCTCGACAGCGCCGCCGACCTCACCGCCGCGGGGAAGCAGCAGACCCGCGCCGCGAAGGGCGAAACGGTTCTGCGGATCAAGAAGGAACATGCCGCGCGCAGCCAGGCCGAGGTCGTCAAGGCCCTGCAGGGCGCCGGCGCCGAGTACACCTCGTACTGGATCGTGAACGCCGTGCGCGTCGTC
This sequence comes from Streptomyces venezuelae, assembly GCF_008642275.1. Classification (NCBI taxonomy): domain Bacteria; kingdom Bacillati; phylum Actinomycetota; class Actinomycetes; order Kitasatosporales; family Streptomycetaceae; genus Streptomyces; species Streptomyces venezuelae. Next base: position 7,436,067 of record NZ_CP029189.1, read on the forward strand.
GGCAGCCAGAAGCTCGCCGGGACCCTCGCGCAGCGCCCCGAGGTCGCCCGGATCGACGCCGACGACAAGGTCGCCCTTCCCAAGCCCGCCGACGGCAAGCGGGAGAAGGCCGTCGCCGACGCCATCGAGTGGAACATCGACCGGATCAAGGCCCCGCAGGTCTGGGACCAGGCCGGGGTGCGCGGCGAGGGCATCGTCGTCGCCAACATCGACAGCGGCGTGGACTACACCCACCCGGCCGTGAACAACCAGTACCGCGGCAAGAAGGCGGACGGCACCTACGACCACGCCTACAACTGGTTCGACCCGGCGGGTGTCTGCACCACCGCGGCCCCCTGCGACAACAACGACCACGGCACCCACACCATGGGCACGATGGTCGGCGACGACGGCGGCGCCAACAAGATCGGCGTGGCCCCCGGCGCCAAGTGGATCGCGGCCAAGGGCTGCGAGTCGAACTCCTGCTCCGAGGCCTCCCTCCTCGCCTCGGGCCAGTGGATCGTCGCACCGACCGACCTGAGCGGCCAGAACCCCCGGCCCGACCTCGCCCCGCACATCGTCAACAACTCCTGGGGCGGCGGCGGAGGCGACACCTGGTACCAGCAGATCGTCGACACCTGGCGGGCCGCCGGCATCTTCCCGGCCTTCTCCAACGGGAACTCCGGCCCGAGCTGCAACACCGCCGGCTCGCCCGGCGACTACGCCAGCTCCTACAGCTCCGGCGCCTTCGACATCAACAACGCGATCGCGTCCTTCTCCTCGCGCGGCGCGGGCCCCGGCGGCATCGTCAAGCCGAACATCGCCGCCCCCGGCGTGAACGTCCGCTCCTCCGTTCCCGGCGGCGGGTACGAGGCCTTCTCCGGCACCTCGATGGCCTCCCCGCACACCGCGGCCGCCGTCGCCCTGCTCTGGTCCGCCGCGCCCGCACTGGAAGGCGACGTCGCACAGACCGAGTCGCTGCTGGACGGCACCGCCCTGGACACCGACAGCAGCCAGTGCGGCGGCAACGCCGCCGACAACAACGTCTTCGGTGAGGGCCGCCTCGACGTCCTCGCCGCCGTGAACGCCGCCCCGCGCGGCGCCATCGGCTCGCTCGGCGGCACCGTACGCGCAGGCGACCAGCCCGTCGCCGGCGTGAAGATCACCGCTGACGGCCCGATCGACCGCACCACCACCACCGCGGCCGACGGCACCTACCGCTTCACCTCCCTCTCCGTCGGCGACTACACCCTGACCGCCGCCAAGTTCGGCTACGGACAGCAGACCGCGACGGCCACGGTCACCGAGAACGCCACCGCCACCGGCGACTTCACCCTCACCCAGGCGGCCTCCGGCAAGCTCACCGGCACCGTCTCCTCGGCCGCCGGCCCCGTCGCCGGCGCCTCCGTCACCATCGCGGACACCCCGGTGACCGCGACAGCCGACGCCCAGGGCCGCTTCGAGGTCACCCTGCCGCACGGCACCTACGACGTGAACGCCACCCACACCTCCCGCTGCCTCACCGGCGGCACGGCCAAGGTCACCGTCGCCGGCGACACCACGGTCGCGGTGAACCTGCCCGAACGCACCGACGGCTACGGCTACGCCTGCGCCGCCGCCGGCGACCGCCCGTACGCCCAGGGCACCCGCCAGCTCGCGCTCACCGGAGACAACACCACCGAGCGCGTCGACCTGCCCTTCCCGCTGCCCCTGTACGGCAAGACGTACGGCCAGGCCTGGATCGGCACCAACGGCACCGTCAGCTTCGGCGGCAACAACACCGGCGACATCAACGGCGACATCCCGAGCACGGCCACGCCCAACGCGGCGCTGTACCCGTTCTGGGACGACCTCGTCGTCGGCGCTCCCGGCGGCGGATCCGGCGTCTTCACCGCCGTCACCGGCACCGCCCCGCACCGGAGCTACGTGATCGAGTGGCGCCAGGTCTCCCACTGGTCGGCGCAGGCCGACACGTTCTCCTTCTCGGCCGCGATCGGCGAGGACGGCACCGTCTCCTACTCCTACAAGGGGACCGGCGGCACCGGCATCAAGGGCGGCTCCACGGCCACGGTCGGCGTGGAGAACGCGGCGGGCACCGACGCCTTCAAGTACTCCTTCAACACCGCGGTCATCACGGACGGCCTCTCCATCGCCTTCCGGACCACCAAGAGCGGTGTGGTGGCGGGCCGCGTGCTCGACGCCAACGACGGCAACGGCGTCGCGGGCGCCACGGTGACCGTCGGCACCGGTGACACGGCGGTCTCCGCCACCACGGCCGCAGACGGCGGATACGTCGTCCAGAGCCCGTCCGGCTCGCTCCCCGTCTCGCTCGCGGCTCCCCAGTACGAGTCCGCCACGGCGACGGTGAACGTCAAGGCCGCCGACGTCACGGCCGTCACCCAGTCCCTGCGCACCGCGAAGGTGACGGCCTCACAGCCGTCGGTCGAGGTCGTCCTCCCCGCGAACCAGCAGCGGACCCGGACCCTGGACCTCACCAACCCGGGCCTCGGCACGGCGTTCACGGTGTCCGAGGACGCGACCTGGCTGACCGCCACCCCGGCGACCGGCGACCTCGCGACCGGCGCGAAGGTCCCGCTCACCCTTTCGGCGGACACCACCGGACTGACCCCGGGCGCGGTCCTGACCGCCGACCTGAAGATCACCTCGGCGAGCGGCCGTACCCCGGTGCTCACCGTCCCGGTCAAGGTCGTCGTCCCGCGCTACCAGGTCGGCCTGGACGCGGGATCCGGCTACACCTCCACGGACGGCCTGGGCGACGCCTGGTCCCCGGACCGCAAGTACACCCCCGGCTCCTACGGCTACCAGGGCAGCAGCACCGTGCAGGCCACCGGCCGCACCATCGCCGGCACGGACGAGCAGAGGCTGTTCCGCAACGCCCGTGAAGGCATGTACGAGTACCGCTTCGACAACGTGCCGAACGGTACCTACACGGTGGAGCTCGGCTTCGCGGAGCTCTCCTCCACCAAGCCGAACAAGCGCGTCTTCGACGTCCTGGCCGAAGGCACGCAGGTCCTGCCCTCCCTGGACATCTCCCTGGAGGCGGGCACCTACACGGCCCTGACCCGGACGTACACGGTCACGGTCACGGACGGCGTCCTCAACGTCCGCTTCGTCACGCACAGCGGATTCGGCAAGCCCCTGCTGAACACCCTGCGGGTGACCGACCGCCCGGACAAGAGCCAGTCCGGCCGGTGAACCACGGGGCGGGGTGCCCGCGGGCGCCCCGCCCCTGGCTCCGCGGGGTCATTCGGGTGGCGGGGGCCCGGACTCCGCGGCAGCCTGCCGGGAGGCCGCCGCCCGCCTCGTTAACGTGGGCGACCATGATCCCCCTGTGCGACCAGGCCACCGCAGTCCGGGCCCTCGTGGACTCCGCCGACCCCGGGGCCGTGTGGGCCGTCGGGGGGCCCGAGGGACCCCAGGCGGGTTCGGACGGCGGGCATCCCGCCGACGCCGCCTTGGACGTGACCGGCCTCGCCGGTGTCCTCGCGCTCTGGCCGGTCATCGGCGCCCTCGTCGACGAGGGCGCACTGCGGCTGCACACACCGCTCGCCGCCTACGGGGGCACCGCCGCCGAAGGCACCCCCGCCGGGACCACCGCCCATCACCTCCTCACCCATCCGGGCGGGACCGCCGCCCTCACCCACCTCACCCGCCTCGCCGAACAGCTCTCCGGCAGCCCGCTCGCCGACCTCGCGGCCACCCGGGTCTGGCACCCCCTGGGCATGACCGGCACCCGCTTCGCCGACGGCGGCCTGCGCGCACCCCTCGCCGACCTCGGCCGCTTCCTGTGCCACCTCCTGGGTCCCGGTGATCCCGTGGGCGCGGCGGGCATCAGCCGGGCCTGGACCACCGAGTCCCTCCGGATCCGTACGGGCGAACTCGTCCCCGCCCGGGGCCTGCTCTGGGACCCGGCCCCGCACGGGGTCTGGACCCACCACGCCCCGCAGGACGGCGGCCCCACCCTGTGGGTCTCCCCCCGCCACCACCGCTGGGCGGTCCTGCTGCCGACCGCCGGGCGAGGTACGCCCCGTACCGCCTTCCGCGAGGCCGTCTTCGCCCCAACCGCCCCTGAATGAAGGATGGTTGTGTGAGATCCTGAAGGCCGTAACCAGGAGGTCGCGGCCCGGATGAAGAAGACCCGCAGGCGCGACCGGGGCGTACCCGGGCCGCCTTCCCCGTGGGACGAGATCACACCGGGCCTGTGGATGGGCGGCCACTACTGGACCGACCCGGCCGGTGAGCCGCGGCCCGTCGTCGTGGCGGACGAGTTCGACGTCGTCATCAGCTTGTTCACCCGGACCGGCCACGGCCCGGGACCCCGCGCCGAGCACGTCGTGGGGGAGATACCGGACGCCGCGCTCACCGCCGGCCAGCTCCACACCGTCCAGCGCCTCGCCCGCACCGCGGCACTCGCCCTCGACTCGGGCCTCACCACGCTCGTCCGCTGCCACTCGGGCTACAACCGGTCCGGCCTCGTCGTCGCCCAGTGTCTCGTCGACCGGGGTCTGACCCCCGCCGAAGCCGTCGCCCGGGTGCGCCGCGGCCGCTCGCCACTGGCCCTGAACAACGAGCTCTTCACCTCCTACCTCACCGCCGGACTCGACGTCGCAGCACTGCTGGCCGGACTGGACCCCTGACGTGGTCCTCGGGGCGCGGAGTGCGCAGGTGGGACGTACGGTGATGCCGTTGTCGCCGAGCGTTGTCGCACCCGCCGCGGAGGTACACGGATGCGTACGGTCCAAGGGGCCGCCCTCGACGGGCTCCGAGCCCGGGTACGGGCCCTCGCCGCCCGGCGCCGCCCCGAGCGGGCCGGCCGGCCACCTCGCGCCGAGGCACCGTGCGCGGGCGGCGGACCCGCCCTGCGGGGACCGGGCGCGGGAACTCCCGGCCGGCGGACGCCCGGAACGCAATTCTCGCGGTACGCGGCTGCCGCCCCGGTCCCGCGATCCACCGCCCGGGCCGCTCTCGCCGGTGTCGGCGTCCTGCTGCGCGGCCTGACCGGGCCCCGCCCCGGTGAGGTACGCACCTCCGCCGCCGCGCTGCGGGCCCTGCGCGCCCGCGACGGCGACGCGCCCGCCCTGGTCCGCACCCGCTCCGGGCGGACCGTGCTCGTCCTCCTCGACCCGCAGGACGTGCGCCGCTTCTACGCCGAACCCGTCAGCGTCCTCGCGGCGGCCCCGCCGGACAAGTGCCGGGGCCTGAGCCCCGAGGAGCCCGCCGACTCCGGCTGTTCCCGGGGCGAGCTCCGGGCGGAGCGACGCGAGATCAGCGCCGAGGCGCTGGCCCCGGACCGGCCCGTGCACCCCTCCTGCGGGCCGTTCCTCACCGCCCTCGCCGAGGAGGCCCGGCACCTGACCGGCCCCGCCCCCGCGACCGGCACCCGCACCGCCGCCGTCGTCCTCGACCTCACCCGTGCGCGGTACGCCGTACACCGCGCCGCCCGGCGGATCGTGCTCGGCGACGCCGCGGCCGGGGACGAGGAGCTGGGCGGCTGGCTCACCCAGCTGCGCGCCGAGGGCGGGAGCCCGCGCGGCGGCCGGGTACGCGCCGCCCGTTCCGTGCAGGACAAGGCCCGCGCCCGCATCGGGCAGTACGCCGCCCGGGCCGGCGCCGACACCCTCGTGGGACGGGCCGCCGGCCACGCCGATCCGGCCGGGACACTCGACCTCGCCGGCCAGGCCCAGCACTGGCTGCTGGCCATGGACGCCGTCCCGGACACGCTGCTGCGCACCCTGCTCCTGCTCGGGGCGCACCCCGCCGAGCAGGACCTGGCCGCCGTGGAGGCAGCCGCCGAAGCCGCCGCCGGTGGGGACCGGGGCGCACTGCCCCGGCTGCGGGCCTGCGTCCGGGAATCCCTGCGGCTGTACCCGGTGGTGCCCGACCTGATGCGCGTCACCCGGGCCGAGACCGAATGGCGGGGCGTGCGCTACCCGGCGGGCACCGCGGTGCTGGTGCCCGCAGCGTTCCACCAGCGCGACCCCGAACGGGTACCGGCCGCGCACGTGTTCGTGCCCGGCCGGTGGAAGAACCCGGGCGCGGACCAGGACATCCGGATGGCGCCCTTCAGCCATGGCGGCGGCCGCTGCCCGGGCGACCAGCTCGGCCTGATGGCCACCGCAGCGCTCTGCGCCGAGGTGTTGCGCGGCCACCGGGTCACCGGCACCCGGCCGGTGCTGGACCCGGTGGGACCGCTGCCCGTGGCGCTCGACGCCCGGCGCGTCCGGCTCATGCTCACCCGCCGCTGAGGCCGACCCGGACCCGTAACCGTCCCGACCCCGTGCCTGCCCGACGCCGCCCCGGATCCCATACCCGCCCGACCCTGCCCGACCCCGTCCGACCCCGCCCGACCCCGTCCGTCTCCGAGCCCGTGCCGAACCCCACGAGGATCACATGCCCGACGCCGCGACCTCCGCGTCCACCGCCCCGGACATCGACCTGCTCGACGCCCCGTGCCGCGCCCTCGCCGAGGCCGCCGACGCGGTCGGTGAGGCCGCCCGCCACGCCTCCGGCCTGGCGTTCGGGGCCCGGCTGCCGGCCGCCGCCCTCACCCGGGGCGGCCGTACCCGGCTGGGCTGGCGCACCCTGCTGCGTACGCTCACCGACCCGTCGGGCCTCGGCTGGGCCCCGCGCGGCCGGGGCGTGGCCCGGGCCGGGCGGCTCGCCGGAATCCTGGCGGGCCGGGAGAGCCTCGCGATCAGCATCGCCGTCTGCGGGCTCAAGGCCCGGATCCGGGCGGCGAGTACGAGCCGCCCCGAACTGTTCGACGATCCCGGTGCGGCCGCGGTCCTGGGCGCCGTCGGAGCGGGCCGCCAGGGTGACGCCGTCCGGTTGTTCCGCGCCATCGTGCGCGAGCGCGGCGCCGAGCACGCCTTCGCACTGCTCGCCCCGTCCTTCGCCGACATCCTCGCCTGGCACGCGCTGACGGACGCGAACCCCTTCAACGACCACGCCGGCTGGCAGGTCGCCACCGGCCGGGCCGAGACCGCCGAACCGGTCCTCGGGCTCGGCGCCGCCTTCTGGGCCTTCTGCGACCGGGGTCCGGGGCTGCCCGAAGGGCCGGCCCCGACGGGATCCGCCGCACCGCGCGGCCCGGCCCGCCGACGGGTCACGGACCGGGCGCCCCGCCCGGCGCCGCTGCCGCCGGGCGGCGGCCTCAGCGGCCATGCCGCCGCGCTGCGCACGCACGCGTTCCGCCTGCACGGGCTGGCCGCGGCGCCGGAGTGGCACGGCCCGGAGACCGAGGCACTGCGGGCCGAGGTCACCAGGCTCGCGGCGCGCTGCGCCACGGCGGCGGGCGGGCTCGCGCTGGCCGCCGCCCAGCTGAAACCGCTACAGGACCAGTGACAGCAGCAGCACGAGGCCCAGGCCGACCACCGAGATGACGGTCTCCATCACCGACCAGGTCTTCAGGGTCTGACCGACGGTCATTCCGAAGTACTCCTTGACGAGCCAGAAGCCGGCGTCGTTGACATGGCTGAAGAACAGCGAGCCGGCCCCGATGGCCAGGACCAGCAGCGCGGTCCCGGTGGTGGACATGTCCGCCGCGAGCGGGGCCACCAGCCCCGCCGCGGAGATGGTGGCCACCGTCGCCGAGCCGGTGGCCAGGCGGATGGCCACGGCGATCAGCCAGGCCAGCAGCAGGGTCGGCACCGCCCAGTGCTCGGACACGTCCAGGATCATCTGCCCCACGCCGACGTCGATCAGCGTCTGCTTGAAGCCGCCGCCCGCGCCCACGATCAGCAGGATGCCCGCGATCGGGGCCAGGGACCGGTCCACCGTCTCCGAGATCCGCGCCCGGGTGAAACCGGCCGCCCGTCCGAGCGTGACCATGCCCACCAGGACGGCCGTGAGCAGCGCGATCATCGGAGAGCCCGCGACATCGGCCACGCGCTGCACCGGGGCGGTGGGATCGTCGACAACGATGTCCACGAGGGCTTTCACGAGCATCAGCGCCACCGGCAGCAGCACGGTGAACACCGTGGCCCCGAACCGGGGGCGGTGCGCCGACTCGGCCGACGGGCGCTCCGTGATCATGTGCTCCGGCGCCGGGATGTCGACCCACCGGGCCGCGTACCGGGAGAACAGCGGCCCGGCGATGATCACCGTCGGGATCGCGACGAGCACCCCGAGCCCGAGGGTGACCCCGAGGTTCGCGTGGAGCGCGTCCACGGCGACGAGAGGTCCGGGATGCGGCGGGACCAGCCCGTGCATCACCGAGAGCCCCGCCAGCGCCGGGATGCCGATCCGCATCAGGGAGTGGTTCCCCCGCTTGGCGACCAGCAGCACCACCGGTATCAGCAGCACGATGCCGACCTCGAAGAAGAGCGGCAGCCCGATCACCGACGCGATCAGCACCATCGCCCAGGGCATGGCCCGGCCCCTGGCGCGGGCGAGGATCGTGTCCACGATCTCGTCCGCGCCGCCCGAGTCCGCCAGCAGTTTGCCGAGGATCGCGCCGAGCGCGATCAGTACGCCGACACCGGCGACCGTGGCGCCGAGTCCGGCGGTGAAGCTGGAGACGGTCTTGGCCGGCGGTGCGCCCGCGAAGACCCCGAGGGCCAGCGAACCGACCGTCAGGGCCAGGAAGGCGTGCAGTCCGAAACGGGTGATGAGCAGGACGATGACGGCTATGCCCGCCAGGACGGCCATCCCCAGCTGGGCGTTCCCGGCCGAGGTGATCGGTCCGGGGGCGGCCGCTGCCAGAGTCTCGACGCTGAGACCGGTCACGGTGGCGATTCCTCAGTTCTCGTGTATGGGGAGGCGGCGCAGGGCGGTCAGCGCCCGCTCGGTGATGTCCTGCGGGGACCCCGACACCTCGACGACTACGCCGAGTTCGTCGTCCTGGAGCGGCTCCAGCGCGGCGAACTGCGAGTCGAGCAGGGTGGTGGGCATGAAGTGGCCCTTGCGCTCCGCCATGCGCTTCTCGATCAGCGGACGGTCGCCGGCGAGGTGGACGAAGACGATCCCGGGCGCCGCCGTGCGCAGCCGGTCGCGGTAGGCGCGCTTGAGGCAGGAGGCGGCGATCACGCCGCCGCGCAGGGCCGCACTGTTGCGCAGCCACTCGCCGATGGCGTCCAGCCAGGGCCGGCGGTCCTCGTCGTCCAGCGGGTTCCCGGCCGACATCTTGGCGATGTTGGCCGCCGGGTGGAAGGCGTCGCCCTCCGCGTACGGAATGCCGAGTGCCTCGGCGAGCAGTTGCCCCACGGTCGTCTTGCCCGTACCGGCCACGCCCATCACCACAATGACGCGCTGGGTGCTCACGCCTACCTCGCTGTCCTCGTCGACATCGGTTCGTGTGGCACCACTGAAGCCTATTAAGTACTACGTATTCAAGCTTCAGGTCAGAAACGTCACATCTTTTGTCCGTGTGGGCGTCACCGTACGCTTACGCCATGACCACCGAAGGCACTCCCGGCCAGGGGAACGGGCTCCACAGCCACGTGCTGGACACCCTCGGCCTCGCGATCACGGCGGGGGAGTACCTCCCGGGCAGCGTCCTGCGCACGGACGAGATCGCCGAGCGCTTCGACGCCTCGCGCACCGTCGTACGGGAGGTCGTCCGCGTCCTGGAGTCGATGCACCTGGTCGAGTCCCGCCGCCGGGTCGGCGTCACCGTGCGCCCCACCGACGAGTGGAACGTCTACGACCCGCGCGTGATCCGCTGGCGGCTGGCGGGCACCGACCGGCCGCGCCAACTGCGGTCCCTCACCGTGCTGCGCTCCGCGATCGAGCCCGTCGCGGCCGGGCTCGCCGCGACGCTGGCCACACCGGACCAGTGCGCCGAACTCACCGAGGCGGCCCTGGGCATGGTGCGCACTTCGCGCGGCCACCAGCTGGAGGCCTATCTGCGGCACGACATCGCCTTCCACCGCGTCGTCCTCAAGGCCTCGGGCAACGAGATGTTCGCCCGTCTCGGGGACGTGGTCGCCGAGGTCCTGACCGGTCGCACCGAGCATGCGGTGATGTTCCACGATCCCGACCCCGCCGCCGTCACCCTGCACGTCCAGGTCGCCGAGGCGGTCCGCGAGGCGGACGCGGCGCGCGCCGAGGAGCTGACCCGCCGGATCGCGGTCGGCGCGCTGCGGGAACTGGACGTCCTCGCGCCCTGAACACCGGGCCCCGGCCCCGTCGGCCGGCTGCACCGGCCGCGGGGGTGCGGTGTCAGCCGCAGCCGCCGCAGCCCCCGCAGCCGCCGCAGCTCCCGCCATCGCAGCCGCCGCCTCCCCCACAGCCTCCGCCGGTGGAGGAATCGGAGCTCCGTGACTGCGCGCGTTCCCGCGCCCGTTCGCGCCTGCGCTCCTCCTCCCGGCGCGCCTGCTCGCGTACGGCCTCGCGGTGCGAGCGGCCCGACGGCTTCCAGCCGCTCGGCCCATGGTGCCGGCGCGGGAGCAGCGGGGCGGCCGTGACCTGCGAAACGATGCGGACGTCCGTCTCGTAGACGGCGCTCTCCAGGACGACCTCGGCCCCCTCGTACACGGCTCCGTACAGAACGGCCTGGAACGGCTCCCGGACCGGGTCGATGTCGTGATGGTCCGCGCGCAGGCCCCGTCCGGATCCGGAGAGCAGGACCCGCTGTCCCGGGGCGGTGTCCCGGGCCCGCGGCACGTGGGCGATCAGGGGCGGGCCGGCGGGGGTGTCGGCGTCCGGGTGGACCCAGCGGTGGCCGGACGCGGTGGCCCGTACGCCGACCAGGAGCGCGGGCTGTGGCCGTCGGCGCAGCCGCCGGGCCGCCAGGTGCCGGGTCAGGTTCCGGCCGAGCGCGGTGGTGCCGACGACCAGGAGCGCTGTGGCGAACAGCCGCCCGGCGAAGGGGCCGTACCGGTGCGTGAGGGCCGGGGCGGCCGCCAGACAGCACAGTGAGCCGATGACGACGCCCGGCAGCCCGCGGCGCCGGTGGGCGGCCGGAAGCACGGCCGGCAGCGGGAAACGGGCGGATCCGGCTGCGGCGAGCGCCAGTTCGCGCTGGCGCCGCCGGACGCGCAGGCGGACCAGAGCTCCGGCGAACGCCCACGCCGCGAGGGCGAGGACCAGGCCGTGACCGGCCCGGACCGCCCGGTCGGAGGAGTGCGGAAGGGCGAGTACGGACTCGGCCGCGAGGACGGGCGCGGCGAGCAGGGTGGCCACCGGGAGGTACCGGAACCACCACGGCAGCGCGGCCAGCAGGGCGACGCCCGCGAAAGCCCGCCACCCCCCGGCGGGCCCGGCCGTCAGCACGACGGCGAGGAGGACCGGGCCGGCGAGGAGGCCACCCCCGGCGGCGGGTGCGAACACGGCCGGAAGGCGGGCCCGGAGCCAGCGTGAGGCGTGGTCGACGCCCCACGCCGCGACCGCTCCCTCCGGTATCGCCGCCGTGGGCAGGTGCTTGACGTAGTCGGTCACGGCGCCAGTATGTGAGCGCCGTGCCACGGCCCAGAAGGGGCGGTCGCGGCACGGAATCGCTACGGCCGCTTCCGGCGCCGGACCGCCGCGGCTCAGACGTCGAGCGCGGCGATCTCGACCGCGCCGAGACGTTCCGGTTCCGCCACGATGTCGATCCGGGTGATCAGACCGTCCTCGATCGTGAAACCGAGCACCAGGAACAGGCGTCCCAGCGGGGCCATGGCCAGGCCGACCGATCCGTCGACCAGGGCCGGCGCCGTGGCCCGGGCCCGCTGCATCGCCGCCATCGCACCCGTGGCGACGGTGACGGCGCCGCGGACGAGGAGCGGGGCGGGGGTGGGTCCGACGGCCTTGTCGGCCCGCAGCACCACGTCGGGGTGGAGCAGGGTGACGAGCGCGTCGAAGTCGCCGCCGCGGGTGGCGGCGAGGAAGGCGTCGACGACGCGGCGCTGGAGGGTCAGATCGGCCTCGGGAACCAGCGGGGCGCCCTTGACCCGGCGGCGGGCGCGGCTGGCGAGCTGACGGGTCGCGGCCGGGGTCTTCTCGATCATCGGGGCGATCTCGTCGAAGGGCACGGCGAACAGGTCGTGCAGTACGAACGCGAGCCGCTCGGCCGGTGCCAGCTGGTCGAGCACCACCAGCAGCGCCAGGCCGACCGAGTCGGCCAGCAGGGCCTCCTGCTCGGGGTCGACGGTGTCCGCACGGCTGACGGCGGGGCCGGAGGGATACGCCTCCATCGGGTCCTCACGCCGGGACTCGCGCGAGCGCAGCATGTTCAGGCAGACGCGCGACACCACCGTCGTCAGCCAGCCGCCGAGGTTCTCGACGTCGCTGACGTCGGACCGGTCGAGACGCAGCCAGGCCTCCTGGACGGCGTCATCCGCCTCGGCGAGCGAACCGAGCATGCGATAGGACACCGCTCTCAGGTGAGAGCGGTGCTCTTCGAACCGCTCCGTCAGCCCTGCATTCCCGTCCACCGGTCCCCCATGTCGATCGGCCCACTCCGGACCATCAACATAGATCACGGGAAAAAGCCCTGGTGAGGCGGGAGTTGGCGGAGGCCCCGGCCGGGACCGACCGGGGCCGGCCAGGCCGGCCGGCTGCTGGATAATGGCCCTGAACAGCAGAGGCGAGTGGACACGCCGGATCCCCAGCGTGGTCCGGCAGGAGAGGGAGCCCCCGATGGACGTGCAGCACTTCGAGCGGATCACCGCATTCATCGAGGCGCGGCTCACCCCGCTGTTCGACGAGGCGACGGGCAGCGAACACGGCTTCGCCATGGACGACACTTCCCGTGCCCTGCGCGCGCTGCGCAACTCCGTCCTGGAGGCCTCCGCCGTCAAGGGCCTCGTCGAGGCGCGCGAATCCGCAGAGCCGGCCGTGCGCCGCGTCATCGACCAGTCGGTGGAGCACAACTGGGACGTCCTGCGCGGGATCGCCCGCCAGTGGGAGGACCACGCCGACTTCCGCCACGAGTTCAAGCACCACGCCTGGGAGCTCGACCACCACCACGCCGCCGCGGAGGCCTGAGCCCACCGCGGCGGTCCGCGCTCGCCGTCGAAGACCTCCTCGACGGCGAGCGCGCCCGCCCCGCCCTGGCTGTCAGGACCGGTCTCAGGCGGGGTCCGCCGACTTGCGGGGCGTGGTCTGCTGGACCGCCCAGCCGTTGCCGTCGGGGTCGGAGAAGTAGACGAACGAGCCCCACGGCAGGTCCTGGATCTCCGTCACCTCCACCCCCCGGCCGCGCAGGTCCTCGTACGCCTCCTCGATGTCGGTGACGACGACCTGCATGTTGTCCAGCGACCCCGGAGTCATCCGGGTCAGCCCCTTGCCGATCGCGATCGAGCAGGCCGATCCCGGCGGGGTCAGCTGGACGAAGCGGATGTCCTCGCTGACGGTGACGTCGTGGTCGGCGTTGAAGCCGAGCTTCTCGTAGAAGGCCTTGGCCCGGTCGATGTCGGTGACGGGGACGGCGACGAGTTCCAGTTTGATGTCCATCAGAGCATCATGCTCCCGACACCGGTGCTCCGCCGTCCGACACCGCGAACTGGGTGCGGTACAGCTCCTCGTACCGGCCGCCCGCCGTCAGCAGCCCTGTGTGCGTGCCCCGTTCCACGATCCGGCCGTCCTCCACCACCAGGATCAGGTCCGCCGCCTGTACGGTCGACAGCCGGTGCGCGATCACCACCGCCGTCCGGCCCGCCAGGGCCTCGCCCAGGGCCTCCTGCACCGCGGCCTCCGAAGTGGAGTCCAGGTGCGCGGTGGCCTCGTCGAGGATCACCACCCGCTGCCGGGCCAGCAGCAGCCGGGCGATGGTCAGCCGCTGCCGCTCCCCGCCCGAGAGCCGGTAGCCGCGCTCGCCGACCACCGTGTCCAGTCCGTCGGGCAGCGAGGCGACGAGCCCGTCCAGCCGCGAGCGCCGCAGGGCCTCCCAGATCTCCTCCTCGGAGGCCTCCGGCCGGGCCAGCAGCAGGTTGGCGCGCACCGACTCGTGGAAGAGGTGCCCGTCCTGGGTGACCATGCCGAGCGTCTCGCGGATCGATTCGGCCGTCAGGTCCCGTACGTCGATCCCGCCGAGCCGGACCGCGCCCGCGTCGGCGTCGTACAGGCGCGGCAGCAGTTGCGCGATGGTCGACTTGCCGGCGCCGGACGAGCCGACCAGGGCGATCATCTGGCCCGGCTCGGCCCGGAAGGACACCTCGTGCAGTACCTGCGTACCGCCCCGGGCGTCCAGGGTGGCCACCTCCTCCAGGGAGGCGAGCGAGACCTTGTCGGCGGCCGGGTAGCCGAAGGAGACCCGGTCGAACTCCACGGCCACCGGGCCCTGCGGTACCCGGCGGGCGTCCGGCTTCTGCGCGACGAGCGGCTGCAGGTCGAGGATCTCGAAGACCCGCTCGAAGCTCACCATCGCGCTCATCACCTCGACGCGGGCGCCGGCCAGTGCGGTCAGCGGGGCGTAGAGCCGGGTCAGGAGCAGGGCGAGGGCGACGACGGAACCGGCGTCCAGGGAACCGCGCAGGGCATAGAACCCGCCGAGCCCGTAGACGAGCGCGAGGGCCAGCGCCGAGACCAGGGTGAGGGCCGTGATGAAGACCGACTGGGCCATCGCCGTGCGGATCCCGATGTCCCGCACCCGCGCCGCCCGGGCCGCGAACTCCGCGGACTCGTCGGCGGGCCGCCCGAAGAGCTTGACCAGCGTCGCGCCCGGGGCGGAGAACCGCTCGGTCATCTGGGTGCCCATCGCGGCGTTCAGCGCGGACGCCTCGCGCTGCATCGCCGCCATCCGCGTCCCCATCCGGCGGGCCGGCAGCACGAACACCGGCAGCAGCACCAGCGCCAGCAGGGTGATCTGCCAGGAGATGCCGAGCATCACGGTGAGGGTCAGCACCAGGGTGACGGTGTTGGCGACCACGCCCGACAGGGTGTTGCTGAACGCCCGCTGGGCGCCGATCACATCGTTGTTGAGGCGGCTGACCAGGGCTCCGGTCCGGGTCCGGGTGAAGAAGGCGACCGGCATCCGCTGCACGTGGTCGAAGACCGCCGTCCGCAGGTCCAGGATCAGCCCCTCGCCGAGGGTGGCGGAGAGTCTGCGGGTGAGCAGTCCGAGTCCCGCCTCGGCGACGGCGATCAGCGCGATGAGCAGGGCCAGCCGGGTGACCGCGGAGCTGTCGCGGCCGTCCACGATGGCCGTCACGACCCGGCTGGCGAGTACCGGGGTGGCGACCGCGAGCAGCGCGGTCACCACACTCAGCAGGAGGAAGAGGGTGAGCCCGCGGCGGTGCGGGCGGGCGAAGGCGGCGACGCGGCGCAGGCCCTCCCGGGAGAGCGTGCGACGGTCCTGCTGGGCGTTGATCGCGCTGTGCAGCGAGGTCCAGGCGGTGACTTCCATGTCCATGGCCCGAAGGCTAGGACCTCAACCAAACTTCAGGTCAAGCATCCGGTACGGGATCGCCCGCACGGGGCGCCAACTCCCGCCCGCACGAGCGATTATGGCGACCCCCGTCCGTTGTCGGCGCCCGGTGGCATCATCGGTCCATGACGCAGGGATCCGAGTCCGTACGCTTCGGCAAGCGAACCACCGACACCGTCCTGCACCGCTTCGAGCAGTGGGCCCGGGACACCCCCGGGGCCCGTGCGCTCATCGCCGGCCCGGACGGCCTCACCTATGGGGAACTGGACGCGCGCGCCGACCGGCTGGCGCACCGTCTGCTCGCCTCCGGCCTGCCGGCCGGCGCGCTCGTGGCCGTGGGCACCGCCCGCCAGAGCGAACTGGTCGTCGCCGTCCTGGCCGTCCTCAAGGCCGGCGGGTCCTACGCCGTCATCGACGTGGACAGCCCGCGCTCCGGCCGCCGGCAGCTGGCCGCAGCCGAGCCCCTCGTCCTGCTCACCGATGCCGCCCAGCACGCCGCCCTCGACAACGGCGACGGCCCCCGGGTGATCCTGCTCGACGCGCGGCCACCGGTGATCGGCGGTCCGCGCACCGGACGGACCGCGGCGGGGCCCGCCTACCCGCCCGGGGGCGCGCCCGCGGATCCACCTGGGGGCGCGCCCGCGGATGCGCCCGCGGACCGGCTTCCCGGGGCCGCCGCCCCGCCGCCCGGCCGCACCGCCGCGGTGCTGTTCACCGGGGCAGCCGAGCCTCGCGCGGTCCCCGTGAGCCACGGACTGCTCCTCGCCGCCCACGAGGGCTGGGCCGAGGTGGCCCGGCCGACCCCGCAGGACCGGCACCTGTTCACCACCGGCCCGGACGTCACCGCCTTCGCCGCGGGCTGGACCCGGGCCCTCTGCACGGGCGGCGCCCTCGTACTGTCCCCGCGCGCGGCCTGGAAACCCGAGGACATCCGCACGGCCGTCGAGACCGACCGCGTCACCGTGCTGAACACCGACCCGGCCGGCGCCACCCGGCTGCTGATCGAGGACGCGCGACAGGCAACCCCCGCCCCGGCCGCCCATCGCGGGGCCGACCCGGCCTGCCGGTCCCTGCGGCTGGTCGCCGTCTCGGGCGACCGGCTCTACCTCGACGAGCAGGCGACCTTGCAGATGCGGCTGCGCCCCGGCGCACGCGTCCTCAACGTCTACGGCTGCGCCGAGTGCGCCGGCATCGGCACCTGGTTCGAACTTCCACAGCTTCCCGCCCCGTTGGACGACCCTGAACGGATCTCCCTGCTCGGCACCGCGTTCCCCGGCTTCCGGGCCGAGGCGCACGGCGGGGAGATCCGCCTCGTCCCGCCGGACGGCGCCGACGCGATACCGACCGGCGACCTCGGGCTGCTCCGCGAGGACGGGCTGCTGGAGTACGGCGGCCGGCTCCGGGACCGGATCACCCTGCCCGGCGGCCGCCTGCTCGACCCGTACCCCGTCGAATCCGTCATCCGCAGCCACGAGGGGATCGGCGCGGTCGTCCTGAAGGGGGTCGACGGCCCGCGCGGCCCGCGGCGGCTCGTCGCGTACGTGGCCCCGCCGCCCGGCGGGCCGGCCGGGACCCTGCTGCCGGACGTCGAGGAGCTGCGCGACCACCTGGCGGGCAAGGTGCTCCGGGAGGACGTCCCGCGCACCGTGATCCGGCTGCGCACGCTGCCCCGTACCGCCGGGGGCCGGGAGGACCGGGACGCCCTGCCGCTGCCCGTCCTGCCCGCCGCGGCGCGGACCACCGGGAGCAAGTCCGGCACGTACGCGGCCGCCGCGGGCAGCAGCGAGCTCCCGGCGGGCTGCGCGGCCGGCTGCGGGGGAGTCGGACTCGGCCTCGTCGCGGTGATCCTGACGAACCTCCTGTGGCCCGGATCGACGGACCTCACCGGCGTGCCGCAGCCCTGGGCGTTCCTGTTCTCCCTGCTGTACCTGTTCGAGTGCGCCGCGTTCGGTGTCGGGGTGGTGTTCCTGTTCGGCGGCCGCGCCCGGATGCTCCGCCAGCGCCGCGGCCCCTCCCTGACCGCGGCCGCCCATCTGGCCGTGTCCTACCTGCTGTTGTCCTGGTGGCCGCAGGACAACCTCTACCGGCTGGCCGCCAAGCAGGACTGGCCGCGCCAGGCCGCCCTCGTCTACGCCTTCAACGTCCCGCTGATGATCGCGGGCGTCGTCGTGGCAGCCTACGTCGTCAGCAAACCGGCGGACCCCTTCGACTTCCACGACCCCGTCGACGACCGGCCCGGCCGCTGACCGGCCGGCGGGCCGGCCCGAGGGGTGCGTCCGGTCGGGTGGGCGAGGCACCGGTCGCAGGCGGGTCGGGTGGCGGCCGCACGGCCCGCAGTGATCGTCTGGAGGCCCCCGTCCGCTCCGGCACGCGTTCGCCCGTGTCGCGGCGCGAGGCGGTCGTCAGGGTGTCCGACCGAAGGGATCGTTCGACATGGGCCGAGAACAGGGCCGGGTGCCGGAAGCCGGAACAGCCGGACGTACGACGGCCGGCAGCCGCCCCGGGGACACGCCACCCGGTGGCGGGTCGGGCCGCTCGGGCAGGTCGGGCCGCTCGGTTCGGTACGTGCTGGGGCTTGCCCTGTCCGCGGTCATGGCGGCATCGACCCTCGTGGCGCTCCCGGCCGGCCGGGCCGAGGCGGTGGCACCCGGAACCCATGCCTACGTCGCCAACTACGACTCCGACAGCGTCTCCGTGATCGCCACCGCCTCCCAGGCGGTGGCCGTCACCATCCCGGTCGGGGACGGCCCCCAGGGCGTGGCGGTGACCCCCAACGGAACCCGTGCCTACGTCACCAACAGCATCGGCAACGACGTGTCGGTGATCGACACCGCCACGGACACCGTGACCGCCACCATCCCGGTCGGTGACAGCCCCGCCCCGGTCGCGGTGACACCGGACGGTGCCCGCGCCTATGTCGTCAACCGATCCGGCAACGACGTGTCGGTGATCGACACCGCCAGCAATGCCGTGACCACGACCATCCCCGTCGGCGACCAGCCCCTGGGAGTGGTGGTGACTCCCGACGGCACCCGTGCCTACGTGACCAACCGGATCGACTACAGCGTGTCGGTGATCGACGTCGCCGCCAGTGCGGTGACCGGCACCATCGCGGTCGGCGACGGACCGACGGGGGTCGCCGTGACTCCGGACGGCACCCGTGCCTACGTCACCAACCAGGACGACGACACCGTGTCGGTGATCGACGTCGCCACCGGCACGGTGACCGCCACCGTCCCCGTGGGCTCCACTCCCGTCTCGGTGGCCGTGGCGCCGGACGGCGCCCGCGCCTACGTCACCAACGCGAACGGCAACACCGTGTCGGTGATCGACGTCGCCACCGGCACGGTGACCGTCACCCTCCCCGTCGGCGCGTCCCCCTTCGGGGTCGCGGTGACCCCGGACAGCACCCGCGCCTACGTCGTCAACGAACAGACCTACGACGTGTCGGTGGTCGACACCGCCGCCGCAACGGTGATCGCCACGGTCCCGGTCGGCGTCACGCCGCGCGCGGTGACCATCGCGGACATCGGTGAGGTCCAGCCTCCGGGTGAGGAGCCGGTACCGACCGAGCTGAAGCTCACGGCGGCGAAGAAGAAGGAATCCGGCGGTGGCAAGACCCTCACGCTGACCGCCCGGCTGACCACCGTGGGCCGGCCCCTGCCGGGCCAGAACATCGGCTTCACCGCCGACGGCACGACGCTGTGCACCGCCACGACCAACTCCCGGGGTCAGGCGACCTGTACGGTCCGCGCCGGGGAGGCGAGGAACACCTGCTACACCGCCACCTTCCCCGGTGACGACACCTACCGGGCAGCCACTGCCACGCTCTGCCGCGACTCCCGTGACGGCAAGGGCGGCCACGAGCAGCCGCTCGGGCCGCGCGAAGCCGGCGACGTCTCCACCCCGAAGCCGTCGCCGGCCGGCACATGAGCCCCTCCCGTCGCACCGGCTGCCCCGGACGCTTCGGTTTCGCCGGCTCAGGGGGTGCCGCCCTCAGCTGCTGACGTACTCGTAGACGCCGCCATCGGGATGGCGCAGCACGGCACGGTGTCCGTTCGGGGTGGACTGCGCAGGGGCGAGCAGGGAGGCTCCGGCCTCCACCGCCTCCGACACGGCGCGGTCCAGGTCCGGCACCGACAGCGTCGCGGCCACCCCCGCGAAGCGCTCGGCGACCTCTTCCGGTCCGCTGAAGAGCAGGAAGGGGCCGACGGCGGCCAGCTCCAGCCCTGCGAAGCGAAACCTGTCGGCTGTCTCCCCGGTGAGCCGCTCGTAGAAGGGGGCAGCGGCTTCGAGGTCGTCCACGCGTCGGCGCAAGGTCATTGAAGTGATCGGCATACACGCATCCTTACAGGACCGAACCCGTCCGGGGACACCCCGTCACACGAGCCGGCATCGGCCGTCGTACGCCCGCCGAACGGGACGACGGCCGGGGCGGGCCGAACATCGCCCCGACCGCCAGGGCCTCGGCCCGCACCAGCGCCTCGGCCGCGTCCAGCACCGCCCTGCTGCGCGCGGCCACCAGCACACCCAGCCACGGCGCCGGTTCGAAGGCCCCGGTCGGGATCGCGGGGACGAACACCGCCCCGAGCTCCGCGCAGCCCCGGGCCAGGGCCGCGCACAACTCGTCGAGCTGGCCCTCGGGCAGCCGCGCCCCCAGCTCCACCCGGTCGGCGATCCGTACGAGGTGCCCCGCGCCCCGCAGCGCGTCGAGCCGGGCCGCCACCATGAAGGCGACGGACGGCCCGGTCAGCCGCAGGTTCGTCTCGGTCGGTGCGAGCCGCCCCGACCCGTCGGCGACGAAGTCCACGTCGAACCATCCCCGGTAGCCGGATTCCGCCAGTTCCCGGCCCACGGCCGCGCCGAAGGCGGTGAGGGACTTCTCCGCCCACGCGGGCACCACCCCGGGGCCCACCGTGGCACCCCGGTAGCAGCCGTCCACCACGTCCATCACCGCCCCGCCCACCTCGTGCGCGTGGCCCGCATCGTCGACGAAACCGTCGTACGTCAGATCCCGCGGCCCCCCGTCGGCCCCGGACGCCGGACCGCCGACGTACTCCTCCACCAGCAGCGGCCCGCGCGGCAGCCGCCGCAGCACGGCCCGCGCCCCGCCCGCGGCACGCACCCGCTCGGGGGTGAGCACCGTGGTGCCCGAACCCCCGACGCCGTGCTCCGACTTCACCACGGTGCTCTCGCCCGCCCGGGTCCTGGCCGCCAGCCTGCGGGCCGCCGCCCACCGCCCGTCGGCCCGCCACTGCCGGGGGAGCACGATCCCGGGATGCCCGCCGCCCGCCAGGATCCGCCCGAAGAGGGAGTGCGCCGCGGACTTAGACTCGTAGCGCAGCTCCCCGGGCCGCCACGGACGGCCCGCCAGCCGCCCGAACGGCCTGGTCCGGCCCCACGGTACGAGGGGCAGCCCACCCCCGGTGAGCAGCGCGGCCAGCGCCGGCCGGGCCCGTACCGCATCGCAGAGGCCGGGATCCGCGTCGCCGTCCAGCAGGCCGTCGTACACCTCCACCCCGCTCCAGCCCAGCTGGCGGCAGACCAGCTCGGTCCAGCCCCGGGGGACCGGCCGCGGCAGCACCAGCGCGGCCGGGTAGGGACTGTAGAAGGCGGCGAGGCACGCGTAGTGGTGCGCGGGCCCCTGCACCGGGTCCAGGGTGGCGTCGGCGAACTGCGCGTTGAACTCGCCGACGTTGCCCAGGTGCACGGCCCGCCCGCCGCCGGTCCAGGCACGCGCCCAGCCGGCGAGCGGGACGGGAGCCGTCTCGAACCGGACCAGAGCCGCAGCGGCGGCTTCCGCGTCGGGTGCGGCCACCGCCGCCCCGGCGGCCGCCGCTCCCGTCGCCACCGCCCCCATCGCCCGGTAGAAACCGGCCGCGTGCGGATCGGAGTCGATGACCAGCCGGCGCACCCCCAGGTCCACGGCCCGCCGCAGCACGTCCCGGTACAGCACCCGGCCCACGCCCTGCCCGATGGCGGACGGCTCCACGAAGAGCAGCCCGAGCGCCGCCAGCGGGGGAGTTCCCTCCAGCGAGGCGATCCCGAGCACCTCTCCCCGCCCGTTTTCGGCCACGGCGACACGGCGTGCGGTCACGTCGCCGGACCGGATCCGCAGGTCCGGCGCGCACGCGTCCAGGAAGGCGGGGTCGTACCCCCAGTGCGCCTTGGACCGCATCACCAGCCCGGTCAGGGCCTCCGCCTCGTCCGGCCGCGCGGCCCTGACCTTTACCATCTGCTGACCTCCCCATGGTCCGGGTCAAGGCCGTGCGATAGATTCGGCCTCCCCACGGCACATACTTTCCCACCCACGCGGAGACGGGCTTCTCAATGAGCGACATCATCAACGGACTTGGCCGCACGAGCGCCTACGGCGGCCTCGGCCTCGTGCTGCTGATCCTCGGCATCGTCCTCGTGGACGTGCTGACGCCCGGGAAGCTCCCCCAGCAGATCTGGGAGCAGCGCAACCGCAACGCGGCCCTCTTCCTCAGCTCCGCGCTCCTCGGTATCGGCGGCATCGTCTTCACCTCGATCTGGACGACCTACGACGACTTCGGCAAGGGCCTGCTGTCCACCGCGGCCTTCGGCCTGCTCGGCCTGATCCTGATGGCGGTGGCCTTCCTGGTGCTCGACCTGGTGACTCCCGGCAAGCTCGGCGCCATCGTCGTGGACCCGGAGCCCCACCCGGCGGTCTGGGTCTCGGCCGCCTGCAACCTCGCGGTGGCCGCGATCGTCGCCGCCTCGATCGCCTGACGCGGAGCGCCCGTTCACGGCGAGAGCGCCGCTCCCCCAGGGGAGCGGCGCTCTCGCCGTGAACGGGGCCGGGGCCGGTCCACCGGGTCCCGCTCAGGCGAGGCCCAGCGCGAACACCGCGAACCCCGCCGCCAGCAGCCCGGCCACGGTCCGGCGCAGGGCGCTCGCCCGACGGCCCTCCCGCGGCGCGACCTCGAACCGCCGCGTGTGGCGGGCGAGCGCGACGAGCAGCACCGCGAACACCGGCATCCACGCCAGCCGTGCCGCGATCCAGCCCAGGCTGTCCGGCGCCGTCGTCAGACCGGCCAGTTCCCCCAGGAACGAGCCCGGCACGGCCGCGGCCAGCATCGCCGTCTGGTGCCAGCACAGGATCGTCATCGCGGACAGGTTGATCACGACCACCGGGGCCCACAGGGCGGGCCGCGCCAGCAGCTTCGCCAGCCGGTCGCGCAGCAGGATCGCCGCACCCGACTGCGCCGAGGCCAGGGCCAGGACCAGGAGCGACGGCGGGTGTGAGTTGGTGCGCGCCGCACCCGGTACGCCGACCATCGACGCCGGGTAGTGGAACACCGCCAGCAGCGCGGCGAACAGCAGTGCCCCGCCCGCCAGCAGCAGCCAGGCCCCGCGCCGCCCGATCCGCCGCTCGCCCCAGGAGACGCCCAGCTGGTACGCGAACAGCCAGCCCGGCAGGATGTTCACCACGGCCAGCCACGAGGGCACGGAGTCGGCGAACGGCCCGTAGCGCAGGAAGTCGACCACGGCGACGCAGCCGAGCAGCGGGGCGGCCGCCCAGCCCCCGAGGCGCCGCGCCGCCCGCACGCAGTACGGGGTCAGCGCGGTGACCACCACGTACACCCCGACGAACCACAGCGGTTGGACCACCAGCGTCGCCCCGGTCCGCAGCGAGGCCTCCGGGACCCCGGCCGCGTACAGCAGGGGCGCGGCGAGCGCCCACACCGCGGTCACCCCGAGCACCGGCCGTCCCAGGCGTACGATCCGGCCCTTGAGCCAGGCGCCGGTCGTCCCCGTGCGGCGCCGGAAGGAGAGCGCCGAGGCGTACCCGCCGACGAGGAAGAAGATGCCCAGCATCTGCAGCACCCAGCTCGCCGGGGCCAGGCCGCCGAACGCGGACAGCGGGCTGGCGTTGTGCAGGCCGCCGTCGGAGTCGAGGGTGAAGCCGCCGAGCAGCCAGTGGCCGGTGGGCACGGCCAGCAGCGCCAGGGCGCGCAGCCCGTCGATCGCCCGGTCGCGGTGGGCGGGGGTCTGCCGGTCGATCCGGGCGGCGGCCTCGCGCAGCGGGGCCAGGGTGACGGAGGCGCTCATCGGGCCTCTCCCTTCGCGAGGGCGGCGAAGGCCGCGAGGGACTGGGTGCCGGGCCTGAAGTAGCCGGTGTGGCCCTCCACGTCGGCCGCCGGAACCCGGCGGGCGCCGAAGGCCGCGGAGGTGGGGTCGGTGCCGTGCCCGATCCCGGCGAACTCGACGTTCGGGACGTCGGCGATCCAGTCGGAGGGGCCCCGGGCCGCCC
Source organism: Streptomyces venezuelae (assembly GCF_008642275.1). Lineage (NCBI taxonomy): Bacteria > Bacillati > Actinomycetota > Actinomycetes > Kitasatosporales > Streptomycetaceae > Streptomyces > Streptomyces venezuelae. Next base: position 7,459,634 of record NZ_CP029189.1, read on the forward strand.
AGACCCGGGCCCCGGTCCGCAGGGCGGCCGCGGTGTCGGCGCGCATGCCGGGGGAGCCGAAGGCCACGATGTCGGTGGCGTCGGTGTGCCGGGCCGCGAGCCCGCACACCACCGAGCCGTAGCTGTGGCAGAACAGCACCGGGTCGGGTGCGCCGACCGCGTCGAGTCCCTCCGTGAACCGGGCCAGCCGTACCGCCCCGGCCCGGGCGAGACGGCCGCCGGCCGCATCGAGGCCGACGCCGACCGGAGTCGTGTAACCGATCCACGCGACGACGGCGACGGACCCGGACCCGGTCGCCTCGCGCAGGGCCCGGGCCATTCCCGCCGGACCGGTATGGGGCGAGTGCGGGGCGTCGTACGCGGCGGCGTCGTTGTCCGAACCCGGCACGATCACCGAGACGTGCTCCGCGCTCTCCAGGTCCCCGAACACCTCGGCCACCTGGCCCCGGCCGCGCGGGTCGAAGGCCAGGACCTGCCGGTCCGGCGCGGCGAGGGAGGCGTAGCGCGCCTCACCCGTGGCGGCCGCGGCGAGCCGGTTGGCCTCGTACCGCAGGGGGAGCGGCGCCCCGTCCAGGTTGCCCACCACCAGCGGGTGGGACCGCAGCAGTTGCCGGCGCGCCTGGTCGTCCAGCCCGGCGAAGAAGGCGGCGACCTCCCGCGGTGCGGCGGTCGCCGGATCGGGCAGCGACCGGCCGGACACCGTGTCGGCCCGCCAGGCGGCGGTTCCCGGCGGCGGTCCGGTGACCGCCGCCTGGCTGTCGCCCGAGGCCCACCCGGCGGTCCCCCCGACGAGGGCCACCGCCACCGCGGCAGCGACCAGCGTCCTTCCCAAGCGGCGCATTCCCCTTCTCCTCTCCTCGTGACGAGGTGGAAGGTAGGGAGGGGGTACCGGCGCGTACGTCCGACCGGGGAGCCAAGTCGGATGTCATACCCCGGTAGGGGGTGGAGGAGACGGCGCCCCCGGCCGCACCCTGACTGACGTGTCCGCCCGCCCGGCCCGGCGTTGCTCCACGGGTGCGATCCGCGTCAGCCGTCTGCCGCGGCCCGCCCGTGTGTCGGCGTCACCGAGGTGCATGCCCCGACTAGTTATGGCGATAGTCCGACTATTCGTGGCCAAGGGAGTACCGACGATGCCCCACCCGGAACACCAGCGAGCGGCCGGGCCGGGACGTCGCCCGCACCGGACGGCCGCCGCCGGCCTCGCCTGCGCCCTGGCTGCCGGATCCGTGGTCCTCCTCGGTACCGGGGACGCCGGCGCACGGGCGGTGACCTGCTTCGGCGTTCCCGCCACCCTCGTCGTCACCACCCCCGGCGCGACCACCGAGGGCACCCCGGGCGACGACGTGATCGTCGGTACCCCGGGCCCGGACACGATCCACGGCCTGGGCGGCGACGACCTGATCTGCGGTCTGGCGGGCGACGACGTCCTCGTCGGCGGACTCGGCGACGACCAGGCCGACGGGTCGGCGGGCGCCGACCAACTGCGCGGCGACAGCTTCAGCCCCACCGGCGACGCCACGGGCGGCGGCAACGACCGCCTCCTCGGAGGCGACGGGGACGACCAGTTCACCGGCGACAGCTACGCCCCCGGGGGCAAGGCCACAGGCGGTGGTGACGACCAGCTGATCGGCGGCCCCGGCAACGACCGGATGACCGGGGACAGCAGAGGACTGAGCGCGGTCGGCGGCGGAGCCGACCGGATCGACGGCGGGCCCGGCGACGACGCCATGCTCGGCGACTCCGGCGCGTTCGCCGGTGACGCGACGGGCTCCGGGGACGACGTACTGCTCGGCGGGCCCGGCGCCGAGACGATGACCGGGGACAGCGAGGCCGCACGGAACGCGGTGGGCGGCGGCGGCGACGACCTGCTGGACCTCGGTGCCGACGGCGGGATCTCGGCGATCGGCGACCACACCGTCACCAGCCCGGCCGGGGGCCGCGCGAACGGCGCCGGCGACGACCGGATCATCGGCGGCGCCTCCGACGAGTACCTCGTCGGGGACAGCGGCCCGGCCGACGCGCGCCGCACCGCCGCGGGCGACGACACCATCAGCGGCGGCGCGGGGAACGACCGCGTCTACGGCGACAACGTCGACCTCACCGGCACGGCGAGCGCGGGGACCGCCGGAGGCGCCGACTTCCTCGACGGCGGCGAAGGCGTCGACACCCTGAGGGCGGGCCCCGCCGGCGACTTCCTCACCGGAGGCCCGGACGGCCCCGACGGCCCGGACGCCTGCGACGGCGAAGGCGGAAAGGACTTCGCCACCGGCTGCGAGACCTTTGCGGGCCTGCCCTAAGCCGTTCTTCGACCGCACGGCACGGCGGAACGCCTGCCGGTGGAGAAAACACGGTGCGGGCCGGCGCCAAGCCGGTCAGACTCGCCGGCATGACCGAGAAGATCACCCGCATCAACCCCGAGCCGTTGCACGAGACACCCGGCTACCACCACATCACCGTGGTGGAGGCAGGCCGTACCGCCTATCTGGCGGGTCAGTGCCCGCTCGATCGCACGGGTGAACTCGTCGGTTCCGGTTCCCTCGAGACACAGGTCGACCAGGTGGTCGCGAACGCGCTCGCCGCCCTGGCAGCGGTGAGCGCGCGGCCCGAACACGTGGTGCGGTCGGTGATCTACGTGCGGAGCGAGGAGCGGGACATGCTCGCCACCGCATGGCGTCGGCTCACCGGGTCCGCCCTGGGGCCGGCGTTCACCACCGCCAGCACCCTCCTGGGCGTCGCCCAACTGGGCTTCGCGGGACAGCTCGTCGAGGTGGATCTCACCGTGGCGCTGCCCGACTGACGTGCGAACGGTGCAGGGGGAAGACCTCAGCCGGAGTCGCCCGGCCGTACCAGCCCCGCCTCGTACGCGAAGATCACCGCCTGGGCCCGGTCCCGCAGGCCGAGCTTGGCCAGCACCCGCCCGATGTGCGTCTTCACCGTCTGCTCCGCCAGCACCAGGTGCCCCGCGATCTCCTGGTTCGACAGTCCGCGCGCGATGAGCTCCAACACCTCGGTCTCACGCGGCGTGAGCCCCTTCAGCCGCAGCGCGGGGTCCTTGCGCGGCGCCGGGCGCTGCTGGACGAAGTCCGCGATCAGCCGGCGGGTCACCGAGGGCGCCAGCAGCGCCTCGCCCGAGGCGACCACCCGGACCGCCGCGATCAGATCGGCCGGCGGGGCGTCCTTGAGCAGGAACCCGGAAGCCCCCGCGCGCAGTGCCTCGTACACGTAGTCGTCGATGTCGAAGGTGGTCAGCATCAGCACCTTCGGCCGGTGCACCACCCCGGGCGGGGGACCGAGGATCTCCCGGGCGGCCGTGAGCCCGTCCATCTCCGGCATCCGCACGTCCATCAGCACCACGTCGGGGTGCGTGGAGCGCGACACCTGCACCCCCTGCCGCCCGTCGGGAGCCTCACCCACCACGTCGATGTCGGCCTGCGCCGACAGCAGCGCGGCGAACCCGGCCCGCACCATGGCCTGGTCGTCGACGATGATCACGCGGATGGTCACATCGAGTCCTCGGTCGGATCGTTCAGGGGCAGGCGTGCGGCGACCCGGAAGCCGCCGTCGGGCAGCGGGCCCGTGTCGAGCGTGCCGCCGGTCAACCGTACGCGCTCGCGCATTCCGACCAGGCCGTGCCCCGTGCCCGAACCCTCCAGCTCCACCACGGCGTCACGCGCCGGACCGTTGACCACGAGCACGAGGACCTCGTCCTCGTCGACCGTCACCGAGACCCGGGTGGGTGCGCCGGGGGCGTGCCGCACCACGTTGGCCAGGGCCTCCTGCACGATCCGGTACGCCGACAGGTCCACCGCCGGCGGCGCCGCCGCGGCCGCCCCGGCCGCCAGGGACAGTTCCACCGGCTGCCCGGCCCGTACGGTCGCCTCCACCAGCTGCTGCAGCCGGCTGATCCCCGGCTGCGGGGCCCGCTCGCCGTCCGCCCCGTCCGACCCGCCCGCGCCGTCGCCGCGCAGCACGGTCAGCAGCCGCCGCATTTCGCCCAGCGACTCCCGCGCGCTCGCCGCGATCGCCGCGAACTCCTCGCGTACGGGCTCCGGCATGCCCGGAACCCGGTACGGCGCAGAATCGGCCTGCACGGTGATCACCGACATGTGATGGGCCACCACGTCGTGCAACTCGCGTGCGATCCGGGCCCGTTCCTCCAGCAGGGTCCGCCGGGACCGCTCCGCCTCACTGATGCTCTCCTGCTCGGCGACCCGCTGCTGCGCGTCGCCGACCCCGCGCAGCGCGCCCGTCAGCACCAGCATGACGCCGCTGAGCACGAAGAGCAGGGCGTTGGTGTTCATCACGCCAGCGGGCTCGGAGAAGCCCAGGGCGGTACCGACGAGGCCGGTCACCAGCCACACCCCGACCAGGGTCCGGACGGACTCGCGCAGCCCCAGGCAGGCCATCAGCACCAGGTAGCCGACGATGGTCATCGGCGGCCACGGCCAGGAATGCCCGGCCACCTTGTCGGCACCGACGAGCAGCACCGCGGCGACGGTGTCGGCGGCCAGGACGACGATCCAGGCGTGGAGCGGCCGGGTCAGTGCGAGGAGCAGCGGCACGGTCTGTGCCACCCCCAGCGCGCCCGCCCAGCCGCCACCGACCCCGTAGTCGTTGGACAGCACCGTGATCGTCACCGGCAGCAGGGTGACGACGAAGATGCCGACGACGACGAACGGCAGCGCCCGCTGCCACCGCCGGGGCGCCCGGGCGAACAAGGGCTGCGCCGTCCCCGCCGGTGTGCGCAGCACGACGGCGAGCCGCGCCAGTGCGCCGGGCATCCGTGCACCGGCCGCCGAGGAGGTACGGATGCGTTCGCGAGTACGGCCGCGCAGCCGGTTCCGGGGTTCGTCGCTCATGATCGGACCAGCCTATGCCCCGGAGGCCGCGGAGGCCCCGGACGGCCCGGACCGCCCGGAAGCGGGTGGGGCTAGGCTGCGTGCAGTCGATCATGGGGGATACGGGCATGGGTGCCGCGGCGGCGTTGGAGAAACTGGTGCCGGTGCTGCTGGCGTTCGGCGGCGGGGTGCTGCTCGCCCGCCGGAAGACCGTTCCGGCCGAGGCCTCGAAGGTCTTCTCCGACTACGCCTTCCTCTTCGCCGTCCCGTGCTACCTCTTCGGCAACATCTACGCCAGTGACCTCGGGGCCCTGTTCAACTGGCGGGCCATCGGCGGCTACGCCGGGGCCGCGGCCCTCGCCGTGGCGGCGGTGGCCGTGGCGGCGGTCGCCCACGGCCTGCGCGAGCCGCGTGACGTGGCGCTGCGCGTGATGGCGGGAGTCCAGGTGAACACCGCCTACTTCGCCGTCCCCGTCTTCATCACCGTGTTCGGGACGGCGGCGCCGATCTTCCCGATCCTGCTCTTCCAGGTCTGCGTGCTGTCCCTGGTCGTGATCGCCCTCATGGAACTGGGCCGCGCGGGGCCGGCGGCCGGCGGTCCGGGCCGACGCCTCTCCCGCGCCGTCGGTGCCTCGCTCGCGACCCCGCTGGTCCTCGCCTGCAACGCGGGGATCCTGCTCAACCTGCTCTCGGTACGGGTCCCGGCCGTCGTCCTGGACGGCGCCGCGTTCGTCGGGGACAGCGCCTCCCCGGTGGCCCTGTTCGCCCTCGGCCTCCATCTGGGCGGCCTCGGTCTCGACCTGCGGGGCACCACGCGCGAGGAACTCGCCCTCATAGGCTTCAAGTGCCTGGCGTTCCCGCTGCTCACCTGGGCGGTGTGCGGGATGCTCTTCGGTGTCCGGGGCGAGTGGCTCGCGTACCTCGTCCTGATCGCGGCGATGCCGACCCCGCAGAACCTGTTCATCTTCGCCCAGCGCTACGACGTGGGCGTCGACCTCTCCGCGTCCGTGGTGATCAAGAGTTCACTCGTGTCGCTCCTGCTGCTGCCCCTGTGGCTGCAGACTGTGGTCCTATGAACGCCTTAACATCACACCCCTCGATAGCGCCGAGCGCCGTCACCCTGGGACTGTTCGCGGCCTGGGCCGTGCACGACCTCGAAGAGATGGCCACCGTGGCCCGCTGGTCCCGGACCCGCGTCCCCGTCCTGCGCGAGCGGCACCCCGGCGTCCCCGACCGGGTCTGGAGGAGCATGGAAGCGGTGGACGGCCGCGAGTTCGCCACCGCGGTCGCCGTGATGGGACTGGTCGTCGCGGCGGCCTCGGCCGACGGGTACCGCACCGGCGGCCGCTCGGCCTTCTACCAGGCTTCGCTGGGCGGCTTCGGTCTGCACGGCCTCGTCCACGTCGCACAGGCCGCCGTCACCCGCGGCTACACCCCGGGCGTGGTCACCTCACCGCTGCTCGTGGTCCCCTTCACCCTGTGGGCGCGCGGCCGGCTGCGCCGGGCCGGGGTCCTGCGGCCCGCGCGGGCCCGCGACATCGCCTCGGGCCTGGCCCTCGCGGGCGCGGCCACCGCCTTCTCGCACGCCGTCGCCCGGCGGATCCACCGGGCCGCGTCCGCGCGGTAACGGCCCGGCGTCCGCCCGTACGTACCCAGGACGGCATCGGCTCGTTGACCCGGCATGGAACTGCCGACCATCGCGGCGCCGGGTGTCGGTGAACGGGCCGACGCCATGGCCGATGCCGCCTGCCACCTCTACGACACCGTCGCCCCCTGGGGCGCCGACACGCCCGGCGGATGGAGCCGGACCGCCGCCGAGGACGCCGCCGAGGCGATCGAGACCACCGCGCACGCCCTCGCGTCCGTCGGCCCCGGGGCGGAGGTGGTCCTCGCCCCCGTCCACGCGGCCCTCGCCGACCTGCGCCGCCGGCTCGGCCTGCCACCCGCCGACGAGTTCGGCGGCGACGGGCTTCCGGTGACACCGCGTACGGTCGGCAACCCGCGCCGGACCCGGTGGGTACGGGTGCTCACGGCCGCGCCTGCGCCCCGGCAGGCCCCTTCGCCCCGGCAGCCGCCCGCGCCCCGGCAAGCGCCTTCGCTCCGGCAACCGCCTTCTCGTACAACTTCCTGACGTCCGCTCCGAAGTAGGAGCTGTACGAGGTGTCGGCCTTGTCCCCGCCGGTCTTCCAGCCACCGATGACCCCGACCACGTCCCCGGTCCCGGTACGCGCGTCGTAGCGGGTCACGAACGGGCCGCCGCTGGTCCCGCCGGGATAGCCCGTGCAGTCGATCCGCAGGAACGATCCGGGGATCCGCGCGTCGGTACTGGTGAACTTCCTCGTCCGGTTGGCGCAGACACGCGGCCGGGCGGCGGAGGCAGGGTGGCCGATCAGCGTGACCCGCGCGTGTGCGTAACCGGCTCCGGTCACCAGCCGGTTCCCGCCGACCACGGCCTCCACCGGGAAGCCGCGGGCGTCCGGACCCACCTGGGCGAAGGCCACGTCGAGGGCGGCCGCGCGGTCGACGCCCTGGGAGCGGTAGCGCGGGTCGATCCAGATCCTGGAGCGCCCGCCCGCATCCCGCAGGACCGGGAAGATGCCGTACGGCTGCGGCTTCGCCCGCGTGTACTGCGGTACGAAGGCCACCTGCTGGGTGTCGGAGCCGAGCAGGCAGTGCGCCGCCGTGAGCACCAGGTCGCGGCCGGGGGAGGAGACCACGCTGGCCGTGCAGAAGTAGGACCCGCCGCCCTTGACCAGGTACATCCGGCCGGCGACCGGGAGGCCGTCGAAGTTCTGCCCGATGCCGGGGGTGAGGACCGGCAGCCGTGGAACGGCCGGGCGGGCCGGGGCCGGAAGCGGAACCGGGGCCGACGGCGCGCGGGGAGGCGTGGGAACGGTACTGGGCGCGGGGGAGGGAGCCGGTGTGGCGGCCGGGGGCGCGGACGGCAGCGGGAGAGCCGTGACGGCGGGGGCGGGCGTCGGGACGGGGATCCCCCCGGCGGGTACGGCCGGTGCGGCCGGTGCGGCCGGCTCGGCTGGTTCATCCGGTTCGGCGGGTTCGGCCGGCTCCGGCGGCGCGGGATCGGTGTCGTCCAGGAGTCCGGGCGGCACGGGCGGCAACGGGACCGCGGAGGCCATCCGTCCGGCGGTCCAGAAGGACCGCGCCTCGCGCGCCGACCAGCGTCCCGCGGCCACCGGGGCGGCGACGGTCCCGGCCTCGGCCACGGGCAGCGGCCCTCCCGGCACCAGCAGGGCGGCCACCACCACGGCCATCGTCAACGTACGTCGCATGCCGGACACTCCTCAAAGGGCCTGGGGGAAACGGAAGAGCCGGTCCGGGTCGTGGACACGCCGGACCTCCTGAAGGCGCGCCAGGTTCGGGCCGTAGTAGGCCTCGCGCCAGCCCGTGAGCTTCGGATCGGTGTAGTTCTGGTAGGCACGGCCGCTCGCCCAGGGGCGCAGGTCCCGCCAGAGGCCGTCGAGCCAGCCCTGGTGCCGGGCCACCTCGGCGGCCGGCGCGGATTCGGGCCAGTAGACGAGGTACTGGGCGAGGAAGGCGCTGTCGCGGTGCACGAAGGCGGTCGAGCCGGCGGGGACCCGGTTCAGCGCTCCTCCGCAGACCCCGTCGAACTGGACGACGCCCCGGCCGCCCCGGGGCACGCGCGTCCCGTACCGGCGCACGGCGTCCAGGACCGCGCCGATCGCCGCGTCCGGCAGCCCGCCGCCCGCCCAGAAGTCGCAGCGCGCGGCGTAGGAGTCCCGGCCGAGCCGTCCCTGCGGGTCCCGGCCCGGCGTGGTGCCCGGCAGCCGGCACTGCGCGGGGCTCAGCTCCAGGCAGCCGGACAGCGCCCGGACGGTGTCCTCGTGGCTGCGTACGGTGATCCAGCTGTCCCGCGGCGCCCCGCCGACCAGGTCGGACAGCCGGGTCAGCTGCCGTTCCAGCTCGTGGCGTCCGTCGAGGCACACCACCCGTACCGCCGGCGTCGTCCCGGCCCCGGCATCCACCTCGACGGTGAACTCGACCTGGCTCCAGAACGGGTCCGGCAGCCCGGCCAGCCAGCGCTGCCAGCCGCGCAGTACGGCTGCCGAGTCGCCGCCGGGCCAGTGGAGTTCGGCGAAGGCGCACGCACCGACCGGGTGGGTGCGGAAGCGGAACTCGGTCACCACGCCGAAGTTGCCGCCGCCACCGCCGCGCAGCGCCCAGAAGAGCTCCGGATCGCGGCCGGCGTCGGCGGAGACCTCGCGGACGATCCCGTCGGGTGTGACCACCCGGGCCCCGGTGAGCCGGTCGGCTGTGGTCCCGTACGCCCGCGAGGCCAGGCCCAGGCCGCCGCCGAGGGTGAGTCCGGCGATGCCGACGGACGGGCACAGCCCGGTCGGGACGGACCGGCCGTGCCCCGCGAGGGCCGCGTGCACGTCCCCGAGCCGGGCACCCGCGCCGACCCGGACACCGTCCCCGTCCACCGACACGGTGGCCATGGCCCCCGTGTCGACGACCAGCCCGGCGGATCGCGTGGACCAGCCCGCGTAGCTGTGACCGCCACCGCGCGGGACCACGGGCGCGGCCGACCGGCGGGCGAAGTCCAGGCAGACGGCCACGTCCGCGGCGTGCGCGGGATAGGCCACCGCGGCCGGTGCGACGGTGTCGTACCGGGGCTGGAACAGGCGGCGGGCCTCCGGATAGTCCGGGTCCCCCGGGAGCACCACCCGCCCGTCGATCCCGCGCGCGAGCGCCCCGTAGTCCGGGGTCCGGGCCGCCGCCCCGGCGGTGGCGAGAACGGCCGCGGCCACGCTGCCCAGGACTTGGCGGCGATTGAGGCTCATACCCCCTTCCTGCCACCGTCCGGGCCGATAGCCGCGCAGGCGGGTCCCACACGCCCCGGGGTGCCCCCTGAACGGCGCACAGCCGAAACGGTTCGACTCGTCCTATGTGCGTACCGCACCACGTGAACGGCCGCCGTACGCCGCCCCCGTGACCCCGAGCCGTTCACGAACACCGGTGGAGCACGTGCCCGCGCGGTGACCGTCACGAACGAGGGCCCGGACGGGTCCCGCCGGGCGGGGACGGGGGGAGAGGGCCCGACAGGGCCGGCGCGCCCGGGCGGGCGCGGAAGCGCCCGGCCGGGCACCGCAGCGGTCGACGCCTCCTCAGCCCTTGCGCGCCAGCAGGAAGCCCTGGGGGCACTGCTCGTCGGGGGCCGCCTCGCGGACCAGCCGGGACACCTCCGTCAGTCCGGCCCCGGCCAGCAGTCCGGCGATCAGCTCCGGCGGCGTCCGGTACACGTCGAGGTCGACGGGACGCCCGTACGCGTGGTCCAGCCGGACCAGCCCGTCTCCCGCCTTGAACGCGATCAGGAGATGACCGCCCGGCGCCAGTACCCGGGCGAACTCCGCGAACAGCACCGGCAACCCCGAGGGCGGGGTGTGCACGGTGGAGTACCAGGCCAGCACCCCGCCGAGGACCCCGTCGGCCACGTCCAGGGCGGCCATCGAGCCCACCTCGAAACGCAGCCCCGGATAGGTCCGGCGGGCCACCGCCACCATCGCCGGAGACAGGTCGACGCCGAAGACCCGTACGCCCAGCCCGTCCAGATGCGCCGTCACCCGGCCGGGGCCGCAGCCCAGGTCGGCCACGGCCCGGCCCCCGCCGCCCGTGCCGTCGCGCACGTACTCGGCGAAGGCCGCCAACATGGCCCTGTCCAGCGGCTTTCCGGCCAGATCGGCGCTGACCAGCCGCGCGTAGTCGACGGCCACGGCGTCGTAGGACGCCCGTACGGAGCTGAGGTACGAGGTCTCTGTCATGCCCCTGAACAGTAGCCTCCAGAGCCCCTCCGAGGGGAACCGCGCCGAGTGCTCCCGCTCACCCCCCGACCAGCGGATTGGGAAGTTCCGCCCACTGGTCGCCCGGCACCCCGGGACTCAGCCGCATCAGCGTGAGCGCCTTGGTGGGCAGCGGCCCGGTCAGCAGTGCCGCGGTGTCCGCGGTGGCCGGCAGGGCGGCCGCCTCCGCGAGGGCCTCGGCGAAGGCCCCGGCCGAGCCCGCCGTCGCCCCGAGCGCCCCCGTGAGCAGGGACCCGAACAGCTTGCGCCGCAGCACGCTCACGTCGTCGGTGACCAGCCGGCCGGACAGCGGCGGCACCGGCAGGCCGTGCCGGGCGAGGCGGGCCGGGCTGATCCGGATGTCGGCGAGGTCGCGGTAGACCAGCCGCAGCGGGGCGCCGGTGGGGGAGAGGACGACGAGGAGGTTCTGGCCGTGGGCCTCCAGGGCCACCCCGAGCTCCAGCACCCGCAGGCACACCGACAGCGCCAGCCGGGCGAACTCGGCCCGCCAGGCCGCCGAGCGGGCCGGGCCGAACGACGCCAGGGCCGCCACCGGCAGCACCCGCTCGCCGGCGGCGGCGTCCGCGTACGCTTCGGGCGGCTCGCGCAGCACGGCCGCCAGATCCGGACTGTGCGCCGTCGTGGCGCCCAGGGTGCGGGTGATGTGCAGCCGCCCGTCGAGCCGCTCGGTCAGGCCCTGGGCGAAGGCGGAGACGGCCGCAGCCGTCTCGATGGAGTAGACGGAGATGTCCCGCACGGACGACGTCAGCCGGGCGCTCAGCGCGGTCTTCACGTGCGCCCCGCCGTCGACGGGGGCCAGGGTGCGCAGGGCCATCAGCGGGTGCGCCGCCAGGCCGGGCCGCACCCGCTCGTGCTTCAGGACGTGCGCCGCCTGCCACGGGTGCACCGGGACCAGGATCCGTCCCGCCTCCCGCAGCTCCTGTGGCCAGTCGCCGGTGACCAGGCATTCCCCGGCCCGTACGGCGACCAGCCCGAGTTCCACCACGGGCCGGTGCTCGGGCGCGTACGCCAGCTGCTCCGCCACCGAGAAACCGGGCCGGGAACGGCAGTTCGGGTGGTAGGGATGTCCGTCGACGACCCGCTGCTCCCATTCCCACGTGGTCCGCGGGGCCGGGTCCTCGCCCGTGGGCGGCTGACCGGCCCGGGAGAGCGCGAGGGAGGCCGTACAGGCGTCCAGTTCGGCGGCGAACAGCTCCCCGTGCGGCACCCCCAGGGCCGTCACCAGTCGCGCGGCCTGCCGGTAGGGCCTGCCGTCGAGCAGCAGCTCGCTCACGTACGGCCCGGTCGCGTACGGATCCGGCGGCGGGCCCTCCAGCCGGGCGCCCCCGGCCAGCAGCAGGGCCAGGCCGCCGGGCGCGTACGCGCGGCCGACGACCCAGGGCAGGGGTTCGAAGGCGAGGGCCCGCCACAGCCGCGTCAGCACGGCCGCCCGGGCACCGTCGAGCGCCGCGCCGTACGAGGGTCCGAGCGACGGGCGCACGCCGGCCAGTTCGGCGGCGACGGCCTCTTCGGCCGGGGAGGGGGGAAGATGCATGCTGAGGCTCCGGCATCGAATATCGCTTTACGGGATGATCAAGTAATCATTGCGGATACTGAAGATCACGACTGGTGGTTGCGCCCTGCGAACCTCCGGCGCACCGGATGGACCGAATGGAATCAGTGGACCTCAACGCCGCCGCCGACGCGTACGCCGCCGCCCCGCTCCTGAACTGCCTGCTCAGAGAGGTGGCCGACCCCGCCGGGGAGTACGGCACGGGCGCGGGAACCGATCTGCGCGTCCACCGGCTGCGCGGCAGCGGGCGGCTGCTCCGGGTGCGCGGCGGACGCCGGCCCGCATGCCCCGAACTGTGTACGGCAGACGGCTGGCACCCGCTCAGCCATCCCGAACTGGCCAAACTCGTCTCCGACGAACTCGGCCGGTTCACCGGTGTCCCCAACGACGAACTGCCCGTCGAGATCACCGACAGCCGCGACGCGATCGCCGCGCTGCTGGCGGCCCGGACGGCCGCCGAACCCCCGGCGGACCCGTACCTCCTGTCCGAGCAGTCCCTGGTCATGGGCCACCCGCACCACCCCGCCCCCAAGGCCCGCGGCGGGGCGCCGGCCGGCAGCTGGCTGCCGTACGCGCCCGAGGCCTACGCCCGTTTCCCGCTGGTCTTCCTGGGGCTGCGCGAGGACCAGAGCGCCGAGGAGGGCGGCCCGGCCGCCTCCGCCGCGGTCGACGCCCTCGCCGACGCCCTCGACGGGCCGCGCGCACCGGCCGGGTACCGGCTGCTGCCCGCCCACCCCTGGCAGCTCGACCTGGTGGGCGAGCGCCCCGCGGTGCGCGAGGCCTTCGCCGACGGGCGGCTGCTGCGGCTCGGGGTGAGCCGGCGGCCGGCCTGGCCGACCGCCTCGATCCGGACCCTGTACGTCCCGGACCCGGAGGCCGACCTCTTCGTGAAGTTCAGCCTAGACGTCCGGATCACCAACGACGTGCGCCGGCTGTGGCGACACGACCTGCTGCGACTGCGCCGCACCGATGCGGCCGTCGAGGCCGGTTTCGCCGCCCTGCGCCGGACCGGCCGGAGCGCGGCCTGGCTCCCCGACCGCGGCTACCGCACCGCCGCCTTCGCCTTCGAGGAACTCGCCGTCCTGGTCCGCGACGGCCTGCACGCCCACACCGTGCCGGGCGCCACGCCGCTGCTGGCCGCCGGGCTCGCCGAGGGCTACCCCGGGAGCCCGCCCGCCGCCGGCACCGACCCGGTCCGCTGGTGGCGGGCGTACCTGCGCGAGGTCGTGCCGCCGGTGCTGGAGATGTTCGCCCGGCACGGCATCGTGCTGGAGGCCCACCTCCAGAACACCCTGGTCGCCGTCGACGCGGACGGCCTGCCGGTGCAGGCCCTCTTCCGGGACGCGGAAGGCGTCAAACTGCCGGCGGACCTGCCACGGGCGGATGCCTGGCAGCGCCTGGTCTACTGCCTGGTGGTCAACAACCTGACGGAGATCGCGGGCGCGCTGTCCGGACGGTATCCGGACGTCTCGCCGCTCCTGTGGCCCGCCGCCCGGGAGGAGTTCCTGCGCTTCGGCGCCGACCCCGGGCTCCCGGAGATCGCGGAACTGCTCACGGCCGCGACCCTGCCGGGCAAGACCAACCTGCTCCTGCGCTGGACCCGGGCGGACGGCGCGGACGCCCGCTACCTGCCCCTGCCGAACCCGCTGCGGACGGTCAGCGGAAGCCGCTGACCGGCTACGGCGTCCGGGACGCGCCCGCCCGGGGTGGCCGGAGACCCGAACGGTTCGTCCCGGGCCCGGCGCGCCTTCCGGGAACAGCTGGTCCCTCCGGCGTCGTTGCAATGACGGGGGCTCTGGTTCCGCAGGGCGGGAACCATGCGATCCGCCGAACGGGATCCGGCCTCCCGGAACCGCGGGACACCCGCCGCGAACCCGGACCCACCCATGTCTGTGCAGGAGGACTCCTTCATGACCGACCGCCGCTTGACGCTGATGGCCGTGCACGCCCACCCCGACGACGAGGCCACCGGAACGGGAGGCGTGCTCGCACGGTACGCGGCAGAGGGCGTCCGCACGGTCCTCGTGACGTGTACCGACGGCGGTTGCGGTGACGGGCCGGGGGGCGTCAAGCCGGGTGACCCCGGGCACGATCCGGCGGCCGTCGCCACGATGCGCCGACGGGAACTGGAGGCGAGTTGCGACGTCCTCCGGGTCAGTGACCTGGAGACGCTGGACTATGCCGACTCCGGGATGATGGGCTGGTCGAGCAACGACGCCCCCGGGTCCTTCTGGAAGACCCCGCTGGAGGAAGGCGCCGCCCGGCTGGCGGCGCTCATGCGGCACTACCGGCCCGATGTGGTCGTCACCTATGACGAGAACGGCTTCTACGGACACCCCGACCACATCCAGGCCCACCGCATCACGATGGCGGCGCTGGAGCTGACCGATCTGACACCGAAGGTGTACTGGACGACGATGCCGCGATCGGCGATGGAGCGGTTCGGCAAGATCATGCGAGAGTTCCAGGAGGACATGCCGGAGCCGGATCCCGCCGAGGCCGCCGCGCTGGCCGAGATCGGCCTCCCCGACGACCAGATCACCACGTGGGTGGACACCACCGCGTTCAGCGGTCAGAAGTTCGACGCGCTGGCCGCACACGCCAGTCAGGGCGAGAACATCTTCTTCCTGCGGATGGGCAAGGAGAGGTTCGGCGAGTTGATGGGCACGGAGACCTTCGTACGTGTCCAAGGCGCCACCGGAGCGGCCGTGCCCGAGACCGATCTCTTCGCCGGCCTGCGCTGACCCCTCGCTCCGGCGTAGGGGGCGTCCGCAAAGGAGCGCCGGCAGCCCGAAGGGCAGGCGGTACTTCGCGGACACGCCCTAGCGGCGGCGGAAGTGGGCGCGGTGCTCGTGGAGGAAGGCGTCGAGGGTGCGGGGCGGGCGGCCCAGGACGTCACCGACGGTGGTGGTGGGGGCTTCGGGCCGGGTGACGGCGAGTTGCCGGATCTCCGTGACGTGGTCGGCGAGCCAGCCGGGCATGCGGGCCTCGCGGACGAGCCTGTCGCGCAGTTCGTCGGGCGTGAGGTCGACGTACCGGATCCGATGGCCGGTCAGGGCGGACAGGCGTGCGGCGAGTTCGGGGTAGCTGACGGCTTCGGGGCCGGTCAGCGTGTAGGTGCCGCCGGCGATGTCCGGCCGGGTGAGGGCGGCGGCCGCGACGTCGGCGACGTCGCGGCAGTCGACGTGGTTGAAGGGCGCGTCGCCCGCCGTGCCGAGGACCACCCCCTGGGCGACGCCCGGAGCCAGCCGCAGGAGGTTCTGCATGAACGCGTAGGGGCGCAGGACGGTGTGGGGGACGCCGCAGGCGCGCAGGTGTTCCTCGACGGCGTGGTGTCCGCGCGATACGGCGACCGGGGAGTCGGGTTCGGCGGCGGGTGCGGAGATCTTGACGATGTGTCCGATGCCGGCGTGGGTGGCGAGGTCGATGACGCGGGTTTCGAGTTCGACCTGTGCGGGGCCGTTGGCCATGGCGAGGAAGAGCCGGTCGGCGCCCTCGAAGGCGGTGCGCAGGGAGTGGGGGTCGGTGGCGTCGGCGTACCGGACCTCGACGGGCGGCCGCCGTACGCCCGCCGTGCCCGGGATCGGCCGGTGCGGGGTACGGGTCAGTGCGCGGACGGGGGTGCCGGACGTGGCGAGGCTGTGGAGCAGGGCGTTCCCGGTCGCTCCGGTCGCTCCCATGACAACGATCATCGTGTGCTCATTCCTTGGTGTCTTCCGGCGCGGGATGCCGCCGGGTGGGTCGTACGGGCTATGCCGTGGTCGTGGTGCCGCGCCAGCGCAGGGTGACGACGGTGGTGGCGAGGGCGGCGGAGACGGGCAGGTCCACGCGCAGGCGCTCCAGCCACGGGGCGGCGGGGACCGGGGTGTGGGCGGGCAGCCACGTGGCGGTGAACCACCCCAGCAGGGCCGCCGCGCCGACGGCGGTGATGACGAGTACGGCGGTCAGGACGCCGCGCGGCGCGGTGAGGGTCCACGGCCGGGGCCGTCCGCCGTGCCGTAGCCAGGCGCCGACCAGGTACGCCACCGCGGCGGAGGTGCCGGCGATGGAGGTGCAGGCGGCCACGGCCAGGTCCCGCTGCCCGGTGGCGACTGCGGCCGCACCGGCGGTCACGGCGGGCGCGGCGTATGCGGTCAGCACCTCCAGCCACAGGATGAACGGCCGGGGCGGCCGGGGCGGCCGGGGCGGCCGGGGCGGCCGGTGCGGCCGGGACGGCAGCGGTGGCCGGGACGGCCCGGAGGCTGACCGGTCCGGACCGGTTCTGGGCGGGGGCGTGGGCATGGTGGCCTCTTTCTCCGGCAACGTGATTAGGTGGCTAACTATTAGGGTGTAAAAAAGGGCCCCGCCCGTGGCGCGGGGCCGAAACGGACGTGCGGCCCGGTCAGTCCGCCGTCAGGGCCGCACTGCCCCGCACGACGCGGGCGAGCAGGTCCAGGAACACCGCGCGCTCCTCGGTGGAGAGCCCGCCCACCATGGCCTCCAGCCGCCCGAAGTGCTCGGGAGCCATGTCGCGCAGGCGCTGCGCCCCGCGGGCGGTCAGGACGGCCACCGTGCCCCGGCCGTCTTCGGCGGACGGGCGGCGGGTGATCAGTCCTTCACGTTCCAGGCCGTCCAGCAGGCCGGTGACCGTGGCCCTGGAGACGCCGAGGTCGTCCGCGAGGCGTGAGGGGGACTTCTCACCGCCGTGGTCCTCCAGGTCGGTGAGGAGGCGGTAGCGGCCCGTCGAGAGGCCGAACCGGGCGAAGTGCGCCTCGGCCGCCCGGCCGACCCGGGCGCCCGCCGAGATCAGCCGCACCGCGACCAGTACCGCCTGCGGGTCGGCCTCCAGGCCGTAGTGCTCGACCTGCTTCCTGGCCTGGTCCAGTGTGGGTGTCTCGTCGCCGATCCCGTCTCTCGTCATGAAAGTAATATGGCGGCTAATTACTTCCCCTGTCAAGGCGTTTCGGGGTCGCGTGGGGGAGGGGTGTGACGGGGTGGCCGCGCGCGGGGGGCGGAATCGGCCAATCCGGGCCGCGGGCCCCGATCGGCCTCACCGAAAGGTATAGACCAATGCTACGTTGGTCGGGCAGACCGCGCAGTCCTTGACCACCCGTCAGAGGAGAAGCCATGCCCTCCCCTTCGCGGGGCGGCGGCCCAGCCGCCACGCCCAAGTACCAGCGGATCGCCGCAGCGCTGCGCTCCGATCTCGACCGCGCCGCACGCACCCCCGGCGGCAGGCTGCCGTCCGAACGCGATCTCGCCGCCCGCTACCAGGTCAACCGGCAGACCGTCAGGGCGGCCCTCCAGCGGCTGCGCGACGACGGCCTCGTCGTCACCGGCCGCCGCGGCACCCGCCCCGCGGTCCCGGCCCCGTCCGCCGAGCCGGTTCCGGCCGCGGCCGCCCCACCCGTCCCGGCCGAGGTGTCCGCCGCCGGGCCCGCGCCGGCCCGGAGCTGGGTCGCCCTCGTCACCGTCCCGCCCTCGCTCGGCACGCTCCTCGGCATGGCCGGCGGGGACCGCACCCTGGTCCATCACCACCGCGAACGCGGCCCGGCCGGTGAGACCCTCCGGGACGCCGTGACCTACCTCAGTCCCGGGGTCGTCGCGCGGAGCCCGGAACTGGCGGCCCTGCGCAACCGGACGGCGGCGGCGACGGTCGCGACGGCCGCCCGCGCGCAGGACCTGACCCCCCTGCACCGCTGGCTCGACCGCGCCGCGGCGGGCGGCCGGGTGGCCGAGACGCTCACCATGACCCGCGTCACCCACCCCCAGGCCGCCGCCCCGGCCTGCGGCCTGACCGTACGCCGCACCCTGCACGACAGCTCCGGCCGCCTGCTGGCCGTCACCGACCTGGCCTTTCCCACCTGGGATCGCCTCACCTTCCACCGTGACCGCCGCGACCACGCGGTCACCGGCTTCCGCATCACGTGAGGACCGGACCCGCGGTGTGGTCTCGGCCACACCGCGGGCGGTGGCGCACCGGGCCCGGCAGCCGGTCGAGTTGCCGGACCCGAGCCCCAACTCCCCTCCGGGGGACCGGCGTGGCGGTCACCGCCGACCGGCGCCGCCCGTTCCGGCGTACGGACCCGCCCGTCGGGCCCGCGTACTCCGCACGTGAGGTGGATCACCCTGGCGTTTGCGCGGGCGAATGCCGGGCATCGGCGCTGCTGGAGCGGAACTATGCCCTCCGACCCCCGGGGTGGAGGGCATGGCGCACACCCGGGCAGATCCCGTCCCGCTCCACGGCCCGCCGGTACACCGGCGCGTGCCGTCCTTGGTACGACCCGTGAGGTGTATGTGTCCACGCTCCAGGCCGAGCACGTCTACAAGGTGTTCGGGAGGCGCCCCGCCGACAGCGCAGCCGCCGTCCGCAAGCTCGAAAACGGCGCAGACCGCGACGAGTTGCGCGCCGACGGGACCACTGCTGCCGTGATCGACGCCTCCTTCGACGTCCGGCCCGGCCAGATCTTCGTCGTCATGGGCCTGTCCGGATCGGGCAAGTCCACCCTGCTGCGCATGCTGAACGGCCTGCTGGAACCCACCGCGGGACGCATCCTCTTCGGCGGCCAGGACCTCACCGCGCTGAGTGCGAGCGAGCTGCGCCACGTACGGTCGAAGAAGATCTCCATGGTCTTCCAGCACTTCGCGCTGTTCCCGCACCGCAACGTGCTGGAGAACGCCGGCTACGGACTGGAGGTACAGGGCGTGCCCCGCCCCGAGCGGGAGCGGCGGGCCGCCGAGGCCCTGGCCCTGTGCGGACTGGAAGGCTGGGAGAAGTCCTGGCCCGACGAGCTCTCCGGCGGCATGCAGCAGCGGGTGGGCCTCGCCCGGGCCCTGGCCACCGACGCCGACCTCCTGCTGATGGACGAGTCCTTCAGCGCACTGGACCCGCTGATCCGCCGTGACATGCAGGACCAGCTGCTGGAGCTCCAGCGGAGCCTGAAGAAGACCATCGTCTTCATCACCCACGACCTCAACGAGGCCATGCGCCTCGGCGACGGCATCGCCGTCATGCGCGACGGCCGCATCGTCCAGCAGGGCACCGCCGAGGACATCCTCACCCGCCCCGCCGACGACTACGTCGCCTCCTTCGTCCAGGACGTGGACCGCTCCCGGGTCCTGACGGCCGACGCCGTCATGGACGGTCCGGAGCCGGCCGCCGACGCCTGCGACTGCCCCACCGTCACCGCCGGGACCCCGCTCGCCGACCTGTGCGCCGTCAGCGTCCGCGTCCCGCACGCGGTCACCGTCACCGGAGCGGACGGCTCCGTCATCGGCTCCGTCCCCCAGGACCGCCTCATCGCCTTCATCGGCGACGAGCAACGGCCCCCGATGTACTGCGCGGAGGTGGCCGCCTGATGCCCCGCCTCCATCTCGGCAACTGGGTCGACAGCGGAGTCGACTTCCTCCAGAGCCACCTGTCCTGGCTGTTCGAGGCCGTCAGCGCCGTCGTCACCGGCCTCTACGACGGCATCGACGCCGTCCTCTCCGCTCCCGCCCCGCTGCTCTTCGCGGGCATCCTCGCGGTCGGTGCCTGGTGGCTGCGCGGACTGCTGGCCGGCCTGCTCGCCTTCGCGGGCTTCGCGCTGGTGGACTCCCTCGGCCTGTGGGAGGACGCCATGTCCACCCTGTCCCTGGTCCTGGTCGCCACCCTCGTCACCCTGCTGTTCGCGATCCCGCTGGGCATCTGGGCCTCCAGATCCGACCGCGTCAGCGCACTGCTGCGGCCGGTCCTGGACTTCATGCAGACCATGCCGGCCATGGTCTACCTGATCCCCGGCATCATCTTCTTCGGGGTGGGCGTGGTGCCCGGCATCATCGCGACCATCATCTTCTCGCTGCCGCCGGGCGTGCGGATGACCGAGCTCGGCATCCGCCAGGTCGACGGGGAACTGGTCGAGGCCGCCGAGGCCTTCGGCACCAGCCCGCGCGACACGCTCGTACGCGTCCAGCTCCCGTTGGCCCTGCCCACCGTCATGGCGGGCGTCAACCAGGTCATCATGCTGGGCCTGTCCATGGTCGTCATCGCCGGCATGGTCGGCGGCGGCGGACTCGGCGGCGCCGTGTACAAGGCCATCGGCAACGTCGACATCGGCCTCGGATTCGAGGCAGGCGTCTCCATCGTCATCCTCGCCATGTACCTGGACCGGATGACCGGCGCGCTCGGCCGCCAGGTCTCCCCGATCGGCCGCCGTACGCTCGCCAAGGCGCGGGCCGCCGCGACGGGCGCCGCCAAGCTGTGGAACCACCGCCCGCAGCCCGCGTACGCGGTCGGCGGCGCCGTCGTCCTGGCGCTCGTCGCGGGCGGCCTGAACACCTTCGGCGGCACCGGCGCCGACGAGGGCCCGGCCGGCGCCGCGAACATCGGCAAGGGCCGCACCCTGTCCGTCGGATACATCCCGTGGGACGAGGGCATCGCCTCCACCTTCCTGTGGAAGGAGCTCCTGGAGCGCCGCGGCTACAAGGTCGACGCACGCCAGCTGGAGGCCGGCGCCCTGTACACCGGCCTGGCCGGCGGACAGCTCGACTTCCAGACCGACTCCTGGCTGCCCGTCACCCACGCCCAGTACTGGGAGAAGTACGGGAACAAGCTGGAGGACCTCGGCTCCTGGTACGGCCCCACCTCGCTGGAGCTGTCCGTGCCCTCCTACGTGAAGGACGTGCGCTCGCTCGCCGACCTCAAGGGCAAGGCGGACCGGTTCAAGGGCCGGATCATCGGCATCGAGCCGAGCGCCGGCGAGATGTCGATCCTCAAGGACAAGGTCCTGAAGGACTACGGTCTCGACGGCGAGTACAAGGTCGTCGACGGCTCCACGCCCGGCATGCTCGCCGAGCTGAAGCGCGCCTACGAGAAGAAGGAGCCCGTCGCGGTCGTGCTCTGGTCGCCGCACTGGGCGTACTCCTCCTACGAGCTGACCAAGCTCGAGGACCCCAAGGGCGCCTGGGGCAAGGGCGACGGCATCCACACCCTGGCCCGCAAGGGCTTCGGCGAGGACGAGCCGAAGGTCGCCGAATGGCTGAAGTCCTTCAAGCTGACGGAGGAGCAGCTGACCGGCCTGGAAGCGAAGATCCAGGAGACGGGGAAGGGCAAGGAGCAGCAGGCGGTCCGCGCCTGGCTGCAGGACCACCCCGAGATCGACCGGCTCGCCTAGGCCGTGAGCCGAGGCGCCGCTGTGCGCAGGACCCGTACCGTCGTACGGGCCTGCGCACAGCGGCGCCTTTCGTGCCTCCCGGGCGGCTTCAGCCGACCGGCACGCGCTCCGGGGCCCGCCGCACGTCGGCGTCGGAGTCCTGCGCGCGGTGGCGCGGGGGCACCGGCCACCACAGGGACCGGCCCAGGAGGGTGGCCAGCGCGGGGACCAGCACGATCGACAGGACGAAGGCGGAGAGCACGATCCCGAGGGCCGTCGCGAAACCGATCTGCTGGGTGGAGGGGGCGGGGGTGACGGCCAGGCTCCCGAAGGAGGCGGCCAGCACCAGGCCCGCCGTGGCGATGGCGGGCGCCGTGTGCCGCACGGCACGCCCCACCGCGGCGCGGGCCGGACCCGGCCGGGCCATCTCCTCCCGGATGCGGTCGCTCATCAGGATGTTGTAGTCGGTGCCCAGCGCGACCACGAACAGGAACAGCACCAGCGGCAGGGTGAAGTCCACCCCGGGCCGGTCCAGCGCGTGCTGGAACACCAGGGTCGAGGCACCGAGGGTGGCGGCGAAGCCGAGCCCGACCGAGGCCAGCAGGATGGCCGGCGCCAGCAGGCTGCGCAGCAAGGCGACCAGGATCAGCGCGATGAGCGCCGCCGCCACCGGGAAGACGATCCGCAGGTCCTTGTCCACGGCCGTCGCGATGTCGGCGAAGACCGCGGCGGTTCCGCCCACGTACGCCTGCGTACCCGCGGGGGCGTGCGCCAGGACCGTGTCCCTGACCGGGCCCGTCACCAGGTCGCGTGCCTCCTGCCGGTGCGGGTCGGAGGTGAGGAACAGGTCGATCCGCGCGGCCCGCCGGTCCTCGCTGAGCACGGTGTCCGCGACCTGGCCCACGCCGCCGACCGCGGCGAGCGCCTTGGACAGTCCGCCGAGGCGTTCGGCGGAAAGGGCGGAGCCGTCGGCGGCGGTGACGAGGACACTCGTCGGATCCGACACCCCGGCCGGCAGGGCGCGGGCCACCTCGGCCGCCGTGGCCACGGCGGCGGTCCGCTCGCCGCCCCCACCGCTCTGCCCGTAGTCCATGCGCATCCCCACGACACCGGCGGCCAGCGCGCCGAGCAGCGCCACCGAGGCCAGGACCAGCGTGACCGGCCGGCGCGCCACCCGGTCCCCCATCCGCGCGGCCGACCCCGCGCGGGGCTTGCTCTGCAGGGCCCGGGAAGGCCAGAACATCCTGCGGCCGGTGACCGCGAGGAGGGCCGGCATCAGGGTCAGGCTGCCCAGCAGCATCACGAGCACGGACAGCGCGATGGCCGGTCCGAGGACCCGGAACTGGCCGAAGGAGGCGACCCCGAGCGTGGCGAAGGCGGCGACGATGGTCAGGGCCGCGGACGTGATGGCCGTACCGACCCGCCCGGCGACGTGGGCGGCCGCCTCGCGGCCGGACTGCTCGGGGTGTTCCCGCAGTTGCTCCCGGAAGCGGAAGAGCAGAAACAGGAAGTAGTCGATTCCGATGCCCATCAGAACCACACTGATCAGACTCGGTGTGGATTCGGACAGACCGATCCCGGTCAGCAGCGCGGCACCGACCACCGCGCCGGCCGCCGCACCTCCGATGACGCTGACCGCGAGCAGCGGCAGCAGGGCCGCCAGCACGCTGCGGAAGACGAGTACGTGCAGCAGGACGATGACCGCGAGCATGGCGATGCCGACGACCGTCGAGCGGGTCTTCTCCGCGTCCGCCGTGTCCACCCGGTCGGCGATCCCGCCGGTGAAACCGGTGCGCAGGCCGTCCTGCGCCAGAGCGCTCCGGGCCGCCTCGCGGAAGGCCCGGTAGGTGTCCTGCACCCCGGGATCGGCGGGGTTCCCCGTCAGCTCGACGGACAGCAGCCGGAAGGAACGGTCGGGCGCCGTCATGGCCGGGCTGACCCGGGGGACCTGCGAGTGGTCCTGGGCGAGCGGCATCGTCTCCTCGGTCCTGGGCATGGCGATGCGCTCGCGGGACAACCGCTCGGCCTGCGCGTCGACGCGCTGTTCGTCGGCGGCGGTGAGCGGAGCCCCGTCCGACCGGGCCACCAGCACGGTCAGCAGGTTGGCGTCCGGCCTCGCCCCGAACCGCTCCTCGGCGATCTTCAGAGCAGCCGCCGAGTCGTACTGCGCGGGAAGGAACCCGGCGTTGCCGGTCTGGACGGCGCGGAAGACGAACGCCTGTCCCAGGACGGCCGCCGCCAGCCCCAGGACCGCCCACAGGGCGATCACCTTCCACGGACTTCTCGTCGAGAATCCGGTCAGTGCGCGGATCACGTTTCCTCCGGTCTGTGCGGTGCGGGCCAGGGGTTCCCGGCCCGACTCCAGACCATCAGGGGCGAGCGGGCGAAACGTCGGGTCCGGGGATGATCCGCACCCCGGGACCAGGGTCCGCCCGCCCGCGCCGACCAGGACCCAGGTCCTGGTCCGGGCCCCGACCGTGGTCGGGCGGCCGGCGGGACCGCCGGTGCCAGAATGGGTCTCGACCACCGGGGATCAGGACCGGCGGCACGGGGGCGGGCACGGACGCGGCATGGGTGTGGGCAGGGACGGGGTCATGCGTACGGATACGCAGAGGCATACGGATACCGGTGCGGCCGGGGGCGCGGAGAGCGAAGAGGACCGGGGCCACTGGACGCGCAACGACGCGCTCGTCGCGGTGGCCGCGGCTGCCGCCGACCTCGTTGGCTTCTCCCTGAGCACGCTCACCGAGGGCGGCACCCTGAGCGTCACCGCGGCGGTCCTGCTGGTGGTCTCGGCGATGACCCTGCTGGCCCGGCGCGTGCGCCCGCTGCCCGTGCTGGCCGCGATCCTGGCCGTCGGGGTGCTGGTGAACCTGGCGGCGCCGCAGTCCCCGCACTTCACCCTCGGCCTGACGATCGGCCTCTACACGGTGGCCCGGACGCACCGACCCGCCGTCGTCGCGGCGGCCGCGGCCGCGTCGGCGGTCCTCGCCTCCGCCGGGCAGAGCGGATGGCCGCTGCCCTTCGGCTGGTGGGGACTGGCCGGAAGCGCCACCGCGGCCCTCATCACCGTCGCGGCGGCCTGGGCGGTCGGACGCCGGCAGCGGGAGGTCGCCGCCCACCGCACCCGGCTCGCCGACCGGGCGGTGGCCGCGGAACGCCGCCGGATCGCGCGCGAACTGCACGACATCGTCGCCCACCACATCACCACCATGCAGCTGATGGCCGGCGGGGCGCGGGCCAACCTGGCGTACGACCCCGAGGCGTCCCGGGAGGCGCTGGTCACCCTGGAGGACTCCGGGCGGATGGCGCTGCGCGAGATGCGCCAGCTCCTCGACGTACTCCGGGCGGGGGAGGAACCGGAACAGACCCCGCCGGCGCCGCAGCCCGGGGCGGACGATCTCGGCCGGATCATCACCGAGTCCCGGCTGGCCGGAACGGAGACCGAGTTCACCGTGGACGGGCCGGTCCGCCCGCTCCCGCCGACCGTGGGCCTCACCGTCTTCCGGATCGTCCAGGAGGCCCTGACCAACACCCGCAAGCACGCAGGCCGGGCGCGGGCTCACGTACGCCTCACGTACCGCGGGGACGAGGTGGGCGTGGAGGTGCGTGACGACGGAGTGGGAGCGCAGGCACCGCCCGCACGCCCCACGGCGCACTCCGGGTACGGTCTGATCGGTATGCACGAGCGGGTCGCCCTGCAGGGCGGAACCCTGGAGGCGGCCGCCCTCGCCGGTGGCGGATTCCGGGTCGCGGCCCGGATCCCCCTCCCGGTCCACGACACCGCCCGAAGAGAGGAACCGCACGGATGATCCGTGTACTCATCGCCGACGACCAGCCGCTGGTCCGGCGTGGCCTGGCCCTGATCCTGGGCCCCGACCCGGAGTTCGAGGTCGTGGGCGAGGCCGAGGACGGAGCCCGGGCGGTGGCCCTGGCCCACGGGCTACGGCCCGACGTGGTCGTCATGGACATCCGCATGCCGGTCATGGACGGGGTCAAGGCCACCGAGGAACTCGCGCGCACCCTCCCGGAGACCCGCGTCCTGGCCCTGAGCACCTTCGACATGGACGAGTACGTGGTCGCCGCCCTGCGGGCCGGCGCGTACGGCTTCCTGCCGAAGGACATCTCCCCGGAGGAGCTGATCGCCGCGGTCCGCATCGTCCACACCGGCGAAGCCGCCGTAGCGCCGAGGCTGCTCAGCCGGCTCCTCTCCGCCTACGTACGGACCCCCGCGCAGCCACGGCCGTGGACGTCCGGGACCCCCCTCGAACTCACCCCCCTCGAACTCACCCCGCGCGAACTGGAGATCTGGCGGCTCATGGCCACCGGCCTGGGCAACGCCGAGATCGCCGCGGAACTGGACATCAGCGTCTCCACCGTCAAGAACCACATCACCGGCGTCTTCGGCAAGCTGGGCGTCCGCGACCGCGCGCAAGCGGTGATAGCAGCCTACGAATCGGGCCTGGTGGCGGCCGGCAGCGGGAGCGGTTGATCACCAAGTGCCCCCAAGACGACCGGATTCCTCCTGCCGACCGCACGTCTGACCAGCCGGAACACTGGACGATTCGCCCGTGCGCACACGGGCCGGTCCATGGCACAGTGCGAGGAGTCCGACCGCACGACCAGGGAGCCTCCATGCGCGATCCGCACGCCACGCCGCTCGCGGCCGCCCCCGAGTGCCTGCCGGCTCCCCGCCCGCTGCCCGACTGCCCGGTGTGCGCGGACCCACCGGAACGCATCTCCTGGCGCCAGCGCCCGGGCCGGCCGGTGACCCTGGTCTTCGACCCCTGCGGCCACCGCTGGTCCTCCCCGGCGCCACCGGTCCTGGCGGTCACCCCACCGCTCCCGCCCCTCCCACCGTCCTGAGGGCCGTGGCAAGTCGGTTGCAAGTGCGGTGCAACCGGCCTGCGAAGACTGGTCCTCATGAACGCGAACAACCCCTCCGATACCGCCGTCCACCCCTACACCCGGGAGATGGCGATGATCCACCAGGTGTTCCGCCGCGAGTCGCGCCTCCTGGCCGAACTCGTCCAGGAGGTCCGCCCCGCCGACACGGCCCGCGCCCGCATCCTCGCCGAACACTGGCGCCTCTACTCCGTCGGCCTGCACACCCATCACACCGGCGAGGACGAGATGCTCTGGCCGGTCCTGCTGCCCCACCTGGACCTCGACGCCGAGCAGGTCCTGGCGATGGAGGCACAGCACCACGCGCTCGCCGAAGGGATCGCCGAGGTGCAGCGGCTGATGGACCGCTGGGAGGCGCAGGCCCGGCCCGAGGACCGCGACGAACTCGCCGAGGCGCTGCGTACGCACCACCGGCAGCTGTGCGCCCACCTCGACGAGGAGGAACGGGAGGTCATGCCGATGGTCGCCCTCCACGTGAGCGAGGAGCAGTGGCACGCGCTGGGGGAGCGGGGCCTCGCCGAGACGCCGCGGAACCGGCTGATGATCGCCCTGGGCGCCATCCTGGAGGACAGCTCGCCCGAGGAGCGGCAGGAGTTCCTCGGCCGGCTGCCCCTCCCGGCCCGGGTGCTGTGGAGGCTCCTCGGCCGGCGCCAGTACCGCCGCGAGACCGCCCGGATCCGCGGCGGGCACACGGCCGCCTGACGTGCCGTGCCGTCCGGGTCCGGCCGCCCGCCCCCGAGGCCCGCGGCCGGATCCGCGCCCGGCCCACCACGCCCACGCCCGCTCCCACCCCCTCCCGCCCCGTACCGATCGAGGAACTCCCACCGATGCGCATCGGATTCTCCGTGCCCCAGTTCGGCCCGTTCGCCGACCCCGACCGCACCGCCGCGATGTGCGCGGCGCTGGAAGCACTCGGCTGTCACAGCCTCTGGGTGGCCGACCGGCTCCTGGCCCCGCTCGACCCGCCCGAGGGCTACCTCGGCGGGCAGCAGATGCCCGCCCGGTACGGCACCCACCTCGACCCGCTCCTGACCCTGGGCCTGGCGGCCACCGCCACCGAGCGCGTGCGGCTGGGCAGCAGCACCCTCAACGCCCTGTGGCAGCCGCCCCTCGTACTCGCCCGGGCGCTGACGACCCTCGACCTGATCAGCCACGGACGCCTGGACGTGGGCATCGGGCTGGGCTGGATGCGTGAGGAGTACGAGGCCGCCGGAGTGCCCTGGCGGGGCCGCGGAGCCCGGCTGGAGGAGACCCTCGACGTCCTCGAAGCCGTATGGTGCTGCGATCCGGTCTCGCACACCGGTCCCCTGTGGACCATCCCCGAGTCGACCGTCCTGCCCAAACCCAGGCAAGGACCGAGGCCGCCGATCCTGCTGGGCGGCTTCACCCCGTACGCCCTGGAGCGGGTCGGCAGGCGCGCCGACGGCTGGCTCGCGGCCTCGATGCCCCTGCCCTTCTTCCACGCGCTCTGGGCCGTGGCCGTCGAGGCCGCCGAACGGGCGGGCCGGGACCCGGCGGAGCTGCGCCGGGTGTTCCGCGTCAACCCGGACATCACCACGGCCGCGGCCGACCCCGCGGAGACCCACCACCGCGGGACCGTGCGCCAGATCTGCGACCACCTTGCGCGGATGTGCACGGCGGGGACCGACGAGGTGCTCGTGGACCTCCAGCTGACGACGGACTCGCCCGAGGAGTACCTGGACCTCGCGGCGGCGTTCATGGCAGCACTCGCCGGTTAGCCCCTGCCCCCGGCCACTCCTACGCGGGCGCCGGCGGCAGTGCGGCCAGCCCGGACCGCGCCGCGCCCGCCCAGTGCGGGGAGTCCCACGCGGCGGCCACGCGGGCTGCCTCAAGGTAGTGCTCCCGGGCCTGTTCGGGACACTCCAGGAACTGGGCCAGTTCGCCCAGGGTCTGGGCGACGGGCCGGAAGACGAGGCTGAGGCTGCTCGCACTGCCCGCCAGCCCGCGCAGGGGCAGCAACTCCTCGTAGACCCCGGCCGCCGCCGCCCGGTCGCCGAGGGTGATGGCGGCCCTGCCGCGCAGCGCCGCCAGGATGGAGAAGCAGAAGTCCCGCCGGATCGGCACGCGCCGGGCGAACACCTCGCGAGCCGTGTCGGGGCGGCCCGCCGCGTGCAGCGCGAGAGCGGTGATGGCCTCGTTGAGGGGCTGGTACTGCTCCCACACGGCGAGCAGTACGGGCAGCACCTCGGTGATCCGGCCCTGCTGCAGCCGGATGCACCCGACGGCCAGCGCCGCCAGCCCGCTGAGGTCCACCGCCCCGCGCGCCCGCAGCTCCGCCACCGCCGTCCCCAGGTCCCGCTCCGCGTCGTCGAAGCGCCCCTGGGCCATGGCGAGCAGGGGGCGGCGCAGCTGGGCCACCGCGAGCGCGCCCTGCAGCTCGTACGTGCGGGCGATCTCGTCCCCTCGTACGAGGCACCGCTCCATCGCCGCCGGGTCGTTGCGGGCGGCCGCGATGCGTGCGGCGATGTAGGCCGTCATCCAGGAGTACTCGGGGCTGTCCTGGGACTCGGCCACCAGGCCGAGTTCCCGGTGGAGCTCCAGGTAGGTCCCGGGTTCGAGTTCGCAGTCGACCCGGCGCAGCATCGACGCCAGCGTCAGGCCGCGCAGCCGGGGCTCGTCCAGGGTGCGGGCCAGCTCCACGGCCTGCCGGGACACGGCCACGGCGCGGGGATCGGTGTCGTCGAGCGCGTCGGCCAGCTGGTCGAGGAGCAGGCACCGCTGCCGGTCGGTCGGACCGGGTCCCTCCAGCAGCCTCCCGAGTTCCTCGACGGCCTCGGGGTCCGACGCCGCGTACGCACGGACACGCCAGGGCGTCGGTTCGGTCCAGGTCGTGTAGGCGGCGGTCAGCAGGTCGGCGCGGCCCTCCCCACGGGCCACCCGTACGGCCTGCTCCTGCGCCTCGCGGGCGGGTACGACGGCCCCCATCCGGATGCGGCAGTCCACCAGCTGGCCCAGCAGCATCACCCGCAACTCAGCGGGGTCCTGGTCGGCGAAGGCCGCCGGATGGTCGGCGAGCAGCCCGAGGGCGGCGGTCAGCAGGACCTCGGCATTCTGCGGGGCGTAGCGGCGCACCGCCTGCTCGCCCGCCAGCCGCGCGTGGTGGACCGCGGGCCCGGCGTCGGAGGTCACGACCGGGGCCGCCCGCAGCAGGTGGTGGGCCGTCGTGGCGACGTCGTCCGAGCCGAGGGCGATCAGGGCCCTGCCCAGACGGGAGTGCATCCGGGCCAGCCGCAGGCGGGTGAGGTCGCCCTCCAGGGTGTCCCGCACGAGGGCGTGGGTGAACCGCACCGTGCCCGGACGCGGCTCGGTCAGCAGTCCGGCGGTGACACCCGCGTCCAGGGCGTCGAGGAGCTGCTCGGCGTCGCCGTCCGAGGCGCGCACCAGCAGGGCCACCGCGGCCTCGCGGCCGGCGACGGCCGCCAGGCGCAGGCCGGCCGTGACGGTCGGCGCGAGCAGGGCCAGCCGGCGGCGCAGCACGTCCTGGACCCCCTGCGGCACGCGGGCCAGCGCCCGCTGCTCGCCCTCGCCGGCCAGCAGCAGCGAACTCTCGCGAAGGTAGAAGGGATTGCCCCCGGCCCGTTCGGCCAGGGCCGCGGCCGCGTGCTCGCTCATACCGGCCGTGCCGCGCCGCAGCAGCTCCTTCGCCTGGACGTCCGAGAGACCGCCGAGCGCCATCCGTACGGGCGAGCAGGCGGCCAGGCGGGCCAGCGCCCCCGTCAGCTCGCCCTCGCCGGTGCGGTACGAGCCCACCAGCAGCAGGGGTACGTCGCGCAGCTGCTCGGCGCAGAGCAGGAACAGTTCGATGCTCTCCTGGTCGCCCCGGTGCAGGTCGTCCAGCACGATCGCCAGCGGCTGTCGCAGAGCCGTGTCGCGCAGCCAGCCGAGCAGCGCCCGGTGCAGGCGGAAGCGCCGGGCCGGGCTGCCGTCCGGCTGCCCGGAGTCCCCTTCGGTGCCCGGAGCCAGGAGCGGAGCGAGTTCACCGGCGTACGGGCCCGGCGGTGCGGCCTCCGCCAGTTCCGGCAGCATGTCGAACCAGGCCCGGCCGGGCGGGGCGCCGTCGGTCTCCGGGCAGTGCCCGGACCCCACCAGCCAGCCCTGCTCGGGCAGTTGCCGGACGGCGGCGTCCAGCAGGCTCGACTTGCCGATGCCGGCCTCACCACTGACCACGACCACCTGGGCCCGGCCGTCCCGGGCCCGGTCCGCCGCGGCGGCGAGCCCGGCGAGCTCCACGTCGCGGCCCAGGAGCCGGTCGGCCGCCAGCAGCGTCGGCGTCCCGCCTCCGCGCGCGGCGGCGGGGGCCGCGGCCGGGGCCGGGCGGCGCGCCGCCACCACGGTGTTCGCCACGCCGGCGGGGGCGGCGGCCGGGGCCGGCGCCCCGGTCGCCCGGTGCAGCGGCTCCAGACGCTGGTGCAGCAGGGCCTGTTCCAGCTCCAGCAGAGCGGGCCCCGGCTCGACGCCGAGTTCCTCGTCGAGGACGTGCCGGGCCCGCCGCAGGGCGGCCAGGGCGTCCCCCTGGCGGTCACGGGCCCACAGAGCGAGGGCCAGCAGCCGCCAGCCCTCCTCGTGCAACGGCTGTTCCCGGGTCAGCGCGCCCGCGTCGGCGAGCGCCTGAGCGGCCTGCCCGCAGCCCAGCCGGGCCGCGGCGAGCCGTTCGCGGGCGCTGCGGTGCACTTCCTCCAGCCGGGCTCGCTCACCGGCGGTCCACGGCTCGTCCGAGAACTCCGCGTACGGCTGTCCGCCCCACGCGGCGAGCGCGCCGGCCAGGCCGTCGGCGGCGAGGCGGGCCGCCAGGCCGGCGTCCGAGCAGGCCGCCACCCGGCTCTCGAACGCCCAGGCGTCCACGGCGTCCTGTTCCACGGCGAGGGCGTAGCCGTAGGGCGCGCTGACCAGGAGCCGTGCAGGCGTACGCGGGGCCCGTCCCGGTTCGAGGGTGCGCCGCAGACGGGCGATGTAGGCATGGAGGGAGGACTGGGCGCTCGACGGGACGCGCGTCGGCCACAACCGCTCGATGATCCGTTCCGTGGGGACCACCGCTCCACGGGCGAGGAGCAGTTGGACCAGGACCATCCGTGCGAGCCGGCCGCCCGCGTCGACCTCGCGGCCGTCCACCTCGACCCGGAGCGGGCCGAGCACCTTCAGACTGATCATGACAAGAACATCGTAACCGGCCCCCACCTCCCGACCGCCGCACGGACACCGGGCCGGCTCCTGCGGAGCCCGCCCGACCCGCGCCTCTTCCTGCCTCCCGGTGAACGGCGTCAGACGCCGCGGGCCCGTCCGGCGCGGGGGCCGGCGACCGCCTCGGCGAGCAGTCGGCGGCCGGCCGCGGTGGTGAGAGCGCCCCGTAGTGCGGTGTCCCGCACGGCACGGGCGGGCGCCGAGCGCAGGGTCCATGCGCGGGTGGCCAGGTCGGTGCGGGCGAGGACGCCCAGCGCGTCGGCGCGGCGGTCGCGGCGCCAGGCGGCGAGACCGGCGTCGGCGGGGCCGCCGCGGGCGGTGGCCGCGGGCAGGACGGCGGCGAGCGAGACGGCGTCGCGCAGGCCGAGGTTGAGCCCCTGGCCGCCGATCGGGCTGCACACGTGGGCGGCGTCACCGAGCAGCAGCACCCGCCGCCGCCCGCCGTGCGCGGCGAGACGCCGGTGGGTGCGGAAGGTACTGCTCCAGCGGCATTCGCGGACCGCCGCCGTCCATCCGCGGGCCGCCGCCTCGGCGGCGATCCCCTCGGGGCCGCCCGTGTCGCCGCCCGCCACCCGGCCGTGCGGCAGGTGCAGTACGACCCGGGCCCAGCCGTCGAGGTGCATGGGGAGCACGACGAGCAGGCCGCGCGGACCGCCGACCATGTGGACCCGGGCCGGATCCAGTGAGGGATCCTCCACGCGCAGGTCGGCGAGCTGCCAGGCGCCGGCGTACGTCCGGCCGCGGAACGCGGTGCCGGCCAGGGCGCGCAGGGTGCTGGAGGCGCCGTCGGCCGCCACGACCCAGCGGGCGCGCACCGGACCGAGGGTGTCGGACCGTACGGTGACGCCGTCGGCGTCCTCGTCGACCGACCGGACGGCGGTCGAGCGGTGCACGCGCACCCCCGTGCGCTCGGCCTCCGCGGCGAGCAGACCCTCGGTCGCGCACTGCGGCACGGTGAGGATGTACGGGTACGGGGAGCGCAGCCGGGCCAGGCCGAAGCCGCCGAGCCGGCGCCGCCCCGACCACATCTCCACCGTGTCCACGCGCCGGCCGAGCGGGAGCAGGGATTCCGCCAGTCCGCTCGGGGCGAGTGCCTCCAGGGTCCGCGCGTGCAGGTCCGTCGCACGGGACTCGGTGACCGGACCGGGGCGGCGTTCCAGCACCACCACACCGAGACCGGCCCGGGCGAGCAGCAGTGCGGCGCTCAGCCCGACCGGTCCCGCCCCCACCACGGCCACGTCGAAGTCGTCTCCCGCCATGCCCGGCACTCTATCGGGGTCGCCGCGACACCTGACAGATGCTCAAAGTTGCTTCATGCAGCTCTATTTCGAGCACCATCTTTCATTATGGCCCGCCGGAGCGCTATCTTGCCGGGAGCATGCCAAGGAGCTGTGTCCGTCTCCCGGACCGCACGAGGAGCTGCCCCATGAGACTGCCAGGCATCCACAGGAGCCAGGGTCGGCAAGGCCCGTCAGGCAGCCCGGTCCACACGGTGCGGCGCAGGCACAGGCGGCGCACCCCGGCCGCCGCCGTGCTCGCCGCCGCCCTCGCCGTGGCCGGTCTGGCCGCCGCCGGACCGGTCGCCTTACCCGCAACCGCCTCCGCCTCCGCCTCCGCATCCGCAACCGCCTCCGCCTCCGCCTCCGCATCCGCAACCGCCTCCGCATCCGTCTCCGCCCCATCCGGAGCCACCGCGACCGCGGGCGACGTCACCGCGTTCACCCGCTCCGGGAACACCTTCACCGTCACGGGCTCCGGCGGAGCCAAGGCCCGCGTGGTCGTCGCCCGCGCCGACATCTTCCGCCTCTGGCTCTCGCCCGACGGGTCCTTCACCGACGACCCGGCCGGCACCGACCTCGCCCCCACCACCGACTTCGGCCCCGTGACCACGAGCTGGTCGGACGCCGGCGCGTACTACCGGATCACCACCGGATCCCTCTCCATCCGGGTCGACAAGAAGCCCCTGCGGTTCTCCGTCTACCGCGCCGACGACACCACCCCCGTCTGGCAGGAGACCCGGCCCACCAGCTGGACCGGCGGCCGGACCACCCAGTACCTGGCCCGGGGAGCGGACGAGCAGTTCTACGGCACCGGCCTGCGCCTCGGCGAGTGGGCGCTGCGCGGCAGGACCGTACCGATCGCCGTCGACAACAAGTGGCGCGAGAACGACAACGCCAGCCCCGCCCCCTTCTACATGTCCACCAACGGCTACGGCGTCATGCGCAACACCTGGGCCCCGGGCTCCTACGGCTTCGACGCGCCGACCACCCTCACGCACGACGAGAAGCGCTTCGACGCCTGGTACTTCACCGGTGACTCCCTCAAGTCCGTGCTCGACGCCTACACCGACGTGAGCGGGAAGCCGTTCATGGCGCCGATGTGGGGCTTCGAGCTCGGCAACGCCGACTGCTTCAACGCCTCCAACCCCGACTACCAGGGCGAGCACAACCGGCTCCGCCACCAGCGGACCCCCGACGTCGTCGGCTACGCGACCGACGCCCGGGCCGCCGACATGCCCTCGGGCTGGTTCCTGCCCAACGACGGCTACGGCTGCGGTTACACCGCACCCCTCAAACCGACGGTGGACGCCCTGAAGGCCAAGGGCTTCCAGACGGGCCTGTGGACCTCCACCGGCCTCGGCTCCATCGCCGACGAGGTGGGCACGGCCGGCAGCCGGGGCGTGAAGACCGACGTCGCCTGGATCGGCAGCGGCTACAAGTACGCCTTCGACGGCGTGCGGCAGGCGGTGGAGGGCATCGAGAAGAACTCCGACGCCCGCCGGTTCGTCTGGACCGTCGACGGCTGGGCGGGCACCCAGCGCAACGCCGTCGTCTGGACCGGCGACACGTACGGCACCTGGGACGACATGCGCTGGCACGTCCCCGCCATCACCGGAGCGGGTCTCTCCGGCCTCAACTACGCGGCCGGCGACGTCGACGGCATCTTCGGCGGCAGCCCGAAGACGTACACCCGGGACCTCCAGTGGAAGGCCTTCACCCCGGCCTTCATGACGATGTCGGGCTGGGGCGCGACCGGCCCGGCCGCCGGCTATCAGGACAAGCAGCCCTGGCGCTTCGCCGAGCCGTACCTGTCCATCAACCGCACGTACCTGCAGCTGAAGATGCGGCTGATGCCGTACCTGTACACGATGAGCCGCGTCGCCCACGAGAGCGGCGTGCCCAGTACCCGCGCCATGGTCCTGGAGTACCCCGACGACCCGGTCGCCCGCGGCAACCTCACCAGCGGCCAGTTCATGGCCGGCGACTCCTTCCTCGTCGCGCCCGTCGTCTCCGACACCTCGGTCCGCGATGGCATCTACCTCCCGGCCGGGACCTGGACCGACTACTGGACGGGCCGGACCTACGCGGGCCCGGGCTGGCTGAACGGGTACCGGGCGCCGCTCGACACCCTGCCGCTCTTCGTCAAGGGCGGCGCCGTCGTACCGATGTGGCCGCAGATGAACTACACCGGCGAGAAGCCGGTCTCCACCCTCACCTACGACATCCACCCGCGCGGTGCCTCCTCCTTCAGCCTCTACGAGGACGACGGCCGCACCCGCGCCCACGAGTTGGGCGCCTACGCCCGTCAGCGCGTCGACGTCACCGCCCCGACGGCCGGCTCCGGTACGGTCACCGTCTCCGTGGGCGCCCCCACCGGCGAGTACACCGGCAAACCGGCCTCCCGCGGCTACGAGTTCACCCTGCACGTGGCCGGCGCACCCGCCTCCGTCACCCGGGACGGGACCCCCCTGCCGGGCCTGGCCTCGAAGGCCGCCTACGACGCCGCCTCCTCCGGCTGGTACTTCGACCCGGAGGACCGCGCCGGAGTCCTCTGGATCAAGACGCCCCGCACGGCGGGCGCGTTCAGCGTCTCGGCCACCGGCACCGCCGTCCCCGCGGCCGCTGCCCTGCCCTCGTCCGGGCCGATCGACCGGTCGGCCTGGTCCCTGGTCCACGCCGACAGCGAGGAGACCGCCGCCGAGAACGGCGCGGCCGCGCACGCCTTCGACGGAAACCCGGCCACCCTGTGGCACACGGCCTGGTCGTCGGCGAAGCCCGCCCCGCTCCCGCACGAGATCCAGCTCGACCTCGGTGCCCGCCACGTGGTGGACGGCCTCGGCTACCTGCCCCGCCAGGACGGCGGCGTCAACGGCAGGATCGGCGGCTACGAGGTCTGGCTCTCCGACACCACCGCCGACTGGGGGGTACCCGTGGCGCGTGGCACCTTCACCGACACCGCGGCCCCCAAGACCGTGGCCCTCACCCCGAAGAGCGGACGCTACCTGCGCCTGAGAGCACTGACCGAGGCGGGCGGCCGCGGCCCCTGGACCAGCGCCGCCGAGATCACCCTCACCGGCCGGCCCGCCCCCTGACCGCCTCAGCCCCCGAGATCGCCGAGCACGGCCCGGCACTCCCGCCGGGCCGGCTCGCCCAGCAGCCCGCCCCACCAGGGACGCGCCCGGTGAACCGGTCCCGCAGGGCCGCCTCCTCACAGGCGAGCGCGGGACACGGGGCCGCCCGGTCGCGGGCGGCGTACGCGTACACGATCTCCCCGGCCTCCTAGACCTCCTCGCCGATCACGGCGGCCGGTTCGGCCCGCCGGGCGAGCGGCAGCAGGGCGGTGGGGAACCCTCCGTACCGCAGGCCGCGTGGCACAGGCCCGCCCGCCGCAGTGCGGGCCGGACGGGTCGACACCCGGACCCGCCCGCGCCTGGGTTCCGGACCCCGTGGCACGGGCGGGGCCGGGTTGCCGCCCGGGCCTGCATCGATCTTGATCCCGTCCAACACCCAAGTCAATCCTCCGGTTTGCTCCCCGGATCCAAGCGATACCTTGGGTCTCATGACCCTCGACGACCTCCGTGTGTTCGTGGCCGTCTGCCGCGCCGGCAGTCTCAGCGCCGTGGCCCGCGACCTCGGCCGCACCCAGTCGGCCGTCAGCCAGCACGTCCGCCGCCTGGAGAAGCAGACCGGCACGAGCCTTCTGGAGCGCCACGCCCGCGGCGTCGTCCCCACCGAGGCCGGCCGCATCCTCCAGACGGCGGCAGCCGACGGCATCGCCGGA
This sequence comes from Streptomyces venezuelae, assembly GCF_008642275.1. Lineage (NCBI taxonomy): Bacteria > Bacillati > Actinomycetota > Actinomycetes > Kitasatosporales > Streptomycetaceae > Streptomyces > Streptomyces venezuelae. The sequence continues at coordinate 7,496,139 of NZ_CP029189.1, forward strand.
CTCGACGGCGCCCTGCGCCGCGTGGAGGACCTCGTCCGCGGTGGCGGCACCGTCCGCGTCACCACCGGCGGGACGACGGTGCGGCACTTCATGTCCGAGGCCGTCGTCACCTTCCGCCGCCGCCACCCCGAGGTGAACCTGGAGTTCCAGACCGAGAACTCCGGCCGCCGCTGCTTCGACGCCCTCGCCGCCGACGCCCTCGACCTCGCCTGGATCACCATCGGCGGTCCGGTCCGCGGCATCGAGCTGCACCCCGTCATGGAACTGCCCTGGGTGCTCGCCGTCGGCGCCGACGACCCCCTCGCCGCCCGCACCCGTATCGACCCCGCCGACCTCGCCGGCGTCCGTCACATCCGGCTGCCCGAGAACTCCGCCTCCCGCGCCCACCTCGACGCCGCCTTCGCCGCATCCGGCATCCGGGTCACCTCCGGCACCGGCGTGGCCGACTGGGACACCGCCCTGCTGCTGGCCGAACTAGGCCTCGGACACGCCGTCGTGCCCGCGCTGCCCGGCTGGCAGGTCCCCGGCTCCGACGGCCCGCTGCGCCTCGTGCCGATCCCCGCCCTGCCGCCGCTCGCGGTCGGCTGGGCCGTCCGCCGCTGGGCCGCCCTGGCCCCGCCCGCCCTGGCCTTCGCCGACGAGGTCGCCCGCAGCTGCCGGGCGCGCGCGGCCGGGCAGCAGTGATGCCGTCACCAGCCCCGCGGCCGTCAGTACGGTCAGCGCCACGAGCGGCGAGCCGTGCGGCCCGGAGCCCGCGGCGACGGCGATCCCGAGGGCCGGACCGACGTTCATGGCCGTCTGCTTGAGCCCGCCGACGACCCCGGCGTAACCGGCCGGCGCCTCGCCGACCACCGCCCCGGTGGCCGTGACCATGACGGTGGTGAAACCGGCGCCGAGCACCCCGAAGGCCACCGCGGACGCGGAGCCGAGCCCGGCGATCCCGGCGACGACCAGCGCCGTCCCGGCGAGCGCGGTCCGGCGCGCACCGAACCGGCGCAGAGCCAGGCCCGCCACCGGGGCCCCCGCCACCATCAGCGCCGTCAGCGGCAGCACCCGTACGCCGGTGGCGAACGGGTCCAGCCCCTCGACGTCCTGGAGGTGGAACGTGGCCGTGAACAGCGCCCCGAACATGCCCGCGGAGACGATCAGCAACAGCCCGATCGAGGCCGTCACCGCCGTGGACCGGGCCACGGCGCGCGGTACGAAGGGCTGCGCCGCCCGCCGCTCGCGGCGTACGAACAGGGCCCCGAGCCCGGCGGCGGCCCCGAAACCGACGAGGGTGGGCGCGCTGGTCCACCCGTACTCGGGCACGCCGACCAGCGCGTGCACGAACACGGCGAGGGCGGTGGCGAGCAGGGCGGCGCCGGTGAGTTCGAGCCGCCCCCGTTCCGCCCGGGGCAGGGCGGGGGTCCGTACGGCGAGCGTGAGCGCGGCGATCACCAGGGCCACCGGCACATTGACCACGAACACCGCCCGCCAGTCCCACCGGGCGACCAGCACACCGCCGAGCAACGGACCGGCCGCCGCGGCCAGTCCGATCGCGCTGGTCCGCACGGCGACCGGAGTGGCGAGCCGGTCGGGCGGGTACGCGAGCCGCAGCAGCGCCAGCGTCGCGGGCTGCAGCAGGGCGCCGAACACACCCTGCGCGGCGCGCAGCGCGATCACCCAGCCCACACCGGGCGCGAGGACGATGCCCGCGGAGGCCGCGGCGAAGCCGAGCACGCCGACCAGGAGCAGCCGGGAATGCCCGTACCGGTCACCGAGGCGCCCGGCCACGACCAGGAAGGCGGCCACGGCCAGCAGATAGGCGGTACTGGTCCACTGGACCTGCGCCACGCTCGCTCCCAGGTCGCGCCGCAGGCTCGGCTGGGCCACGGTCAGCACGGTGCCGTCCAGTGCGACGAGCATGGCTCCCGCCACGCTGACGAGCAGTGAGATCCGCTGCCTCATACGGGCTCCGGCCCGAGGTGCGCGTCGACGGCGGCGCCGATGAGGCGTCCGACGCCGTCGGCGGCCGCGCCGCCGAGGACGAGCGGCAGGCTGCCCCAGCGCCACAACTGCGCCACCCCGTGCAGATTGGCCCACAACGCGGCGGCGGTGATGGAGGGTTCGGCCGCCCCGCACCGGCCGACGAGCGTCACGAGGAGCTCGAACATCGGGAGCGTGGACTCGCGCAGCCGCGGCCCCTCGGAGGGACCCTGGCCCGTACTGTCCAGCAGGTCGTGCCGGAACATCAGCGCGAACATCCCCGCGTGCTCCAGCGCGTAGCCGACGTAGGCGGACCCGACCGTCCGCACCCGCTCCCGCGGGGTCAGGTCCGGCGCGCCGACCGCCGCCGCGACGCGCACGCCGAGATCCTCGAACCCGCGCCGGGCGATCGCCGACAGCAGGGACTGGTGGGTGGGGAAGTACCGGCGCGGCGCCCCGTGCGAGACACCCGCCCGGCGGGCGATCTCCCGCAGCCCGACAGCGCCGGCGCCCTCGCTCAGCACGAGTTCCACACCCACGTCGATCAGCCGCTCCCGGAGCGGTCTCTCCTGGTCCATGGCCACTGTCTACCAGGGCGCGTAGACACTGTCTACTGGTTGGGAGGCGCGTCCACGCCCTCCCCCTGCCGTCCGTGGCCCGACGCGGCCCGTCAGGCCACGGGCCCCGGAGGCCCGGTCCGGAGGTGCGGGGGATGATGGAGTGGCCGGGGAGGTAGGCCACGTACGATCCCGCGGCCCGGCGGAGGAGGTGCACGTGCCATGACGGAGCACAACGGCGGTCCGGCGGCGCAGAAACTGGAGGAGGGCCGGCTGCTCAAGGAGCTGGAGGCCATCCACCGCACGCGCCACGAGACCCTGTTGCACGGGTCCGACGACGCCCTGGTCACCCATACGAAGCGGATGAACGAGCTGGAGCACGAGTACGTACGCCGCCACCCGCAGCGGGCCCAGACCGCGGGCCGCACCCGCTCGGGAGCACGCGCACGCAGCACCGGAGACTAGGCCGGGCCGGGCCCGGGAGCGGTCAGGAGGCGGGGTCGAGGAAGGCTCCGAAAGCGGTCGGCAGGCGCTTCCAGGCCTCGGGACCGGCGGCGAACTCGGCGTCGGTCAGCAGGCACGAGTCGAGGAGCCCGGCCAGCCGTTCACGGTCGAGGCCGGGTGAGGTGAAGGCCAGGTGCTGGCGGCGGTCGCCGTGCTCGGGGTGCCAGCCCAGCGCGGCCGCCGCCCTGCGCACGGGAGGCACCAGCTCCCATGCCGCGTCCGGCAGCGAGGCCAGCCACGGGCCGCTGTTCTCCACGCGGAGCGCGCCGCCCGCGGCGTCCCAGGCCAGCAGGGTGTCGGGGCGGTCGGCGAGCCAGAAGCGGCCCCGGCTGCGGGCGGCAGCGGCCGCGAGGTCCTCCAGGGCCTCGTAGAGCCGCTCCGGGTGGAACGGGCGGTGGCGGTGCCAGACGAGCGTGGCGACCCCGGCCTCGTCCGCCTCCTGCGGCAGCAGCGCGCAGGCCGGATGCTGGGCGGCGGCCGCCGCCTCGGTGTCGAATCCGGCGAAGGCGGCGCGCGCCAGCGCGCCGGACCCCGCCGGCACCCGGCGCGCGGTCGGGTGCAGCTGGGCCAGCAGGGCGCGGTCCTCGTCGGCCGCGTCCGCGCCGCCGACGAGCGCGAGGACGGGCGCGTACTCCAGCTGCCGGGCCCAGGTGTCCCCGACGGTCCGCCGGTCGGTGGGGGCCGCGGCGAGCCCGGCGTCCGCGAGGTCGTCCCCGTTGGCGAGGTACGCCAGGACGAGGGCGGGGTCCACGGCGGTGATCACACCGGTGAGGTCCAGGGCTTCGCCGCCGTGGGCGGTCACCACCTCGGCCATGGCGCGCGGTTCGACGGAGTCCCACAGTTCGACGACGGCGAGCCGGGTCAGCCCGTCCGCGGCGAGGCGCCGCAGCTCCGGGAGCAGGTCCTCGCGCAGCGCGCAGCACGCGCAGTCGTTCACGAGCGGGGCCTCGCCCCGGGACAGCTCGCCCGCGGCGTCCCGCACCAGGCGCCGTACGGTCCCCCCGGCCGCCGTGCCGAGGTCGTGGTGCACGGCCACGCTGCCCGGTACGGCGGCCAGCAACTCCCGCACCGCGCTGCGGCGGGCGTCGCCGTGGAGCCCGCCGACGATGACGACGGGCAGGGTCACGGCTTGCTCCCGTAGCGGCGCTGGAAGCGCTCGACGCGGCCGGCGGTGTCCAGGACGCGGGCGGTGCCGGTGTAGAAGGGGTGGCTCCGCGAGGAGATCTCGACGTCGACGACGGGGTAGGTGCGGCCGTCCTCCCACTCGACCGAGCCGTTGCCGGTGGCGGTCGACCGGGTGAGGAAGGCGAAGCCGGCGGCCTTGTCGCGGAAGACGACGGGGCCGTAGGCGGGGTGGATTCCGGGCTTCACGGTGCGCTCCTTCGGGTGGGGTGGGAAGGCGGTGGGAGGTGCGGGTCAGCGCTCTTCGCGGTGGTCGACGTGCCGGCGGACGACCGGGTCGAACTTGCGCAGCACCATGCGGTCCGGGTCGTTGCGACGGTTCTTGCGGGTGACGTAGGTGTGGCCGGTGCCCGCGGTGGAGCGGAGCCTGACGATCGGTCGTGTTGCGTTGCGTGCCATGCGGGCAGTATACGGAAATGAATCCCATTTTCAATAGAGAATCATGCGTGAACATTCTTTGCCTCGGATGAGACAATCTTGTATCGTTCGAGGCTGAGGAGGCTCACACATGGTGCACGAACATGAACTGCTGGACGGGGCGGCCCGCGTCCTCGCCGGCGATCACAGCGCCTCGATGGTGCAGATCGCCGCCGGCATCGGCACCAGCCGCGCCACGCTGAGCCGCCGCTACGCGACCCGCGAGGCCCTGCTCAAGGCCGTCGCCGTCCGGGCGATCGAGGTCGTCGACGGGTGCCTGGCGCCGCTCGACCTGACCCCCGGCGCCGACGCGGCCGCCTTCGACGCCGCCATCGAGGACCTGGTCGTCGCCCTGATGCCCGCCGCGCACCTCTACGGCTTCACCTCGCGCGACGCCACCGTCCTCGCGGACCCGGAGTTCCGGGCCGGAGTGGACCGGCAGGACCAGCAGGCGGTGGCCTTCATCGCCCTCGGCCAGCGACTGGGCCGGCTGCGCGCGGACCTGCCGCCGTACTGGATCTGGTACTCGCTCTGGGGTCTGCTCGACGCGGCCGCCGAAGGAGTGCGCGACGGCCACTTCGCCCCCCGCCAGATCGGCCACCTGGTGCTGACCTCCTTCCTCAGCGGGACGCGGCCGCTCACGCAGCCCCCCTCCGGCGCTACCGCGCCCTGAAGCTCCCCCCTCCCGTGCGCACCGTGCGCACCTCCGAACGGAACCTCATGCACACCCCCGCGCAGGCCCCGCACAGGTGGATCGTCCTGGCGATCCTCTCCGGCAGCCTCCTGCTCATCTCCATGGACACCACGATCCTCAACGTGGCCTTCCCCTCGCTCGTCGGCGACCTCCAGCCGGGCGCCGTACAGCAGCTGTGGATCATCGACGTCTACGCGCTGGCCCTGTCCGGACTGCTGGTCACCGCGGGCGCGCTCGGTGACCGCTGGGGGCGCAAGCGGCTGCTCATGGCGGGCTTCGGCATCTTCTCGCTCGCCTCGCTCATCGCCGTGTTCTCCACGGAGGCCTGGCACGTCATAGCGGCCCGCGCCCTGCTCGGCATCGGCGGCGCGGCCATCATGCCCTCCACCGTGTCGATCCTGCGCACCGTCTTCACCGACGCCAAGGAGCGCGCCTTCGCGCTCGCCGTCTGGGCGGCCGTCTTCGGCGGTGGCATGGCCTTCGGGCCGGTCGTCGGCGGACTCCTGGTCCAGGACTACGGCTGGCACTCCGCCTTCCTCCTCAACCTGCCCGTCGCCGCCGTCATCGTCGCGGCCGGCCTGCGCTACCTGCCCGAATCGCGCTCCCCGCGCAGCAGCGGCACATGGGACTGGTGGGGCGTCGGCCAGTCCGTCGTCGGCATGCTCGCCCTCGCGGGCGGAATCAAGCAGCTCGGCAAGAGCGGCGTCGGCGACCCCCTGCCCTGGACCCTGCTCCTGATCGCCGCCGCCCTGCTGACCGTCTTCGTCCGCCGCCAGCTGCGCCTGGACAACCCGCTGCTGCAGGTACGGCTGTTCGCCAAGCCCGCCTTCAGCGTCGCCGCCACCGCGATCTTCCTGCCCATGGTGGGCATGGGCGCGATCCTGTTCCTCGTCACCCAGTGGTTCCAGTACGGCGAGGGCTACACCCCGCTGGAGGCCGGAGTGCGCCTGCTGCCGGCCCCGCTCGCCCTGATCGCCGCATCGATGGTGGCCCCGTCCCTCATGCACCTGTTCGCCATCCGCCACGTGCTCGGCGCCGGACTGGTGGTCCTGGCCGTCGGAATGGCCCTGCCCTGGACCTTCCAGCAGTTCACCGAACTCGGCTACCCGGCCTTCGCCGCCGCCCTGACGGTGATGGGCCTGGGGGCCGGCCTCGCCACCACCGTGGCTTCGGTGACCCTGGTCTCCGCCGCGCCCGCCGCCGAGGTGTCCAGCGCCGCCGCCATCGAGGAGACCTGCTACGAACTCGGCTCGGCCATGGGTGTCGCCGTCCTCGGCTCCACCGCGGCCGCGCTCTACCGGGGCAACCTGCCCGCCCTCGACCTGGACGGCCCGAGCGCCGCCGCCGTGCGGGGCTCCGTCGGCGAGGCCGCGCACACCGCCGAACGCCTCGGCGGCGCCCTCGGGCAGGCCCTGCTCGACACCGCCTCGCACGCCTACACCCTGGCGATCACCCCGGCGTTCCTGCTGGCCGCCGTCCTCGCGGTCACCGCGGCGGCCACGACCTGGACGCTCATTCCGCGGGACCTGCAGCCCACCGAGAACCACTGACCGGGGCGGGCCGCGGCCCGGGTGCGGCGGGCGCCGGGCCGAGCGTGGTGGTGCCGGGCGCCGCCCGGTGCCCCAGGCCCGTGCGGTACGCGTCCATGGCCGCCTCGACCCGGCCCGTGCGCCGCAGCAGATCGCCCAGCAGCCGGCACAGGTCCGCGAGATCACCGGTCGCCCCGCTGCGCTCCAGCAGCGCCAGCGCCTGGACGTAGTGCTCCTCGGCGGTCTCCCACTCACCGCGCTCCTCGGCCATCAGGCCGAGGAGCCGGTGCGCGCCGCCCGCGTGGACCGCGCCGTGGCTGTCCCCGAGCTCCAGCAGGGCCGAGAGGAGCCCGGCGGCCTCCTCGTACCGGCCGAGCTGGCGCAGTACGTCCGCCAGCTCCACCTCCACCTGTGCCGTGTAGAGCCCGGCGCGGCGAGCCGACAGCATGTCCCGCGCGATGCGCAACTCGCGTTCTGCCGAGGCGAGTTCGCCGTTCTGTGCCTGTACGTAGCCGCGCATCCAGTGGCAGTGCGCCAGATCGGTCCGCAGCCGCAGCTGCCCGTAGATCTCCTGGGCCTTCGCCAGTGAGGCGTCGGCGTCCGCCACCCGCCCCCCGGCCAGGAAGGTCCGGGCCACCTGCCGGTGCATGCCCGCCACCAGCGCCGGATCGCCGACCTGCGGAGCCAGCGAGAGCGCGAGCTCGGCGGCGCGGGCGGCGCGGGCATGGGCCCCCATGTCCAGGTACGGCCCGATGATCGCGGCGTTGAGCAGCACCAGTGCCTCGGGATCCGCCAGCCCGCTCGCGCCCAGCTCGTCGATGGCGGACTCGAGCAGGTAGCACGCGTAGCGGAGCTCACCCGCGAGGAGGTGCGCGACGGCCCGGCCGCGGATCGGCCGGGCCCGGCGGGGGAGGGGCTCGTCCGCGAGCAGGCGTTCGGCCGCTTCGAAGTGGGCGATCGCGGCCGGCAGCTCACCGGACTCCAGCGCACACTCCCCGAGCCCGAGCCGGGCTTCCGCCTGCTCGGGGACCAGCCCGAGCTCCTCGGCCTCGGCGAACAGCCGCCGGTAGCGCCCGGCGGCCTCGTCGGCCGCGCCCGTGGCGAGCGTCTGCTGGGCGTCGGTGAGGGCGAGGCGCAGCTCGGTGGCCAGGTGCGCCGGGCGCCCGGTGGCGAGCTCCTCGTACGAGGTGCCCAGGCGGGCGGCCAGGAAGCGCAGCGCCGTCTCGGAGGGCCGGACCTTGCCCGACTCCAGCGTGGAGATATAGGCCGAGGTGTACGAGGGCTCCGCCAACTGCCGCTGCGTCAGGCCGCGTTCCCCGCGCAGGCGCTGAACCCTGCGGCCGATCCGGGCCGGTTCGTCCATGAAGTCCCCCTGGTCGCTCGAACTCCCCAGTATTCAGGGGGAGCAGGCATTGCGCACCACCCGTACGCCACCTAGTTTAAGCAACCGATTCAACGCGCTTAACACACCACTTAACTTCCGTTCCCGGGGGAGTACTTCATGGATCCAGTCAGAGGTTCGGGCCGGCGTCCCGGCGGGCGCTCGGCGTGGCGCGCGGCCGTCGCGACGATCTGTGCGACCGCCGCGCTGGTGGCCGCCGGACCTGCCGGCGCGGTCGGCGCCGCGGCGGCCGGGCCGCGCGTCGAGGTCGAGATACCCGGGCCGGAGCACGGCGGTGACGCCGGATCGGGCCACGCCCGCGTACCGGCCGCGGGCAGCCCAGCCAAGGCCTCGGGCCGGCTGTCCCCGGCCGAGCGGTCGGCCGACGGCCAGGTCACCAAGATGATCGACAACGGCTCCACCGCCGACCGCCTCGACGTCGTCGTCATCGGTGACGGGTACACCGCCTCCGAACTGGCCCGGTTCCACACCGACGCCGAGCAGAAATGGGCCGAGGTGGCCGCCGTCGAGCCCTACACGACGTACCGGAACCTCTTCAACGTATGGACGGTCGACGCCGTCTCGCACGACTCCGGCGTCTCCGGCGACCCCGACCCGGCCACCGTCCGCGACACCGCCCTCGGCTCGTACTTCTGGTGCGAGGGCATCGAGCGGCTGCTCTGCGTCGACCAGCCCAAGGTGGACGCGTACGTCGCGAAGGCCCCGGCCGCCGACCTCGTCATCGTCCTGGCCAACAGCGCCAAGTACGGCGGAGCGGGCTACAACGAGCCCAGCGCCACGCTGGGGTACGAGGGGATATCCACGGCCTCGGCCGGCCATCCGAAGTCCGGTCAGGTCGCCATCCACGAGACCGGTCACTCCCTCGGCAAGCTCGCCGACGAGTACTTCTACCCGGGTGTCCCGGAGTACGAGAAGTACACCGGCCCCGAGCCGGGCGAGTCCAACAGCTCGGCCCTGCCGGCCGACCGGATGGCCGCGCAGCGGGCCAAGTGGTACCGCTGGCTCGGCGAGGAGTCACCCGACGGCGGCACGGTCGGCGCGTACGAGGGCGGCAACTACTTCGTGACCGGGCTGTACCGGCCCACCGACAACTCCCTCATGCGGGTCCTGGGCAAGCCCTTCAACTTGCCCGGCGTCGAGTCGATGATCGCCGGGTTCTACCAGCACGCGCGGATCGCCACCCCGCTCACCCCGACCGACCGCACCCTGCGGCTGCGCCACACGGCGAAGGTGTCCGTACCGAAGCTGGGCGGCACGGACGGCCGCCAGCCCGTGGTCCGCTGGTACCTCGACGGCCGGGAACTGAGGCGCTTCGAGGGCCGCACCGAGGTGTCCGTGGCGGAACTGTGGCTCTTCGACTTCCGCACGCACCGCCTGACGGTCACCGCCGAGGACCGCACCCCGTCGGTGCGCGACCCGAAGGTGAAGCGCACCCTGCGCTCCTCGGTCGACTGGAACGTCCGGCTCTGATCCGTCTCCCGCGAGCGCGACCGCGACCACGACCGCGACTGAGGCCGCGTCAGCGGGCACGGCCGCGTTGTCAGTGGCTCCTCCTAGGGTGGACACATCACTCGGGGAGCCGCTGAGAAGGAGCACAAGCATGTCCGCCAACAGGATCCAGCACAAGGTGAACCACGTCGCGCTGGTAGTGGACTGTTCGGGTTCCATGCGTCAGCACCAGGGGCAACTGGTGCGTGTCGTGGACGAGTTCGTGGCGGGTCTCAAGGCCGAGTCGGACAGCCTCGGTCATGAGACCCGGATAAGCCTCTACTCCTTCGACCACAAGGTGGAGAACCTCGTCTGGGACATGGACGTGAAGCATCTGCCGTCCATGCGGGGGCTGTACAAGGTGAACAACGGCGCGACCGCCCTCATCGAGGCATCGCTCAAGTCACTGGACGACCTGGGCCACATCTGGGAGGAGTACGGCGAGCACAGCTTCCTCCAGATCGTCGTGACGGACGGCGAGGAGAACGCCTCCGGCGGCGACCGGCGGCACGACGGCGACATGACCATCCTGGGCCCCTGGCTCGACAGGATCGCGGCGAAGATGGGTGCGCTTGCGGGGCACTGGACGTCCGCGATCCTCGTTCCGAACTCGCTGGCGAAGCGGACCGCCCAGAACTACGGTTTCCCGGCCGGGAACATCGCCATATGGGACGCCGATTCCCAGGAGGGCGTCGAGGAGGCGATCGGCACCGTCCGTGCCGCCGCCACCAGCTTCCTCCGAGGCCGGGAGAAGGGCGTGCGGGGCACGAAGAACCTGTTCGCGGTCGGCCAGGACATCTCGGTCGACGAGGTGCGGGCGGCCCTCGAACCGGTCCCGGCGGACAAGTACCGGCTCCTGAAGGTCGACGAGGAGATGGACATCCGGTCCTTCGTCGACTCGCATCCGGGCGTGACCTACGAGCGCGGTTCCTGCTACTACCAGCTGGGCGCCCGTGTCCAGGTGCAGCCCGACAAGGAGGTCATCGTGGTCGAGAAGGACACGGACCGCGCCTACACGGGCGACGCGGCACGCAGTCTCCTGTTCGGCACGGGAATCCAGGGGACCGTCTCCGTGAAGGCGGGGCGCAACCCGGAGCTGGAGGTGTACGTGCAGAGCCGTTCGGTGAACCGGAAGCTCAAGCCCAGGACCCGTCTGCTGATCATGCTCTGAACCGGGCCGCGGCCCCGGCGGCGGACACGACCGGTACCGGTGCACGCGCACCGGCCGGTGGCCGCGGCGACGGGATCGCGGCGGACACCGGCCGGCGAAGCGTGGGGGGACGTCTGCGCTACATGGGGTCCATGCCCCGGTCGTCCATACGGCTCTCTTGCTCGCTCTGCTCCTGGAGGCGGCGGGCCTTCTCCTTCAGCCGGCGGCGCTCCTCCGGGTCGGTGGACCGCTCGGCCGCGTCGTTCAGCTCCTTGGCCTTCGTGCGCATCTGCTGGGACCGGCCGCGGGACTCACCTGAAACGCTCATGATCGCTCCTTGGATCTGTGGGGGAGAGCGGGCGGATTCAGCGAACCAGCACTGCCGTGCGCGCGCATCTCGAAGCGTCACCGAGTGTGAGTCGCCGAGTCGCCGAGTCGCCCCCGGGCCCACGGCGGACGGGGGTGGTCAGTCCGTGTCCGACCCGAGGGCGGTGGTGAGGGTGAACAGCGCCCCGTCCGGGTCGCGGAGCGCCACCCACCGCTCCGTGGCGTTCGAGGTGACGTCCGAGACGGGCCGCCCGCCCAGCGATACGGCGGCCTCCACCGCCGGCCGGAGCTTCGGTACCCGGAAGTGGACGTGCCAGCGCGGCCGGGTGTGCGGGGAGTAGGAGGCGATCTCCACCGGGCCGCTGTTCAGCCGGGCCACGGGTTCGCCGTCCTGCCGCAGCACGACCTGGTCCTCCTCGTACGAGACCTCGCAGCAGCCGGCCCGGCCGGTGGCCCACTCCAGCACCGCACCGTAGAACATCGCCGCGTCCAGCGCGTTCCTCGTGCGCAGTTCCAGCCAGGCGGGTGACGGTCCCCGGCCCACGCGCCAGTCCGCCTCCACGTTGCCCTCCCAGATGCCGAAGACGGCGCCGTCCGGGTCGGCGACGAGCGCGGCGCGGCCACCGGACTCGAAGGAGACCGGGCCGACCGCGATCGTGCCCGTCCGCTCCCGGATCCGGTCCACGGCCACATCGGCGTCGTCGACGGCGAAGTACGGGGTCCAGGCCGCCGCGACTCCCAGGTCCGCGGCCAGGGCGCCGACGCCCGCCACCGGGACCCGGCCCTGGAAGGCCACCGAGAACGCCTCGCCGAGGCGGGTCGGCCGGAACCGCCAGCCCACCACCGCGCCGTAGAAGTGCTGGGCCGTGCCGAGGTCGCGCGTCATCAGGCTCACCCAGCACGGTGCCCCGAAGACTTCCCTCGTCGAAATCTCCACCACTCGCTCCGTCCCTGACGAGCCGCTCGCCCTCCGTCCCATTCTGGTCCTTCCACGGACGATCCTCGCGAACGACGAGAGTGAATGCACACAGAAGGTGGCCGATAGTCACACTCCGTGGCGATCGTCTCCGGCGGCGCGCGGCGATAGCCTCGGTCCCGGACGCCCCAGCTCTCCGGAAGGCAGGTCTCCCATGGCCGGATCCCAGATTCCCGTGATCGATCTCGAGCCGTGGCGGTCCGGCCGGCCCGGGGCGCGCGACCGTACGGCCGCCCGCGTCGACCAGGCCCTGTGTGCGGCCGGCTTCCTGCTGGTGACCGGGCACGGCGTGGACCCCGCGCTGCCCGCGCGGATCCGGGAGGCGGCGGGGGAGTTCTTCCGGCTGCCCGCGAGCGCGAAGGCGCCGTACGCCGTCACGGTCGGCGGCCGGGGCTGGCTCGGCCCCGGGGCGGAGGCCAACAGCTACGCCGAGGGCGCGGCCTCGCCGCCCGACCTCAAGGAATCGTGGTCCTTCGCGGCCGAGGACCCCACCGGCGTACCGTCGGTGGACGCCGAATGGTTCACGCCCAACGCCTGGCCGGCCGAAGTGCCGCAGCTGCGGCCGCTGGTGACGGAGTACCTGCGCCTGATGCGGGCGCTCTCCGACGAGCTGCTGGAACTCCTGGCCGTGGCGCTGGGCCTGGGCGAGGACCACTTCACCCGCCACACCTCACATCCCACCTGGGGGTTCAACCTCAACTGGTACCCGGGCACGGAGGTCGTGGGGCCGCCGCTGCCGGGCCAGTTCCGCATCGGTGCGCACACCGACTTCGGTACGGTCACGATCCTCGACCGGCAGCTGGGAGCGGGCGGGCTCCAGATCCACACCGACGCCGACGGCTGGCAGGACGCGCCCTTCGACCCCGCGGCGCTCACCGTCAACATCGGGGACCTGATGGCCCGCTGGACGGGCGACCGCTGGCGGGCGGGCCGCCACCGCGTCCTGCCACCGCCCGCCGACGCCCCCGCCGAGGAGCTGATCTCCCTCGTCTACTTCTACGAATGCGATGCGCACACCAGGGTGGAGTCCCTGCCCGCCCCCGTCGGCCGGGTGGTGCACGACCCCGTCGACTCCCACACGTACCTGCGGAGCAAGCTCGACGCCATCGGCATGGCTACGACTCAGGAGTGACCCCGGACCACCGCCTCCCACCAGGGACCGAGGACTGATCCACCGCGCAGGCTGATGATCCGCCAGAGTCCCTCACCTAGCGTGCAGTTCATGAAGAACCGCAGAACCGCCGCCGCCCTGGCCATGACCGCGATCCTCCTGCCCCTCCCGCTCGCCACCGCCGCGACGTCGGTCGCCGCGGACACCTCCGTCACCTCCGGGCCGGTGGGGACCGACAGCCGCCGGTCCACGGTGGAACTCCCGCGCCCCACCGGCCGTTTCGCGGTCGGCCGCGAGGACCTGCACCTGGTGGACCGCAGCCGCACCGACCCCTGGTCCGGATCCGGGCCGCGCGAACTGATGGTCACCATGCGCTACCCGGCGCGGCACGACACCGGCCGGACCGACCGCTACCTCACCTCCGAGGAGGCCCGCCTGCTGCTGGCCGACCGCGGGCTCGACCAGGTGATCCCGGTCGAGACCCTGACCGGCACCCGGACCCACGGCCGGACGGGCGCCCGCCCGGCCGCCGGACGGTACCCGCTGATCGTCCTCTCCCCGGGCTTCACCGTCCACCGGTCCACCCTCACCGCGCTCGCCGAGGACCTGGTCTCCCGCGGCTACGTCGTCGCCTCCGTGGACCACGCGTACGAGAGCGCGGGGACCGCGTTCCCCGGCGGCCGCGTCCTCACGTGCCTGGCCTGCGACAAGGTCCAGGACGAGGCGGGCTACCGGACCGTCGGCGAGACCCGGGCCCGTGACGTCTCCTTCCTCCTGGACCGCCTCACCGGACGCAACCCCGTGTGGCGCCACGCCGGACTCGTCGACACGGACCGCATCGCGATGGCCGGCCACTCCATCGGCGGCTCCTCGACCGCGGCCGCCATGGCCGGCGACCGCAGGATCCGTGCCGGAGTCAACATGGACGGCGGATTCTCCACCCCGGTCCCCGCGGCCGGACTCGACGGGCGCCCCTTCATGCTGCTCGGCGCACAGCAGCAGCGCCCCGGGGGCAACGCGAGCTGGGGCCGCGACTGGCCGCTGCTCGACGGATGGAAGCGCTGGATCACCTTCACCGACTCCGGACACTTCACCTTCACCGACTTCCCGGCGATCGCCCAGCAGCTGGGTCTGCCCGACGAGGAGGCTCCACTGCCCGGCACCCGTTCCGTCGAACTGACCCGGCGCTACGTCGCCGCGTTCTTCGACCTGCACCTGAAGGGCCGTCCCCAGCCCGGGCTCGACGGCCCGTCCTCCGACGCGCCGGAGGTCCGCTTCCACACACCCTGACCCGCCCGGCGCGGGGCCCGGCGGGCGGTCCGCCACCCGGCGGCGGACCGCCCGAACACCGCCGCGACGGCCGATTACCGCTGGTCGGCGGAGATTCGGCAGGATGAGGGCATGACCGAGATCCTGACCCCCCGACTCCTCCTCCGCCGCTGGACCGACGACGACCTCGTCCCCCTGTCGGAGATCAACGCCGACCCGGAGGTGATGCGCTGGATCGGCGAGGGCGAGACGCTCGACCTGGACGAGACGGCCGGGGAGATCGAGCGCTGGGAGGAGGAGTGGGACGAGGAGGGCTTCGGGCTCTTCGCCGTCGAGCTCCTCGGCTCCGGCGAGCTCATCGGTGCCGTCGGGCTCTCGGTCCTGGAGAACCTGCCGGACGCCCGGGCGGACGTACAGATCAGCTGGCGGCTCGGCCGTCAGTACTGGGGTCAGGGCTACGCCTCCGAGGCCGCCCACGCCACCCTGGAGTTCGCGCTCCAGGACCGCGGCCTGGACCGGGTCGTCGCGGTCAACCGGCTGGGCAACGGCGATTCCGAGAACGTGATCCGCAAACTGGGCATGGTGCAGGAGCGCGACACCACCGACCCCCGGTACGGGACGGCCGTGCGGGTCCACGGCATCGACCTCACCGAGTACGAGGCCTGAGCCGACCGGTTCCGTCCCACCACCGCGCCGCGACGGACGGGTCGGCGAGGTGGTTCCACACCGGTGGGGTGACACCACGGCGGTGGGCTCAGGAGCCGACGGTTTCGGAATCTGCAATTCCGGGGACGGTGTCCCAGCATCGCCGTGATCGTTCCGCGCCCCGACGGCGCCCGACGCGACATCCGAGGGAGACCATGGGTTGGAAAGGTGCACGTCGGAAGGCCGAATCGGCCGCCCTGGCCACGGTGGTGGCCCTCGTCCTGGCGGCCGGGACCCCGGTCGGCGCCCAGCCTCGGACCGGGACCGTGCCGCCGTTCGGGGTCGTGACCGCAGCGCAGGAAGCCTCGCCGACCCCGGCCCCCCTTCCGCCCCGCCTCCCCCGCGACTTCCGCGGGAAGGGCAAGTGGATCGTCCGGGACCTGGACATCACCGTTCCGTTCACCTGGGAGGGGCGGGGCGGTGACAGCCAGATGACCGCGGGGGGTCCGCAGTACCCGATCTGGTTCACCAACCTGATCTACCACGACACCCTCTACACGCTGACGTACAAGTGGCCCGGTCTGGACGAGCACCCCTGTTCGCGCATCCCCGGCTTCAACCTGGAGGCGCTGAACAAGGGGTTCGAGGACGCCCGGTTCGTCGGCCGGGAGACCCTGCGGCGCACCCCGGATCGGCATGTGAACCACTGGAGGGTGGGCGTGGTCTTCCCGGATCTGCCTCCCGGGAACCATCCGCGCCTGCCGCTCGCGCTGGGTGACATCTACGTCGACGAGAACAACCGGGGCACCTTCTGGCAGGTGCTGCAGTTCGGGGTGCAGAACCTCTACGACCCCGAGCTGGACGAGTGGCTGGTCATGGACACCTTCGAGCACCGGCCCGGAACCGTGACGCTTCCCCGGCGGTGTGAGCCGCCCCGGTGACCCGTTCCTCCTGGAGCGCACGGGCGACGGCGCCGGATCCGGCGCCCGCTGATCAGTGCGGCCGGTCGTGGGTGCGGGCCTCGGCGGTGGCCTTCAGGTCGCTCAGCCATCCTTCGAGTCCCTGGCGGAGGATGGCGGTGGCGGTGGGCACGTCGGCGTCGACCTGAGGGCCGGTGTGGGTCTCCTCGGTGCTCACGCGGACGCCGCCGCCGGGGGTCCTGGTGAAGTTCCACACGTGGATGCCGTCGATGTGCAGGCCCTCGCCCGTTGCGGGACCCGTCCAGCGCACACACGTGTGGTGCCCGAGCTGTTCGACGGTCGAGGTGATCTCCAGGCTGGTGGCCGGAGTCGGGTTCGGGGGTACGGGGGTGGTCCACCGGAAGGCCGAACCCCGGCGGAGCGGGCCGTGGTCGAGGCGTTGCGCCGCCGTCACGGGGGTTTGCCACGACGGCCAGCTCTCGACGTCCGTCTGCAGGTTCCAGACCGTCCGCAGCGGTGCGTCGATGACGGTCTCGGCCCGGTGCCGGACGCGGGCGTCCGGGTCGACGCCGGCCCCGCGGCAGGTGAGGGAGGTGCGGGGGTGCGGGACGCCCGCCCCGGCGGGGGTGGCGGTGGCGGCCAGGAGGCCGACGACGAGCGGCAGGGTGGCCAGGGTGGTGCGGATGCCGGTGCGGTGGAGGCCGGACATGGAGTTCCCCTTTGGCGTTCCGTGGGCGGACATGGCCGAGCAGCAGAGGTTCAATCGATGGTGAGAGGCTATAACCGTATGGAGTGAGGGGCAATAGTGTGCGTGACACCCTCTCACTGCGGATGGTGGCGGCCCTCGCCGAACCGGGCGCGGCCGCATCGGCCGATCGGACGACCCACGGGTCGGCCGGACCGCTCTCGGGCTCCGTCCACCGGTCGGACGGCGGGCGCGCGCGGCGCGGCGAGCATGGACCGGGGGAGCGGGAGGCCGTGCCCGGCCCTCCCCGCCCGGAGCCGAGAGGGACACCATGAACGCGCACGACCGACTCCTCCTCGACGGGGCCCGCCACGGCGACGCGGCCGCGGTGGGCGCGGCGCTCACCGCGGGCGCCGCCGTGGAGGCCCGCGACGGGGAACTGCGCACGCCGCTCCTGCTCGCCGCGCTCGGCGACCACGTGGCCGTGGCCGGACTGCTGGTCGCCGCGGGAGCCGACCCGAACGCCCCGGACTCCCGGGAGGACAGCCCCTGGCTGGTCGCCGGCGTCACCGGCAGCGTGCGGATGATGCGCCTGCTGCTGCCGGCCGCACCCGACCTGAAGCAGCGCAACCGCTTCGGGGGGACCTCCCTCATCCCGGCCGCCGAGCGCGGGCACACCGCGTACGTGCGCGCCGTGGTCGAGGAGACGGACATCGACGTCGACCACGTCAACCGGCTCGGCTGGACCGCCCTGCTGGAGGCGGTGATCCTCGGCGACGGCGGCCCGCGCCACGAGGAGGTCGTCGCGATCCTGCTCGCGGCGGGGGCCGATCCGCTGCTGGCCGACCACGAGGGGGTGACCCCGTACGAGCACGCCGTCCGCCGGGGCTTCGACGGCATGGCGCGGACACTGGAGGCGGCGGCCGCTGCGGCGGAAGCCGGGCCCCGCCGATGAACCGCGGTACGCGGGGCGCCCGTGCCCGTGCACGTGCCCGTGCCCGTGCCCGTGCCCGTACCCGCCGGGCCCTCGGGGCGGCGGCCGTGGCACTGCTGCTCGGCGCGTGCGCCGGGAACGCGCCGCCCGCCCCGCCCACCCCGGCGCCCTCCGCCGCCTCCCCGCTCCCCACCACCGCCCCCACCCCGCAGGGGCTGCTGCTGACCGCCGACTTCGGGGCCGACACCGTGACCTTCGTGGATCCGGCGCGTGGCGCGGTCGCCTCCGTCACCGTGGGCAGGGCCCCCTACGGTCTGGCCGTGGGAGCGGACGGCCGGGCGTGGGTCGCCACCGCCGACGGCGTGGCCGTCGTCGACACGCGAACCCGCGTCCGTGCGGCCCTGATCCCGTACCGCACCGGGACCGGCCCGGTCACCGGCGGCGAGTACCGGGGCGGCGGGATGGGCATCGCGCTGTCGCCCGACGGCGCGCACGCCTACGTCGGGGTCAACGTGCCCGGGACCACCGGGGTCCTCGAAGTCATCGACACGGCCCGGCGCGAGGTCACCGCCGTGGTGCCGGTGGGCCGCCGCCCCTTCGACGTGGACGTGTCGAAGGACGGCGCCGAGGTCTACGTCACCGGCCACGACTCCTTCGACGTCACCGTCGTGGCGGCCGGCTCCCTGAAGCCCCGCCGGATCGAGGTCGCCCCCTACGGCACCGAGGGCGGGCTCGCCTCCTGGCTGAAGCCGCACCACACCGTCGTACGGCCCTCTGACGGTCACCTGCTGCTCCCCTTCGAGGGCGAGCGGCTCGCCGTGGTCGACCCGCGGACCGGCCGGACCCGGATCGAACCGATGACCGCCGACACCCACCAGCACGGAGCCACCCTCACCGCCGACGGCCGGCTCCTGGTGGTCGGCACGGGCGCGGTGCGGCCGGGGCACGGCAGGGGTCCCTCGCTGACGGTCCGTTCCCCGCAGGGCGCCGAGCGCGTGTACCCGCTCCAGGGCCCGCACGAGGAGGTGGCCGTCTCCCGCGACGGCCGGACCGCCTACGTCACGGGCGGCTACACCCGGGACGGCTACTGGAACGGCATCACCGTCGTCGACCTCGGCGGCGGAACCACCCGCCGACTCGCGGCGGGCGCCCGGCCCCTGGGCATCGCCGTGCTCTGAGCCCGCGCCTCAGCCGGGTGCGCCGTCCGGCGCCTCGGCCCCGCCGCCCTCCCGGATCGCCGCGAGGGCGGCGGCGTGCAGGGCGGCCGGTGCGCCGTGATGGGCCCGGGGACTGCCGGTGAGCACGTACCACTCGTCGGCGTCCTCGTACTGGACGTCGAACCGGACCAGGCCCCCGGCCACCTCCGTGGTGCGCAGCGTCAGCGGGCCGGTGATCACGCCGACCTCGTCGGTCATCGCACCGCCCGGCCCGGCGAGCACCCCGTCCTGCCACCTCCGCGGCGGCGTCATGAGGCGCAGGTGTCCAGCATCGTGGTGAGCATCTTCTTCTCCGGTTCGGTGACGGTCAGTCCGTACGCGGACTTCACGGTGGTCCAGGCCCGCCCGTACTGGCACCAGCTCGCCCGGTCCGGCGGCTGCCACAGGTCGGGGCTCTGGTCACCCTTGGAACGGTTCGAGGCCGCGGTCACGGCCAGCAGCTGGGGATGCGTCAGATCGTTGGCGAAGGCCTTGCGCCGCGCGGAGTCCCAGCCGGCCGCGCCCGAGCGCCAGCCCTCGGCGAGCGGCACCATGTGGTCGATGTCCATCTTCCCCGCCTCGGTGACGGCCACCCCGTCGTACAGGCTCTTCCAGTTGCCCGAGACGGCCTTGCACTCGGCGTCCTGGGTGACGTCGGTGCCGTCGCGCTTGAGGACCACCTCACGGGTGTCGCACTTGTTCCCCTGCTGCGCCCAGTGCGTGAACTTGTCCCGGCTGTAACCCGACATCGTTCCGGCCGGCGCCACCTTGAGCGCGGCCAACTGGGTGCGTGCCACGGCGGCGCTGACCATACCGGGCAGTACGTCCCCACCGGCCGGTCGGGCGTCGTCGCCCGGTGAGTTCGGGGCCTTCGGCGCAGCGGTGGACGACGGGCCCGCGGACGCGGACGCCTTCCGGTCCCCGCCGCCCGGCGAGCCCGGACCGGAGCACCCGGTGGCGGCGGCCAGCAGCAGCCCCGCCAGCACCGCGCCCGACACACGTATATGACGTCCCATAACCCCACCCCGAGCCGCTACCGCTCCGCACGCTGTCCCGCAGACACTACCCAGAACCGGACAATCAACCTACCGAGGCCCCTCCGGCGGGCGTTGTCAGTGGCTCTCGCTAGTCTCCCCGCATACCGCAGCTCAGGGGGGTCGGCTCCCCCCTGTCCAGGCTGCGCGGAACCGGACAGGACAGGCGGAGGGGCACGGCTGATGGCATGGCTGGCGGCGGGCGAGGGGTACGAGATCGCCCTGGTGGAGGGAAGGGTGGCGGCGAGGTCCGTCACCGGGCGGACGGCGGGACGGCAGTTGAAGACACTGCCCAAGGCCCTGAAGGACCATCCCGAGGTGGACCGGCTGCGCAGGCTGGCCGAATGGCTCGACCGGCACGAGGCGGCCTGCGCCGCACAGGTCGACGGCTGGATGGTCTCCTCCCTGCCCGTGCCGACCGAACTGCTCGCCCGGGTCTGGCCGGACGAGGCCTGGCAGAGCGCCCTGCGCGACGTGGCCGTCGTCGGCGACGACCCGGACGAGGTGGGCTTCCTGCGGGACGCCACCGCCTCCGGTGAGCTGAAGGTGGTCAACCTCGACGGCGAGACCGTCCGGCTCTCCCCCCGCACGGTGACCCTGCCGCACCCGGTCCTGCTGCCCGACCTGGACGACGTACGGGAGTTCGCGGCCGAGCTCGGCATCGTGCAGCGGATCGAGCAGATCCACCGCGCCACCTGGACCAAGCCCGACGAGGTCTCCGCCACCGCCACCGAGGTCCGCGACTACGCGGGCGGGGTCTTCCCCACCCGCTTCAGCCTCGCCGCCCGCGCGACCGCCCTCGGCTACCGGGTCTCCGGCGGCTACGCCACCTGCAAGGTCCGGGACTCCGGAGCCGCGACCGAGGCCGTGGTGTGGATCGGCGAACCCTATTACGACGACGAGACCACCACGGGCGCACTGAGCTGGCACGACGATGACGGCCGGGCGGTACCCCTGACGAAGGTCGGACCGGTGGCCTGGTCCGAAGGAATGCGAATGGCCGCGGCACTGTACGCCGGGCGCAAGATCGAGGAGGGCGGGGACGCATGAGCAAGAACCTGAGAGACGCCGCGGCGACCGAGACCGAACTGCTGCTGCAGGCCGGCGCCGTCCTCCCGAACGGCACCACCGGCGCCGGAGCCGACGCCGTCGACCTGACCGCCCGCACCTACCGCCACCCGGGCCTCGACGAGGACCGCGTCGTCGTCCGGCTCGCCGCCGCCGAACTCGGCGCGGCCGAGGACCTCGCCGCAGGCTTCCTCGGACTGCTGCGCGACGAGGGCGAGCCGCCCGTCGTCGGCCTGAGGCGCCGCCAGGCGCTCGGCTTCCCCGAATGGGTCCTCGTCCACCACCCCGAGGACGGCCACCACGCCCTCGCCGTCGTCCCCGAACTCGACCGGATCGCCCGCCAGGCCAAGACCAAGCCCAAGGCCGCGCTCGACGCGTGCACCGAGCTGGCCGACCGCCTCGCCGCCTCCGTGCCGCACTTCCTGCCCCTCTTCCACGAGCAGGCCGCGCGCATCTTCCTCGCCGTCGAGAACACCACCTACGCCGCACAGCTGTTCGGCCGCGCCCGCACCGCCGAGGCCCAGCACGGCCTGGCCGTCGACGAGGACCGCCTCGACTCCGTCTTCCTCGAATTCGCGCTGGCCGGCGCCCTGCCGGTGAAGGTGCTCTCCGGCTACGGCAAGGCCCTCGCCGTCCGCGTCAGCCCCGCCGAGGCCTACGAGCGCTTCCGCCGCCTGTGCGTACGGCGCACCGCGGGCGGACTGCCGCCCTCCGCGCAGGCCGCCGCCGAACTGCGCCGCCTCGCCCGCAGCGCGGGCCTGACCGGCACCGAACCCGAGCAGGACTACCTCGCCGAACTGCTGCCCCTGCCCGCCACCCTGCGCGCCGCGCTCGGCTGGTGGAAGGCCCACCGGGGCGCCCTCGTCGCGCTCGCCCGCCGCGTCCCCGCCGTACGGGGCACGCTCCTCGGACTGACCCCGCCCGGCGGCGACGTCGACCTGGTCGACCTGTGGCTGGATGTCCTGGAGGAGTCCGGTGCCACCGCCGGACTCGCCGACGGCACCCTGCCCGACGGAGAACGCTGCGCCGACGGCACCGCCGGCTGGCTGGAGCGCTACACCACCGCCCGCCGCTCCGGCTGGGGACGACGCCCCAGCAACCCGCTCCTCCTCGACGTCGTCGAGCGCTGCGCCCCGCAGCTGCGCGCCGAACTCGACCGTCCCGGACGGGAGGCCGGCCTGCAGATCGGCGTCCAGGACGCCGACCTCCTCGACCTGCTGCTCACCCTCGACGTCCCGGTCGTCACACCCGAGGAACACGAGACGCGGCACCGCCACGACACGCTGAACCTGTCGGACTGGGCCGACCGCGAGGAGCGCCGCGACCTGTCCGCGGTCGCCGCCGACGCACGCTTCCGGCCCGCCTTCCGCCGGGCGCTGAACAGCCTGGGCAGCGGCGGCGCCGACATCGTCCGCCACGTCGCCGCCTCGCCCGGCGCGCGCCCGCTGCTGACCGACTGGATGGTCGAGGTCGCCCGCGCCTCCGTCGCCGCCGGCCTGCCCGGCGTCCCCGACGCCATCGAGCGGCTCACCTGGCTGCCCGCCGAGGCCCTGGTGCTCGCCCCCGAGGAGGTCGCCGCCGCGGCCGCCACCGACCTCGGCGAAACCCTCGCCCGCACCCTGCGCGGCGGCCTCTTCGAGGAACTGGCCTGGCCCGCCTGGGAGAGCGCCGTCGCCGAACTGTCCCCCGGAAAGGACCGCAACGGACTCACTGTCGTCGAGGCCTGGCCCTACCTGATCGTCGCCAACGCCACCCAGGTCCGCGTCATCGACGCCGACTCCACCGTCCTGACGCACGATCTGCGCGTGCCCGCGGGCACCCACCACCGCATCGCCTTCCACTACGTCGACGGCGAACTGCTCGTCTTCTGGTCCGACTGGAGCGCCCACCGCGTCGACGCCTACTGGCACTCCTCGCCCGGCACCGTCTTCACCCTCGACACCAAGCGCAGCTACTGGTCCCTGCGCAGCGACCACCTCTCCGTGCAGCTGCCCGGCGGCGGGCGCACCACCGGCGGCGGAGTCGTGCACCGCGGCGACACCCGGCTCCCCGACGAGCGGCCGGTCCTCTCCGACGGCACCTCGTACTGGGTGTGGCAGCGGGGCGACGACGAGCAGAACAGCGGCTGGCTCGAATACGACCCGGTCGGCGCCGCCCACGGACGCTTCTCCGTGCCCGCGTTCTTCGCCGACGCCCTGAAGGAGTACGGCGGCAAGAGCGCGCGCGGACACTCCGACTGGCTGCTGCCCACGCCCACGGTGGAAGGCTCCGTGCTCGGCGCGCCCGTCGACGGCCTCCTCGGCTGGCGCACCGCACGCCTCCCCGGCAACGGCTGGGTCGGCACCGACACCGGCGGACGCACCGTCACCGTCCCCGAAGGCGCGGAGATGCCGGTCGCGGCCCTCACCTTCCCCGGCGACGACCGCCCGCGCGCCCTCTCGCACCGCTGGCGCGAGCTGTCCCTCAGCGACGCCGAAGGCGTCGTCACCGCCCAGACCCGCAACGACCGCCACGACACCCCCTTCAGCACGGGCAGCGTCGACCTCCCGCCGCTCACCCACTGGTACGCCCTGCGCCCGCGCGACCCGCAGGGGTCGGCCGCGCTGCGCACGGCCGACCGTGAGACCGTCGGCGCCCTGCTGAAGGCCGCCGCGGCCGCCGCGAAGGTCACCGACCTGCCGGACCTGGTGAGCGCGGCCCTGCCGCAGGTCACCGACCCGAAGCTGATCGGCGGCATCGTCGAGGTCCTGCGGTTCGCCCTCACCCAGCAGAAGGCCCTGGACGGGATCTCGGCCCGGCTCGACGCCGACGCCGCCGCCGAGGAGGACCGCGAACGCGGCCCCGCCGACGAGCTGCTCGGCGCCGCACTCAACGGCCTGCTCGACCACGCCCATTACCGCTACAACGGCGACACCGACGGCACGCACCGCACCCTGGACCTCCTCGACGCGGCCCGCACCGAGACCGGCGCGGCCGGGGTACCCGGGCTGCTCCATTTCGACACGCCCGCCCTGCCGTACTACACCCTGACCTGGACACCGCTGTTCGACCAGCCCGCGGCCGCCGCCTACCGGGCCGTCACCGCGACGACCACCGACGAACAACGACAGGCCCTCCTCACCCTGCTCGGCCAGGTGGACACCCTCGGCATGGCCTCCGCCCAGGGGTCGGCCGGCAGCTGGCGCCAGGTCGAGGTCCACCTCGACCGGGCCCACCTCGCCGGACCCGACGGCGTCGACCGCAACCTCTACCACCGCAGCCTGCTCCCGCTCGGCGGCGGAGCCGTCCTCGCCGTCACCGAGTACGGCACCTCCGTGCCCGACGGCCACGAGTTCGTCGCCCTCCTGCACGACCCCACCGGGAGCTTCACCGTCCCCGGCCCGTACACCGTGCGCCGCGCGGCGCCCCTCGGCGACCCCGACCGGGACGCCGGCTGGCTCACCGCCTTCCTCGGCGCCGCCGCCGAGCACGGACCGGTGCCCTTCCGCCCGGAGGCCGCCGAGGAGTTCTCCCGGCTCACCGGGGTCTCCGGCGCCCTCGCCCGCCTGGTCGTCGCCGGGCTCCCGCACATCGACAGCTACGACCGCAATTTCCTGCCCGCGGAGGTGCGCACCGCCCTCGGCGTCAAGGCCACCGACGCCGCCTACGCCCGCGACGAACTCAAGGCCCTCGGCGCGGAACTGCGCCGCGCCCTGGTCGCCGCCCTGCTGCCCGCCGATCCGGCGGACCTGTGGAGCGAAGGCCCCGACGTGGCGGCCGCCGCCGAGCTGTGGAACCGGCGCGTGGGCCGGCGCACCCCCGTACCCGACTGGCTGGCCACCGAGGCGGCGCGCGCCGTCCGCGGCGGATGGCCCGCACACCGCGTCCTGGCCGCGCTCCTCGACCCGGCCGCCTCGCGCGAGCTCTCCGTCGACGTGCCGTGGACCGTCAAGGGCGACCACGTGGAGCCCGCCGTGGCCGTCACCGACCCCTTCACGGCGCAGGTCCTCACCGGAACCCTGGCCATGAGCGCATGGCTGGCCCACCGGCTGCCCGCCGGGGACCCGGTGCGGGCGGTCCTGCCGCCCGCGCTGAGCGCCGTACGGCAGCGGCTCGCCTCGCCCGAACTGCTCCTGGAGATCGCCCACTACACCAGCCTGCCGAACTTCCGGAAGGTCGCCGGCACCCCCACCGAGACCGGCGAGGGCTACGAGCGCTACGGCGCGGTCGTCATGGCCACCCACGACGACCAGCCCAAGCCCGCGGTGCGCACGGCGCTGCTGGACTCCACCGGATCCGACCCGTACCTGCCCGCGCTGCGCGGCGACGACCAGCAGCCCTCCGTGGCCGAGACCGCCCTGCGGACCGCCCACGACCCGCGCTTCGCCGCACTCCTCGCCGACCCGGGCGCGCCCGCGGCCGGCGAGAGGGACGCGGCCGGCACGTGGTGGCCGCAGGACCCGAGCCGTTCCGTTCCCGGCCTGGTGGAGGAGGTCGGCACCGAGCACGGACTGGGAGCCGACGCGGCCACCCTCTACCTGGCACTGCTCGCCATGCCCGACCCCACCGACCGCAACACCGCCCGGTGGACCGGCTGGAAGCCGGCCCGGCTCAAGGCCGCCCGCGCCGAACTGGCCGCCACCGACCTGGTGGTGTCGGCCGAGCGCAGCCGCGCCGGGCGCTCGCTGTTCCTGCCCGGCGGGTGGGCCGACATGGCCGCCCCGGCCCTGCCGGTGGAGCAGTGGAAGCTGCCGATGTACGGCCTCACCCCCGGCGGCCGCCCCTTCCTGGGCGTACTGGCACCGTCCGAACCGGCCGCCGAGCTCTACCGCCGGGCCTGGCAGCGGGTCCGCGAGGGCGACGTCCCGCGTTTCGAGGAGCTCAAGGTGAAGCGCACCCGCGCCCGCCGCCGCTGACCGGCCGTCCCGGGCCGCCCGGGACACCCCTACGGCGCGGCGTACCTGCCCGCAGGTGCGCCGCGCCCCGCACCGACTCCCACCACACACGCCAGAGGACCCGATGACCGTCACCGTCACCGAAGAATCCGCCCCCGCCGCCCGGCAGGTGCTGCCCGCCGAGGAGCGGTACGCCGCCGAGCTCTCCTTCCTCGCCGCGCAGGACCCCGGCCCCCGCCCGCCCGGCTGGTCTCTGACCCCGCGCGCCGTCGTCACCTTCGTCTGCGGCAGCGACGGAACCGAACTGGCCCTGCCGAAGCGCCGCGCCGGCCTCCCGGCCAAGCTCGCCATCGCCCCCAAGTTCGTCGGCGAACGCGCCCTGGTGGAGCGCTGCGTCGTCACCCTCGCCGGGGAGCGCGGCCTCCTCCTCACGGGCGAGCCCGGTACCGCCAAGTCGATGCTGTCCGAGCTGCTGGCCGCCGCCGTCAGCGGCACCAGCGCACTCACCGTCCAGGGCACCGCGGGCACGACCGAGGACGCCTTCCGCTACGGCTGGAACTACGCGCTCCTGCTCGCGCAGGGCCCCACCCCCGACGCACTGGTCGACTCCCCGGTGCTCTCGGCCATGCGCACCGGGCGCGTGGTCCGGGTGGAGGAGATCACCCGCTGCCTGCCCGAGGTCCAGGACGCGCTCGTGTCGATCCTGTCGGACCGGCGGGTCAGCGTGCCCGAACTGACCGCCACCGAGGACGCGGTGGTCTCCGCGGCCCCCGGCTTCACCGTCATCGCCACCGCCAACCTGCGCGACCGCGGTGTCTCCGAGATGTCCGCCGCCCTCAAGCGGCGCTTCAACTTCGAGACCGTCGGCCCGATCGCCGACGCCGATGCCGAGGCCACCCTGATCCGCCGCCAGGCGGTGGCCGCGGTCCAGCGGGCGGGCGCCGCCTTCGGGGTCGACGACGCCGTGCTCGACGCGCTCGTCACCGTCTTCCGTGACCTGCGCTCCGGCCGCTCCGCCGAGGGCTGGGACGTGGAGCGCCCCGGCACGGTCATGTCCACCGCCGAAGCCGTCCAGGTGGCGGCCTCGCTGGGGGTGGCCGCCGCCTACCTGCCGGGCGGGGACGTGCTGGACCTGCTGCCCGGGCACCTGCTGGGCGTCGTGCGCAAGGACGACCCCGCCGACCACGGCCGGCTCCTCGGCTACTGGGACGGGCCGGTCCGGCGCCGCGCCGAGGACGGTTCGCCCATGTGGCGCCGCCTCTGGGACCTGCGCGGGAGCCTGCGTTGACGCACACCGACCCGCGCGCCGCGGTCGACGCCCTCGCCGCGGCCCGTGAGCCGTACCTCATCGGGGTGCGCCACCACAGCCCCGCGCTGGCCGCGGTGGTTCCGGCCCTGCTGGACGCCTCGGGCGCCGATGTGGTCTGCGTCGAGCTCCCGGCGGAGTTCCAGCCCTGGCTGGACCACCTCGCCGACCCGGAGACCGTCGCCCCGGTCGCCCTCGCGGGCACGGGGGAGGACGGCCGCCTGGCGTTCTACCCGTTCGCGGACTTCTCCCCGGAACTGGCCGCGATCCGCTGGGCCCGGGCGGCCGGCGCGGCCGTCGTCTGCTGCGACCTCCCGCTGTCGGACCGCGGCTGGACCGCCCGCAACGATCTGCCGCCGCCCCGGGAGGCCGCCCCGGACCGGGGCACGGACCCGGCCGGTGAACCGGCCGCCGGGCCGACGTCCGGCGGAACCGGGTCGTTCGCGGACGCCCTCACCGCCGCCGGTACGGGCCGCAAGGGCGACGACCTGTGGGACCGTGCCGTCGAGGTCCTCGCACCGGGTTGCTCCCCGGAAGCCGTACGGCGTGCGGCGCTCGGCGTCGGCTGGGCGCTGCGCGCGGACACGGATGCCGTTGCGGCGTCGGACCTGGCCCGCGAGGCGCACATGCGGAGCGTGATCGCGGGTGCGGCTGCCGGAGGCCATCGCGTGGCCGCGGTGATCGGGGCGTTCCACGCCCCGGTCCTCCCGGCCCGGCCCGCCCACGCCGCGGGCGACACGACCGGCTCCGACCTCGGCTCCGAGCACACTTCCGGCGTCGACGCCGCACCCGGGCCCGGCTTCGCCCGGGGTTCGGGCAGAGCCGGCGGCGCCCACGTCGAGGCAGTCCCGGTCCGCGGGCCGGAGCCGGTCGTTCCGCCGGTCGTTCCCGGCCCCCGGTCCGGCGGAGCGGCTGGTTCCGGGGCGGCCTCCGCGGACGCGGCTCCGGCTCCGGCCGTCACGTCCTTCGTGCCGTACTCCTTCGACCTGCTCGACTCCCGCTCCGGGTATCCCGCCGGGATCCGGGACCCCCGCTGGCAGCAGGCCGTCCTCGAAGCCGGCGGTGACCCCGACCGGGTCCGCGAGGCCGCCTCCGTCGCCGTCACCGGGCTCTGCCGCGAGCTGCGCCGCGCCGGGCACACCGCCGGCACCGGCGAGGCCGCCGAGACCCTGCGGCTCGCCTGCGACCTCGCCACCCTGCGCGCGCTGCCCGCGCCCGGCCGCGGCGAGCTACTCGAAGCCGTCACCACCGTCCTCGGCCAGGGCGAACCGCTCGGCCGCGGCCGGGCGCTGGCCCGTGCCCTCGAAGCCGTGCTCGTCGGCACCGCGCGCGGCCGGATCACCCCGCACGCCCCGCGCTCCGGCCTCGGCCCCTCGGTCGAGGCCGAACTCGCCGCGCTGCGGCTGCCGTCCCCGCAGGACCCGGCGCCCCGCGAGATCCGCCTCGATCCGCTCCGCTCCGCCCTCGACGGCCGCCGCGAGGTCCTGCTGCAGCGGCTCCTGGTGTGCGGCGCCTCCTACGGGGAGCCCCTCACCGTCGCCGCCACCGGCGACGGCACCGCCCTCGGCACCAAGTGGCGGCTGTCCTGGACACCTTCCGTCCCGGCCCGGCTGGATCTCGCCGGGGTGCGCGGAGTCACCGCCGCCCAGGCGGCCGCGGGCACGCTGCGGGACACCGCCCGCCGCGCCGCCGCCGACGGCGGGCCGACCCCGGCGCAGATCCTCGCCGGGCTGGCCGCGGCCGCCCGGTGCGATCTGCCCGAGCTGGTCGACGTACGCCTCCACGAGGCGGCCACCGCCCTGCCGCAGACCGCCACCCTGCCCGAACTCCTCGACGCCCTCGACCTCCTGGAGGCCCTGCACCGCGGTCACCTGCCCGGTACCTCCGACGCGTCCCGGGCCGCCTCAGCCGACCTCGCCGGGGACCTCCTCGAAGCGGCCGTGCGCTGCCTGCCCGGCCTCGCCGGGAGCGAGGACCCCGCCGACGCGGCTGCCCTGGTGGCCCTCGCCGACCGGGCCGCCGCCCATCACCTGGGCCTGCGCACGGACGACGCCCTCGCCGGCCTGGCCGCCACCGCGTCGCCGATGATGCAGGGTGCGGCCCTGGCCGTACGGGTCCTGCTCGACCTCGACGCGGCCGCCGAGCTCGGCGACCGCGCCGCCGGATGGATCGACAGCGCGGGCACCGCGGACAGCCGGCGTGCCCTGACCCGGCGACTCGGCGGCCTCCTCACGGCCGCCGGGCCCCTGCTGCAGTCCTCCCCGGCCGCCCTCACTCCGCTCCTCGACCGTGTCGAGCACCTCGCCGACCAGGACTTCCTCGACCGGCTCCCGGCTCTGCGCGGCGGCTTCGACGCCCTGTCGCCCGCCGCCCGGGACCGGCTGCTCGACACCGTCGCCGAGCGGCTCGGCGACCGGATCGACCTCGCGCTCGACGCGTCACCCGCCCTGCTCGCCCTCTGGGCGGCGGCCGACGCGGCCGGACTCGCCGCCCTCAAGGCCCTCCCGCTGCCCGGGACCCAGGAGCCGGCACCGGTTGCGGCCACCGGGGCGGCGGAGTCCCCGCGCGCACAGGCCCCCCGGGCCGACGGCCAGAGGCTCGCCCCCGCCGACCGCTGGCGGCTGCTGCTCGGCCGCGAGCGGGACCGGCTTCCCGCCGGCGCCCGGCGCTACGCCCACGCGCTCGACGAGCTGTACGGAGCGGGGCGCGGCGAGGGCGCCTCCGGCCTCGGCCCCGGCCAGGGCCCCGGCCAGAGCGGTGGCCAGGAGGCCTCCTTCCCCACCGCCCGGGAGTGGTCGCAGGAGCTGGAGGCGCTGTTCGGCGCCGACGTACGGGAGGAGGTGCTGGCGGGAGCGGCCGAAGCGGGCCGCACCGACGTCCTCACCCAGCTCGATCCCGCGGCCGTGCGGCCCTCGGTGGAACTGCTGAGCTCCGTACTGTCCCTCGCGGGCGGTATGCCGGAGGCCCAGCTCGCCCGGCTCCGGCCCCTGGTGCGCCGGCTCGTCGACGAACTCGCCAAGGAGCTCGCCACCCGGCTGCGCCCGGCCCTCTCCGGGCTGGCCACGCCGCGCCCCACCCGTCGGCCCGGCGGCAAGCTCGACCTGGCCCGCACCCTGCGCGCCAACCTCGCGCACACCCGGCGCCGGGCGGACGGCACCGTGGTCGTGGTCCCGGAGCGGCCCGTCTTCAGTACCCGGGCGAGCCGCGAGGCCGACTGGCGGCTGATCCTGGTCGTCGACGTCTCCGGCTCCATGGAGGCCTCGGTCATCTGGTCGGCGCTGACCGCGGCCGTGCTCGGAGGCGTACCGACCCTGTCCACGCACTTCCTCGCCTTCTCCACCCAGGTCGTTGACCTCACCGACCGCGTCGAGGATCCGCTCTCCCTGCTGCTGGAGGTCCGGGTCGGCGGCGGCACGCACATCGCCGCCGGTCTCGCGCACGCCCGGTCCCTGATCACCGTCCCGAGCCGCACCCTCGTCGTCGTGGTCAGCGACTTCGAGGAGGGCGCGCCCATCGGCGGGCTCCTCGGCGAGGTGCGCGCGCTGGCCGCCTCGGGCGCCCACCTGCTGGGCTGCGCCGCGCTCGACGACGGGGGGACGCCCCGGTACTCGGTCCCGGTCGCGCGGCAGCTCGTGGCGGCCGGCATGCCCGTGGCCGCCCTCAGTCCCCTCGCCCTCGCCCGCTGGGTGGGCGACCGCCTCCGAGGAGAGTCCCGTTGAGCACCGAACTGCCGCCCGTCGCACCCGAGGTGCTCGCCGAAGCCGTCGAGCACCTCACCGCCCGCCTGCGCAAGAAACTGGACGCCGCCATCGAGGACTGCGCGGCGGGCGCCGTCCTGGAAGCCGACGGGACGGTCACCCTCCGCTTCGGCGAGGACGCCCTCGTCACCTTGCGCCCCGGTCCGGCGGGCACGGTCACCGCGGCGGAACAGGCCACGTGCAGCTGCCTGCTGGCACCCCGGTGCCTGCACCGGGCCGCCGCCCTGGGCGCTGCCCCCCTCGCGGACACCCCGCCGGAGCCGACCGCGACGGCCGAGTCCACCGACCCTGCCGAGGCCACCACACTCCCTGACCCGGCCGCGCCCACCGGGCCGGCCGAGCCCACCGAGCCCGGCGGGCCTGCCGGGTCCTCGGAAGCCGCCGAACGCCGCGCACCCCTCAAGCCCGAGTCCACCGAGCCCGGCGTGCCGGCACCGGCCCTCACCGACGCCCAGCTGCGCGCCGCCGGAGCCCTCTGGCACGTGGCGGCCGAAGCCCTCGCCGCCGGGGTCACCGCCGGAGGAGCGGTGGTCCAGGCCGAGCTGCTGCGCGCCGCCCACACCGCCCGTCTCGCCGGGCTGCCGCGCGCCGAAGCGGCCGCCCTACGGGTCGTACGCGGCCTGCGGGCCGCCCGCGAACGCCGGGCCGGCCAGCGCCTCGGCGACCTCACCGGGGCCTTCCGCGAACTCCTCCACACCGCCGGGACGCTGGCCGGGGGCTCGGCCGACCCCGCGCTGACCGGCACCGCCCGCCGTGCCTACGCGCCCGGCGGCAGCCTCCAGGTGCACGGCCTGTGCCGGGAACCCGTGCTCTCCGCCACCGGATACGGCGGAGTGGTCACCCACCTGCTGGCTCCGGACGGCACCGCCTACTCGGTCTCCGACGTCCGACCCGGCGGCCTGGCCCGCGCCCGCGGAGCCGGTTCGGCCTCCGTGGCCCTCGGCGGCGCCACCCTCGACCATGCCGGGCTCGCCCGGGGTGGTCTGCGCATCGTCGGCGCGACCGTCTCGCCGGACGGCAGGCTCGGCGCCGGACGCGGGGTCAGGGCGACCCCGCTGCCCGGGATCGCCTGGACCGAACGGCCCGCCGCGCCGCTCTTCGCCCGGCCGGCCGCCGAGGCCGTCGCCGAGCTGCTCGCCGATCCGGACACGGCCGAGTCGGCGCTGCTCGGCTGCGACGTCACCGTGGTCGGCGCGGCCGGCGAGCACCTCCTCGTGCGCGAGACCCGCCCCGACGCACCCCTGCTCCGGCTGCTGCCCGCGCATCCGCACCCGGAGCTGGCGCATACGGAGAACCTGCGCCGCATCGCCTCGTACCCCGGGCTCGTGCTGCGCGTCCTGGGCCGTCCCGACCTGGACCGCACGGCGACGCTGCGGCCTCTGGCCGTGGGCCCGGTGCCGGGCGCGGAGCACACGCTGCGGCTGCCCGGGGAGTGGCTGGGCCGGGCGGACCTCGGCTACGACCGGCTCCAGGGCGGGCACTTCCCGCAGGGCGGCGCCGCGCCCGTAGCGCTCCCGGCGGCCGAGGAACCGGACCCGCTGGCCGACTCCCCGCTGTGGCGGGTGCGCCGTCTCCTGGAGACCGGGGTCGCCGGCGGCCGCCGCGCCGTCGC
The DNA here is from genome assembly GCF_008642275.1 of Streptomyces venezuelae. Classification (NCBI taxonomy): domain Bacteria; kingdom Bacillati; phylum Actinomycetota; class Actinomycetes; order Kitasatosporales; family Streptomycetaceae; genus Streptomyces; species Streptomyces venezuelae. The sequence continues at coordinate 7,528,745 of NZ_CP029189.1, forward strand.
CGAGGCGGCCCGCGGCACGACGTCCCTGGTGGCCGCCTCGTACGGGCCGCTGCGCCGGGCCGGGCTCACCGGCGCGGCGGACCTGGCCGCCGCGCTCGCCGCCGAGGCCGACCGCCGTCCCCGCGACGTCTTCGGCCGGCTGGCCGACCCCTCGCCCGACGGCTACGCCTGGGCCTGGCTGGCCGCGGCCACCCACCTGGCGGCCGCGGAACGCTGCTTGATCGCCGCGTCCTGGGCTGCGGTCCCGGGCTCCGCCCCGAGCCCCGTCGCGAGTCCCGTCCCGGTCAGCGGGCGGTGACCGCCGGGGTCAGCGTGCGGGCCAGGAGGTCCAGGGCCGCCGTGACCGCGCGGACGGTGTCCGGGTCCGGGGCCGTTCCGTCGGGACCGGTCAGCGCCGCGACGAGTGCGTCGTCGATGGTGGTGGCCCGGACCTCGGCGACCCGGGCCGAGGGTTCGGCGGCGGGCCGGATCAGCCGACGGCGCCGGTCGGCGGGATCGGGCTCCGTCCCGACCGAGCCGGCCTGCTCCAACCGCGCGACGGCCGTGGAGACCTGACTCTGCGGCAGGCCCGTCCGCGCCGCGATCTCGCCGACCGTCGTTCCGGGGTGGGAGACGACGTCGCCGAGGACGACGACCACCGAGCGGACCGGTCCCGGCGGTCCCGACTTCGGCTGGGGCATCGCCTGCTCACCGATCTTCATGAGGGTGCGTCCCAGGAGGAACGCTTCGACTCCGTTCATGGACAGCAGAGTACATCTCAATAGATGTATCCATCTTGATGCATCTATTGAGATGGATTACTGTCGTGTCGTCAGCCGGAGATGCCGATGACACACCGCCAAGGGGGACCCCGCCATGTCCGAGACCGCCGCTTCCGCCACCGCCGTCACCCGCACCCTCGCCGTCCCGGGAGCCACCTTGTACTTCCGGGTGGAGGGCCGCGGCCCCGTCCTCCTCCTCGCCCAGAGCGGCGAGGGCGACGCGGACCGCACGGTCGACCTCGTCCCGCACCTGACCGACACCTTCACCGTCGTCACCTACGACCGCCGCGGCCTGTCGCGCAGCACCCTCCACGACCCCGCCGGGCCCGTCACCATGGCCCAGCACGCGGACGACGTCGCCCGGCTGCTCGCCGAGGTCACCGACGGGCCGGCGCTGATGGCCGGATTCAGCATGGGCGCCGCGATCGGACTCCAGGCCGTGGCCCGCCACCCCGGCCTGCTGGACACCCTGATCGCGCACGAGCCCGTGATGCCGAACCTGCTGCCCGAGGCCGACCGCGCCGAGCACCTCGCGGAGCTGAAGGCCATCCAGGACGTCCACGCGGCCGATGGCCTGGCGGCGGCCTTCCCGGCGATCGCCCGGCACCTCGGCATCGACCCGTCGCACGACGAGACGGAGGACGGCCTCACCCCGCAGCCGCTGACCCCGCGCCGGCGGGCCAACTTCGGGCACTTCATCGCGACGGAGTTCACGGCCGTCACCACGGACGCCCTGGACCCGGCGGCGCCGGTACGGGCCGCGGCGCGAGCCGGCACCAGGATCGTCGCGGCGACCGGGCGGACGACCCGCCCGACGGTCCACACCTACCGCTGCGCGCTGGCGCTGGCGGCGCGACTGGGCGCGGAGCCGGTCGCGTTCCCCGGCGGCCACAACGGGAACACCGCGTTCCCCCGGGCGACGGCGCAGACGCTGAAGACCCTCCTCGCCCGGTGACCGTCCGTCCCGGCACCAGCGGAGCCCGGCCGCCTACCCGATGCGCAACCAGGTCCGCAGCACCCCCAGATCGACCCCGGTCAGCCCCCGTCCCGCATCGACCCGGTGCAGGAGCGCCCGGCCGGGGTGGTGCGCGGCCACATGGGCCCGGTCGGCCTCGGTGATCTCGTCGTCGACCCAGATGAAGGGCCGGCCGGCGGCGTGCTCCACGAGCGCGGGGGTCTTCCAGTGGATCCCGCCCCGACCGTCCTCCTCGGAGGGTTCCGGCCAGACCACCACGGGCAGCTCCGGCAGGCCGAGCCGGGGCGCGACGCACTCGTTGGCCTCCGCCATCCAGGTCGTGGCCCACACCAGCTCGCACGGCAGCGCCGCCAGCAGGGGACCGAGCGTCGGATCGATCCGGGCGAGCAAGGGATGGGGCGAGCCGTCGCCGGGCGGGTACGGGCCCGCCCCGAAGGGGATGAGCGGCCCGTCGACGTCCAGGTAGAGCAGCACGGGAGTGGTGGAACCGGTCATGCGGCCACCGTAGTCCTCCCGGGCACAAGTGATGATCTTGGAGTGCGGGTGGCGGTACGGCTGCCAGGACGGTGGGGGAGTACGTGGGCGTCATCGAGCGGTTGTGGCGGTATCCGGTCAAGTCGACCGGCGGTGAACGGCTGCAACGTGTGGAAGTCGACGAGCGGGGCCTGGCGGGCGACCGGCTGTTCGCGGTGCGCGACGCGGACGGCAGGTTCGGCTCGGGCAAGAACACCCGGCGCTTCCGGCGGATGGACGGCCTGCTCCACCTGAGCTCCCGCTACCCGCAGTGCCCCGGAGCCGGGTCCGCCGGAACTGCTCGACCCGCACGGGAAGGTGGTGGCGGACCCCACGGACTACCTGCGCGGCTACCTCGGACGTGACGACGTGGAGCTCGCCCGCGAGGGGGAGGTCTCGCACTTCGACCAGCTGCCGCTCAGCGTCCTCACGACGGCCACCCTCGACTGGATCCGTGGCGAGGTGCCCGGTGTACCAGTGGACGAGCGCCGGTTCCGCCCGAACATCCTCGTGCGGACCCCGCCCGGTACCCCACCCTTCGTCGAGGACGAATGGATCGGGCGCGAGGCCGTCGTGGGCGACACCCTCCGCATCGCGTTCCTGCGCTCCAGCGAGCGGTGCGTGACGACCAACCAGGCCCAGCAGGACCTGCCGCACTCCCCGCTGATCCTGCGGACGATCGCCAGGGCGCACGCCAACCGGCTCGACGCGCTCGCGAGGATCGTCACCCCGGGCACGGCCCGGATCGGAGACCGCGTCGTGCTCGCCTGAGCGAGCCGCCGCGCGCGCCCCCACGCCCCGGCCGGAGGGCCGTACGATCCTCCGGCCGGGGGCGCGCCGGGCACGGCCCGGTCGTTACCGGGCGGGGAACAGGCGGAAGCGCGAGTTGGAGCCGTTGTCGGAGCACGGCGCGAGACGCATGACGTCGCCCACGTTCTGGCCGGTCATGGTCGAGCAGTTCTTCGACGCCGCCTTCGGCTGGAACTGGTAGTAGTTGCCGAAGTCGACACCGACGATGTTGAAGGCGCTGTCGTTGCTGTCGCACTTGTAGAGCTTGATCTCGGCACCGGCCGCACCGCCGCTGGTCCAGTTGTTCAGACAGAACTGCGGCCACGCGGCGCTCTGGATCTTGAAGTAGTGGGCGCCGGCGTCGACCCGGTTCCACTTCTGGGCGTTGGTGCCGTTGCACCACCACTGCTGCACGACCTGCCCGTTGTAAGGGTTGCTCTGCGGGATGTCGAGGCAGAGACCGTCCGAGATGTTGATCGTGATGTCGTTCTGGGTGACGGCCTGGGCCGGGGCGGCGACCAGGACCGTACCGAGGGCGGCGGCGGCCAGCGTGGCCATGGCGGCAGTGCGCATGCGCATGAGGATTCCCGAGGATGTGTCGATGGCGGAGGACGAGCCCGACCGGGCCGGACGGCGTCAGGAGTGAACGTAGCCAGCGCATGGGCCACTTTCCCGTCCCAGAGCCTCGTGGGACGTCCCGAGACGGCGTGTGCCGGGCCGATGTGGGACGGCTCGCGACCCCGGGGTGGAACCCGGGCCGCCACGATCGCCTCTTGCTGGCCAAAGGGGGATGGCCATGACGAAGACAGCGGTGTCCGTGACCGGGCGACTGGTGGTGGCGGGGCTCCTGTGCGCCGCCCTGGCGGCGTGCGGGACCGCACGGCCGGGACAGGCGGCACCGCCCGCGGGCGTGCCCACGCTCGCCCCGGCGGAATGCGACCTCGACGTGCCGACGGACCAGGAGACGGGCGGGTATGCGGGTCCGCCGACGGATCAGGAGACGGGCGGGTACGCGGGTCCGCCCACGGATCAGGAGACGGGCGGGTACGCGGGTCCGCCCACGGATCAGGAGACGGGCGGGTACGCGGGTCCGCCCACGGATCAGGAGACGGGCGGGTACGCGGGTCCGCCCACGGATCAGGAGACGGGCGGGTACGCGGGTCCGCCCACCGACGGCGCGATGACCGACGGCGGCGGCCCCTGCGGCCCGGCGGACTGGTTCGACATGACCCGCGACTTCACCGCCTACTACGAGAAGCACGCGGCCGACGACGGGTACGAGGGCTCCGAGGTGCTCCAGGAGGTCCGCGTACGCAAGGTCCGCACGGTCGGCGAGGCGAGGATCACCTTCACCACCAGGGAGGTGGGCAAGGGCCGCGGCGACGACGCCCGCGCGATCGCGAAGGTGTTCGCCGCCTGGCGGCACGAGGTCTACGGGGACACGGGCACCGTCACGCTCCAGACCCCCACGGGCCCGCGGCTGTACGTCACCGAGTCCTGGTGACCCCGGGCCACCGCGCGTCCCAGAGCGCGCAGTGGTGCTCCGCCCGGGCGTCCACCGTACGGATCCCGCCCGCCCCGGGCGCCAGCGACAGCACCGAGGCCGACGTCGTCCGGTCGCTCGGCCACGGCGGCGCTCCCGGCGTCGCCGGAACGCCCGTGCGGGCGAAACCCGTCCAGTAGCCGGTCATCCGGTCCGCGAGCTCCCGCTGCGGTCCGGTCAGCGGCACGATCGTGAACAGGTACGGCAGTTCGAAGCCGTGGCTCGCCCCGTACGGCAGGTCCGGCGGCTCCGGCAGACCCGTGAAGTCGGGCGCGCCCCGGTCGTCGAACCGGTACGCGTACACCGGCACGTGCCGGGCCAGCGCCGCGCCGTCCCGCAGCGTCGGGCAGGCGAACGACGCGTCGGTCAGCACGGTGGCCCACGCCACCGCCGGGGTCGCGAAGGCGGACAGCGGATACGCGTCCTCCACCGCGCGGGCGGTCGGCGCGTCGAAGGACAGCCGCATCCTGGCCCGGTACGCCGCCTCGTCGGGGATCGGATACGCCGCCAGGGTCTGTGCGAGCAAGAGCCGTACCTCGTCCCGGGTGGTGCCCTGGACGACCGGCACCCGGTGGAACCGGCCGCTCTCCAGCGCACGCCGGGGCTCCACGGGCAGCACACCGTTGCCGTAGGAGACCAGCGAGAAGCGCTGCATCAGTTCGGCGGTCGCCAGGGCGGCGGCGTCCAGCCCGCGCAGGCAGTCCAGCGCCCCGCCGGGCCGGTCGCAGCCGAGCCGGGCCGCCGCCAGAGCGCCGTCCGCGACCGTGCGCCGCTCCGGCACGAAGGGCTCGTACGCGCCGAGGCCGGGCAGCAGGGACCGTGGCGGTGCCGTGGTCGAGCACGATCCGCTCTGCACGATCGCCCGGTGGAACAGGCCCGCCGAGGCGGGGGAGGCGAGATGCGCGCAGACGCCGAGAGCCCCCGCCGATTCGCCGAAGACGGTGACGTTGTCCGGGTCCGCGCCGAACCGCGCCGCGTTCGCACGCACCCAGCGCAGCGCCGCCCGCTGGTCCGCGAGGGCGAAACCGGGCGCCCCGCCGAGCTCCGGATGGCCGAACAGGCCGAAGACACCCAGCCGGTAGTTCACGGTCACGACCACGACGCCGCCCTGCGTCGCCATCCGGTCGGGCCGGTACGCGTCGCCCGAGCCGCTGAAGAAGCCGCCACCGTGGAACCAGACCATGACGGGCCGCCCCCGGCCCCCGGCGGCAGACCGGCCCGCCGGAGCGGTGACGTTGAGGTACAGGCAGTCCTCCGAGCCGGTCGGCCCGCCCGGCCCGGTCACCGGCAGCTGCACACAGCGCGCACCGGGCGCCCCCGCGTCCCGTACGCCCTCCCAGCGCGGCGCCGGCCCGGGCAGCCGCCAGCGCAGCGGACCGGTCGGGGGAGCGGCGAAGGGGATCCCCTCGAAGGTGGCGTACGCGCCGTGCCCGACTCCCCGTACCGGACCCCGGTCGGTGACCACGACCGGCCGGTCCGGCCCGGGCGCGGTGCCCAGCAGCAGTGACACGACGGGCAGCAGCAGAGCCCGGCGGCGACGGAAACGGTGGCGACGGAAACGGCGGAAGTCGGTCACTGCCGACGCCCTTTCCCCTCGGGCCCGGGGTGGGGACCCCCGTTTGCCCGCCCCGAATGGCGCAGTGAGCGGAAGTGGCACTCAATGTAACAAAGCGTGCGCTTCCCATGACGCACGATGACCGGCGTGCGATTGCGTAGACCCGCGCGTCGGCGAACGGAGCTTTCCATGAATGACCCCATCACCCTCGCGGCGAAACAGCACGAAGAGCGCCACGGGATCCCCGACCCCATAGCGTCGGCAGAGCCGCCGACCGGGCCGACCGGGCCGACCGCAGCGTCGGACGAGCCGGCCACGCCGACCATGCGGACCTTGCTGGAGACGGCGGCCACCTGCCGACCGGTCGAGGAGGTCACCGCACTCGTGAGCCTCCTCAAGGAGGGCGGCCCGCTCCCCGACGCCGGACACGACGCGCTGCGCACGGCCGCCGTGACCCGGCCGGTGCAGGACGTGCGACGGATGGTCGCCCTCCTGGGCGAGTCGCCGCAGGAGGTCGCCGAAGCGGACCTCACGCTGCGCGCCGCCGCCGTCGGACGTTCCATCGAGGACGTCGCCCTGCTGGTGACCATCCTCGGCAAGGAGGACGCCGCCGAGGCGGAGCGCCGCGGGCACGCGGGGCCCGCCGGCCCGGCCGGCCCGCACGCCGCCCCGACCGACCCGCCCCCGGAGCCCCAGGCGCAACCCGACGACGCGAAGTACCCGGAGCCGTACCGGCCGCGGCACCCGGAGCTGTACGACGCCCCGTACCGGGAGCCGTCCCGGCGCACGGCTCCCGTGGTCCGGCCTCCGGCGCCGCGCGACCGGGCGCTGCGGCGCGTCCTGCGCTGGCCCGTGGCGGTCGCCCTGCTGGTCAGCGGGGCCCTGCACCTGCCGAGCGACCTGACGGCCCTGCAGTTCGCGACTCCCGTCGACTGCCTGCCCCTCGTCGTCACCGTGCTCTGCCTGGTGAGCGGTGCGCTGGTGGCGCTGCGGGACACCACGGCCGTGTGGCGGGCGGGCGCGGCCACCGCTGTCGGAGTGGTCGCCCTGCACGTGCTGGGCGGGTCGCTGCGGTACGACCCGCTGGCGGGCGCGGTGGGCGGCACCCTGGCCGGAGCCGGTGTCGCCGTCGTGCTGTGCGCGGCGGTCGGCGCGGTCCTCGCCGGCCTGGCGCTGAGGAACCGCCGGGAGCCCTCGGCCTGACCGGCCGCGGACTCCACCGGAGCGGCACCCCGCGCCCGTGCGCGGGGTGCCGCTCCGTTCCCGGCCGTTCGCCGTCGGCCCACCCGGCTCGCTCGGCCTGCTCGGCTCGGACGGGGACCGGTCACGCGAGCAGGTTCACCGCCCCGCTGAACACGCGGGGGAGCCGGGCGGCCAGCGGGACGATCCGCGGTGCGAGCAGGGGCTGGTGACGGGCCCACAGCAGGGACGCCGTGAGCGCCCGGTAGCTGCGCGACAGGTCCCGCCAGGCCTGCTCGTAGGCCCCCGGACGCCCCGCCCGGACGCACCGCACCAGCTCGCCCGCCGCCGTCACGGCCAGGGTCAGTCCCTCACCGGTCAGCGCGTCCACGTACCCGGCCGCGTCCCCGACGAACAGCACGCGCCCCGCCACCCGGACCCGGGCTCCCTGGCGCAGCGGCCCGGCTCCGCGCACCGGCGTGCCCGCAGCCGAGGCCAGGCGTTCCGACAGTTCCGGGAAGCGGGCCAGCTGTACGTCGAACGGGGCCTGGTCGCAGGTCAGGACGGCCACGCCGATCCGGTCGGGCGCGATCGGGGTGACGTAGGCCTCGCACCGCGCCGACCAGTGCACCTCGACGAGATCGCTCCACGGCGGGGCGGCGTAGTGGCGGCGCAGCCCGTAGCGGGCCGGGCGGCGGGGCGTGGGCGGGGCCGACAGGCCGAGCCCGCGCCGGACGGGCGAGTGCAGGCCGTCCGCCGCGACCAGGTAGCGGGCGGTGAACCCGGCCGCCCTGACCCGGTCGACGTCCTGGCACACCTGGCCGACGCGCCCGGGGAGGACCCGTACGCCGAGCTGCGCGGCCCGTTCGGCCAGCGCGGCCTGCAGGTCCGTGCGCCGTGCGCCGAGCCCCGGGCCCGACCGGAAGAGCCCCTCGGCGCGGCGGCCGCCCACTGCGTCGACGTAGCGGATGCCGTGGAACGGCTGCCCGGCCACGGTGACGCCCAGCTCCCGGAGGCGGCGCACGCCTCCTGGCATCAGGCCCTCCCCGCAGGCCTTGTCGATGGGGGTGGGCCTCGGCTCCACGACGACGACCTCCAGGCCGGCGAGCGCGCCGTGGATGGCGGTGGCCAGTCCGGCCGGGCCGCCGCCCGCGATCAGCAGGTCGATCACGAGGCAGCTCCGGCCGAGGGGACGGAGGCGGGCGCCCGCAGCCGGCCGCCGTCGGTCAGGGCGGCGTCCTCGCAGCCGATCCGTACCCGCAGCAGCAGCAGGTTGAGCACGGTGAAGCCGAGCGCCGTCATCCACGCGGTGTGCACCAGGGGCAGTGCGACGCCTTCGGCCACCACCGCGACGTAGTTGGGGTGGCGCAGCAGCCGGTACGGCCCCGCCTCCACCAGGGGCAGTCCGGGTACGACGAGCACACGGGTGTTCCAGCGCTTCCCGAGGGTGGCGATGCACCACCAGCGAAGGCCCTGGGCGGCGACCGCGACGGCGAGGGCCGACCAGCCGAGCAGGGGGACGAACGGCCGCCCGGCCGCCCAGGGTTCCACCACGCAGCCGACGAGCAGCGCGCCGTGCAGGGCGACCATCGCCGGGTAGTGGCCGCGGCCGTATTCGCGGCCGCCGCGGGCCAGGCTCCAGGCGGTGTGGCGGCGGGCGGTGACCAGCTCGGCGAGCCGCTCGGCGGCGACCAGACCGATGAGCAACAGGTACGGGGTCAGAGAGGCGGGAGCGTTCAGGGCGGGGATCGAGATCATCGGGGTCACCAGCGCAGGAGGACGAGTTCGGACGCGAAGCCGGGACCGAAGGCGAGCATCAGCCCGACCGATCCGGGCGGGGGCGGTCCCGCGCTCTGGACACCGTCCAGGATGTGCAGGACCGAGGCGGAGGAGAGGTTGCCCACGGCCGCCAGCGAGCGCCGGCTCGCCGCGAAGGCCGACTCCGGCAGCGAGAGGGCGTCCGAGAGCGTGTCGAGGATCTTCGGTCCGCCGGGATGGCAGATCCACGCGCCGACGTCCGCGGGCTTCAGGTCGTGTGCGGCGAGGAAGGACTCGACCTCCTCGGCCACGTGCAGCCGGACCAGGTCCGGGAGTTCGCGGCCCAGGACCATGCGCATCCCCCAGTGGCCGATGTCCCAGCCGAGGAGGTGCTCGGTGCCCGGGTACAGGCGGCTGCGGGCGGCCACCACCTCGGGTCCGGCGCCGGTGGCGTGCAGGGGATGGTCGCGGCCCACCGCCACCAGGGCACCGGCGCCGTCGCCGAACAGGGCCCCGGCCACCAGGTTCGCCATCGAGGCGTCGGTGGACTGGAGGGTGAGCGAGCAGAGCTCGGTGGACAGCAGGAGCGCCGCGTGGCCGGTACGGCCCGTCAGATGGTCGTGGACATGGCCCACTCCGGCGGCCCCTGCCGCGCAGCCGAGGCCGAAGAGCGGTACCCGCCGTACGTCGGGACGCAGCCCCGCCCGGGTGGCGAGGCGGGCCTCCAGCGAGGGCGTCGCTAGCCCGGTCACCGTGGTCGACATGACCAGATCGACCTCCCGGGCCGCCAGGCCCGCGTCGGAGAGGGCCAGTTCGAGGGCCCGGCTGCCGAGCTCCAGGGCCGTCTCGATGAACAGGGCGTTCGTCGTGCCGAAGTCGTTCCCCGGCCCGTACCGCTCCAGCGGCAGCGCGAGATGTCGGCCGTCCACGCGCACCGAGCCGTGTACGCGGCGCAGCAGGGCGGTGTCGGAGCCCGGCGGCAGGAAGCGGGCGAGCGCCTCCGTGATCTCGGACTGGGGGTGGCGATGGGGCGGGAACACGCTGCGCACTGCCAGGACACGTGTCATTCGTTCACCATAGAAAACAACTGACACATCGTAATGAATGAGGCGAACCGGGCGCGGCGCCGCGTAGCGTGTCGCCGTGCCCGCGCGAACCACGCAGACCCGCGAGAACACCGGAGCCGCCGGGAACACGGCGCCCGGTCCGGCCGCCGTGCGCGGTCCGGCCGCCGTGCGCGGTCTGGCCGCCGCGTGCCATCCGCTGCCCGCGGCCGCAGTGACCCTCTTCGCCGCCGCCCTGACCGCCGCCGCGGGACAGGGCCCGGCGCGGGCCGCCGTCACCGTGGGCGCGGTGGCCGCCGGACAGCTCTCGGTGGGCTGGTGCAACGACCGCGCCGACCTGCGGCGCGACCTGGCCACCGGCCGACAGGACAAACCGCTCGTCGCCGGTACGGTCACGGCCGCGGCCGTGACCCGGGCCGCCGCCGTGTCGCTGCTGCTCTGCGTCCCGCTGTCCCTGGCCTGCGGGCTGCTCGCCGGCGCCGTGCACCTCGTCGGCGTGGCGGCCGCCTGGGCCTACAACCTCGGGCTGAAGGGTACGGCCGTCTCCTGGGCCCCGTACGCCCTGGCCTTCGGCCTGCTGCCCGCCTTCGTCACCCTCGGCCTGCCCGGCACCCCTTGGCCACCCCTCTGGCTCACGGCCGCCGCAGCCCTCCTCGGCGCGGGCGCGCACTTCGCCAACGTACTGCCCGACATCGAGGACGACCTGGCCACCGGAGTGACCGGCCTGCCGCAGCGGCTCGGCCGGCGGGTCTCGGCCGCGGTGGCCGGACTGCTCGTCCTCGGCTCGACCGCCGCCCTGGTCGGCGGGCCGCCGGGGCGGGTGACCGCGTACGGCTGGACGCTGCTCGCCGCGACGACGACCGCGCTGTTCCTCGCGGCCCGCCGGCCCGGCGGCACGCTCCCGTTCCGGGCCACGATGGCGGTGGCCGCAGCCGACGTGATCCTGCTGGTCGTCGAACTCCGCCCGTGAGCCGCGGTGCCCGGCCTACGGCGTACCGGGAAGCCGGACCGTGACGAGGAGACCACCGTCAGGGCGGGGGACCAGGTCCAGGGTTCCGCCGTGGGCGCGGACGATGCTGTGCACGATGGCCAGGCCGAGGCCGACGCCGGCGTGCTCGTCGGTGCGTACGCGGTCCGTCCCCCGCCGGAAGGGCTCCGTGAGGGTCGGTACCAGATCCGGTGGGAGACGGGGGCCCGTGTTCTCGATCCGCAGCACACTCGTGCCGCCCCGCGTCTCGGTGTGGACGGTCACGGTCCCGTCGGCGGGCAGGTTGTGCACGACGGCGTTCTGGACGAGGTTCGTCACCATCCGCAGCAGCAGCTCCTCGCAGCCGTCGGTCCGGGCCGCCCCGCCGGTGACTCCGAGCGTGATCCGGCGCCGCTCGGCGAGGGGAAGCAGCGTCTCGGCGGCCTCTTCGGCGAGGAGGGAGAGGTCGACGCCCTCGCGGGTGAAGTCCTCCCGGTCGCCGCGGCTGAGCAGCAGGAGTGCCTCGGTGAGGCCGATCGCCCGCGTGTTGACGGTGTACAGACGCTCGATGAGTTCGTCCCGGTCCCGCGCGGGGTCCTTGCGGGCCACGTCGAGGAGCGTCCGCGAGATCGCCAGCGGGGTGCGCAGTTCGTGGGAGGCGTTCGCGGCGAACCGCTGCTGCTCGGCGACGTGGGACTCCAGCTGTTCGAGCATCGAGTCGAACGCGTCGGAGAGTTCACGGAACTCGTCCTGACGGTCCGTCATGCGGATCCGGTGGGAGAGCGATCCGCTCCCGGCCAGCCGGGCCGCGGCCGTGATCCGGGTGAGTGGCGCGAGCATCCGGCCGGCGAGGATCCAGCCGCCCAGCAGCCCGAACACGAGCAGGAAGGCCAGGCTGGCGGCCGCTGCGGGGGCGAAGGTGCGCACCAGGAGGTAGCGGTTGGGCGCGATCCCGAGCAGACCCCGGGAGTTGTCGGGTACGTAGCGCAGCAGGAACACCCACACCACGGTCAGCAGGAGCGCGCCGGCGACGGCGAGGAACCCGGCATAGCTGAGGGTGAGTTTCAGCCGGGCGCTGAGCCCTGAACGTCTACGCATGCCCGCGGCCGGGCTCGGCGGTGGGCAGGGGGGCGCCGTCACGGGCGCCCGTCCGGGCGTCGGTCCGGGCGTCCGCACGGGCGTCGATCCGGTAGCCGACGCCGGGCACCGTGGCGATGACCCACGGTTCGCCGAGCCGCTTGCGCAGAGCGGAGACGGTGATGCGCACGGCGTTGGTGAGGGGGTCGGCGTTCTCGTCCCAGGCCCGTTCCAGCAGCTCCTCGGCGCTGACCACCCCGCCCTCGGCGGTGACGAGGACCTCCAGTACGGCGAACTGCTTGCGGGTGAGCGCCACGTAGCGCCCGTCGCGGAAGACCTCCCGGCGGAACGGATCGAGCCGCAGCCCCGCGATCTCGCGGACCGGGGGCCGGGCGTGCCCGCGTCTGCGGTCGAGCGCCCTCAGCCGCAGGACGAGCTCCCGCAGCTCGAACGGTTTGGTGAGGTAGTCGTCGGCACCGAGCCCGAACCCGGAGGCCTTGTCGTCCAGCCGGTCGGCCGCGGTGAGCATGAGGATCGGGATGCCGCTGCCGGAGGCGACGATGTGCCGGGCGACCTCGTCCCCGGACGGGCCGGGGATGTCCCGGTCGAGGACGGCGAGGTCGTAGGAGTGGACGGCGAGCAGTTCCAGGGCGATGGCGCCGTCGCCGGCCACGTCGGCGGAGATCGCCTCCAGCCGGAGGCCGTCACGCACGGCCTCGGCCAGGTAGGGCTCGTCCTCGACGATCAGTACACGCATGCCCGAAGCCTAGGCAGCGCACCGTATCGCCGGCGTATGCGGCGACGTGTACCCGCCGCTCAGGCGCCCCGGCCCGCCGCCGCGGCCGCCGGGGCGGGCCGGGGCGGGCCGGACGGTGTTCCCGTCGCGGTGCGCCACCAGCGGCGCGACGCGAGCCCGGCCAGCACGGCGCCGGCGGCGTTGACCAGGACGTCGTCCACGGAGGGCACCCGGTCCAGCCGCAGGACGTACTGTGCGGTCTCGATCAGGACCGAGCAGCCCGCCCCGAGCGCCAGGATCCGCGACGGGGAGGCCAGCGCCGCGAACCGCATCGGCGCGAAGAAGCCCAGCGCCGCCAGGACCAGCAGGTTGCCGGCGATACCGAGCGGCCCCATCGTGACCAGGTCCCGCAGCGGTACCAGGCTCACCCGGGCGGGGACGGTGCCCGCCCCGCCGCCCGGCATCATCGTCATCCACACGAACGGCACCGTCCCGTGGACCATGCCCACCTCGGCGAGCGACAGCCGCCACGCCGACGGGAGCCCGGCGGCGCGCCGACGGCGTGCCAGGACCCACGCCACCAGCAGGGCCAACGGCAGCGAGGCGACGGTCATGAGCACCACACCGTTGAACGTGTCGAGGCAGCCGTGCCACCGGCCGGCCGCGCACGCCGGAGCGGACATCAGGAGCGGCCGCCGCACGACGTAGGCGGCGCCCGCCAGGCCGAGGACCGCCAGCAGCAGGAAGACGCTCGCGCGCGTGCGGCGGGGGGACGCGGGTGCCGGCCGGGGGGTGTCACGGTTCATGCCGGCATTCCATACGGAGGGCCGTTGCGGTGGCGTATCCGCTTCTCGATACGCCCGCGATACACGCGATACCCGCGATACCCGCGATACCCGCGCGATACGCGAGGTCCGTGGCGGCGCGCCCGTCAGGGCGCCTCCCGGGTGCGGGTCCACGTCAGGAGGTCGTCCGCCGACCAGGTGTTGATGACGCGCCCGGCCGGGACCTCGCATTCCACGGCCCTTTCGCAGCCGACGATCTGCCAGTCCAGCTGGCCCGGGGCGTGCGAGTCCGTGTCGATCGCGAAGAAGGTGCCGGCCGCCACGGCGAGGCGCAGCAGCCGCCGGGGCGGGTCCAGCCGCTCGGGCCGGCTGTTGATCTCCACGGCGGTACCGCTCTCCGTGCAGGCCGCGAAGACCGCCTCGGCGTCGAACTGTGACTCCGGCCGCGTCCGGCCGGTGACCAGCCGGCCCGTGCAGTGGCCGAGGACGTCCGTCAGGGGGTTGCGTACGGCCGCCAGCAGGCGCCGGGTCATGGCCGGCGCGTCCATCCGCAGCTTCGAGTGCACGGAGGCGACCACCAGGTCGAGCTGCTCCAGCAGCTCCGGCTCCTGGTCCAGGGACCCGTCGTCGAGGATGTCGCACTCGATCCCGGTGAGCAGCCGGAAGGGCGCCCAGGCGTCGTTGAGCTCGGCCACCACCCCCAGCTGCTCGCGCAGCCGCTCCGGGGGAAGCCCCCGGGCGACGGTCAGCCGGGGCGAGTGGTCGGTCAGTACGGCCCATTCGTGGCCCAGCGAGGCCGCGGCCCGGCCCATCGCCTCGATCGTGCTGCCGCCGTCGGACCAGTCGGAGTGCACGTGGCAGTCCCCGCGCAGGGCCGCCCGCAGCGCGATGGCGGCGGGCGTGGCCGCAGGGCCGTCGGGGAGCGCGGCGATCTCGTCCTCCAGGGCCTGCAGATAGGCCGGCACCGCCCCGCCGAGCGCCTCCCGCACGACCTGGGCCGTTTTGGGGCCGATTCCCTTCACGGCCTCCAGGGATCCGGCGGCGACCCGCTCGGACACCTCGTGCTCGCCCATCCGCGTGACGGCGGCCGCCGCCGACCGGAAGGCGCGTACCCGGTAGGTGGGAGCCTGTGCGCGCTCCAACAGGAAGGCGATCCGGTCCAGCGCCGCAACCGGGTCCATCGCGCACCTCCTGCCCGCCGCCGCCCCGCCGCCCCGCCGTCCGCCTCCCGGACCCAGTGTCCGGTGCGGGACGCTGCTACGCCTGTTCGGCCTCCCGGGGCACTGCGGCGTCGAGCGCGGCCGTGAGGCGGTTCAGCCGGGCCTGGAGGTCGAGGACCTCGGTGAGCTCGAAGCCGGTGGCGGCCGCGATCCGCCGGGGCACCTCCACCGCGCGCACGCGCAGCGCGGCCCCCTCCTCGGTGAGGTGGGCGTGTACGGAGCGCTCGTCCTCGGTGCTGCGCTCACGGCGGACCAGTCCGGCCGCCTCCAGGCGCTTGAGCAGCGGTGACAGCGTGCCGGAGTCCAGCCGCAGGTGCTGCCCGATCTCCTTGACCGGCATCTCGCCGTGCTCCCAGAGCACCAGCATCACCAGGTACTGGGGGTAGGTGAGCCCCAGGTCCTTGAGGACGACGCGGTAGAGGCCGCCGAAAGCACGGCTCGCCGCGTTCAGCGCGAAGCAGATCTGCCCGTCGAGGCGCAGGAAGTCCTGATCGGGGTGGGTCGCGGTGGGCTGCTCGGTCATGACGCCCAGTGTACCCGGGGTGAACTTGCGAGGCATTGAATTGTGCACAACTGAATTGTGTGCTCTAGTAGTGGAGCGCGGCCGACCACCGGCCGCCACCACGGTTCATTTCTGCGAGAGGACCTCTCATGGACGCGCTCTACACCGCTGTCGCCACCGCCAACGGCCGCGAGGGCCGTACCGTCAGCTCCGACGGTCAGCTCGATCTCGCCCTCGCGATGCCCCCGGCGCTCGGCGGCAACGGGCAGGGCACCAACCCCGAGCAGCTCTTCGCGGCCGGCTACGCGGCCTGCTTCGCCAGCGCGCTCGGTCTGGTCGGCCGCCAGGCCAAGGCCGACACCAGCGAGGTCTCGGTCACCGCGGAGGTCTCCATCGGCAAGGACGGCGCCGGCTTCGGCCTCGCCGTCACCCTGCGCGTCGAGCTCCCGGAGTCCCTGGCCGGCGAGACCGGCGCCCTGCTGGTCAAGCAGGCGCACGAGGTCTGCCCGTACTCCCGCGCCACCCGCGGCAACATCGACGTGGACCTCGTGATCGAGTAAAGATGCCGGACACCTGGCGGGCGGCCACCATGGAAGGACATCTGCTTCCACGGGGGCCGCACGCCAGGAGGCGCCAGTGACGCACGCCTACGCAACGGACGTACTGGTCGCCGGCGCGGGCCCGGTGGGCCTGACCGCCGCCGCGGAGCTCCGCAGACGGGGTGTCACGTGCCGGATCGTCGACCGGCTGCCGGCCCGGCTGCCGTTCGCGAAGGCCGTGGGCATCCAGCCGCGTACGTTCGAGGTGTGGGACCGCATGGGGCTGGCCCGCACTGCCCTGGAGGCGGCCGTTCCGCTGCGGGGCCAGTTTCTCTACGTCGACGGGGTCGAGCAGCCCCGTATCGACCTCTCCGTGCCGCCCGAAGTCCCGTACGAGTTCGCGGCCCTGCCCCAGTACGAGACCGAGCGCATCCTGGACGAGTTCCTGGGCCGCTTCGGAACGGCCGTCGAACGGGGCACCGAACTCGTGTCGTTCACCCAGGACGACGACGGGGTGACCTGCCGGCTGCGGGCCGCCTCCGGGCCGGAGGAAGAGGTACGGACCCGCTTCCTCGTGGGCTGCGACGGCGCCCACAGCATCGTCCGCAAGGGACTCGGCCTCGGCTTCGAGGGCGGCGCCTTCGCCGAGGAGTACATGCTCGCCGACGTACGCGTCGACTGGGACCTGCCGCCCGGCTACACCCTGCGCTCCATGCACCTGGGCGATGACGGGGCGGTCGACGACGTGCTGGTCTGCATCCCCCTGCCCGGCCGTGGCCGGTACCGCATGTCGATGAGGGTGCCGCCCGAACTCTCCACCGCAGGACGGGACGGGGCCGCCGCCGACGGCATCACCCACGGCCTGCAGAGCGGCCGCGGCCCCGTGCTGGCCGACATCCAGACCGTTCTCGACCGGCTCTCGCCGAAGCCCACCACCGCCTTCGACATGCGCTGGACCTCGGTGTTCCGGATCAGCCACCGCATCGTGGACCGCTACGGCGACGGCCGGGTCTTCGTCGCCGGGGACGCGGCCCACATCCACCCGCCGACCGGCGCCCAGGGCATGAACACCGGGATCCAGGACGCCTGGAACCTGGCCTGGAAACTCGCCCTGGCCTGCGCGGGCGCGGCCCACCCCGGCCTGCTCGCCGGCTACGACGCCGAGCGCCGGCCCGTCGGCGAGGAAGTCGTCGGCCGCACCGTCCGGCACGCCGTCGAAGGCATGGAGAACGACCCCGACGACCCGCAGACGCTGATGATGCGCGAGGCCCAGCTCCTCGTCGGCTACCGGGGAAGCCCGTCCGTGGACCCGGCCGGCGAAGGCCCCGGTCCCCGGCCCGGCGACCGGGCTCCCGACTGCGCGGGCCTCACCGGGCCCATCGCCGGCTACCCGCTGCGCCTGTACGACGTCCTGCGCGAGCGGGACCACGTACTGCTGCTCCACGGGGCCGCGTTCGGGCCCGGGTCCGACATCGGAACGGGCCTCGACGAACTCGTCCGGACGGCCCGGGAGTCCTCGGGCGGCCGCATGGAGGTCTGCCTGGTCCTCGCGGCGGCAGCGGAAGCGGACGCCGACGCGAAGGCCGTCATCGAAGCCGACGGGACGACACTGCCGGTCTACGCCGACACCCGGGGCGAGTTCGCCCGCCTCTACGCGGCCGCGGAACCCACGGCCTTCGTGATCCGCCCGGACGGATACCTCGGCGCCCGGATCCCGCTCTCCCCGACCGCCCCGCGGCAGCTCGCCGCCCACCTCGACAAGGTCTTCGCCGCGAGCGCGCCGAACTGACCCGTCGGGGCCGCACCGGTCGGTCAGGGCCGCACCGGTCGGTCATGGCCCCATTGATCCGTCAGGGCCGCACCCGTCCGTCAGGCCTGGGCACCGGCGCCGGACCGGGCGGCCTCCCGGCGCTGCCGCTTGCCCAGCGGGGCCAGCGACATGTCCTGGGCCTGCGACCTCAGCTGCTTGAAGCCGTACCCGCGCTCGCCCAGCCAGCTCTCCGCCGCCAGCTCCGCCCTGGCCGTGGCGTCGAGGATGTCCTCCTCCGCCTCACCCGTGTCCACGAAACGGAACGTGAAGAAGGGCCGGGCCGCGAGGTCGTACGACAGATGCCCCTCGGCGGTGAACTCCGCGCGCAGCATGTCGTGCTCGGGAGCCGCGGCCAGCAGCTCGGCCCTCTGGGCGTCGGTCAGACCGTCGAACGAGCCGCGGACGGTGATACGGAAGGTACGGGTAGCGCTCATCCCAGCAGCCTAGGTCGGATGCTCCGTCCCATGCACCCGGATATCCGCCGGTCCGCCCGGCTCGGCCACCTCACGGACCGCCGCGGACCGCCACGGACCGCCACGGACCGCCGCGGACCGCCGCGGAGCGCCGCGGAGCGCCGCGTACACCGCCCGGACACCCCGAAAGCCCCGGCCGGAAGCCCGTTTTGGATTGCCGGACGATCCTCAATACGATCCGGCGATGATCACAAGAAAACGGCTTGCGGTCGGGGCGTGCGGCCTGCTCGCCGCCCTGGCCGTCGGGCTCTTCCCGGCGAGCGCCACCGCCGCCGACGAACCGACGGCGAAGGAACCCCCCAAGGTCGACCTCGTGCTCGACGTGAGCGGCTCCATGCGGGCCGCCGACATCGACGGACAGACCCGCATGGCAGCGGCCAAGCAGGCCTTCAACGAGGTCATCGACGCGGTCCCGGCCGAGGTGCGCCTCGGCATACGCACCCTCGGGGCCAACTACCCCGGGGACGACCGGGCCCTCGGCTGCAAGGACACCAAGCAGCTCTACGCGGTCGGCCCCCTCGACCGGACCGAGGCGAAGACCGCCGTGGCGACCCTGGCCCCCACCGGCTGGACGCCGATCGGACCGGCCCTGCTCGGCGCGGCCCAGGACCTGGAGGGCGGCAACGGCTCCAAGCGGATCGTGCTCATCACGGACGGCGAGGACACCTGCGCCCCGCTGGACCCGTGCGAGGTGGCGCGCGACATCGCCGCCAAGGGCATCCACCTCGTCATCGACACCCTCGGCCTCGTCCCGGACGCCAAGACCCGGGCCCAGCTGACCTGCATCGCCGAGGCCACCGGCGGTACCTACACCTCGGTGCAGCACAAGGCGGACCTCTCCAACAGGGTGAAACAACTCGTCGACCGGGCCGCGGACCCGGTCGTCAACCCGGTGGCGACCGAGGGCACCAAGCAGTGCGAGGGCGCCCCGCAGCTGAAGGCCGGCCTCTACAGCGACCGCGAGAGCTTCGGGGAACACCGCTGGTACCGGGTCGACGTCCTCCCGGGACAGGAACTGCGCGCCTCCGTCAGCATCGGCGCCGACCGCGCGGTCAACAACGACTACGGTGTCCTGCTGCGCGCCACCACCGTCCACGGGCGCGAGATCGTGCGCGGCTCGGAGGCGGGCGACGGACGCACCGACGTCCTCTCCACCGGCCTGCGCTATCCGAAGGCAGAGATCGACGGCCTGGACTCGGACGCCAAGCCCGTGCCGGAGACCGTCTGCCTCCAGGTCAGCAACTCCTTCTCCGCTCCCGCCTCCGTCAAGACGACCCCCGGCATGCCCGTCGAGCTGACCATCGACGTGGTGGACGGACCCGACGAGGCCTCCGACGTCGCCGCGTTCGGCCTCGGGCGCGGCTGGTGGCTGCTGGCCGTGCTGGCGCTCGCCGGGCTGCTCGCCGGTCTGGTGTGGGGATGGATCTCCCGCTGGCGCATCTCCGTCTGGAGGACCAACTGATGCGTAGAGTAGGCACACTGACCGCGTCCCTGCTGGCCACGGTCGCCGCCCTCACCGTGGCGGGTACGGCCGTGGGCACGGCCGCCGCGGACACGCCCTCACCGAGCGCCAGCGCCAGCGCGAGTCCGGGCGGGGCCAAGGCCGAATCTGCTCCGACCGAGGCCGGCACCAGTTTCCGTACCGCGGCGGCGTTCCGCCCGGGCCAGAAGGCCACGGCCGGCGCCTCCAGCGGCGACTACCTCTACTGGGTGGTGCCGATCGACGCGCAGCAGCGCGCCACGGTGAAGGCCGCCGTCACCCTGCCCGAGCCGGCGGCCCGGCACGGCGCCTCGACCTGGCGGCTCGACGTGTACGACGGACTGCGCCGCCGGCAGGCCTGCACCTACGGCACGCAGACCGCGTCCGCGGCGAAGGAAGCCGCGGCGGTCGAACTGTCCTGCACCCTGCGCACCGTACGCGCGGGCGCCGAGCCGTGGGCCAACGATCCGCTGCCGGGCAGCTACTACATCCGTCTGACGGTCGTGGACCTGCCGGACGAGGACAAGGGCCTTCCGGTGCGCGCGGCCGTCGAGGCCGAGGTGAAGGAGACGGGCGGCGTCAGCGCGGTGGACGGCGCGCTCTCCACCCCGCTGGTCGCCGGCACCGTGACCGCGACCCTGCGCGAGCCGGAGGACGGCTGGGCCGGGGGCTGGTGGTCGGACCGCTGGATCTGGACCGCGGCGGGCGGCGTGCTCGCCGCCCTCGCGGGCGTCTTCGGGTACAGCCTCACCCGGGGCTCCGGGCGCCCGTCCAGGGTCCCGCCCACCGCCTGAGGAACGGGGAGGCCGCGGCCCCGGGCCACGGCCTCCCCACCTCGTCCCGGCCGGCCCGACGGGTCGCGCCGCTCTCCTCGTCCGGTCAGCGGCCGCGGGTGAGCCGCGTGCCGAAGTCGGGCTCGGCCAAAGCCCCCTTGACCGCGACGGGCACGTTCTTCGCACTCTCCCCACTGCCGACCGTGAGGACGGCCACTTCCGTACCGGCCTTCGCGGTGTGCGGCAGCGGTCCGGCGCCGGCCGGTACGGTGAGGGACAGTTTCAGCTGCTGGCCCGGCACGCCGATCACGTTCAGGTCCTTGGTGGCCACCAGCGGGGTACGCCCGCCGAGCCCGTCGTCCAGATGGCCGACGACATCGCCCTTGCGGACGACCGGGGCCGAGGCGAGAGCGTTCCGTACGGCCTCGATGATCTTCTTGCTGTTCGCCAGCACCAGCTTCAGGCTGTCGGCGCCGTCCTCGTCCGGCCCGTCCGCATGCTGATCCATCAGCGTGCCGAGGATCAGCGGCGTCTCGTCACCGATCGTCCTGTACGCCGCCCACATCAGGGTTCCGCCGGCGGGGGTGCTCGAACCGGTCTTGATACCCCGGATGCTGAGGCCCTGGCTGTTGAGCAGGATGTTGTTGTTCTCGAGCCGCTCGGGCAGCCCCTTGATGGTGGCGTTCGGCAGCGCGACGATCGTGCGGAACACCTCGTCCTTCATGACGGCTTCGGCGAGCTTGAGCTGATCGGCGGCGGTGCTGACGGTGGCCGAGTCCAGACCGCTGGGGTCCGTGTACGTGGTGCTGTCCATGCCGAGTTCCTTGGCGGCGGCGTTCATCTTCGCCACGAACGCGGCCTCGGAGTCGGTGCCGGAGTCCCAACGGGCCAGCAGACGGCCGATGTTGTTCCCCGACGGGATCATGAGCATCTTGAGCATGTCCTGCTGGCTGAACTTCTGCCCGACGGTCAGGCTCCGGATACGGGACTCGTGTTCCGAGCCGCCGTCCGCCACGGCCTTCGCGTCGACCGTGATGTCCGGACCCGGGTCGCTCTTGCGCAGCGGGTGGCTCTTGAGGATCACGTAGGCCGTCATCACCTTGGCGACACTGGCCGTCGGGACGGGCTTCTGCTCGCCGAAGGTGCCGAGGTCACCGGAGCCGGAGACGCGGACGGCGCCCTGGCCCTTGGCAGGCCAGGGGATGGAGAACTGCCCGTCGATGGCGCGGTCGGTGTCGGCCGCGACCAGCTGCGGGGTGGGGAGCGGGCGCAGCAGCTGGGCGCCGACGCCCGCGCCCACGAGGAGGAGCAGGATCGGCGTCCATATCTTGACGCGGCGCACCGCGGTCCGGCGCGGGGTCTCCGGCGGGGCAGGGGTGTTGGTGAGCTCGGCCAGCAGATCGAGCGGAGGCAGCGGCGCGGCGGGGGCCGGCCCGGCGAGCCTGTCTTCGGTGGGCTGCGGCTGGGCCCGCGGGGCGACGGGCGCGGGCAGGTCGACGTCCTTGAGCGCGACGAACTGGCTCGTCCGCTCGGGGTCCGGCTCGGCCTTCCGGGCCCAGGAGGGTGCCGTCCGCGGGGCGTCCGGCTCGGCGGGCTCCGCCTTGGGCACGGCGATGAGCATCGTCTGGTCGGACGGGTCTTCGACCGCGGTCCCGGCCCGATCCTTCGGCCCGGATCCACCGCCGGGACGGTCGCCGTCGCCGTCGTCGATGTCCGCGTCGGCTGCCACCGCCGCCGCGCCGGGGCGATCCGTGACCCCGCGCCCGGCCTCCCCTTCCGGCTCGGAGCCGGCCTCTCCCTCGGACCCGGCGTGGGCCTTGGGCGCGGCTTCGCCGTCGGTTCCGGCCTCGGGCCCGGTTTCCCCGTCGGTTCCGGCCTCGGGCTCGGCTGCGCCCGGGTGCTCGGCGTCGGGCTCGGCTTCGCTGTCGGGTGCGGTGTCCGTCGTGGACCGGGTGCCGCCCGGCTGCTCGGTGTGGGCCTTGTCCTCGGGGTCCGGCTGGCGGGGGAGTTCGGCGTCGGCCTCGGGCCCGGTTTCCCCGTCGGTTCCGGCCTCGGCCTCGGGCTCGGCTTCGCTGTCGGGTGCGGTGTCCGTCGTGGACCGGGTGCCGCCCGGCTGCTTGGTGTTGGCCTTGTCCTCGGGGTCCGGCTGGCGGGGGAGTTCGACGTCGTCCTCGGGCCCGGTTTCCTTGTCGGTTCCGGCCTCGGCCTCGGCTGCGCCGGGGTGCTCGGCCTTGGGCTCGGCTTCGCTGTCGGGTGCGGTGTCCGTCGTGGACCGGGTGTCGCCCGGCTGCTTGGTGTGGGCCTTGTCCTCGGGGTCCGGCCGGTGGGGGAGTTCGGCGTCGTCCTCGGGCCCGGTTTCCTTGTCGGTTCCGGCCTCGGGCCTGGCCTCGGGCTCGGCTGCGCCGGGCAGCCCGCCGTCGGGCTCGGCTTCGCCGTCGGGGGTGGCTTCCGTCGCGGAGCGGCCTTCGCCGGGGAGTTCGGAGTCGGCCTCGGGCGCGGCCTCGCCCGGGAGTTCGGGCCCCGCCTCGGCGGCAGCCTCCGGCTCGCCCCCACCGTCGGCACCGTCCTCGGCCGTCGTCTTGGGCTCGCCCTCCAGGACCGTGGTTTCCGCCTCCGTCTCCGGGTCGTCCGAGGAACCGCCCGCCACCGTTACCGCCTTCATCCCAGCCCCGCCTTGCTGCTCACATCATGCCGATACGACCGGCGAGGCCCCGCGGGGCCTCGCCGCACTGCCAGATGTCCCCGGTACCCCGCTCGTTCCCTCCGCTGGATCTTGTGACCGTTCGGTCATATTCGCTGAGTACGCCTACTCATGCCCCGCCCGCCCCGCCGCCCGACCATGGGTCACATCGCACCGCACCATCCGAACGGGGTCGTCCATGCTCAGCCGAATCGCCGCCGCCCTCGTGCCCGCTTTCGGGCGGCTGACCGTCACCGCCGACCCCGGGCACCGCCCCGCCTCCGGCGCCATCCTCGTCGCCAACCACACCTCCCTCGCCGACCCTGCCGTCGTGGTCGCCGCGCTGCGCCGGTACGGGATCGAGCCGGTCATCCTGGCCACCAGTGGCCTCTGGCGGGTCCCCCTGCTCGGCTCCGTGCTCCGCCGGGAAGGCCATATCGCCGTCCACCGCGGCACGGCCCGCGCGGCCGATTCCCTCGACGCCGCGGCCGTCGCCCTGGCCTCGGGCCGCAGCGTGCTGCTCTACGGCGAAGGCAGGCTGCCCGTGCGCCGCGACGCGGGCGAGACGCCGCCCGGCCCCTTCCGCAGCGGCCTGGCCCGGCTGGCCGCCGCGACGGGCGCACCGGTCGTGCCCGTCGGCCAGGCAGGCGCCCGCCGCCTCTGCTCCGGGAGCGGCGCCAAGCAGCTCGCCGGCGTGTTCACCGCCCCGCTGCGCAGGCCCTGCTTCCACGTCCACATCGGCTCGCCGCTGCACCTGCCCGACGGGGTGCCCGAGGCCACGGACCGGGCCCGGCAAGCGGTCACGGCCGCCTGGCAGACCGCGGCGTCCGCCCTCGGGGAGACGGGCCGGGACGCGGCCTGAGGAAGCCGATCGGCCGCTCGGACCGTGTCGCCGAGCCCGTCACCGGCCACGGCATGCGACCGTCTCCGCATGACCGAAGGCTCGACACCACACATCTCCTCGGCGCGGATCACCGTACGAGGCGTGCAACCCGGAAACCCGCCCTTCCGCATCGTGGAAGTCGACGGCGAGTTCGTCGGCAGGGCGACGTCGATGACGGACGTGCTCCTGATCGCCGCGGAGGCGGGCATCACGATCCACGACCTCGACGACCTGGAGGTGGTCCACTGGGTCAACGGCGGCAAGTTCGCCTGGACGATCCCCAATTAGGCCATCTCTTTCGGATCCTGTCGGCCGAGCGCGCGGCGCCCGGTGCCGTGCCCGGCGTCGAAGGCCCGGCAGGATCCGGAAGAGACGGCCTGGTGCAGTGACCGGCGAACCCGCCCCGGCCGGGCCTGCGGAGCCCGGCCGGGGCGCTCCGCGCCTCGCAGGACCGGTCACCGTGCCCCGGCATCGGGTACGGCACTCAGCGGGTGCTGTGTCCGAGGACCACATGGGCCGCTACCTCGCCGTCGGCGTCCGTGTCGATGAAGGACACCACCACCGGGCTGCTGCCAGTGGGACCGCCCGCCGTGGCGCGCAGCCGGTAGCGCTCGGTGCGGACGGCCTCGCGGGCGAGCGGGCTGCCACCCGAGAACAGGGCCGGCGGCTTGGCGTCGTTGGCGATGCGGAAGTCGGCCGGGCGCCAGCCGCCCGAGGCCCCGTCGAAACGCTCCAGGAGGAATCCCGGCCCGCTGCCCGCCCCGGCGCCGCCTTCGCCGACCAGCATCTCCATCTGGAAGGCGACCAGCACGTGCCGGTACTCGGCGGAGTTGCCGTTGCGCAGGGTGACGGTGAACTCCTGCGGGGCGCCGCCCCGGACGAGGGCGAGCCGACCGTCCCGGGTGTCGACCGTCGCCGTGAGCCGGGTCTGGGCCGGGGGAGGAGGCACGGGCCGGCTCACGGCCGGGGGCGGGGTCGGGGATGCCGAGGACGCCGGCGGCGTGGCGGCGGCGGTCGACGGCGAGGCGGAAGCGGACACCGCGGCGGCCGCCGAAACCGATGCCGACGCGGACGCCTCGGCGGACGCGGAAACCGATGCAGCCGCCGGGGCCGTGCCGTGCTTCTCCCCGCACCCGGTGGCACCCGTCAGCAGGACGGCGGCCACGGCCGCCGCACCCAGTGCGTTGCGGGGGCCTCGGGAAACTGGCATGGGATCGGTCCTCCAGGGGTCGGCTTCGGCAGGAAGCTAGCAAGGCGGCGCCCTTGCCGACGAGGTCGATCACGCTTCGAGGCGGCGACGGTTCGGTCACGGTCGCCCCGGGCCGGCTCAGACGAGGAGCGTGGCCTCCAGGACGGTGACCGCTCGGCCGGTGAGGTGCACCCGGTCCCCGTGGAGAGCGACCTTGACCTGACCGGGGCGTCCGGAGACCTGGAGGCCGGTGAGGGAACCGGCGCGCCCCAGCCGCGCCGCCCAGTAAGGGGCCAGCGCGGTGTGGGCGCTGCCGGTGACCGGGTCCTCGGGGATGCCCCGCGCGGGTGCGAAGAACCGGGAGACGAAGTCGTACCCGGACGCCGCCGGGTCGGCTGCCGCGGTGACGATGACCCCGCGCGCCTCCTCGCGCACGGACAGGGCCGCGATCGCCGCGAGGTCGGGCCGCAGGGACCGTACGGCGGCCTCGTCGGCCAGTACGGCGAGCAGATCGCCCAGGGCACCCGTACGGAAGGTGGCCTCGGGCCGGACGCCCAGGGCGTCCGCGAGACCCGCGGGTACCGGAACCTCCGTTCCGGGGGCGGCCGGGAAGTCCAGGGTGATCTCGCCGTCATCCCCCGCCGAACCGTCCTCCCCGGCGCCCTCGGCCGCCTCAGCCCACGCGGTGAGCGGACCGCTGAACCGGCTGAGGAACCGTACGGGCCCGCCGGTCAGCAGCCCCTCCCGGCGCAGGGTGTGCACCGTGGCCAATGTGGCATGGCCGCACAGGTTGGCTTCGACGCGCGGGGTGAACCAGCGGATCTCCCAGTCGGCCCCGGCCCCGGCCGGGAGCGGCAGGGCGAAAGCGGTCTCGGGATGGTTCAGTTCGGCGGCGAGGTGCCCCAGCCACGCGTCGTCCGGCCAGGGGCCGGCCGGGAGCAGGCACACACCGGCGGGGTTTCCGGTGAAGGGGCGGCTGGTGAAGGCGTCTACGACATGGATGCGCATCCGGCGAACGTAGCGAGGCCAATCGGCTTCCGGACAAGTCCAATTCCGGGAGAGTGGCCTGGAACCCCGGTCGAATGGGGTGTCCGTCGGCGTGACGGCGGGATCAGGCGGGCTGCCACAACTCGACCCGGTTGCCCGCAGGATCGGTTACCCAGCCGAAGCGGCCGACACCTTCCATGTCCTGCGTCTCCTCGTCGACGTCCGCGCCCTTGGCGCGCAGTTGCGCGAGCATCGCGTCCAGGTCGCGGACCCGGAAGTTGAGCATGGTCTGCTGGGCCCGGGAGCCGAAGTAGTCGGTACCGGACTCGAACGCCGCGAACACCGTCGGGCCTGCGCCCTGCTGCCACAGGCCGTGCTCGTCGGCGTCCAGGCCCAGGCAGTCGCGGTACCACGCGCCCAGGGCCGCCGGGTCGGCTGCCCGGATGAAGTACCCGCCGATGCCAAGCACACGTTCCATGCCGTCATGTTGCCAGGGCGGCGACCGGAGCGGGAGGCACCACACCCACACCGGGCACCACACCCGCGTGCGGCGTCCACGCCTGGCTCGCGGGTGAACGCGTCAGCCGATCGGCTTCGCGAAACCGAAGGTGGTCACGGCCATCCGCTCGCGGAAGTAGAAGCGGTGCGCGTCGGTCCGCTGGGTGCCGGATTCCAGCGTGAGCGCGGTACAGCCGGCGGCCCGCGCATGCTGCTCCAGGTGGGCGAGCAGCTCGCGGCCCACGCCGCTGGAACGGCTGGCGGCGGCGGTGACCAGGTCGTCGACGTAGAGCGAGCGGACCGCCGCGGTGTTGACGACGATCCGCCAGCCGGCCGCTCCCACGCACCGGCCGTCCGCGTCGTAGGCGGCGGTGAAGCGGAGCCCCTGCCCGTGGGCCTCCGCGACGATGGCGAGGAACAGCTCCTCGGTCAGGTGGGGACGCAGTTCGAGCAGCACGGGGAGCAGGTCGGCGGTGAGCCGGGGATCGCCGGGCTCAAGATCGATGATCATCATGCGACGAGCCTACTGGGCCGTACGGGGCAACCCCTGGCCGAAGGGGAGGGACGGCTCCGACGTCCCCTGTGAAAGGCTCCCGATCCGGTTCCGGAGCTGCCGCACAGCACAGAAGGAGTGGCACCCCATGAAGTACATGCTGATGGTGCTCGGGAAGCAGTCCGACTACGACGCCATGGGCGGCGCCGCGAACAGCGACGGCCCTGGGCCATGCGGTCGCCGTGGCCATGGTGCACGGGCCGCGACGGGCGCTGGCCCTGCTCGCCGAACTGGACGGGGACGAGCGCCTGGCCGGCCACCACCGTCTCGAAGCCGTACGGGCCCACCTGCTGGAGAGGGCGGGCGAGCGGGCGGCGGCGCGGGCCGCCTACGCGAAGGCGGCCGGCCTCACACTGAGCGTTCCGGAGCGCCGGTACCTCAGCTTCCGGGCCGCCCGGCTCGCGGAGTGAGGGGGGTGGAGCCCGCTCCGGGCGTCCGCATGACGGACACCGTCCACCGTTGTCAGAGGCGACGCCTATTCTTGATCACGTGAGCCCGACCTCCGACGACCACGCCGTCCCCGAACGCGAACGTTCCCTCGCCGAGATCAACGCCGACATCCGCTGCCTCTTCGCACGCGCCGAAGGCCGGCTCTCCGACGCGGAGCGGATCCGCCACGCCGTGCTGCTCGGTGAATGGGCCTCGGCGATACGCGCGTCGGTGGTCCCGGCCGCGTAGCGGTCCCGGCCGCCCCGCCCCGCCCGGCACGCTTCTGACGCCGCCGCCCGCCCCCCCCGCCCGGCGCACTATTGCGGCCGGGCCGCGGCCCGCGCCGCCCGTTCCCGCAGCCGGCGCTTGTCCGGCTTGCCCCGCGCCGTCAGCGGGACCGCCCGTTCCCAGAACACCGCTGTGGGCCGGTGCGCCGGGGCCAGCTCCTTCTCCACCAGGTCGCAGGCCTCGGTGGCGAGCCCGGGCGCGGGACCGTACCCCGCCGCCGGTACCAGGAAGGCGCACACCTCCTCGCCCGTGAGGTCGCTGTGCCGCCCCACCACCACGGCCTGGGCGACCGCGGGATGCCGGGTCAGCGCGGCCTCGACGGGCAGGCAGTACACGTTGTCCCCGTGGACCATCACCACGTCGTCGATCCGGTCGTCCAGGTACAAGTAGCCGTCCGCCCCGAAGTGCCCGAGGTCCCCCGTCCGCAGCCATCCGTCCCGCAGCACCCCGGCCGTGAGTTCCGGCCGGCCCCAGTACCCGGTCATCATCGCCCCCGACCGCACCCACACCTCGCCGGTGCGGCCGGCCGCCACCGCCGTGCCCCGCCCGTCGCGCACCTCCACCGCCACCCCCGCGACGGGCCGCCCCACCGACGCCAGCAGCTCCGGCCGCCCGCCCACCGCCGCCTCGTGATCGGCGGGGGAGAGCCGGCAGATCACCGCCGCCTCGTTGGTGCCGTAACCCTGCCGCCACCGGCCGCCCCAGCGGGTCACCGCCTCGCGCAGCCGCTCGGGGTGGACGGGCGAGTCGCCGTAGGAGACCGCCTCCAGCCCCGGTACACCGCGGGCGGTCGCCGGGTCGTCCAGCAGCCGGTACACCATCGAGGTCGTCAGGTACGTGGCCACCGGTCCGAGGCGCCGGCACGCCGCCGCGAACTCCGCGGGCGTGAACGGTTCGAGGATCTCCACCCGGCCTCCGGCCCGCCACTGCTCCAGGCACCGTCCGCCCGACCGCTGCGCCAGCGAGGTCACCGACAGGTACACCGACTCCGCCCAGCCCGCCGGCCGTACGGTGTTCCGCGCCGCCATCGCGCCGAAGGTGCAGGCCACCCCCTTCGGCCGCCCCGTGGTCCCGCCCGTGTACGTCACCCGGGCCACGTCGTCCTCCCGAGCCCGCACCGGCACCTCGCCCGGCCCGCGCGCGGCGGCCCGGCGGAGCAGCTCGGCCAGGCCGAGCCGGGGCGCCCCGGTCTCGGGTACCGGGAGATCGTGCACGACCAGGTCCGGCCTGCAGTCCCGCAGGACGAATTCGAGCGCGTACAGGGCGGGTCCGGCGAGCACCTGGGTCAGCCGGGCACCCAGCAGGTGCGCGGCGATCCGTACCAGCAGCACCTCCGGCCGGTTCGCACCCGTGACGCAGGCCAGTCCCGAGCCGCGCCCGATCCCCGCCCCGGCGAGCACACCGGCCAGCCGGCAGGCCCCTTCGAGCACCTCCTCGAACCCGAGGACGGCCGGGCCGGCGCCGAGCGCGGGTTGCCCGGCACATCGCTCCAACGCCCCTACCAGCGACGTGACATACCGTGCGGCCACCATGGGGGACTGCCTCTCCGCGCCGCTCCGGGACACCGGCATCATGGACGCCATGACGAACGAATCCCGTGCTCGTTCCTTCAGCTCCGCGGCCGCACGCTACGCCGCCCATCGCCCCGCGTACCCGCCCGAGCTCTTCGACACGCTGGCCGAGATGGCCGGTTTTCCACTGGCCGGAGCACGGGTCGCCGACGTCGGAGCGGGAACGGGGATCGCCACCGCCCTGCTGGAGGCCCGCGGGGCCCTGGTGGTCGGTGTGGAACCGGGCGAGGGCATGGCGCAGGAGTTCCGGCGCCGCAACCCCGGCACCCCGCTGGTCCGCGCGGACGGCAACCGGCTGCCGCTGGCCTCGGGCTGCCTGGACCTGCTGACGTACGCGCAGTCCTGGCACTGGACGGACCCGGCGCACGCCGTCCCCGAAGCCCTGCGCGTGCTGCGGCCCGGCGGGGCCCTGGCGGTGTGGCAGAACGACCCGGACACCGGCGTCGACTGGATCGCCGATCAGCAGAACCGGATCGAGGAGCGGTTCGGCCCGGGCTGGTACATCAACGAGCGCGCCCTCTCCGAGGAGGGGCTGCGCTTCACCGACCGCCGGATGACATGGTCGCGCCGCGTCCCGGTCGACACGCATCTGGCCAAGCTGTCCACCCACTCCCTGTTCCTCATCGGCGAGCCCGGCACGGAAGCCTTCCTGGAGGACGAACGCGCCCTCCTGATGGACCGGTTCCCGGACGGATGGGTGGAGGAACGCTACGTCGCCGAGCTGAGCGTGGCCGTCCGGGGGGACGAGGCGAGGTAGGGGCCGTTCGGGTGAAGCGCCGCAACCTGTCCCGTCCCCGGCCGTTGATCAAGGTGCTTATCACCGTGCACTCGTGCGACAGAAGGACCACTGATGATCAAGAAGTTCATGGCCACCGCCGCCGCCACCGCGTCGATCGTCGGCGTGGGTGCGGCCATGGCCGCCCCGGCCATGGCCATCGGCAACGACAACGGGGTCAACACCGTCCAGGGCAACGGCGCCGCGCAGATCTACGGCAACCAGGAGACCCGTGGTGACATGAGCCCGCAGCTCGGCGCCATCCAGGGCACCCTGAACAAGCCCTGCATCGGCCTGCCCGTCAAGGTCAACGCGCAGTCCCTGCTCGCGGTCCTCGCCAACGTCGGTGTCCAGGACGTCAACGTCCTGTCCAACCCGCAGAACCAGCAGTGCACCGAGAACTCCACCCAGGCCAAGGGCGACGAGCCGCTCTCGCACATCCTGGACAACATCCCGGTCCTGTCGGGCAACGTCTCGGCCGGCAGCTGACGCACTCCCCTTGTGCGAGCCGGGGCCTCCGACGCCTGCGCGAGTGCCCACGGGGCCCCGGCTTGTTCCACCCGGATCCACGCTTCCCCGGATCCGTCTCCTCCACCGGCGCGCGGTGGCCGACAGGCCGCCAGGGTGGGCACCGAACGTACTCCGCAGAGCCTCCTGCCCGACCGGGCCGGAGGCTCTGTGCGTGTCGCTGTGCCCTTGTCAAGCCACGAACGTTCGAGACATGACGGGCGGTGTCCCGTTCATGCCCACTTGAATCTCCTGCCTCACCCGGACGGCGTGAGGCCCACGAGGTCCAGGAGGCGAGTGGCGATGAATCCGGAACGTGCAGGGGCGGACCGCTGGGCGGCCATCGGGCCCACGCCCGCAGACGACGGGGAATGGGACGGAATCCACCTGGCCCGTGCCGTCACCCAGGAGGTCCGGCGGACCGGGAAGCACTTCCTGCCGCAGCCCCTCCTGCACCGGCTCAGCGAGATCCACGACGACCACGCCGCGCACGGTCGGCGGCCCCATCTCCAGGCGTTCCTGGACTGCATGCTCGACAAGCACGAAGGGCGCCACCGCAACCGGACCTACCTGTCCCTGCCGCTGCTGGAGCTCCTTCTGGACGCGACGGACGACGCGCCCGACCCGGACGGCATGGCCACGCTCCTCATAGCCGACGTCATACGCTTCGAGATCCGGTCCGGGACCCCGGCAGGGGAGGCAGGGGAGGCGGGGGAGACACGGCAAGCACGGGAGACCGTGGACCGGGATCCGCCGGACCCGGTGACCCTGCGCAAGCGCCTCCGCCACGCGCTGAGGTTCGTGGCGCACGACCTGGCGGTCCCGGACGCCGAGGAGCTGATCTCGCGGGCCGCCCCCATGCCGTGGTCCACCTGGGAAGACATCGCCTCGCTCCTTCCCCGGCCCACTTCCGCCGAGGCCGCCCACTGGTTCGACGTGACGGTTCAGCCGGTGTACGTGCTGCACGACGAGTACTTCTTCATCCGGACCCTCCAGGCCCACGAGATGATCTTCACGGCGATCGCGGCGGACGTGCGGGAGGCGGTCGGGGCGCTGCGCGCCGGCCGGCTCGACGCGGCGGCCGGCCATGTCGACCGGGCGGCCGGTCTCTTCGACCGGGCTTCGGCGTTGTTCCGGATGGTGGCCACGATGCGCCCCGGGCACTTCTCCGCGTTCCGGCAGTTCACCCAGGGCGCCAGCGCCATCCAGTCCGAACAGTACAAGCGCTTCGAGATCCTGTGCGGCCTCCCGACCGCCCCGCGACTGGGGTCGGACGCCTTCACCCAGGTCCCCGCCGTACGGGCCGAGGCGGAGGCCGACGCCCATGACACGGTGGTCCGGGCCTACCTCGACCTGCGCCGCTCGGCGCGCCTAGACGAGGCCGGGTGGAACCGCTTGCGCACCGCGCTCGGCGGGCTGGAGGCGCGGCACCAGCGCTGGAAGTCCACCCACCACGGCCTTGCCGCGCGCATGCTCGGCGGTGCGCGCGGATCGGGCTACACCGCGGGCGTGCCCTACCTGGCGGAATGCCTGGACAACCGGCTCTTCTGGCAGCTCGGCGGGCGGCACGGCGCTTGCGGTGAAGGCGTCTGAAGACCTCTCAGAAGGGGCGTGTCGGAAGGTACTTGCCGTCGAGCGTGATGACGGCGCGCTCACCGCCCTCGGGATCGGCGACCTTCCGGACGTCCAGCCGGAAGTTGATCGCGCTGATGATGCCGTCCCCGAACTGCTCGTGGACCAGCGCCTTGAGCGTCGTCCCGTAGACCTGCAGCATCTCGTAGAAGCGGTAGATCGTCGGATCGGTCGGGATGCCGCCGGGGATCGAACCGCGGGTCGGGATCGTCTGGAGGAGCCGCACCGCGTCCTCGTCCAGGTCCAGCAGACCGGCGACCGCCTTCGCGGCGGACTCGGGCAGGGCGTGCTGGCCCAGCAGGGCGGCGGTGACGAAGGCGACCGACAGGCCGGCCGCGTCGGCGAGCTGCTGCCAGGAGAGGTCCTTGCGGGTCTTGGCGTCGACGGCGGTGACGGCCAGGGTCTGGCGGGCGGTGGGGTCGAACTGGGCGTGAGGCATCGGGAACTCCTTCGGGAAGGGGGACGAGGGGAAGGCGGCAGTGGGGTGGGACGGGTCAGCCGGCCGCGGCGGGGCCGACGTCCGTGACACCGCCGGAGCGGATGTCGTAGACCCAGCCGTGCAGCGTGAGGGTGCCCGCGGTCAGGGCGCGGGCGACCGAGGGGTGGGTGGCCAGGTTGGCGAGTTGCGCGCGTACGTTCTCGCGGACCAGGGCGGACAGCCGGCCGGGACCGGCCACCTCCGCCGTGCGGGCCACCGAGGCGTCCGCGTGCCGCAGCCACCCCGCGACGGAGGCGGCAGCACTCAGGTCGGTGCCCTCGGCCAGGGCGGTCATCGCCCCGCAGGCGGAGTGCCCGCAGACGACGATGCCGGTGACACGGAGGACGGCGACGGCGTACTCGATGCTGGCCGCCACCCCGTCCGCACCCGGTGCGTGGGCGGGGACGAGGTTCCCGGCGGTGCGGACGACGAACAGCTCGCCCGGCTCGCTCTGGGTGATCAGTTCCGGCACCACGCGGGCGTCGGAACACCCGATGAACAGGGTCGTCGGCCGGTGCACCTCGGCCAGCCGGGCGAAAAGGTCCGCCTTGGCCGGAAACACCTCGTGCTGGAAGCGGGCGACGCCGTCCGCGAGACCGCTCGGGGCGGGCGAAGGATGCGCGGTGGGCATGGTCACTCCCTCTCGTGGGATGCGCCCCGTGCGGGGCTTGACGAGTTCCACCATGCATGAGCTGCATCTATTGTGTCCAAGACGCAATATCCATCACTGTCATTGCTGTCATCTATAGTCGGTTCCATGGCTCTGGAACTGCGTCACCTGCGCTACTTGATCGCCGTCGCCGAACACGGCAGCTTCACCCGGGCCGCCGAAGAGCTGCGGATCTCCCAGCCCACCCTGTCGCAGCAGGTGAAGCAGCTCGAACGGACCGTCGGCGTGCAGCTGCTCGACCGGACCGGGCGCACCGTGCGGCTCACCGACGCCGGCGCGACCTACGTCCACCACGCCCGCGGCGCCCTGCGGGAGCTGGCCGCGGCCGAGCGCGCCGTCCTGGACCTGGCCGACCTCTCGCGCGGCCACCTGCGCCTCGCGCTGACCCCCACCTTCACCGCGTACCTCGTGGGCCCGCTCGTCGCCGGGCTCCACACGGCGCACCCCGGCATCACCCTGGAGGTCCGGGAAATGCCCCAGGACCGGATCGAAGCCGGGCTGCTGGCCGACGAGTACGACCTCGGTCTCGCCTTCGAAGGGCCGTACCCGCCCGGGATCGCGGCGACCCCGCTGTTCACGGAAACCCTGGGCCTGGTCGCCGCCGCCGGCGCGGATCCGGGGCCGCTGCCCGTGGGAGACCTGGCGACGCGCCGACTGGCGCTGCTCAGCGGGGACTTCGCGACCCGCGTGCACGTCGACGCCTACCTCGCCGCCCACGGCGTACGGCCGGACATCGCGGTCGAGGCCAACTCCGTGCAGGCCCTCACCGAAATCGTCCGGCGCACCACGCTGGCCACCGTCCTGCCCGACGCCGTCACCCACGACCACCCGTACCTGCGCCCCGTACCGCTCGACCCCGCCCTGCCGTCCCGGACGGTCACCCTGCTGCGCCGGGAGAACGCGTACGAGAGCGCGGCGGCCCGCGCTTTCACGGAGCTCACCGCCCGCCTGGTCCGGGAACGCGGTTACCCCACCTGTCCGTGACGGATTCGGGGGAGTAGGGGCCAGGGACCCGTCACGAACGCCCCCGTCACGAACGCCCCCGCCGCGCGCGCACGCGCAGCGGGGACGGCCGAAAGCGGGCCGGTCACTTACCGGGGCACTCCTTCCAGGCCAGGTGGTAGATGGTGTTGATGCTGCCGTCGGTGGAGTCCATCGTCATGTAGCTGGTCGACGAGGGGGACGAGGTGCCTCTGGTCACCCGCAGTTCGGTGTTGATGTTGAAGTTGCGCTGCACCCCGCACGGCGCCCAGACCAGTTGGGCCCAGTCGGTCACGTCGGTGGCCTGCCAGTTGTCCTCCTGCGGACCGCTGAAGTTGTGGGTGCGCGCGGCGGTGTCCGGTGATCCCTGGAAGTAGTACGAGGCCTTCTCGGTGGCCTTGGCGCCCGGCGCGAGCGAGGCGTAGCCGCGGTAGTCGGCGCTGGCGATCGCGTAGGTGAAGCCGTGGGGCACGTGCACGATCAGGCTGAGCTGGCAGTTCTTGCGTGCCGCGGTGGGCGGGGCGCCGCCGCCGACCTGGGCGAGGTACTGGCTGTAGGTCACGGTGAAGGCGGTGTTGTCCTGGGACACCGCGACCTCCGCGGTGTCCTTGGGGCACCCGGATCCGTTGACCGTGGCGACCTCGATCACGATGCGGTCGGGCGGCGGGTTCACGATCGTGGAGGGGGTGGCCTGCGTGGGCAGGGTGGCGGTGAGCAGGGCGCCGATCGCGCCGCTCACGAGGAATCCACCGGACATGTTTCTCCGATCCACTGCTTCGGTACCGGGCGGCGCGCAGGCGGGGGTGCCTGTCGGCCGGTGGGTGGGGGGTGCGGCCGGCCAGAGCGGGGCCGGGTCGTCACAGACCGGTGTGCAGGGTGGGACGGGGCAGGCCCAGGAAGGGGAATCCGGGCATGTCCCTGACAACTCCCGGCCGGGGAAGACCGGGTGCCCGAATCGTAGGAACCCCGGGCGGCCCGGACCAGGGCGATGTCCGGCCAATCGCGCCGCCCGGCCGGGACCGGCCGGATCCGGACGACCGGCCGGAGGCCGAAGAGCGGAATCAGGCCGCGGCCGGCCGGGCCAGCCGCTCGACGCGGGCCACGAACTCCGCGGGATGGAACGGCTTCGCGAGACAGTCGCTCACACCCGCCTCCAGCGCCCGCACCGTGCACTCCGGCTCCGCGGGCGGCAGCGCGAGGATCGGCACCCGCCCGTGCTCGGGGTGCCGGCGGATCTCCTCGAAGAGCGCCACCTCGTCCAGACCCGGCCCGGTCCGCTCGCAGATCACCAGGTCGACCGGCCCGGCGCTGCCCAGCAGCGAGACGGTGTCCACCCCGGTGCCCCCGTCCACCACGGTGAACCCCCGCGCCACCAGGAGGCGCTCCAGCAGGCCCTTGAGGGTGGTCTCCCTCGCCACGAGGAGGATCCTGCTCGGGGTGGCGCCGTTCATGTCGTTCCTCTTCATCCGCGTGTGGGTCCCGCAGAGCCTACGAGGCGGGGCGTGTGCACACCCGGTCCGGGGCGCCCCATCCGGTAGTTTCGGTCCATGAGCACAGAGCCGCAGAGCTTTGACATCCTCCTGGTGCCCGAGCACATCGAGAACCTGCGGGGCGAGTCCGCCGCGGACAGGGCCCTGCGGGTGGCCACGGTGGAGGCGACCGGAGAGACGGGCGCCTCGGGCTATCCCCACTACCGGGGGGAGGGCGTGGAGGCCGACATCGACCCCGGCACGCGCACGGTCGAAGCCCTGCTGGTCGACGGCGCCGAGCTGGACTACGGGCTGGTCGCCATGATCGCCCCAGAGCGGGGCCGCGACAAGCGCTGACGGAGCGTCCGGGGCGGGCGCGGGATCCGGCCCGGCCGCGAGCCCCCGACCCGCCGCTCGTCCACGAACGGGACGGCTCCGGCCCGGCCCCCGTGGTGCGGGGGCCGGGCCGGGCTTGTCGCGGTCGGTCGCTCAGGCGGGCGTCAGCTCACCTGGAGGGTGACGTCGTCCACGACGAAGGAGGTCTGCAGGGACTGGTCCTCCGTGCCGTTGAACTTCAGGGTGACGGTCTGGCCGGCGAACGGCGAGAGGTCGTAGGACTTCTCCACGTAACCGGAGTTCGCGTCCAGGTTGGAGAGGGTCTCCAGGGTCTGGCCGGCCACCGAGACGGTGAACCGGTCGTAGACGACGTTCTCGTCCTCGTCCGTGTCGATGTGGAGGAAGAAGCCGAGCCGGTACGTGGAGCAGCCCGACGGGATGGTCAGCGTCTGCGCGGCGCTGTCCGTGTGGGTGGACCCGTACCCGGCCAGCCATGCCTTGTAGCTGCCGCTGTGCGGGGTCTGGCCGGACTGGTTGGTGATGACGCCGGCGGTCGCGCTCCACGGGCTGGAGCCGTTCTCGAAGCCGCCGTTGGTGACGAGCTGGCGCGGTGTGCAGGTGCCGCCACCGGTGACCGTGAGGGTGTAGGTGGTGGTGTGGCTGACGGTGCCGGATCCGGTGATGGTCAGGGTGTAGGAACCGGGCGCCGTGCTCGCGCCGACCTGGACGGACAGCGCCGAGGAGCTGCCGGACTGGACGGACGCCGGGCTGAGCGTCGCGGTGACACCGGCGGGCGCGCCGGAGACGGACAGTGCGACGGTCTGGGCGGCGCCGCTCACCGTGGCGGTGTTGACCGTGGCGGACACGGAACCGCCGGGAGCCGTGCTGCCCGCGGACGGGCTGACGGAGACGGAGAAGTCCTGCGCGGGGGTCTCACCGCCGACCGCTTGCTTCCAGACGGCGTAGGCGACCCCGTCGGCGCTGCGGTTCAGCACCGTGGCGTTGATGTTGTTCGTGGTGTCGCAGGAGCTGTGGTAGCACGAGTCGTAGGCGGCGTTGGCCGTGCCGCCCCACTTCGTGGCCTGCGCCGAGGTCTTGCGGGCGCTGGCGCCGGCCGCGTAGCCGGAGGTGGGGATGCCGGCCTGCTGGAAGGAGTAGTCGTCGCTGCGGCCCTGGCCCTCGGTGTTCTCCTCGGGTGCCAGGTTCAGCGAGGTCCAGTACGCCTTCAGCGGAGCGGCGGTGGTGGAGTTGACGTTGTTGATGAAGTAGCCGCCGTTGGTGGAGCCGACCATGTCGAAGTTGTAGTAGCCCTTGATGGCGCTGCGCTGGGCGCTGCTCAGCTGGTTGACGTAGTACTCGGAGCCGTTGAGGCCCTGCTCCTCGTCGGTCCACCAGGCGAAGCGGACGTGCTTGGTCATCGTCGGGTTCTTCTGGGCGAGGACCAGGGCGTTCTCCAGCAGGGTCGCGGAGCCCGAGCCGTTGTCGTTGATGCCGGGGCCTGCCGAGACGCCGTCGAGGTGCGCGCCGAACATGACGGTCTGGTCGGCGGGGCCGCCGGGCCAGTCGGCGATCAGGTTGTTCGACGGGTAGGTGCAGGAGGTGCAGTTCTGCTCGGTGACGGTGTAACCGGCCGCCTGCAGCTTGCCCTTCACGTACGCCAGCGACTGGGTGTAGCCGGCGCTGCCCGCCCGGCGGTGGCCGCCGTTCTGGCTCGCGATGGTGTTGAACTGGGTCAGGTGCGCCTGCACGTTGGCGACGTTGATGTCCGGCGGGTCGTTGCCGGGCTGGGTGCCGCCCACGTTGAGCGCGTAGTCGACGGTGTGGGAGAGGCTCGCGCCCTGGCCCTTGACGACGACCGTGGACGCACCGGGAGCCGTGTTGGCGGTGGCGGTCAGGGTGAGCACCGAGGACTGGCCGGACTGCACGGTGGCCGGGTTGAAGGAGGCGCTCACGCCGGCCGGCAGGCCGGAGGCGGTCAGGGTCACCGACTGGGCGTTGCCCGTGGTGACCGTGGTGCCGACCGTCGTGGTGACGGAGGCGCCCTGCTGGACGGTCCCCGACGACGGGTTCAGCGACATCGAGAAGTCGTTGTTCTGACCGCTCGGGGTGCAGGTCGGATCGGCGGTCTGGGCGGGCACGCTGATGCCGTCCCAGGCGGCCTTGGTCTTGTTGAAGAGGTCACACGTGGCGTCCAGCGACTTGGCCGAACTCAGCGTCGCCGTCCGGTACTTCTTGTAGGACATGCTGCTGGTCTTGAGCAGCATGCCGCCGTAGAAGATCTTGCCGGCGTTCTGCACGCCCACACCGGTGAGCGAGGTGCCGTTGCAGGTGCTGCTGTTCGGCTTGCCGCCGCCCGGGCTGGTGCCCTCGGCCAGCAGGTAGAACCAGTGGTTCAGGGGGCCGGCCGCCGCGTGCACCTCGGTGCCGGGTATCGACGAGCTGTAGCAGGCCGGGTCGTTGTTGACCGCCGGCGGGTTGTACATGTTCCGGATCGGGCCCCGGCCCTGGAGGTTGATGACCTCGCCGACCGTGTAGTCCGGAGTGTCGTACGGCGCCGGCTCGCCCGCGAAGGC
Organism: Streptomyces venezuelae; assembly: GCF_008642275.1. Taxonomy (NCBI): domain Bacteria; kingdom Bacillati; phylum Actinomycetota; class Actinomycetes; order Kitasatosporales; family Streptomycetaceae; genus Streptomyces; species Streptomyces venezuelae. The sequence goes on from NZ_CP029189.1 coordinate 7,567,744, forward strand.
CTCGGTCAGCGCGCCGAAGATGTCGCCGGTGGCCTCGCCGAGCCCGGACTCCTGGCCGCTGGTGCCGCCCGGGGTGTTGGAGTCGATGGCGTGCCCGTACTCGTGGGCCACCACGTCGATCCCGGCGATCCACTCGTTGGCACTGTTGCGCCCGATGGTGACCGAGCTGCCGTCCCAGTAGGCGTTCAGGTCGCTCAGGCCCACCTTGGCGGGGAAGCTGCGGCCGTTGCCGCTGACGCCGTTGCGGCCCAGCCACTGGGAGAGCATGTCCCACTGCTTCTGCGCCGCGAACATCAGGTCGACGCAGCCGGTCTCCTTGCTCGTGGGGTTGCCGGTGCCCCAGGAGTCGGAGGATTTCGAGAAGACCGTGCCGGTGCTGTAGTCCGCGCAGCTCAGGCCGGTCCGGACCGGGTCGCGCAGCGTGTACGTGGATCCGGAGGCGGTGGTGTCGATGGTGACCGGGCCCGGCCCGTTCCACTTGCTGTTGCCGGTACCCGCGACGACCTCGTCGTAGCTGTCGACGAAGGCGCCCGTCCGCGCGTCCACGAAGACGTGCAGCTTGCTGGGCGCGGTCCTGGTCCGGCCGCTCAGTACGGTCTCCCACGCCAGCACCGGCTTGTCGTCCTTGAGGCGGACCACGAGCCGGCTGCTCTCGACCTTGTCGACCGAGACCAGCTTCGCCCGTGAGGTCGCCTCGGCGTCCTTCGCGGAGACCGACGCCCGGGTGGAGACGTCGATGCGCACGGAGGAGGCGGACTGGAGGGCGCGCACCTTGCCGGTGCCGTCCGCGAGCACGACCGCGTCGCCGCCGACGACCGGCAGGCCACGGTAACTGCGCTCGTACGACACCGAGTAGAGGTCCTTCACCCAGGGGGTGACGAGACGACGTTCGTACTGTTCCTGGGAGGAGTTGACCAGGGAGTCCAGACCGCTGTCGACGGCCTGGTCGGCGGCCGCGACCGCACGTGCGGCCGGTGTGTCCTTCGGGGACGGGGAGGGCTGCGCCTGCTGCGCCGCCGATGCCGTCCCGGCCAGAGCGCCGGCGAGGCTCGCGGTCAGCGCCATCGCTGCCACGGCCGCCGTCCATCTGCTGGGATGCAACGTCCACTCCGATCGTGGGGGGTCGGGGATGAGTGTCGTTCGCGGCCGAGTATGAGCGTGAACATGACGAGATTGGGACATCTCGGGGGGCATAAGGTCCGCGTTATGGTGCGGTGGCGGCCCGGCTCGTACGCTGCCCGGATGCAGCTGGAGTTGAGGCATCTGCAAGCCGTCTGCCGGATAGCGGAGGCGGGCAGCCTGGGGGGCGCGGCGCGGCGGCTGGGGGTGTCCCAGCCTGCGCTTTCCGCACAGTTGCGGCGCATCGAACGGGTCACCGGAGGCGAGCTCTTCGTAAGGGGCCGCAGCGGGGTGGAACCCACGGCACTGGGTCAGTTCGTGCTGGCCAAGGCCCGCCGCGTCCTCAGCGAGATGGACGCCCTCGGAGCGCAGGCACGCGCCATCTCGACCGGTGGCCCGCTGCGGTTGGGCTGCATCATGCTCGTGCTGCTCGACGGCCTCCTCGCCCAGACCGACCTGTCCATGTCAGGCCGGGAGATAGCCGTGGACCTGGAGGATTCCGTCACCGTACTGGCGCGGATGCTCGGTGCCGGACGCTACGACGCCATCGTGTACGGGGAGGTCAACGGCCACGAGGTACCCCTGCCCGAGGGCACCCTGGCCAGGACGCTGATCCCGAAGGAGCCGTTCTGCATCCGGCTGTCCGCCGCGCACCCCCTCGCGGGACTGGACCGCATCGAACTGGCCGACCTGGCCGGGGAGTCGTGGATGACCCTGGTGGAGGACGACGACGGCGGCCCGGAGGCGCTCGTCACCGCCTGCGCGAAGGCCGGATTCAGCCCCTCGCTGCGCTACCGGATCACCGACCGCAAGATGCAGCACGACCTGATCGCCGCGGGGCGCGCGGTCGCGCTGAGCCAGCCGACGGCCCCGTCGGGGGAGGGCACCGTGATGCGTCCGCTCGTCGGAACCCCCATCATCGGCCGCATCCGCCTCGCATGGAGCCGCGCCGCGCTCTCGGCCGGGCAGGCGGAACTGCTCTACCGGGCCGCGGCCCGTGCCTACCTGGCCAACGTGGACAACAACCCCTTCCACAAGCAGTGGTGGGACGCCCACCCGGAGGTGCACCCGGTCCTCGACTGATGGGCGGGCCCCCGACTGACGGGCAGGCCCCCGACGGACGGGCGGGCCCCCGACGGACGGGCGGGCGCGGCCCCGCGGATCAGCCCCGGCGGTGGGCCGTCAGCAGCAGGTACTCCCACTCCATGACGCCGTCCACCGTGTGCTCGGCGGCGAGCGCGTCGAGCGCCGCGTCCAGCCCGGCGACCCGCTCCGGATCGCCGGCGACGGCACGGTAGACGGCGACGGTGGGCCCGTAGCAGGCCTTGAAGAACTCCCGGAAGTCCGTGGGCCCCGTGAAGCGGTCCACGCGAACCGTCCTGCGGCGGGAGTCCACGTCGGTGACCGCGTCCCCGAGCAGCTCGTGCACGTGTTCCTCGTCGCCCCACAGCGGAGGCGGCTGGGCCCCGGGCGGCGGCGGGGGAGCGTACGGCTTCATCGCCGCGAACATCCGGCCCACGAAGCCCTGCGGGGTCCAGCTGATCAGCCCGACCGTGCCGCCGGCGCGGCAGACGCGCAGCATCTCCTCGGCGGCGGGCCGGTGGTGCGGGGCGAACATGATCCCGACGCAGGACATCACCACGTCGAACTCGCCGTCGGCGAAGGGCAGGTGCTCGGCGTCGGCCTCCCGCCATTCGAGCGTGGCACCGCGTACGGCGGCCAGATGCCGGCCGATCTCCAGCAGTTCGGGGGTGAGGTCGGACGCCACCACGTCGGCACCGGCCAGGGCGGCCGGAATCGCGGCGTTGCCCGAGCCCGCGGCGATGTCGAGCACCCGGTCACCCCGCTGGACGCCGCACTCCTTCACGAGCACGGCCCCCAACTCCGGGATGACGTGGGAGGCCACCGACTGGTAGTCGCCCAGCGCCCACATCGCGCGGTGCCTGGCCTTCAGAGTGCGGTCCGCCTGGGCCGCGTCGCTCGCCTCGGTCATGACAGCCGTCCTCCAGGGCTCGGGGCAGCCCCTTCTCCGAGCATAGGTACGTTTCCCCGCCCCGGCCCGTCGGCGGGTCGCACGGGCACCCGCCGGATCAGTCGCGCGACGCCGGCCGGCCGAAGTCGCGGGCGAAGCCCTCGCGGAAGCCGGGCCGCTCCAGCGCCCGCTCGAAGGCACGCGCGGCCCGGGCGAGCGCGGCCTCGTTCTCCTGGGCGGTGGCGAGTTCGGCGAGGTACGCGCGCAGGCTCAGTCCGCGGTCCGCGGCGAGCACGGCGAGACGGTCGTGCACATCGGTGTCGACCTCGACGGTGGTGGTGTCGGCCATGCTCCGAGTATGCGCGCCCGGTGACCGGCCGGGGGCCGGTTCGGCGCAGGCGTGCCGCCCGCGGACCCGCGGCCCCGGCACGGCCGCCGCGGTCCGCGGGCGGCGCCTCAGGCGCGGACGCGGCCGGAGAGCCAGGGCGTGAGCGAGGGGCCCCCGACGCTCTCGCGGTACGTCTCGTCGCCGGGCAGGGGGACGGAGAGCCAGTAGCCCGGCGGGAAGAACCGTCCCTTCACGAAGGCCAGCCCGCTGTAGACCGACCTCAGGAACGCGGGGACGCAGTCGCGGGGCACGTCGTCGAACTCCACCCCGTCGACAGTGATCTTCGCGTCGTCCTCGGGAAAGATCCGCACACTGACGGCCGGGCTGCCACCCAGCTCGACGAACGCCTCGTGCGGCAGCGATCCGTCGGGGTCGAGGACGCCGAACGGGGCGGCCGAGCTCCGGTGTGACGTCTGGTCGGCGCCTATGTCGTCGGTGACGGACATCGACAGCCGGTACTCGGCCGCGACGGCCCGGATCGCGGCGACGGCCGACTCGGTGGTCGGCAGGGAGGGATGCGTCATGATCCAGATGATGCCGCACGGCGCCCCGGCCCGCTGCGTGGTGCGGGTACGGTCGCAAGGGTGAAGGGGGAGGTGACGAGGTGCACGGTGTGCCCTGGGCGCACGTCGTTCCGGAGCAGGGCGCCCTGCCCGTGGACGTACTGGTCCGGCGCACGGCGGTCCGACGGGCGCGGCCCCAGCAGCTTCGTGCTCGTCATGTCCTGCGCGCCGGCATCCGTTCCCGACCTGCGGGAACGGATGCGACTGTGCTGGGAGGAGACCGTCCTGCCGTAGGGAGGAATGCCTTCCGCGCCCGTCGGCCGTCGGTCCGTTCGCCGGATCCGGTCATCCGGCCAGGGAGTTGTCCGGGGCCAGGACCGCGGCGATCCGGGCGGCGATCGTCTGCGCCGTGTTGTTCCCGGGGGCCTTGGGACCCACCGTGGTGGACACCGCGATGGCCAGGTGCTCGCTCGGGAGGTACGCCTGGATCGCCGCGTACCCCGCGAACGACGGGTTCGACTGGATCCAGCCGTTCTGGACGATCACGCCGTAGCCGAAGTGCCGGTCCGGAAGCTGGCGGAAGCAGTCCCTGGGCGCGCAGCCGGGGGTGTTGCCGCCGAGGCCGACCGTGCCCGGGTCGAGCTGGACCTTGAAGCTCTGCGGCGAGAGGAGCTCACCCGTGCCCACGGCCTCGGCCGAGCGGGCCAGGTCGCAGATGTGGGTGTTCAGGACCGCGCCGGGAGCGGTGGTCCAGGAGGGGTTCCAGTAGGTGGACTCCTCGTACGTGCCGCGCTCCGCGTCGAAGGAGTGCAGGACGGGCTCCTGGATCTGGGGCGTGAAGCTGTTGCGGGTGTTGTCCAGCCCGGTGGGCCCCGTGATCTGCTGTTCCAGCAACGTGGCCAGTGGCATGCCGGAGATCTTCTCCAGGGCCTGCCCGAGGAGGACGAAGTTCGCGTGGGAGTAGCTCCAGCTGGTCCCCGGCTCGTACAGCAGGGGGTGGGCGGCGGAGATGCCCACGAGCTCGGCGGGGGTCCACTGGCGGAACGGGTCGGCGTACAGGGCCGCGACGAACTTCGGGTCCGGTACGTAGTCGCGCAGGCCCGAGGTGGAGGCGCCGAGCATGCGCAGGGTGATCTCGTCGGCGTGCGGGGCGTCGGGGAGCCAGCGCGAGATCGGGTCGTCCAGGGCGGCCTTCCCGTCCTCGACGAGTTGCAGCATGGCGATGCCCATGTAGACGATCGCCACCGAACCGGCCCGGAAGTGCATGTCCGCCGTGGCCGGGACACCCGTCATCGACTCGCCGAGCGCGACGGTGACGACCTCCCGCCCGTCACGCGTGACCCGCAGCACGACGGAGTTCAGGTCCAGCTCCTTCTGCGCGGCCTTGGCGATGTCCAGGATCCGCTTCGCCTCGCCGCCCTTGGGCTCCGGGGACGCCGCACACGGGGCGGGAGCGGATCCCGCCCCGGTCGCCGCCCACGCGCCACCGGCCGGCAGCACCGTGGCGAGCAACGCGGTCGCGCACAGCAGCGCGGTCCGGGCGCGGCCCGGGTGCGTGGTCCTCACTCCGCTCATGGTGAACTCCTGCCGCGAAGAGCCCCTCCGGACAAGGCCCACCCTTCGATGGAACGCCCGCCGTGCGGGATGGGCCAGTCGGCGCGGCGCCGGCGGCGGCAGGATCCGAAAGAGACGTCCTAGCCGGCCCAGCGGCCCGAGAGGAAGGTGATGGCGATCGCGGTGGACAGCGGCGCCACGACGTAGAGGTAGGCGCTCCGGATCCGAGGGCGCTTCATGCTCCAGGAGGCCAGGCCGATCCACAGCGGCCACCACAGGAGGGTGGAGCGGGGCACGGACGTGTACCAGTAGGAGGTGCCCAGGGCCCACAGGGTCAGGCCGGTGTAGAGGGCCTCCGGCCAGCGGCGGCCCCGTACCAGCACGACCAGGAGGACGACGCCGACCACCATGGCGAGCAGCTCCGCCTGCCACATGAACGCGTACCCGGTGGGTTGGGTGTGGTGGAAGGCGGCGTTCCAGGTGTTCGCCCAGGCCTCCCAGGGCGCGTGGAAGTCCCGGTACCAGCCGCGTTCCTGGGAGTGCTTCCACGCCATCCAGTCTCCGGTCCGGGTCTGCAGGTACCAGCTGTAGAGGACCGGGGCGAGGGCGGGCAGGAAGAGCCACGGGGCCGAGCGCCAGGCGGCGCGGCCGCGGGCGGTGAGGACGAAGTGGAGGGCGAGGGCGGCCGCGAGGAACAGCCCCGTGACGCGGACCGAGCAGGCGAGGCAGGCCAGTACCGCGGCCACCGGCCAGTTCTGCCGCTGTGCCGCCAGCCACGCGGGCAGGGCCAGGGCCAGGAAGAGCGCCTCGGTGTAGCCGGCCGCGAGGAACACGGCGCACGGCGAGAGCAGCAGGAACGCCACCGCACGGCGGCCCGTTTCGAGGTCGGCCAGGTGATGGCGGGCGATCCGGGCGAGAGCCAGGACGGCGACGCCTCCCGAGACGAACGAGACCAGGGCTCCGGCCGCGGCCCAGTCGGGCACCACGGTGTGGACGGCGCGCAGGACGAGGGGGAGGCCGGGGAGGAAGGCCTCGCGGTTGTCCCAGCCGGCCGTCCAGGGACCGGCCTGGCCGGGGAAGTATCCGTCCTGGGCTATGCGGAGGTAGAACCACCAGTCCCACTGCTGCCAGGGCGCGAGCAGCGAGGCCGGCCTGCGGGCGTCGCCGTCGGCCGGGAACAGCCAGCTGACGGCGCCCGCGGTGGCCCAGATGCCGACTCGGGTCAGCAGGTACAGCCACACCACCTCGCGCTCGCCCGGGCCGAGCCGCAGGAACGCCGGACGCGCGAGGCGGGGGCGGCGCGGGCGGCGGGGCGCGGTCTCTCGTACGGGCGGCCAGCCGGCCGGCGAGCCGGGCAACTCGACCGGCCGACGGGAGGTTGAAACGGGCATATCGGGATCTCCTGACCGTCTGAAGGCGTGCGGAGTCACCGGCCCTGGTTCAGGCCGGTGTCCGCGGGCGGTGTGCTGTGGGGAGGGGGGAGGGAAGGCGGGGAGGCGGGAAGGGCGGTGCTACCCGAGAGACCGGGGCGGTGTCGGCGACATGCTCGTGGTGGCGGTCCCGGTGGGGTCGGCCGGCGGCACCGTCGTGCTCCCCGGCGGCATCATGCTGCGCAGCGGTGGCGGCGCCGTGGTGTTGCGCGGCGGGGTCATGGAGTTGGGCGTCGGCGCCGTGGAACCGGACGGCGGGGGCGGAGCGGAGGTCGGGGACGGCGCCACGGGCACGGGAGTGGTCGCGGGGAGGGTCGGGCCCGAGTCCCCCGGGAGGAGCGCGGACAGGGCCGCACCGGATCCGGCGAGGACCAGGAAGCAGGCGGCGGCGACACCGGCGATCCGGCGCCGGCGGTGCCGTTCGCCGCGCCGCTCGATGACGGCGACGGGAGGGGCCGTGCTCGCGGACTGTCCGGCGGAGGCCGCTTCCCGGAAAAGGGACCGCAGCGGGTCGTGGGAGTCAGGCATCGGGAGCCTCCTCAATGCGGGGGTCCTGCAGATGGCGGGAGAGCGCGGCCCTGCCCCGGGACAGGTGGGTCTTGACCGTGCTCGCGGACAGGGAGGTCTCGTCGGCGATCTGCTCGACGCTCAGATCGCACACGTAGTGCAGCGCCAGAGTCCGGCGCTGCTTCAGCGGCAGCAGCCGCAGCGCCTCGACCAGCGCCACCGCCTCCGGCCCGGGCCCCTCCACATGGCCGGCGGGGGCGGTGCGCTGCCAGGCGTCGGCGGTGCGCCGCCGCCCGCGCCAGCGGCTGACGGCGAGCCGCCACGCGACGGTACGAATCCACGCCTCGGGCCGGCCGTCGCGGTCGAGCTGCCGCCGGCGGCTCCAGCCCCTGACGAAGGCCTCCTGCACCACGTCCTGTGCCTCGTGGTGGTCGCCGAGCATCACGTAGAGCTGTCCTGTGAGCCGTCCTGCCGCTTGCGCGTAGAACTCCTCGAACTCCTCGATGGTCAAAAAATCGCTCCCGAATCCATGTGTCCCTCTCACCGGGCATACGCACGCCACCCCCCGTCCGGTCGACACCGGACGACAGATCGTCATGTGAGTGCCGTCACATGACGGGTGGGGTACTCATCGTCGTGGCGGACACGGCGAGGCGGAGCGGCGGCGCCACGGGCCACCGGGTGACGTGGAGCCGCACCCCGGCGGCCCGGCCCGTGGCGCACGCGACGGAACGACCCGGAGCGGGACGGGGGCGGGATCAGGGCGCGGGCGGGATCAGGACAGGGGCACGGGGCGGGGGCCCAGGGCAGGGGGCCGGAGCCGGAAGAGAGCCGGGCCCGTGCCGCGCGGAGGGGTCCGGAGACAGCGGAAGGGCCCGGATCCATGGGGATCCGGGCCCTTCCGAGCAGTAGCGGGGACAGGATTTGAACCTGCGACCTCTGGGTTATGAGCCCAGCGAGCTACCGAGCTGCTCCACCCCGCGTCGGTGGACCTCACAGTACGGCATCCCGGGGCCGCCACTCGACGCATTTACGGACGGCCGCGCCCGGAGTGTGGGCGAAAGGGCTGAATCTCGCCCCGAAGGCGAGATCATTCCCCCTGGTGACAGTGCGTGCAGGCGTGTACCTTCACGGGTAGCTGTCGTGGTTCCAAGTGCCTTGCCCGTGCCATTCGGCGTGGGCAGTTTTGCTGTGTTGTGCCGTAGGACCAGGGCGATCACCTCCGTCTTCCACGCCGTGTGGAAGACGTACGTCAACGGGAAGGCATGAACATGGCTACGGGAACCGTGAAGTGGTTCAACTCGGAAAAGGGCTTCGGCTTCATCGCCCAGGACGGCGGCGGCCCGGACGTCTTCGCCCACTACTCGGCGATCAACGCGTCTGGCTACCGTGAGCTCCAGGAGGGTCAGGCCGTGACCTTCGACATCACGCAGGGCCAGAAGGGCCCGCAGGCGGAGAACATCACCCCCGCCTGATTCCGGACGACGGCCCGGTCGGGCGACCGGGCTCCGGAGAACCGTTTCCCCGTCCCGCCCCTTCGTTGAACAGGCCACGGGGAAAGATCAGGGCCGTGCGGCCACGCCGCACGGCCCTGATCCGTGTCGGCGCGTCTGCACGGCGACCCCGGTGCGCCGGCCGGCCGAGCACGGACGATCGACGACGGCACGCCCGTCACAGCGGTACGGGGGTCCTGACGCGACGCCGCCCCCGAGCCCGGGCCCCTACCCGGACCGCGGCCCCGACCACGGCGAGCGCCACGGTCGCGATCCCCGAAGCGGCCAGTACCTGACGGGGCCCCAGGAGCGCGATCAGCGGACCACCGAGCGCGGTGCCCACCGGCCCGGCGGTCAGGAGGGCGGCGCTGCGCGCGGCGAGGACCGAGGTCAGCGCGGCGGCCGGGGTGCGTTCCTGGAAGAGGGTGTAGGACAGGGCGGTGAACGGTCCGTAGATCAGGCCGCCGAGGGTGAAACAGGCCAGCGTGACGGCCGCGGGCGCACCGAGACCGAAGGGTACGAGCGCCAGCCCCCAGCCCGCGACGATCCCCAGGGTGACCGGCCAGAGCGGGAACCGCCCCAGTGCGCCCGCGGCCAGGCCACCCAGCACGGCGCCCGCCCCGAACAGCGTCCAGTACAGGCCGAGCAGCCCCGCCCCAGCCTTCAGGTCCTCGGTGACGTGCAGCGGGAGGGCGACCTCCGCCGGTCCGTAGAGGAAGTTGAAGAACCAGGTCAGGGCCAGGACACCGAGGAGCTCGGGCTGCTTGCGCAGCAGGCGCAGGCCGGCCGCCGACCGGTCGGCGTCGACCGGCGCGGCCGTCGCCCCCGCTCCGTCCCTTCCGTCCTCCCTGTCGTCCCGGCCCTTCGCATCCTCCGCGCCCTCCGTGCCCGCCCCGTCCTTCCCGTCCGCCCCGGCCGCCGCGCCCCGCAGCCGCCCGACCTGGACGGCGAGCACGGCGAAGGACAGCGCGTCGAGCCCGATGAGCCAGGCGGGAGCGATCACCGCCGCCAGGAACCCCGCGAGCGCCGGGCCCACGACGATGGAGGCCGAGACACTGGAACTGACCAGTGCGTTGGCCGCCAGCCGCCGGTCGGGCGGAAGTATCTGCGCGAGCAGCGAGTACCTGCCCGCGTTCCCCCAGGCATGCAGCACGGACGAGCCCGCGAGCAGGGCCACGTACAGCACCGGGTGCAGCACCCCCGCGGCCCAGGCCAACGGAACACAGCCGAGGAGCACCGCGCGGATCCGGCTGTCGGCCGCCAGCAGCCGCCCGGGGTGAAGCCGGCGCAGCCACCGCCCGAAGAGCAGTGCCCCGGCCGCCCCCGGAAGCGCGTACGCGGCGAGCGCGGCACCCAGGAGCATCCCGGACTGCCCCGGGGGAGCGATCTCGATGGCCAGCCACGCCACGGCGACCACGCTCATCCCGTCACCGAGATCGGAGGCCGCCAGGGCGGGCAGCAGCCGCCGGAAGTCGGCGTGGGCGAACAACGGCCGGTAGGTGCGGGGGAGGAGACGAGTTGTCTGTACGGGAGTCACCAGGTCAGACTCGTGGTTCAAGCGCGCTTGAGGTCAAGGGGGAGTGACGGGTGCGACAGCTCGGGATCGGTGAGCTCGCTCGGCAGGTGGGGATGCAGCCCTCGGCGCTGCGCTACTACGAGAGCGTGGGCCTGCTGCCGCCCGCCGAACGGGCCTCGGGCCGGCGCGTCTACCCGGCCGGCACCGTGCGACGGCTCGCGCTGATCAGGATGGCCCAGCGGGCCGGGTTCACCCTCGCCGAGATCCGCGGCCTGCTCGACGGCGATGCCGAGCGCGGCGCCACCCGGCAGTGGCGCGCCCTCGCCGAGCGCAAGCTCCCCGAACTGGATGTGGTCATCGAGCAGACGCGGATCCTGCGGGCCGCCGTCGCCGACTGCCTGGCCTGCGGATGCATGAACTTCGAGAAGTGCGCACTGCTCTCCGCCGAAGGCCCCGGCTCCTGACCGGTGCGGCCGGTCCCGCTCGAGGACCCCTTCGGAGGCGAGCTCAGGGCCCCGTCCGGCGGCTGCGTCCGGCCGACCCGGCCTCGTACGCGGCGATCGCCGCCTCCACCCGGTTGCGTACCCCGAGCTTGCCCAGGATCGCGCTGACGTGGGCCTTCACCGTGCCCTCGACGAGCAGGAGGCGAGCGGCGATCTCGGCGTTGGACAGACCGGCGCCCAGCAGGGCCAGGACGTCGTTCTCGCGCTCCGTCAGCCCCTCCACGGCGCTGCGCGCGGGCACGCCGCCCGCCGTCCGCCCGCCGCGCAGTCCGGCGACGACCCGGGCGGCGACCTTCGGCGAGAGGTACGCGCCGCCCGCGGCCACCGCGTGCACACCCGCCAGCAGTTCTCGCGGATCGTCCGCCTTGAGCAGGAACCCGTCGGCACCCTCGCGCAGGGCGCGGCCGATGAAATCGTCCTCCCCGAAGGTGGTCAACATGATCACCGCAGTGCCGGGCAGTTCCCGGTGGATCCGTGCGGCCGCCGTGATCCCGTCGAGCCGGGGCATCTGGATGTCGAGCAGGGCGACGGCGGGCCGGAGCGCGCGTACGGCGTCCAGGGCCTCGTACCCGTCGGCCGCCTCGGCGACGACCTCGATCCCCGGATCCCGCGCCAGGATGGCGCGCACGCCCGCCCGGACCATCGCCTCGTCGTCCGCCAGCAGCACCTCGACCACCGGCGCAGTCTAACGGCGGTCCGGGGCCGGGCCGTTCGTCGGGGACCCCCGACGAAAGTAGGGGATCCGATCGCCGACCTGCGGGCGATGCCCGCCGGCCCCGCCGGTTTCTACGGTCGTCACAGCACCGACGACACCGGGACGACACCGGAAGGACACCCGTGATCACCTTGAGAGGCCTGACCAAACGCCACGGCGACACCGTCGCCGTGGACGGACTGACCCTGGACATCGAGGAGGGACGGGTGACCGGCTTCCTCGGCCCCAACGGCGCCGGGAAGACGAGCACGATGCGGATGATCCTCGGCCTGGACCGGCCCACCGCCGGCCGGGCGCTCATCGACGGGAAGCCCTATGCGTCGCTGCGCCACCCGGTCCGCGAGGTCGGATCCCTCCTCGACGCGAAGGCCCTGCACCCGGGCCGCCCGGCACGCAGCCACCTGATCGCACAGGCCCGCAGCAACGGCATCCCCGTGCGCCGCGTCGACGAGGTCCTGGAGGCGGTGGGCCTGGCCGCGGTGGCGCGCCGACGGGCCGGGGCGTTCTCCCTGGGCATGTACCAGCGGCTCGGCATCGCGGGCGCCCTCCTCGGGGATCCGAAGGTGCTCATCCTCGACGAGCCGGTCAACGGCCTCGACCCGGACGGCGTGCGATGGGTGCGCGAACTCGTCCGCGCCCAGGCCGCGCAGGGCCGTACGGTCTTCCTCTCCAGCCACCTGATGAGCGAGATGCAGCTGACGGCCGACCGGCTCGTCGTCATCGGCCGGGGCCGGCTGCTGGCCGACACCCCCATGGCCGAACTGCTCGCCGCGAGTGCCTCGGCCTCGGTACGGGTGCGCACCGCCGGCCCCGACGACCTGCGCGCCCTGACCGACCGCCTGCTCGCCCACGACGGGGTGACCGCCGAGCTCGCTCCCTCGCCCGGCGGCGAGCGGAACGAGATCGTGGTCAGGGGCAGGACCGCCGGAGAGATCGGCGACCTCGCCCACCGCCTCGGCATCCGCCTCCACCAACTGCACAGCGTCTGCGCCTCGTTGGAACAGGTCTACATGGAACTGACCGAACACAGCGTCGAGTACGCGACCCGAACGGCGAAGGCGTGACCCCGATGACCGACACGATGACCGGCACCATGACGGACCCGGCGCGCAGCGCCGTCCAGGCTCCCGCCGGCGGCGGCTTCGCCGGTGCGGTCGGCGCCGAATGGGCCAAACTGTGGTCGATCCGCACCCCGTACGCCTGCCTGCTCGTCGGCATCCTGCTGACGGCGGTCTTCACCTTCTACTACGGCTCCATCGCCCGGATCAACGACAAGCCAGTCCAGCCGCTCGGCAACGCCCCGGTCTCCTCCGTCATCCTCGGTCAGTTCGTCGTCGTCGTGCTCGCGATGACCGTGGTCACCAGTGAGTACGCGACGGGCAGTGTCCGCACCTCGCTCCAGTGGGTGCCGGTCAGACACCGCCTGCAACTGGCCAAGGCGGTCGTCGCCGCGGTGGTGTCGTTCACCGCCGGATGCCTGTTCGCCGTCCTCGGCATGGCCGTGGCCCGGGTGCCCTTCCGCGGCCACGCGTCCTTCGATCCGGGCAAGGCGCTCGCCCAGACCCTGGCGATGGGCCTGTACTGCGCCCTGGTCGCCGTGCTCACGGTCGGGGTGGCCTTCGCCCTGCGGACCGCGGTCGGCACGCTGGCGGCGGTCTTCGGCCTCGTCTCCGCCCTCCCCACCATCTGTACCGGACTGGGGGGCTCCGTCCTCCTGGCGGTGAACGACGTCCTCCCGCAGACCGCGGGCGGCCACTTCATGCTCGCGGACGGCGACGCCCCCTACCCGCCCGCGGCCGCGATCCTGATCGTGCTGGCCTGGACGGCCGCCGCCCACATGACCGGCCGGCTCGTCCTGCGGCGGCGCGACGGGTGACAGGGTTGGCCCCGGCCGGAGGTCCGGCCGGTGACCCGGGCGGACAGGAGCAGCGGGACGGATGAGAGGGGAGCGGCGCGAGTGGGCGTGGGAGTGAGGATGCGGGGGCCGGCCGTGCGGGACGCGGCGCTGTGGGCGGTGATGGCGGGCGCCGCGGTCCTCGCCCACCGGGAAGCGGCCCGTCCCGCGTCGGCCTTCGGCCTGGTCCTGCCGCTGCTCATTCTCGCGGTGGCGCTGCCCGCCGGCCGGACCCGGCCCGGGGCGGCCGTGTTCCTCGCCCACGCGGTGGTCGCCGCCGGCCTGGCCGATCCGACCACGACGGCCAGTCCGTACCTGACGGCGCTGGCCGTACTGGCGTACCTCCTCGGCCTGCGGGCGGACCGTACGGGGCCCGCGCTGGTGCTGTTCGGAGCCTGCACGGCCATCGACCTCGCACTGTGCGCCGTCCTCGGCGTCGGCGCCGTGCACTGGTTCTACGCGATGTCGTTCATCCCCGCGGCCCTCCTGCTGCCCTGGCTGGCCGGTCGCTACCGGCAGGCCAGGCTGGCCCTGGTGCACGAGGGCTGGCAGCGGGCGCGCAGCCTCGAACAGCGGCAGCGGTCCGTGGCCGAGCAGGCCCGGCTGCGCGAACGCACCCGGATCGCCTCGGACATGCACGACTCGCTGGGCCACGAACTGAGCCTCATCGCCCTGCGCGCCGGGGCCCTGGAACTCTCGCCCACGCTGACCGGACAGGACCGGGCGGACCTGGCCGTGCTGCGCGCCGCCGTCTCCGACGCAGTGGGTCACCTCAGGGACACCGTCGGAGTGCTGCGGCACGGCTCCGACGGTACGGAGCCGACGGCCTCGTCCGTGGAACCGGTGGAGGAACTCGTCGCCCGGACGAAGGAGTCCGGGGTCACCGTGCACCTGCGGCGGGAAGGGCCGGCCCGGGCCCTGCCGCCGCTGGTCGACCGCAGTGCCTACCGCGTGGTCCAGGAGTCGCTGACCAACGCGATCAAGCACGCACCCGGCAGCACGGTCCGGGTCAGCATCGCCCGGCAGGCGGACCGGACCGAGGTACGGGTGACCAACTCCGCGCCGCGGGCCGGCTCGCCGCCCGCCGGCCCGATAGCCGCCACGAGCCAGTCGGACCCGGGACGGCGCGGTCTGACCGGCCTGCGCGAACGGGTCCTGCTCATCGGCGGAACGCTGCACGCCGCACCCCGTGAAGGCGGCTTCGAGGTCCTCGCCACCCTGCCGGACCAGGTGAACCCGGAGCACGCGCGAGGTGCCGGGGAGCCCGGGCAGGCCGAGGAGCCCGGGGAGCACGCCGGCTCCGCATCGGCGCGGCGGCTCGCCGTCGCCCGGCGCGGGGCCCGGTACCGGTTCGTCGCCGCGTTCGCAGCTCCCATCGGGTTCGGCCTGGTGACACTCGCCTCCTGTGCCTACCTGGCCCACCAGCTGACCACCTGTGTCCTGCGCCCCGCGGACTTCGCCGCGGTCCGGGTCGGCCAGGACGTAGCGGAAGTGACCCCGTTCCTTCCGGAGCAGCAGTTCCGGTACGTCCCGGACGCCCTACGGGCGCTGCCCGCACCCCCCGGCACCGTGTGCGCGTACTACCGCTCGAACGGCAACCTCCTCGATCAGGTCGACGTCTACCGGCTCTGTTACGAGGGCTCCCGCCTCGCGGCCAAGGACGTGCTGCCGGGCTGACCGGCCGGGAAGCCCCGCGGGATGAGGCATGATCGGGGGATGTCCGAACGCATCATCGCCGCCTGTGACGGAGCGGCCAAAGGTAATCCCGGCCCGGCCGGCTGGGGCTGGGTCATCGCCGATGCGCAGGGGCGCCCCGAGCGATGGGAGGCCGGTCCGCTGGGGCGGGCCACCAACAACATCGGGGAGCTGACCGCCCTCCGGCAGTTGCTGGAGGCGGTGGACCCGGGGACGCCCGTGGAGGTGCGCATGGACTCCCAGTACGCGATGAAGGCCGTGACCCAGTGGCTTCCCGGCTGGAAGCGCAACGGGTGGAAGACCGCCTCCGGGCAGCCGGTCGCCAACCGTGAACTGGTCGAGGCGATCGACGGGCTGCTGGCCGGCCGGGACGTGATCTTCCAGTACGTCCCGGCGCACCGCGAGGACGGCGACCACCTGAACGCGATCGCCGACCAGGCAGCCAGTGACGCGGCGGTCCGGCAGGAGGCCGCCGGTACGGCCCTCGGCAGCCCCGAGATGCCGGTACCGGCACCGGCCGCGGCTTCCCCCGCGCGCCGCAAGGCGGCCGCACCGGGGAGGCGCGCGTCCGCGGGCACCGCGGCCGGCGGCGGATCCCGGGCCATCAAGGCGAAGTTCCCCGGCAGTTGCGCCTGCGGAAAGCCGTACGCGGCCGGTGACATGATCACCAAGAACGGCAGCCGGTGGGGTCACCAGGCCTGCGGGTCCGCATCCCTAGGGTCGGTGGACGCGTAGGTACTCCACCTCGTAGGACATCTGCGAGACGCCGGGCTCGGGCGCCGGGTGGTAGCGGCCGGCGCACACGGACAGGTTGACGATGAGGTAGGCCCGCCAGCTGCGCCCGACGCCCCGGCGGTCGGCGAAGACCCGGGTGCCGTTGACCCACCACACGACCGAGCGTGACCCGAACTCGACCTTGAGGTCCACCCAGCCGCCGGGGGTGATGGCGGAGTCCCGGTGGTAACGCGAGCCGCCCTTCACGTGGTTGGAGAGTTCGAGCAGGTCGGGGTTGTCGGGGTGGTACTCGAAGACGTCGATCTCGTTGCCGCCGTCCCGCCAGGTCCAGATCGCGGGCCAGGCCCCGATCTCGGAGGGCAGCCGCACCCGGGACTCCAGCACGTCGCCGGTCCGGACCATGAACCCCTCGCTGCTGCCCTCCGTGGTCAGCAGGCCCGCGTTCCACTTGCCGTCCGGGCGGCGGGTGGCCCGGAACGTGCCGGTGCGGCTGTAGGAGGGATCGGCCACCAGGTAGTCGAGTTTGTTGTCACCGGTGTTGGTGGGGCCGCCGTTCGGATAGGCCCAGGACCGCCCGGCGACCCACTGGGAGGCCGACTGGAAGTTGGCGGTGAAGACCGGTGCCCGGGCGCTCAGCGGCGCGGCCTCGTCGTCGGGGGTGCCGGTGGAGCGTCCTGTGAGTCGTCGCAGCCAGTTGAGAACCTGAGTGAGCACGAGCGGCTCCTTCCCGTGTGTGGACGCCTCCTTGAGCATGCCCGGCTCCGGTGTGTTACATACCGGTGGACCGGTTTGTCTTTGACGGGCGCGGCTGGACCGGCTCGCCGCCCCGGCCGCCGTCGGCCACCACCCGCACGCCGGTCCCACCCACCGCCAATCCGCCGGGACCCCGGACCGCCTGCGGCAACAGGACGCAGAGGCTCAACATCCTTTTCATGTAAGCCAGTTGCGCACGCCCCCGGCGGGGTACCATCCGTGCCGTGGGGGGACTGGTGGGACAGAGCAGAGGAAAGGCCGTGCTGCGCGCCTGCGGCTGCGCGGTGGCGGGTCTGGTCCTGGTCGCCGGGTGCACGGCGGACGGCACGCCGAAGGGCGGAGCCGCGAGCGGCACCCCGGGTGCGTCGGCCGCGTCGGGCACGGGCAGCCCGGGCACGGGCGGCACCGGCGCGAGCACCCCGGCCGCCCCGCCCGGCAGCGCCGTCCCGATCCCGATGCCTCCGGTCGACGAGTCCAAGCAGCCGAAGACGGCCGCAGAGGCCCGCGACCTGCTCGCCCGGATCATCGTCGCCGAGCAGGACCTCGGACCCGAGGTCGTGCGCAGCACCCCGTTCGAGAGCCGTCCCGGCCGCTGGCCCGTGCTCGACGCGGGCTGCGTCTGGCAGACCGAGGGCCTGCCGGCCGACGTGCTCGCCACGAGCACCCGGTACTTCCACATCCCGGCCAAGGACGGCCGGGGCCGGGTGCGGATCAACGCCACGGTCACCGTCCATCACAGCCGCGAGGAATCCGGCTGGGAGACCGCCCGCGCCATGGAAGAGGTCCTGCGGTGCCCGGACCAGAAGCTGCGTGAGGGCGAGGAACTCAAGACCCTGTGGGGCGGCGTCTTCTACCTCGGCGAGCAGTTGAACGCCTGGACCGAGGACGCCTTCACCGAGACCGGCAAGTACGTCAGTGCGCAGGACGGCGGGCCCTACGACTACACCTGGTCGCAGGCCCAGTACGGACCCGTCACCGTGGCCATCGCCGCCAAGGGCGCGCAGGGCGTCGCCAACGAGGATCTCAGCTCCTTCGTGGCCATGGGCACCAGCATGATGATGATCCAGGCCAAGCAGGAGCTCGGAAAGGCGGCGGGCTGATGGAGCCGCTCCATCCCTCGGACCCCTCCCGGATCGGCGGCCACCGGCTCCTCGGACGCCTCGGCGCCGGCGGCATGGGCGTCGTCTACCTCGGCCGGACCGACGACGGCGCGCTCGCCGCGGTCAAGGTGATCCGCGCGGAATACGCCGAAGAGACCGACTTCCGGGCCCGCTTCCGGCGCGAGGCCGAGATCGCCGCCGAGGTGGACAGCCCCTGGGCGGTCCGCGTCACCGGCGCCGACCCGGACGCCGCCGAACCGTGGCTCGCCACCTCCTTCGTCGCCGGCCCCTCCCTCGCCGAGGCCGTCGCGGCCCACGGCCCGCTCCCGCTGCGCGCCGTACGCATCCTCGGCAAGGCCCTGGCCCGGGCACTCGCGGTGATGCACGAGCAGGGCCTCGTACACCGTGACGTGAAACCCGGGAACGTCCTCCTCGGCATGGACCGGCCCCGCCTGATCGACTTCGGGATCGCCCGTGGCGGCGAGCACACCGCCCTGACCTCCGACGGAGCCGTGCTCGGCACCCCCGGCTTCCTTCCGCCCGAGCAGGCCGAGGGCCGCCCCGCCGAACCGGCCGGCGACGTCTTCTCGCTCGGCTGCCTCCTCGCGTACGCCGCCACCGGACGGCTGCCCTTCGGCACGGGCACCGTGGACGCGGTGCTCTACCGCACGGTCCACGACGAGCCCGACTTCGGCCCCGAGGTCCTCGCCGACCCCGAACTCACCGCGCTGCTGCGCACCTGCGTCGCCAAGCACCCCGACATCCGCCCCGGCGCGCGCGAGCTGGACGCCGCACTGACCGAGGACACCCCGGGGGAGGGCACCGACTGGCTGCCCGACCCGGTCGTCGCCACCATCGCCGCGCGCGCCGCGACGCTGCTCGCGCTGCCCGGCATCGACGAGACGGTCGCCGACCCGCAAGCCGCCCCCGCACCCGGCACGGCCGCCCCGGCGCCCTCCCGCAGGCGGTTCCTCGCCCTCGCCTCCGGCGCCGCCGTCCTCGCGGCCGGCGGCGGGCTGGCCGCCTGGCTGGCGCTGCGTGACGAGGACAAGGCCCGGACCCCGGCCGCGGACGCAACGCGGCGGTGGGTGATCGGTGTGCACGCCGACCTCTCCGGCCCGCAGAAGGCCGCCGGACAGGCCCAGGAGCGCGGGGTGCGGCTCGCCGTCGACGCCTTCAACTCCCGCAAGGACAAGCCCTTCACGCTCACGGTGGCCACCGCCGACGACGGCGGGAAGGCGGACCGCTCGGCGGCCGTCGCCACCGGACTCATCGCCGACCGCGACCTGTTCGCCGTCGTCGGCCCCACCGGCAACGACTCCGTGATCCCGTGCCTGGAGCTCTACGGCGAGGCCTCCGTCCCCCTGATGACCGTGTCCGCCCTGGCGAGCACCTTCAGCATCACCGACCGGCGCAGCTTCTTCCAGAGCTGCCCGATCTCCTCGGCTCAGTCCAGCGCGGTCAACCTGCAACTCGCCGCGAAGCAGGGCGTCCGCCGGATGGGCATCCTCAGCGACCGCGGCGGGGACACGGACACCTGGCAGGCGGCCCAGCTCCTGAGCCGCACCATCGCCTATTTCGCACCCGAGGCCACCTACTACGGGCGGGTCGTCCCGCGCGGAGCCGCCGACCTCGCCCCGGTGATCACGGACATGCTGGCCCACGGCATCGACGGCTTCTTCTACACCGGCACCCCGGCCGGCGGGGCCAAGACCGCCGGGCTGCTGGCCGCCGCCGGCTTCGCGGGCCCCCGGGCGGCCGACTACACCATCGCCGGCCCCGAGTTCCTCGCCGCGGCCGGCCAGGCCGCCGAAGGCTGGCAGTTCTGCACGCCGTACACGGGCCCCGAGGCCCCCGAGGTCGCGGAGATGGCCGGCGCGCACCGGGCGGCCTACGGAACCGCCCCCGACATCTGGACCGCGGAAGCCTTCGACGCCACCCGCCTGATCATCGACCGGCTGGTCGCCGCCGCGGCAGGCGGCGCGCGCCCGACCCGGGCCGCGCTGCTGAACGTACTGGCCCAGGGCACCTTCCGCGGCCTGACCAAGGAGTACACCTTCGACGAGCGGCGGCAGGTCAAGGGCAACTTCTACTTCCTGCACCAGGTGGAGGGAGGCCGGATGCGCTACGTCGGTCCGGCCGTCCAGCCCGCGGCGGGATAGCCCCGGATGCGCCCCCTCACCCCCGCCGATCCGGCCGTGATCGGAGGCAACCGGCTGCTGGGACGCCTCGGTTCGGGCGGCATGGGCACCGTGTACCTCGCCCGGTCGGCCGCCGGGACCCTGGTCGCCGTCAAGGTCATCCGCGCCGACCACGCCGCGAACCCGGACTTCCGCGCCCGGTTCCGGCGCGAGGTGGAGGCGGCCGGGCAGCTGACCGGGCGCTGGGTGGTCCCGGTCGTCGCCGCCGACCCGCAGGCGCGTGAGCCTTGGCTTGCCACCCCGTACGTCCCCGGGCCCTCCCTCGCCGAGGCCGTGGGAGGGTACGGTCCGCTGCCCGTCCGGGCCGTACGGATCCTGGGCGCGCGGCTCACCGAGGCCCTGGCACAGGTGCACGCCGCCGGGCTGGTCCACCGCGACGTCAAACCGGGCAACATCCTGCTCGCCCCCGACGGGCCCCGGCTGATCGACTTCGGGATCGCACGGGCCGAGGGCGCGCTCACGCTCACCGCCGCGGACGCCGTACTCGGCACCCCGGGATACCTGGCACCGGAGCAGGCCCGCACGGACGGCGCCGTGGCAGGCGCCCCGAGCGACGTGTTCTCCCTCGGCTGCGTCCTGGCGTACGCGGCGACCGGGCACGGCCCCTTCGGCGGCGGGCACGCTGCCGCGGTGGTCTACCGTACGGTGCACGACGAGCCCGAACTGTCGTCACTGCCGCCGGAGTTGCTCGGTGTGGTGCTGGCCTGCCTGGCGAAGGACCCGGCGGCCCGGCCGACCCCGGGCGAGCTGGGCGGCCTCCTGGGGGCGGACCTGCCCGCCCCGGACGCCGAGGACTGGCTGCCGCCCCCGCTGCCCCGCCTCATCGCCGAGCGCTCCACCCGGGCCCTGGACCTGCCGGTCCCCGAGCCGACCCGCATCGACGCGCCGCAGGCGGCCGTCCCGGGCCTCACGCGCAGACGGCTGCTGGGGGCCGGCGCGGGCCTGGCCGTCATCGGCGGCCCGGTCGCCTGGTTCACCACCCGCGACCGGGGCCGCGGCGCGGCGCCGCCGCCCGCACGCGCACTCGCCACCCACACCCTGGCCCTCCAGGCCGACCTGACCGGACCCGGCAAGGAGGTGGGCCAGGCCCACGAGCGAGGCATGAAGCTGGCCGTGGAGCGGCACAACAGCCGGCCGGACGCCGCGTTCCGGCTGGCCCTGCGCGTCGCCGACGACGGCGGGGACGCCGCGCGCGCCGCACAGGTGGTCGGGGAGCTGGCCGCCGACCCCGCGGTGCTCGCCCTCGTCGGCCCCACCTGGGACGCGGCCGTGCCCGCGCTGGCCGTCGCCTGCGGCCCGGCCGACCTCGCCCTGCTGCTGGTGTCCACCGACAGTCCCGAGAACGCCACCACCAGGGAAGAATGGCGCACGCTGGTCGCCACCCGCCCGGCCGGCGACCAACTCGCCCTCCCGGTGATCGACTACTTCCACCGGATCCACCCCGTCCAGCACACGGCCCTGGTGGAGGACGTCGACGGCGGTGAGCCCGCCTACCCGGTCGTCCGGGCCCTGCAACAGAACCCGCCGTCGGCGGGCAGGTTCGGCGTCCACCGGATCCCGGCGGGCGGCTCCGACTTCGCCGGAGTCGTACGCGCACTGACCGGGGCCGGAGCCGAGGGGGTCGTCTACGCCGGCACCTCACCGGAGCGCGCGGCCCGGATGGCCCGCGCCCTGACCGAGGGAGGATTCCAGGGCCGGCGGATGGGCATTCAGCTCGCCATGGAACCGGCCTTCCTCGCGGCCGCCGGCCCCGCCGCCGAGGGCTGGCTGTTCAGCTCCCTCTTCACCGACCCGCTGGCCGTCCCCGCCGCCGCCGACTTCGTCGCCGCCCACCGCACCGCGTACGGGGCCCCGCCCGCCCGCTGGGCCACGGAGGCCTACGACGCCGTGGGACTGCTCGCCGCCACCCTGACCGGCCTGGAGGAGGAGAGGCGGGACCGGGCGGGCGTGACCCGGCGGATCTTCCGGACGGCCCACGAGGGCCTGGCCAAGCCGCTGTCCTTCGACGCCAACACACACGTGCTGACCAGGGTCGGCACGGCCCACCTCTACGAGGTCGCAACCGGCGCGTTCCACTACCTGGGCCGCTACACGGAAGTGAAACCGGCGTCGGGGCGGTGACTACTCGAACCGGGAGGTGTCGCCCGCTCCCCGGCGCACGATCTCGGCCTCACCACCGGAGAAGTCGATGACCGTGGTCGGCTCGGTGCCGCAGTCACCGGAGTCCAGCACGGCGTCCACCTCGTGGTCGAGCCGCTCCTTGATCTCCCAGCCCTGGGTCATCGGCTCGGGCTCGTCGGGCAGCAGCAGGGTGCTGGAGAGCAGCGGCTCACCGAGCTCGGCGAGCAGGGCCTGCGTGACGACGTGGTCGGGAATCCGGACACCGACCGTCTTCTTCTTCGGGTGCAGCAGCTGGCGCGGCACCTCCGAGGTCGCGGGGAGGATGAAGGTGTAACTGCCGGGAGTCGCCGCCTTGATGGCGCGGAACACGTCGTTGTCGATCTGTACGAACCGGCCCAGCTGCGCGAAGTTCTGGCACACGAGGGTGAAGTGGTGGCGGTCGTCCAGGCGCCGGATCGACTTGATCCGGCTGATTCCGTCACGGTTGCCCAACTGGCAGCCCAGTGCGAAGCAGGAGTCGGTCGGGTATGCGACGAGCTTCCCGCCGCGGATCATGTCGACCACGCTGTCGATGGTGCGCCGCTGCGGGTTCTCGGGGTGTACGTCGAAGTATTTCGCCATCCGCCGAGCGTACGCGCTCACCACCCCCGCCCCGGACCGGCCGGGCCCCCCTGCCGGGCTGCCCGCGGTCACGGTGCCGCACACGGGCCGGGAGCCGTACGAGGAGCACTGACGCGGCGCGTGCGGCGACGGGCAGCAGGACGATCCGCAGGGTCACCACGGCCCACGCTCCGAGCGCCGACCCGTCGCCCGGTGCGGGACACGGCGACCGCCAGGGCCCCCGCCACGGCCCGGCACGGCCGCTCCTCGTCGACCGGGAGCTTCAGTGCCTCGCCGAGCACGTACGCGACCACGGTCCCGGCGGGCCCGTCCGTATCGGGTGTTCGATTCCATGGGGCCCGACCGCAGGAACGCGGAAGCCCTTCCACCCCGGCCTGACGGCCGTCCCGGACCCCGGCGCAGGCCGGGGTTGCGCCGCCCGCCGTTCCGTGCCTGGCGAGCCGGCGGCCGCCCGGGCCGGGCCGCTCCGGACGCTGCCGGACGGGTTCGGGGGCACGATGAGAGGAAGCCGTGTGCCACGGACCGCCCCGGGGCGGGTGGCGGCGGGCGGCGCCGGGCCGACGATGCCGGAAGGGAGCGTCGCCGATGGGTGTGATCGACGGGTCGGGGACCGGTGGGATCAGTCCCGGCATGGCCGGGGTCTCCCCGCCGAGCGGACTGCTCGACGTCCTGAACGTCGCGGCCGTCGTCCTCGACTCCGAAGGCCGGGTCGCGCTGTGGAGCCCCCAGGCCGAGCAGCTGTTCGGCTGGACGGCGGAGGAGGCGCTCGGCCGTCCCGCCGCCCGGCTGCTGGCCGCCCAGGAGCACGTGGGCCTGGTCACGGAGCTGTTCGCGCGCGTCATGGGCGGCGCCGGCGACTGGGCGGGGGCCTTCCCGGTGCGGCGCCGGGACGGCACCACGCGCCTGGTGGAGTTCCGCAACATGCGGCTGCTCGACGAACACGGCGACCTGTACGCCCTCGGCATCGCCACCGACCGCACCCGGCTGCGCCAGCTGGAGCGGGACCTCGCCCTGTCCGCGCGCCTCGTGGCCCAGTCCCCGATCGGCCTCGCGGTCCTGGACACCGAGCTGCGGTACGTGCTCGTCAACCCCACGCTGGAGCGGATCAACGGGCTGCCCGCCGAGGACCACATCGGCCGGGGCGTCCGCGAGGCCCTGTCCTTCCTCGACGACGCCGAGGCCGCCGAGTCGGCGATGCGCCAGGTCCTGGCCACCGGGACACCGCTGCTCGAACAGTTCACGGCCGGCCGCACCCACGGCGGAGACCGCACCGAACACGCCTGGTCGGTGTCGTACTACCGGCTGGAGGACGCCACCGGCCGGGTACTCGGCCTCGCCACCTCCGTGGTGGACGTCACCCAGAGTCACCGGGCGGCCATCGAGATCGCCCGCAGCCGCCGCCGCCTCGCCCTCATCGCGGACGCCACCGTCCGCATCGGCACCACCCTCGACCTCGACCAGACCGCACGGGAGCTCGCCGACGTCGTCGTGCCCGAGCTCGCGGACATCGCCGCCGTCGACATCCTCGACTCCGTCCTCGAAGGCCGGCCGACCCTGCGCTCATCCGCCCACGAGCCCGCGGTGTTCCGCGCCCTGGCCCTCGCGGCCGCCTACCCCAGCGACGCCGTCCGCGCCGCCGACCCGCCCGGGGACATCGCCCGCTACGCCGCGGACCGGCTGGTCACCCAGTCCGTGACGACCGGCCACCCGGTCCTCGTCGCCCACGTACAGGCCCAGGACATCTCCCGCATCGCCCGCGACAGCACCGCCGCCAACCTCCTGAGCCGCGCCGGGCTGCGCTCCTACCTGGCCGTGCCGCTCATCGCCCGCGGCGAGGTCCTCGGCGCCCTCGACCTCAAACGCACCCGCAACCCGCTGCCGTTCAACGACGACGACATCGTGCTGGCCGGCGAACTCGCCGCCCGCGCCGCCGTGTGCATCGACAACGCCCGCTGGTACCGCAACGCGCACCACACCGCCCTCGCCCTCCAGCACCACCTCCTGCCGCACCACCCGCCGCCCACACCCGGCCTGGAAGTCGCCTACCGCTACCGGCCCGCCGCGGCCAGCAGCGAGATCGGGGGCGACTGGTTCGACGCCATCGCCGGACCGGACGACACCACCGTCCTCGTGGTCGGAGACGTCATGGGCAGCGGCATCAACGCCGCCGCGAGCATGGGACAGCTGCGTACGGCGACCCGCACCCTCGCCGAACTCGCCCTCGACCCGCCCCAGGTGCTCCACCAGCTCGACCACACCACCGCCGCACTGGAGGAGACCATCGCCACGTGCGTGTACGCCGTCTACGACCCGCACGCCGCCCAGTGCCGGGTCGCCCTCGCCGGACACCTGCCCCCCGTACTCATCCGCTCCGGCCGCCGGCCCCGGCTGCTCGACCTGCCCACCGGGGCACCGCTCGGCGTGGGCGGCATCCCCTTCGAGTCCACCGCCATCGCCATGGACCCCGGCGACCAACTCGTCCTCTACACCGACGGCCTGGTCGAAACCCGCGACGAGCCCATCGACGAACGCCTCGACCTCCTGCTGACCCTGCTCGCCGACACCGGACGCCCGCTGGAGGAGACCTGCGACCGCCTCCTGGACTCCCTGCGCCGCACGGACGACCACGACGACGTCGCCCTGGTCATCGCCCGCGCACGCCCCCTGCCGGCGACATAGGCCGGCGGGCCGCGCACCGGCTGCCCGGTCGGGCCGGCTGTTATGGTCCGAGGTATGCCTGAGCTCATCACACCCACCCCCCACCTGCACGCTTCCTGGCTCGACGCGCAGCGTGAGTGGGGAGCGGAGGCCCACCTGGACGGCGGCGGGCTCGGCTCCGACGACGAGGTGGACACCCCGGAGGGCTTCGCCGCCTGGGTGGAGCGGCTGCGCCGCTACTCGGACCGCACCCTGCCGGTCGACCACGGACGGGTCCACGCGACGTACTGGTGGATCACCGAGGGTGACACCTACCTGGGCGCGATAGACCTGCGGCACTACCTGAACGGCTTCCTGCTCGACGCGGGCGGCCACATCGGCTACAGCGTCAGGCCGTCGGCACGTCGCCGGGGCCTGGCCACCTGGGCCCTGGCGGCCGTCCTGCACGAGGCGCGCCTCCTGGGACTGGACCGGGTCCTTCTGACCTGCGACCCGGACAACGAGGCGTCCGTCCGCACGATCGAGGGCAACGGCGGGGTACTGGAGGACGTCCGCGACACCCTGATCGGCCCCAAGCGGCGCTACTGGATCGAGCTCCAGGACGTCCGGCACCGCCGATGAGGCCACGCCACTGGTGATCACGACAGCCCTCGCCGCCTGAACGGGCGGACCGGAGGAACCGCCGGTGTTAGGGTCGCGCCATGTCGTCCAAGGCCGAAATAGACGTGGTGACCGCCGAGTTCTTCGGCGCCTTCGACAACAGGGGTGGCGGGCCCGCCGATCTGGACCGGATCAGGCGGCTGGTGCTGCCGCGCGCAGTGATCACCGTGACCGGCCCGCAGTTCACGGTCTGGACCGTGGACGAGTTCATCGAGCCGCGCCGCCTGCTGCTGGCCCCCGGCGGGCGCCTGGCCGAGTTCTCCGAGTGGGAGACCTCCGAACGGACCGAGATCGCGGGCGGCATCGCGTCGCGGTTCGGCGAGTACCGCAAGTCCGGACTGCTGGACGGCAAGCCGTTCGAGGGAGCCGGCACCAAGACCATCCAGTTCGTCCGGACCCCCGAAGGCTGGCGGATAGCGGCCTTCGCCTGGCACGACCAGCCCTGACCACGGCCCGCCGCTATCGGGCCGCCGGAGCCAGCGCCGTCCGGAGGCGGGTGAGCCAGGCGGCGGCTGGGCCACGCACACCGGGGTGGGCCTCGCGGAAGAGCTGCCACGCCCCTTCGTCCACCCGCACACCCGCCAGGCGCGGCGGCTCCGGCAGCGGCAGCTCCCGGCAGGCCTCCGCCAGCAGCACGGCGTCGTACAGGTCCTTGCAGCGCGGGCCCTCCTCGGTCGCGGCGTCCGCCACCAGCCACCGCAGCTTCCAGGCCAGGGAGAGCCGCCGGCTCGCCGTGCGGACCACCGTGACCCCGCCGTCGCCGCGCGGCACGGCCGTCCAGACGGGTGCCTCGGGCAGCCGCTCGTCCCGGGAGAAGTCCAGCTGAGCCACCCCCGCCTGGCCATGGTCCGCCCGCCACGGGATCAGGATCCTGATCCCCGGGGGTCCGAACTCGCCGTCCGTGTACGTGTAGGCCCACGTACCGTCCCGGCGTGCCCCGTCCGCGTCCAGCAGCACGCCCGCGGCAGCCCGCGGGCTGGCGCGGATCCGCTCCAGCAGGTCCTCGTACGGAGGGAAGTCCTCCGGCTCCGGCTCCGGCTGCCAGACCAGGCCCTCCGGCGGGACGTGCGCGCGCAGCCCACACGTCTCGAACTCCTCCTCCCCGTCCGCCCAGATCTCGTACCCGGCCGCACCGTCCGCGGCTTCCGGCCACTGCTGCACGGTGTCGTACGCCGGGACGTACGGATGGGGGTACCGCGGGTCGACGGGGACCGGTGACGGCGGCGGCACGACGAAGTCGAGGTCACCCGGCGGCCGGGCCCGGCCGCCGACCCACGCGGGCATGACCATGCTGCCGCGCAGGACCAGTTCGTCGCCCCACGCGGATCGCGCGATCAGCCGCAGGAGATGGTCGAGGGCGGCGCGGCCCGGCCTTGCCGCCGCCGTCCGGTCGTTCGCCGTCATACGGCGACTGTAGGCGCCGCCACTGACAGCGCACTGGCGCACCCGGGCCGCAAGAGACCGCCTAGTCGTGCGGGGTGCAGCAGCCGTCCCGCAGCATCTGGTCCAGGACGGCCGGCCAGTCGGCCGGGGCCGGGCCGTCCGGGCCGTCCGGGTCGGGCGGCTCGGGGGTCCGGGTGAAGGCGCGTTCCAGGACGGGGCGTTCGTGGAGCATTCCGCCACGCACGGTCGCCCGGACCCGGACCAGGTCGTCGAAGTCCGTGAACGGATCGCCGTCGACCAGGGTCAGGTCGGCGATCCGGCCGGGCTCGACCGTGCCCAGCCGGTCCGCGACGCCGAACATCCGCGCCGGGCTCACGGTCACCGTCGTCAGGGCTTCCGCGGGCGTCAGGCCGTACCGGTGCAGTGCCCGCAGGGCCAGGTGGAGATGGAGGCCCACCGGGGTGAGCGGCGCGTCGGTGCCCAGCGCGAGCCGCCCGCCGCCTTCGACGACGCGGCGGTAGACGCCCACCTCCCGCTCCAGTGCCGCGCTCTGCTCCGCGCTCGGCGGTCCCGCTGCCAGGGCCCGGACGGCCGCCACGTCCCACGGCGGCATCAGGGACGTCACCCGCGGATCGTCGGCGAGCGCCGGATCGGCGCCGATCAGCGGGAGGGCCGTGAAGGGGGTGGCGATCAGAGCGAACCCGCCGTGCGTGTAGACCTCCAGGGTGTCCTGGTACGTGTGCCCCCGCGGGGTCGCGCCGTACCCGTACTCGGCACGCTCGGTCGCCACCAGGTGCGTGGTCAGGTCCTGACCGGACCTGATGCCCGGGGCGCACAGATGGGATCCGGCCGGCACCCCGAGCCGCTCGTGCGCGAACCGGGCCGCCTCGGCCATCTGCTCGTAGGGCGACCGCACATACGTCTTGACGAAGTCCCAGTCCAGCGCCGCGGCCCGGGCCAGCGAGCGGGCGAACCCGGCTCTCGTGCGATGGGCGCGCCCCATGCTGTAGGCCACCCGCGACCCGTCGAGGAGCTCCCCGCCCGCCAGCAGGCGGGGTGCGGCGAGCAGCCCGGCCCGGATGTCCTCGCGCAGCCGGGCCTGTTCGTAGGCGGAGCCACCGAGCGAGACCGCGGTCGTGACCCCGTACGCGAGGTGCAGGGCACCCTGGCGCGCCCCGTACGTGTAGGGGTACGGATGGACGTGCGCGTCCCACAGGCCGGGCAGGACCGTGCCGCGCGAGCAGTCCACGGTACGGGTGGCGCGGCGGCCGGGCCGGTGCGGCTCGACCGCGGTGATCCGGCCGCCGGAGATCAGGACGTCGACGTCGGCGCGGGGCGCGGAGCCGGTGGCGTCCCACAGCAGTCCCGCGTGCACGACGGTGTCCACGGGTGCGGGGCGCCGGTAGTCCAGGGAGACGGGAACGGTCCGGGGCGGCCCGGCGGGTGCGCCGGTGGCGTCGAGCGTGAGCAGCCGCAGCCGGGCACAGGACTGGTAGAGCAGCGTACGGGAATCGGCGGACCACGAGGGGTGGTCGGCGGGCTCGTCGGACAGGCGGCGGGCGGGGCCGGCCGGGGCGCCGTCGGGGCCGACGGGAAGCAGCCAGAGGGCCGATTCGCCGACGCAGGCCAGGAAGCGGCCGTCGGGCGACCAGACCGGGCCGGAGGCGTAGCGGTCCGCGAGTGAGGTGTGCGGGGCGAGCGCGTGCAGGCGGGCGGCACCGGTGGCGGTGTCGACGATCCGGATGAGGTTGTAGCCCTCGCGGAAGCGCCGGCTGAGCCGGTTGCGGTCGCAGAGGGCGAGATGGCGGCCGTCGGGCGACCAGCTGGGCGGGCCGGGCAGGCCGCCGCCGCCGAGGGCCGCGACCAGGGGCGTCTCGGTGCCGGTCGAGAGGTCGCGGACCAGGAGCCGCCCGGCGAGGTCGAGGGCGGCGAGCCTGCCGCCGTCCGGCGACAGCACCCCGTAGACGCGGCCGCCCGGGGCGAGGACGCGCTCACGGCCGCTGTCGAGGTCCCGCAGGCGCACGGTGTTCAGGCCGTCGCGGTCGTCCGTGTAGACCAGCGCGCGGCCGTCCGGGCTCCACACCGGGCCCTGGACGTACGCCGTGACCGGAGCCTGCACGATCCTGCGGGGCGGGCCGCCGGTCACGGGTGCGACCCACAGCGCGTTCAGTGCGGCGAAGGCGATCCTGCGGCCGTCGGGGGAGAGGGCCGGCAGGTGGATGCCCCGGACCGGAAGCTTCTGTTCGGCCTCCAGGACGTACTTCTTGATCCGGTAGCGGGGCCGGGGCACTTCGAGGGTGGCGTCGAGGAGGATCTCGCGGCCGTCGCCGTCGCCGTCCCGGTGCGGGCGGATCACCCGGAACCGGCCGTCGAGGGTGATCAGCAGCCGGTCGTCGCCGATCCAGCGCGGAGGAGCGGGCGCGAGGTCGCCGTCGAGGGGGACCGGACGGCCGTCGGCGAAGAGGGAGAGGTGCTCGGCCTTGCGGGGGCCGGGAGCCGCGGACAGCCAGGCGGTCCGTCCCGACGGGGAGAGAGCGGGCGCCAGCAGCCTGCCGTCGGTGACGGTGTGCTCGACCCGGACCGGGCTCCCGGCGCCTGGCACCGCGGCCACGGAGGCGAGGGTCCGGGCGGTCAGCGTCTCCCCGGCGGACGTGCCGCGTACGAACAGGACGCGCGAGCCGTCCGGCGACCACACCGGGTCGAAGTCCTCCCATTCCCCGTCCTGGCCGGGGCCGTCCTGCCCGGGCAGGCCCGTCAGCCGGCGCGGACGGCCGCCGGTCACGTCGACGGTCCAGATCCGGTACGGGCTCCCGGCCACCGGATCACCGTCGCGTTCGGAACAGAAGGCGAGGGCGCGCCCGTCGGGCGACCAGGCGGGCGCGCGGTGGTCGAACGGGCCGTCGGTGAGCGGGCGCAGGCCGGAGCCGTCCGCGTTCATCACCCAGATGTGGAAGGCGCCGCCGCGGTAGGCGCTCATCGCCACCTGGCGGCCGTCGGGGGAGAACACCGGGCGGCCGGGTTCGAGGTCGGGCGGGGTCAGCGGCGTCGCGGGCGAACCGTCCGGGGGCAGCGACCAGAGCATGCCCTGGACCTCGGCGACGACCCGGTCCCCGGAGGCGGTGGCCGCTCCGTTGGTCGCCCGGGTGAAACGCAGCCTGACCAGGTCCCCGGCTGCGCCGCCGCCCGGAGCGGCCGCCGCCGCGGACACGTGGCCGAGCAGTGCCGTCAGGGCACCCGCCGAAGCCGCCTGCAGTACGGTCCTTCGCGCAACTCGCAACCCGACCACTCGCCCCGTCCGTCGATGACCGCCCCGGATGCCTGCCCCGGATGCCTGTCCGGATGTCCCGTCAGCGACACGAACGATCACGACCCCGGTCGGGCAACGGTGGAGCGCCAGCGCGGTGGAAAAGGGTTTGACTCCGTCGGCGGCCGGCGATCGGATGGTGTTCCATGGCCACCGCACAGATGCATCCCGGCGCGCACCCCGTCGACGAGGACCTCGTACGCCGGCTGATCGCCGATCAGTTCCCCCGGTGGGCCGGGCTGAGCGTGGAGCGGCTGCCGTCGGGCGGAACGGTCAACGTGCTGTACCGGCTGGGCGACGGCATGGTGGTGCGGCTGCCGATGCTGGCGGGCGGAGCCGAGGACGTGGCGACGGAACGGGAGTGGCTGCCCCGCCTCGCGCGCCGGCTGCCCACGCCCGTCCCCGAACTCCTCGGGGCCGGGGTGCCCGCGCAGGGCTATCCGTGGTCGTGGTCGGTGTACCGGTGGCTGGACGGGGAGGACCCCGAGGCCGGGGCGCTGGAGGAGCCCGTGGCGCTGGCCCGTGACCTGGCCGGGTTCGTGGCGGCGATGCGGAGCGTCACCCTGACGGGTGCGCCGAAGGCCTACCGCGGGGGGCCGCTCGCCGCGCTCGACGCGCCGACCCGGGCGGCGATCGGGCAGCTGCGGGAGATTCCCGAGGAGGGCGTGGACTGCGATGCCGTGGCCGCCGTATGGGAGGACGCCCTGCGGGCCCCGGTCGGGGACGGGCCGCCGGTGTGGCTGCACGCCGACCTGATGCCGGGCAACCTGCTGGTGGACGGGGGCAGGCTGAGCGCGGTCATCGACTTCGGGTGCATGGGCGTGGGGGATCCCTCCTGCGACCTGTTCCCGGCGTGGAACCTGCTGACGCCCGCTGCCCGGACGGTCTTCCGCGAAGAGCTCGGCGTGGACGACGCGGCCTGGCGCCGCGGCCGGGGACGGACGCTTTCGCAGGCGCTGATCGCGCTGCCCTACTACCGCATGACGAACCGGGCGATGGCCGCCAACGCCCGGCACGTGATCCGGGAGGTGCTGGCAGAGCACCGGGGTTGAGTTCCGTCCGGGCCGTCCGTGCCGGGCGGGCCGTCCGTGCCGTCCGGGTGTCGCGGGGGGAGCGATCAGTACGCGCCCACGCGACGTTCTCCCGGAGCCGGTCGTGCTGCAACTGGCTGCTGCTTGCGGGGGAGCGCGACCTGAAAGGCCCCTTCGGCCGGTGGCCGGGTGCGCCGGGCTAGCGGACCCTACGGCGCCCACGCCCGGGCAGGGCGATGCCCCCGGCCGGATTCCCCCCGGCCGGAGGCGTCGTCGGGCGGGCGCGTCGTCCCGCGCGCCCACGCGATCACCAGAGCACGGGCAGGCGCTCCGGGATGCGCTTCATGAAGCGGGTACGCCACACGAGCTGGTCGACCGGCACGGCGAGAGCGAGGTCGGGCATCTTCTCCAGGAGCACCTCGATCGCGATCTCGGTGTGCCGCTTGCCGAGCGCGGTGGCCGGGCAGTAGTGCTGTCCGCCGCCGAAGGAGAGGTGCGTGCCGGCGTTCTCCCGGTCGATGTCCGCGACGTGCGGGTCGGGGTACACGGCCGGGTCGGTGTTGGCCGCCTCGACGAGGACGAGCATCAGCTCGCCCTTCTTCACCTCGACGTCGCCGAGGGTGACGTCCTCCAGCGCGAGCCGGGGCAGGCCGTCGGCGATCGACAGGTTGATGCGCAGGAGTTCGTCCACCGCGGCCGGGATCTTCTCCGGCTCCTTGCGCAGCTGGTCCCACATCCCGGGGTTCTGGAGCAGGGAGAAGATCGCCATGGTCAGGAAGCCCATGGTGGAGATGACCCCCGCGCCGAACAGCGTGACGCCCACGGTGGCGAGCATCTCGTCCGTCAGGTGGTCGTAGTCGGGGTCGTCGCGCAGGGCGGCGAGCTCGGCGATCAGACCCGTGGTGGTGGGGTCGTCGAGGCGCTCCACCATGTAGGCGATGTCGCGGTCCCAGTTGAGCTTGGCACCGGTGACCGGGCAGGCCGAGTTCATGAACGCGATGTCGAGGCTGGCCGCCAGTCGCGGCGCGTCGGACTCGGGGATGCCGAGGATGCGGCAGTGCAGGTTCTCTGCGTACGGATTGGTGAACTGGCCGCGCAGGTCGACCGGCGCCCCGTGGCCCAGGAGGCCGTCGACCAGGCTGGTGGCCTGGGCGCGCATCCAGTCGGTGAGGCCGTCGGTCTTGGGGTTGATGGCCTTGAGGACGGCCTTGCGCAGTCCCGCGCCGGTGATGTTGCCCATGTTGTTGACGACCTCGGGCGGGATCGTCAGCGCGTACTGGCGGGGCACACCGGGAGCCGAGGTGTCCTTCAGGCTGAACCGGGGATCCTCAAGGACCTGCTTGGCCAGTGGATAGGAGGAGACGAGCCAGGCCTCGTCCCCGGCTATCGTGCGGACCCGCTTCACGGGTTCGGCGCGCAGCTCCTCGATCTCGGGCGGGAGCTGGTCGCCGCGTGCGGAGAAGGGGAAGTCGAGCAGGGTGTCAGTGGACATCGGGAGCTCCTTCGGCGGGGGTGATGATGGCGTGGCCCTGGTTGCGCGAGGCGCGCAGACCCGAGCCGCGTGAGTAGAGCAGTTCCGCCATGGGCAGGAGCTGGTGGTAGCAGTTGAGGGAGGACGGCACGCCGAGGATGGCGGGCGTGTCGAGGAAGAGCGGCATTTCCGCGCACACGTACTCCAGGCACACGTCGCGCTGCCGCGTGGTGGCGGCCTTCCCGTTCAGGACCTTCGACGAGAGGAACGCGTCGACCAGCTTGTTGCTGGTCCTGCGGAACTCCGGGTCGGTGTCCAGCAGGGTGGTCAGGTGGCTGTGGAGCGCCCGGTAGGCGGGGATGTCGGTGAGGGACGACATCGGGCGGGCGCGGAGGCGTTCGCCGGTGGGGTCGGCCTCCGCGGCGGCGTTGTTCACCTTGGCGCGGACGCCGCGCAGGTTCTTCACCGCCTTGCGGCGCGCCTCGTCCTCGCCGTAGCCGAGTGCCTCGTACATCTCGGCCACGTGCATGTCGGTGTAGATGAGGTCGACCTGCTCGAAGTTGCGCAGGCCCCAGTGGGCGAGATCGTTGACACGTTGGGCCGAGAAGTAACTGTTCCCCGGGGAAATGCCGATGACGGCGTGATCACCTTCGGTGCTGATCACCTGGCAATGCGGGGTGTACGGCCGGACTGTGAAGACTTCGGTCGCTGTCGTCAACAGGGGTCGGTTCCTTTGCGCCGCTAGTCCCGTGGGGCCCTGTGCCCCGGGTGTGGCGGCGACGTGAAGGAAAGCTACCCGAACTGTGAGCGACGTTCCATGTCTTCTGGGTAGTAACTCATCTGGCGGACAACACCGTTGACCCGGGCATCCTTTCGGGGACGGCCGATCCGTCTCCGGCGGCAGCCTGTTGACCATGTTTCACCCCCCGTTCCCGGAACGGCCACCGGCGTGAAATCGGTCGGCCGACCGGAATTCCCCCGGCTGATTCCGGCCGGGAAACGACGCTGATGGCCCGTCAATAGCCTTTCGGCCCGTGAGGAAAGGGCCGCGCGGTCAGAAGTCGAGTACGGCGAGCACGGGAGCGTGGTCGGAGGGGCTGTCGTGCGGTGCGGCCGGGTGCGCGCCGTCCACCGTCGGCAGCTGCTCCGGGCCGGTGAAGACCCGCTCCAGACGGGGCAGCAGGGCCTGGCTGACCAGGATGTGGTCGATGAGCTCCGGCTGGCCCTCGAAGACGCGGGAGAAGCCGCCCTGTTCCAGGATGCGCGGGGCGAGGTTCCAGAGCCGCCGCGGGTCTGCGAGGTCGGGGTCCTGGAAGCCGCCGGTACCGATCTGCGAGCCCGGTGGACCGTACAGGATCTGCGTGGTGGCCGCCTTGAACTCGTCGTTGAGGTCACCCATCACGATCACCGGGTGCGAGCGGCCGTCGCCCTGCAGGAGCTGGTCGGCGACGAAGCGCATGGTGACGGCTTCGGCCGCGCGGCGGTACAGGGCGTACGCGGCGTAGCGCGCACGCAGGTGCTCGTCGTCCGTGCTGTGACGGTTGCCGGGGAAGGTCAGGAGCTTCGACTTGAGGTGGCAGACGGCCACACCGACGGTGTGGCCGGGCGCGGGACTCCAGCGTACGGCCAGGCCGCCGCGGCCCATCCTCTTGATCATGGTCCCGTCGTCCTCGACCCGGACGGGCGGGAGATGGTCCGGGAAGGCCGTGCGGTCCTCGACGACGACGAGCGGCCGACGGCTGAGGAAGCCCGTCCGGATGCCGCGGCGGTCCGGGTGCGTCGACAGGGCGATGTGCCACGCGCCGTCGAGCCGGTCGGCCAGATCGGTCAGCGCCTCGTGGCTGCCCACTTCCTGG
The DNA here is from genome assembly GCF_008642275.1 of Streptomyces venezuelae. Lineage (NCBI taxonomy): Bacteria > Bacillati > Actinomycetota > Actinomycetes > Kitasatosporales > Streptomycetaceae > Streptomyces > Streptomyces venezuelae. The sequence continues at coordinate 7,602,927 of NZ_CP029189.1, forward strand.
ACGCCGAGGAGATCGGGCGAGAGGCGGTCGATGGTGGCCGCGAGACCCGCCAGTTTCGCCTGGTAGGCGGCGTCGTCACGGGCGGCGCAGCGGTTCGAGGGCGGGGCGCCCGGCGGCAGGGGGCGGCAGAGGTTCTCCAGGTTCCACGTACCGATGACCACGCTCACGGCTGCTCCTGTTCACAGGCCCTCGCCGGGTCCCCAGTCCCCCCGTCAGCCCTCGGCCGCCCGCCGTCAGCCGGGCTTGGGCACCACCGGCTTGTGGCCGGGATACACGTGATCAGGGGTGACGATGCTGGTGACCGCCTGACCGAAGAGCGTGCTGGGTTCCTGGCCCTCGTACTGGCTGTCGGTGTTGAGGAGGATGACCATCGTCGCCTGCGCCGACGGCAGGTACACGGGCAGGACCTCGTATCCGGGGATCGAGCCGTTGTGGCCGATCCAGCCCTGGACGTCGAAGATGCCCAGCCCGTAGCCGGCACCCGGTATGTCCATCGGGGTGGTCTTCAGCCGTTCGGCCTGGGTCGCGGGCTTCAGCAGCGTGCCGGTGGCCAGGGTACGGGCCCAGCTGCGCAGGTCCTGGAGGTCGGAGGCCATCTCTCCCGCGGCCCAGGCCCAGGAGGGGTTCCAGCGGGTCGCGTCCTCGGTCCGGCCCGAGGCGGTCTGGTCGGTGTAGCCGTGCGCGTAGGGCACCGGCAGGGCCGGGCTCGTGGGGAAGACCGTGCTGCGCAGTCCGGCCGGTCCCAGGACGTCCTGGGTGATGACCTCGTGGAGCGGCCGGCCGGTGACCTTCTCCACCACCAGGCCGAGCAGGATCAGATTGGTGTTGCTGTAGTCGAACTCCGCGCCCGGCTCGAACTGCACGGGGTGCTTGAAGGAGTAGTCGAGCAACTGCCGTGGTGCGACGTACCGTTCCGGATCGGCTTCGAGGTTCTTGATGAAGTCCGCGTCCAGGCTGTAGTTGAAGAGCCCGCTGCGCATGCCCGCCAGTTGCCGCAGGGTGATCCGGTCACCGTTCGGAACTCCGGTGACGTAGGCGCCGATGTGGTCGTCCAGGCCCACCTTGCCCTGGTCGACGAGCTGGAGGAGCGCGGTGACGGTGAACGTCTTGGTCTCGCTGCCGATGCGTACGTGCAGGTCGGGGGTCATGGGCGCGCCGCTCGCCTTGTCCGCCACACCGAAGGACCGTACGTAGCTCCCCTTGCCGGGGGCCCACAGCCCGACCGTCACGCCCGGTACCCGCGCCTCGCGCATGACCTGGCGCACGGCCGCGTCCAGTTGCGCGGCGACGGCCGGTGTGAGCGGCGTGAATCCGGTATCGGTTTCCGGCGAAGGCGTCGAGGAGGGGGAGGGGGTGGCGGTGGCGGTGGCCGCGGGGGCGGAGAACGCGGACGCGGAGCCCACGGCGGCCGGGGCCATGAGCACTCCTGTCGCGGCGGCGGCCGCACAGGCCCGGCGTAGCCGGAGGTGGGCTGGCTTCACGGCATGGTCTCCTGCCGTCCGAGGACCCGGGCAACACCATCAGCCTAGGTCCGCCCGCCTCCGGTCGCGAGGTGAGCCGTCAGCGGGACGAGGTGCCTCAGGACGGCGGGAGCTCGCGCAGGCGGCCCTCCCCGACGAGGGCGACACCACCGCCGACACACACCGAGCGGATGGCGTGGCCGTGCCCGTCGGCGCTCACCGTCATCGTGCTGGGGCGCCCGGTGAAGCGGCCCTGGCGCAGCAGGGTCCGCTCTCCGGCGCCGATCCGGCCGTGGCTGCGCAGGCATGCGGCGGCGCACCCCGCACCGCTCCCGGTGGCGACGTCCTCCAGCAAACCGTCGTTGGTCCAGTGCCTGCCCTCCATGGCCGTCGCGTCCAGCAGGTAGGCGAACTCGGCGCCCAGCCGGGCCAGGGGCGCGTCGAGCGGTTCCGTGACGCGGGCGCGGGCGAGCGCGCCGCCGCGTACGGGCAGGACCAGGTAGCGCAGGCCCGTGGAGATCACCTCCGGGGGCAGGCCGGGGTCCAGGTCAGCGGGGCCGAGGCCGAACAGGGCGGCCAGGCCGCCGGGGTCGGGGCGGCCGAGGAAGGCGGCGGGGCCCTGGTCGAGGAGGCTCGTGTACCGGCCGGGACCGCGGCGTTCGGTGGCGACCTCCACCGGGCGGCCGGGCAGGCGCAGGGTCCAGAGCTCGCGGTCCGCCGTGCCGTGGAGGGCGTGCAGCACCGCGGCCGCGCCGATCAGGGGGTGCCCGGCGAAGTCCAGCTCGCCGTCGAGGTCGAAGACGCGCGCCCGCCAGGTGCGCGGCTGCCCGGATGAGCCGTCGCGCAGGAGGAAGACGGACTCGAAGTGCCGCAGTTCCCGGGTGATCGACCGCATCTGGGCGCCGGTCAGCGGATCGGCGTCGGGGAAGACCGCGAGGCTGTTGCCGCTGTAGGGGCGGTCGGTGAAGACGTCGACGTGGTGGTAGCGCATGGCGGCGACGCTACCGGGACGGATGCCGCATGCGGCGGGAACGAAAGCCCGCCGTGACGCTGGGGGAGGGCCGGTTCACCGAGCCGCCGTACCCGGGCGCGTGCGGTCCGCCCTACGGACCCCGTTCGCGATGGTTTCAGGCGGCGGGCCGCCGCCGCGCAGGGCTCGTACGCGCATTCCACCGTCCAGGAACGGGAGAACGCCTTCACCACGGCGCCGGACTCCGTCCGGTTCCCGAATACGGGCCTCGTCCCGCTCACTTGTCGTCACTCCCCGATAACGCGGCTGCTCCGTAAGCTCCGCTGCGCGGGGCGGCTCCCGGCCGGGCGGCCTCATGGGACACGGGAACCGCCGGCCCGGGCGGGGGCCCTTTCCACGCGGCGGTTGTGGCGGCGGCGGATCACTTCCCAAGGAGGTGCCACCACCGCGTAGAAGAGGGCGATGCACGCCCACATCGGCAGCATGTGCAGGAGTACCACCACGCTCGCGCCCCAAATCGACCAGCAGAGCAGGTCCATCCACACGGGAACACGCGGGATGGTGTGGAATATCGGAGGAATGGGCCGGTCCCGATTCGCTTTCGACGCGTAGGTGATATAGGCAATTCCGGTGACCGCCGGAATGATGACGGCGGCGATGAAGGTCACGACGCGCATCGGAGTCTCCTGCCTCTACGGTCCCGCGCGGTCCGAGGGAATTCCTTTCCAGGGAAACCGGTCGGCAGGAAGCGCGTCACGACCCGAAATTCCGGGGCTTGACATCGGGGCGATCCCTTAGGATTCCGCCGTGACCAGCGCAGAAACGACCAGGCGGCGGGTGCTGGGCGCCGGCCTCGGTGCCCTGGCGGCGGTGTCGGCCGGCTGCTCGGGGAACTCCGGACCGGTACGGCGGCTGCGCCTCGCCACGGGACCCGAGGGCGGCCCGTACAACGCCTTCGGGCAGGCCCTCGCACAGGCCGTCGCCGCGAGCGGCCACCGGATCGAGATCGTCCCGGTGAGCACCGCGGCCAGCGTGGACAACCTGCGCCGACTGGCCGACGGCTCCGTCGAGCTCGCCCTGGCCATGGGGGACGTGGCCGGGGACGCGGTGCTGGGGCGGGAGCCGTTCCCCCGGCCGACGGCCGCGACGGCCCTGGCCAGGGTCTACGTGAACTACACGCATCTGCTCGTCCCGGCGGACGGGCCGGTGCGCTCGGTGGGCGATCTCGCTGGGCGCCCCGTCGCCGTGGGTGCGCCGGGCTCCGGGGTACAGGTGGTTGCGGAACGGCTCCTGCGGGCGGCAGGCCTGAGCGGCGCCCCCGTATCCGCCTCCGCACCCACGCCCGCCCCCGCCCCCGCGCCCACGCCCGTACCCGTCCCGACGGCGGACGAGCGGCAGTTGGGCCTCGCCGCTTCCGTGGACGCCCTGCGTGAGGGCTCGGTCGCCGCGCTGTTCTGGTCCGGCGGGGTGCCCACCCCGGCCCTGGCCGACCTGGCGCGCGAGCTGCCGCTGCGCTTCCTGCCGCTCGACGCCCAGGCCGGCGTGCTGCGCGAGCGCTACGGCCCCGTCTACTCGCCGGTCACGCTCCCGGCCGGGGTGTACGGGCTGACGGAGCCGGTGGGAACCATCGGAGTCGGCAACTATCTCCTGGCGCGGGCCGACGTACCGCAGGGCGTGGTACGTGACCTGCTGCAGGTGGTGTTCGACCGCTGGCGGGACCTGCTGCGGGAGGTGACGGCCGGGGCCCGGCTGGAGCCCCGCTTCGCCATCTCGACCGGCGAGGTGCCGCTCCACCCGGGAGCGGTGACTTATTACCGGTCGGTGTACGGCTGAGACCTCACCCGGTAGACGGGGACGGCAGCCGGAGCTCCACCACGAGCCCGTGCGGATCGTTGCCCCGGACGTCGAGCCGGCCGCCGCTGAGCCGGGCGATCTCGTCCGCGATGGCCAGCCCCAGCCCGCTGCCCGGCACGTTCTGGTGTTCCGGGGAGCGTGCGAACCGGCGCAGCAGCAGCGGGAGTTGCTCGTCCGGCACACCCGGGCCGTCGTCCTCGACCCGTACGACGACGGCAGCGCTCCCGTCGGCCGCGTGCGTGGCGCGCACCTCGACGCGGCCGCCGCGCGGGACGAACTTCACCGCGTTGTCGAGGAGCGCGTCGAGGACCCGGCCCGCCGCGTCGGGCAGGGCGCGCGCCCGCAGACCCCCCGCGAGGCCGGCGGCCACGAGTTCCACCCCCGCGGCGCGGAAGACCGGCGTCCAGGCCGTCACCCGGTCCCGTACCGCGCGCGACACGTCCTCGTCGGCCGGCTCCGCCGTGCCCGACTCCACGCGGGCCAGCGCCAGGAGGCCGTCGAGCAGCTCCTCCAGACGCTCCGCCTCGTCCAGGGCGCGGCCGTGCTCGGCCAGGCCCGGCCCGGGCACGATGTGCGGTTCGACGTTCTCCAGCTGCAGCACCAGGGTGGCCAGTGGATTGCGCAGCTGGTGGGAGGCATCGGCGACGAAGTCTCGCTGGCGGCCGATGGAGTCGGCCACCGCCTCCGCCATGGTGTTGAAGTGCCGCCGCAGATGGCGCAGTTCCGGCGGGCCCGTGTCGGACACGGCCCGCGCCTGCAGGCTGCCCGCGGTCAGCCGCCCGACGGCCCGGTCCAGGTCCAGTACCGGGCGCATCAGCCAGCGCGTGATCCCGGCGGCGACCAGAGCGGCTGCCGCGAAGGCGCCGAGCGCGCCGGCGGAGATGAGCGACCAGCGGATGGTCACGTCCCGGCGGGCTGCCGCGGTGGGGACGGCCATCAGGACCGCCCCGCTCACCCGCTCGTCCCGGCCCACCGGTTCGGCCAGCACGGCGGTGCGCGGTCCCCAGGGGCGAAGCGCGGGCAGCCGGTCGGTCGAGCGGCCGGTGAGGGCCCGGCGGCGGGCGTCCGCCCCCTCGGAGGGGCCGGCCCGGCCGCGCGGGGCGGCATCGGCGCCGGTGGCCGCGTCCGCGGCGGCCTCCGCCGCCGGTCCGGTCCCGGCCCGGGCCACCGTGGTTCCCGCGGAGTCGACCACGACCACCCCGGCCCCGTACAGCTGGGCGTAGCGGCCGATCTCGGCCGAGAGCTCCGCCCGGTCGGCGGCGGTACGCATCCGGTCGGCGAGATCGGCGAACCGTACGGCCTCCGAGCGCCGCTGCAGGAGCAGGTGCTCGGTGCGCCCGCGCGCGTAGGCATCGGCCAGGGGAATGCAGAGCAGCAGCGCCGCCGCCCCCATGAGCACCATCAGCACCGCCAGCAGTCGGCGCCTCACCGCTCTCCGCCCCGCGCGTCCGGGGCGTCCGCGGCGTCCGGGGCGGGGATCCCGAGCTGGTAGCCGAAGCCCCGGACGGTGCGCACCAGGCCGGAGCGGCCCGTCTTGGCACGGATGCCCGCCACGTGGACGTCCAGGGAGCGGGAGGCCGCGAGGAAGGCGTCACCCCAGATCCGGTCCAGGATCACCTCGCGGGAGTGCACCTCGTCCGGACGGGCGGCAAGGAAGGCGAGCACGTCGAACTCGCGTCGGGTCAGGCGCACTCCGGCGCCCGCCACGGTGACGGTCCGGCCGGCGAGGTCCACCTCGACGTCGCCGGCGCGCACGGGCCGCGCCCCGGTCGCGGCGGGGTCCGGACGGCCCGGGTGCGGGTCCGTCCGGCGCCGTACGGAGTCGATCCGGGCCATCAGCTCGGCCATCCGGAACGGCTTGACCACGTAGTCGTCGGCCCCCGCCCGCAGCCCCTGCACGATGTCACGCTCCTCGCAGCGCGCCGTCACCACGATCAGCGGCGCGTCGCAGACGGTCCGCAGCCGCCGCAGCAGCTCCAGCCCGTCGAGGTCGGGAAGGCCCAGGTCGAGCAGGACGAACTCGGCTTCGCGGACGTGCCGCAGGGCGTCCAGGGCGCGCCCGACCCGCCGGACGGTGTGTCCGCGCTGGGCGAGGGCCGTGCCGAGTGCCTGGGCCATGCGATCGTCGTCCTCGACGAGCAGCGCGTGCATAGACGGTCCCTCACGACGCGTGTCCGGATCTCCGTTCCCCGGCGCAGCAGCTTACGGGAGCCGGCGCGCCGGGCCACCCGGGCGGATCAGCGGGCCGCCTCGGCGGGTGCCGCCGGCCGCTCGCGCCCGGGCTCGCCGTCGGCCTCGGCCTCCGCGCGGCTCAGCGCGGCATTGCGGGTGTCCGGCATGAGCACGTACGTCACGAGGGAGATCAGCGCGCATCCGGAGACGTACCAGAAGAACATGGTCTCGTGCCCACTGTTCTTGAACCACAGCGCCACGTACTCCGCCGTGCCGCCGAAGAGCGCGTTGGCGATCGCGTACGGCAGCGCCACGCCCAGGGCCCGCACCCGGGTCGGGAAGAGCTCGGCCTTCACCGCCGCGTTGATGGACGTGTAGCCGGTGACGATGACCAGGGCCAGCAGGGACAGTCCGAGGGCGGCCCCGTACGAGGACGCCGATCCGAGGGCGGTCATGATCGGGTACGTGCCGACGGTGCAGCCCACCGCGAAGGTGATCAGCAGCGGCCGGCGGCCGATCCGGTCGGACAGCATGCCGGCGAAGGGCTGCAGTACGGCGAAGAGGGCCAACGCCGTGAAGCTGACGAGCGTGGCGGTGGTCTTCTCCATGCCCGCGCTGCCGACCAGGTACTTGGTGAGGTAGGTGGTGTAGGTGTAGTAGGCCACGGTGCCGCCGAGGGTGAGCGCCATGACCAGCCCCGCCTGACGCCGGTACTGCCACAGGGCCTTCAGCGTGCCGCGGGTGCTGTCGTCGTGGGCGTCCTCGCCGGGCGCGGCCGCCGTCTCCTCCTTGAAGGCGTCGGTCTCCTGAAGCCGGCGCCGCAACCAGAAGACGACCACCGCGAACAACGCCCCGACGAGGAACGGGATGCGCCAACCCCAGCTCTCCAACTGGGTTGTGGTCAGGGTGTGCTGAAGGGTGATCAGGATGCCAAGGCCGAGCAGCTGGCCGCAGGTCATCGACACGTACTGGAAGGACGAGCCCAGCCCGCGCCGGTTCCGGGCGGAGGCCTCGGTCAGGTAGGTGGCGCTGGCCGCGTACTCGCCGCCGATGCTCATCCCCTGGAGCAGCCGGGCGAGCAGCAGTACCAGGGCGCCGAAGTACCCGGCCTGCCCGTAGGTCGGGGCGACGGCGATCAGCAGGGCGGCCACCGACATCATGGTGACGGTCAGGGTGAGCGCGCTCTTGCGCCCGTGCCGGTCGGCGGCGCGGCCCAGGATCCATCCGCCGACGGGACGCATCAGGAAGCCGACGGCGAAGATCCCGGCCGTGTTCATCAGCTGGGTGGTCGGGTTGTCGCCGGGGAAGAAGGAATCGGCGAAGTAGATCGCGAAGCTGGCGTAGACGAACCAGTCGTACCACTCGACGAGGTTGCCGAGGGAGCCGCCGACCAGGGCCAGACGGCGCTTCCTGCGCTCGTCCCCGGGCGGCGACGCGGGCATGACGGCAGACGAGGACATGGCGGCTCCAGAGGGAAGTCCCTGATGAGGGACGGGAGAACTGCCCCGGCGATGGGGGAGTGTCCAGAGCATGGGGCGGCCGTCGTAGCCGGACAAGGTCCGCCACGCAGATCTAACGTTCCGCTAAGAAAGCTCCATGGAGGGCCCCGGTGCCGCCGGATTTCACCACTCGGTCATGTGCACGTCACGTCTGATCCATGGGTGTCACCCGAACGTGGCCCACGGTGGGGGCGGCCCGTCGCAGGACGCCGGAGGACCCTGGCGCACCACCCGGCCGGCCGCACCCCGTACACCCCACAGGAGGCAAGATGCGCGTGATCCCGAGCAGGCGGACCCCGGTCGTGGCCGCGGCGGCCATGGTGGCCCTGGGGGCGATCGCCGGACCGGCTCACGCCCACGCGGACCACGGCGGCACGACACCGCCGCTGCCACGGGTGACAGCCTCGGTCGAGACGCCCTCCCTCTTCGACGACGAGGCCGGCGGCAACGCGAACGCCGACGACCCCGCGATCTGGCGCAACGCCAAGGATCCTGACGCCAGTCTGGTCATCGCCACCGCCAAGGAAGGCGGCCTGCGCGTCTACGACCTGGCCGGACGCCAGGTGCAGTCGCTGCCCGCGCCCCCGCCGCCGAGGGACGGCGACAAGCCCGGACGCTTCAACAACGTCGACCTGATCACCGGACTCCGCTTCCCCGACGGCCGCCACGACGTGGCCGTGGTCTCCGACCGCGGCCGCGACCAGCTGCGCGTGTACCGGATCGACCCGAAGCGGCCCACGGCCCCGCTGGTCGACGTCACCGACGAGAGCGCCGCCCCGCAGGTCTTCTCCACCGGTCAGGACGAGGTCAACGACCAGCGGACCGCCTACGGCCTGGCCGCCTACACCGACCGCCGCAGCGGACGCGCGTACGCGGTCACCAGCCGGCGCCACGCCACCGACCTCGCGCTGGCCGAACTCCTGCCGAACGCCGCCGGCAAGGTCGGCTACCGCACCGTCCGCACCACCTCGCTGCCCGCCACCTTCACCCTGCCGAACGGCGCGACCTGGACGCCGTGCGGGGAGCCGGGGGAGCGGCCCCAGGTCGAGGGCATGGTCGTCGACCCCGACACCGGCGACCTCTACGCCGGTCAGGAGGACGTCGGCATCTGGAAGCTCGACGCCGACCTGCGCTCGCCCGCCCGCCTCATCGAGAAGGTCCGCTCCTTCGGCGTGCCCGGCACCTGGAACCCCGGGACGGAGGAGTGCGACGCGGGCGCCGACCCCGGCTTCGGCGGCCGGCACGTCTCCGCCGACGTGGAGGGCCTGACCATCTGGCGTGACCCGAAGCGGCCGGGCCACGGCGGCTACCTGCTGGCGTCCAGCCAGGGCGACGACACCTTCGCCGTCTTCGACCGCGAGCACGGCAACGCGTACGTCCGCGGCTTCCGCGTCGGGGACGGTGCGGCGCCCGGCTCACCGGACGGCTCCCAGGAGTGCGACGGCGCCGCCGTCACCAGCGCACCGCTGGGCAGGAGGTTCCCGAACGGCCTGCTGGTCGTCCAGGACGGCCACAACACCCCCGCGACCACCGGGGCCGACGGCGAGGCCCGCACCGACACCGACTTCAAGTTCGTCGACCTCGGGCTCCTGAAGCGGGCCGCCCGTCTCTGAAACCGCGACAGGGGGCGTGACCTGGGCGGCGCCGCGTTCGCCCAGGTCGATAGGATCACCACCGCACACGACGGAAGGTGATCATGGCGGACAGTCCCCTCAGGCCCAGCTCGTTGATCAACACGGTCTACGGGGCGTTCCTGCGCCGCCTCGGCGGCTGGATCTCCGTCGCCGACCTGATCACCCTGATGTCCGAGCTGGACGTGGACGGCCCGGCGGCGCGCTCGGCGATCTCCCGGCTCAAGAAGAAGGGCGTCCTCGAACCGGAACGCAGGGGCGCCACCGGGTACCGGCTCAGCCCGGGCGCGCAGCCCGTCTTCGACGAGGGCGACCGGCGCATCTTCGGCAGTCTGGAACCGGCGGAGCTGAGCGACGGCTGGGCCATGGCCGTCTTCTCCGTACCGGAGTCCGAGCGCTCCTACCGCTACCAGCTGCGCACCCGCCTGACCTGGCTGGGCTTCGGGAACATCGCCCCGGGCGTGTGGCTGGCGCCCGGCCGCCTCCTGGGCGACGCCCGCGACATGCTCGTCCGGCTCGGGCTCAGCGAGTACGTGCACCTGTTCGCCGCCGAGTACGCCGCCTTCAGCGACCTGCCCGGCACGGTCAGCTCCTGGTGGGACTTCCCGGCGATCGAGGAGCAGTACGCCGGATTCACCGAGGCCTACGGGCCCGTCGCCGCAGCCCTGGCCGAGCAGCCCGCCATCGACGGCGCCGAGGCGTTCCGCCACTACGTCCCGATGCTCACCCAGTGGCGCCGCCTGCCCTACCTCGACCCCGGACTGCCCGCCGAGCTCCTCCCGGCGGACTGGAACGCGGTCGCCGCGCGGCAGATCTTCCAGCAGCTGAACGAGGTGCTCGCGCCGCCCAGCCTGCGCCACGTCCAGGAGGTCACCGGACTGGCCGAGTCCTGACCGTGCCACCCGACCGGCGCCCGGCGAGTCCCGGCCGGGGCTGCGGGACGGCGGGGAGCCCTCGCGCGAGGATGTGGTCATGGCCGACATCTTCGCCTCACGCACCATCGACGTGACGACCGGTGACCGGGAGACCGTCCATGACCTGACCGATGCCTGCGCGTCGTTCCTCGGGGAGGTGGCGCGGGGCCGGAGCGGGCTGCTCAACCTCTTCACGCCGCACGCGACCGCCGGGCTCGCCGTCATCGAGACGGGAGCGGGCAGCGACGACGACCTCCTGGAGGCCCTGGCGTCCCTGCTGCCTGCCGACGACCGCTGGCGGCACCGGCACGGTTCCCCCGGCCACGGCCGGGACCACGTGCTGCCCGCGATCGTCGCGCCGCACGCCACGCTGCCCGTGATCGACGGACTGCTGGAGCTCGGAACCTGGCAGTCCGTCACCCTCGTGGACACCAACCGCGACAACCCCCGGCGACAGGTCCGCCTGTCCTTCTTCGGCTGCTGACCCGCCCTGCGGGCCACAGAGGTGAATACGTGTCAATCATGACAGGTCAGAGGCCGTTTTCGTAGGACCGAGAGCACAGCGGATTGCCCTTGTTCGGACCCCTGTGCGGCTTTGAGAATCACCGTCATGACTTTCTCAGCGCATGCCGGTCACGACGCCGTACTCCGAGCCCGAGTCGCCCTCCTGGGTTCACAGACCCTGCCCGCCCGGCAGGAGGTCGCCGCCTACCGTGTGCTCGTCCAGGTCAGCCCGAAGGCGTATCTGCCCCTGCTGGCCGAGGCGTTGTTCGAGTACAGCCGTCAGGACTTCGCCCATCTGCCCGACACCGCGCTGGCCCTGCGGGCCGAGTCCGTCGCCGCCGCGCGCCGCATGTACGCCATGGAGCCGGCCAGGGACCTCCTGCTCCTCAAGGCGCTGGACCGCTACCGGGAGCAGCTGGTGCTGATGGACCGCAAGGAGGAAGCCGGCGCCGTGGAGCGGGAGATGGCCGAGCTGGCCGCCGGCTCCGACGGGTAGGCGCCACCCCGGCCACGAGGGCCGGCGGGCGCCGCCGGGCCGGCCGCTGGGGCCGGCCCGGACGGCAGGGCCGCTCAGGCGAGGTCGAACCGGTCGAGGTTCATCACCTTGTCCCAGGCCGCGACGAAGTCCCGCACGAACCTCTCCTTCGCGTCGTCGCTCGCGTAGACCTCCGCGAGGGCGCGCAGCTCCGAGTTCGACCCGAAGACGAGGTCGGCACGGGTGCCGGTCCACCGGACCCGGCCCGTGGCCCGGTCGCGGCCCTCGAACGCGTTCGCGTCCTCGGAGGTCGCCGACCAGGTCGTTCCCAGGTCGAGCAGGTTGACGAAGAAGTCGTTGGTGAGCGACCCGGGGGTCGTGGTGAACACGCCGTGCGGGGACTGCTGGTGGTTCGCGCCGAGTACGCGCAGCCCGCCCACCAGGACGGTCATCTCGGGGGCGCTGAGCGTCAGCAGGTTGGCCCGGTCGAGCAGCAGGTACTCGGCGGGCAGCCGGCTGCCCTTCCCGAGGTAGTTGCGGAACCCGTCGTCGGCCGGCTCCATCGCGGCGAAGGACTCCACGTCCGTCTGCTCCTGCGTCGCGTCCACCCGGCCCGGGGTGAACGGGACCTGCACGGCGAACCCGCCGTCCTCGGCCGCCTGTTCGACGGCGGCCGCACCGGCCAGCACGATCAGGTCCGCGAGGGAGATCCGCTTGCCGCCGCTCTGCGCGGAGTTGAAGGACTCCTGGATCCCGGTCAGGGTACGCAGCACCCCGGCCAGCTCGTCCGGGTCGTTGACCTCCCACCCGCTCTGCGGCTGCAGGCGGATCCGACCGCCGTTGGCACCGCCGCGCTTGTCGCTGCCACGGAAGGAGGAGGCCGACGCCCACGCGACGGACACGAGCCGGGACACCGACAGGTCCGAGGCGAGGACCTGCCGCTTGAGCGCGGCGACATCGGCGGCGTCGACGAGTTCGTGCGACACCTCGGGGAGCGGGTCCTGCCACAGCAGCGTCTCGGACGGGACCTCCGGGCCGAGGTAGCGCACGACGGGGCCCATGTCACGGTGGGTCAGCTTGAACCACGCGCGCGCGAACGCGTCGGCGAACGCGGCCGGGTCCGCGAGGAAGCGGCGCGAGATCTGCTCGTAGGCCGGGTCGAACCGCAGCGACAGGTCGGTCGTCAGCATCGTCGGGGCGTGGGTCCTGGACGGGTCGTGGGCATCGGGCACGGTACCCGCCCCGGCGCCGTCCTTCGGCCGCCACTGGTGCGCCCCGGCCGGGCTCTTGAACAGCTCCCACTCATAGCCGAAGAGGATCTCGAAGAAGGTGTTGTCCCAGGTGATCGGGGTGTTGGTCCAGATGCCCTCCAGGCCGCTGGTGATCGCGTCGCCACCCTTGCCGGTACCGAAGGAGCTGCTCCAGCCCAGCCCCTGCGCCTCCATCGGGGCGGCCTCGGGGTCGGCACCCACGTTTTCCGCCGGGCCCGCGCCGTGGGTCTTGCCGAAGGTGTGGCCGCCCGCGATCAGGGCCACCGTCTCCTCGTCGTTCATCGCCATCCGGCGGAAGGTCTCACGGATGTCGCGCGCCGCGGCGATCGGGTCGGGAGTGCCGTTCGGGCCCTCCGGGTTGACGTAGATGAGGCCCATCTGGACCGCTCCGAGCGGGCTCTCCAGCTCACGGTCACCGGTGTAGCGCTCGTCGTCGAGCCAGGTGGTCTCGGGGCCCCAGTAGACGTCCTCGTCGGGCTCCCAGACGTCCGGCCGGCCGCCGCCGAAGCCGAAGGTCTCGAACCCCATCGATTCCAGGGCCACGTTGCCGGTGAGGATCATGAGGTCGGCCCACGAGAGGGTCTGGCCGTACTTCTTCTTGACCGGCCACAGCAGACGGCGGGCCTTGTCCAGGTTGCCGTTGTCCGGCCAGCTGTTGAGGGGGGCGAAGCGCTGCTGCCCGGCCCCGGCACCGCCGCGGCCGTCGCTGATCCGGTAGGTGCCCGCGCTGTGCCAGGCCATACGGATCATGAAGGGACCGTAGTGGCCGAAGTCGGCCGGCCACCAGTCCTGGGAGGTGGTCAGCACGTCCGCGATGTCGCGCTTGACGGCGGGGAGGTCAAGGGTCGCGAAGGCCGCCGCGTAGTCGAACTCCTCGCCGAGGGGGTTCGCCACGGCGGGGTTCTTGGCCAGGATCTTCAGGTTCAGGCGTTCGGGCCACCACTGGCGGTTTCCGCCGCCCTGGGTCGGGTGCGGAGCTCGCCCGTGGGCCACCGGACAGCCCTCCCCACCCCCGGACGTGGTGTCGGTGACGATTGCATCATGGTTCTCGGACATGGGAATCCTTCCGTACCAGGCGGATCACGGTGTTCAGGAACTGAATGCGACTGCATGCGATGCCGGGGAGCGAGGCTCCGGGGTGAAGGCGCTCGGCGCTCGTCGATCGCCTCCGCACCGAGCGGTCACCGTCCCGGACGGTCGAGCGCGGCGGGACGGAGGCGGCCGGCGCGCACGGGCCGGCACCGGGCAGCTCCTCGGCGGTGATCCGTCACGTTCCCGTCGTCACCTGCCGCTCTGGAGTCTTCCTGTCTCTTGGCCGTCTACGGAACCGATCCTACGATGGACGGAATCCAAGTCAAGAAGAACACCAGATCCTCAGTCCATCGGATTCCGGACGTCTGCCGATAGACTTCCGGACACCCCGTCGAACCCGAACAGGTGGGCCGATATGAGTGACCTGCTGGAACGTCTGCGCGGGCGTGGCTGGCGGATGACGTCCCAGCGGCGCGTGGTCGCGGAGGTGCTCGACGGTGACCACGTGCACCTGACGGCCGACGAGGTGCACGCGCGCGCCGCCCGGCGGCTGCCCGAGATCTCCCGGGCGACGGTCTACAACGCCCTGGGCGAGCTGGTCGCCCTCGGCGAGGTCGCGGAAGTCAGCACCGACGGCCGTGCCAAACGCTACGACCCCAACGCGCACCACCCGCACCAGCACCTGGTGTGTTCCGCCTGCGGCCTCATCCGCGACGTCCACCCGACGGGCGATCCCCTGGCCGGTCTTCCGGCGGACGAGCGCTTCGGCTACACGGTGTCCGCGGTCGAGGTCACCTACCGGGGCCTGTGCCCCGACTGCGCGTAGCCGCGGGCACCGCACGCGCGCGTTCTACTCCTCGCCCTGCTCCTCGTCCGGCCATTCCATCGGTCGGGCGCCGAGCCAGTTCCGCTCGAACTCGTCCTGGCTGATTTCCATGCCCACGAGTTCCGGGTCGAAGAGGTCCACGACGGGCGGGTTGAGGGGCCAGTCGTCGGGTCCGCTGCGCACCCCCGCGCCGTCCGGGGTCAGCTCGACCTGCCGCGTGCGCCGGCCGTCCGCCCCGACTTCCATCAGGGAGAGCGTCCGGTCCTCGTCGTTGTCGTAGTCCCAGCGTCGCCGCAGCCACACGACCTCCCGGTCGGCGAGGGCGCCGAAGCCGTCCAGGCCGCGCTGGGCCTCGCGCTTGGCCCGCAGCTCGTCCAGCCCTTCCGGCGTGGTCGCTCCGTCGACCCGGGCCTCGTCCAGGCCCCAGCCCTCGGCCCGCTCCACGGTCTCCGCCGTGTCGATCACCTCGACGTCCGCGAACGTCTCGCGCACCTCCCGCACCGAGCGTGCGTGGACCCACCACCACGAACCGCCCATGCCGTAGTCGTGCAGTACGAGGAAACGCGACGTCGGCGCAACATGATCAGTCATATCGGCCGACGATATGTGATCGGCCGCTCACGCTCCGCGCGGCCCCCCATCGCCGCTTCGGCCGCCCCGGTCGCCGCCATGGCCCCCGCGATCCACCGCCTGACCACAGTCTTTTCCCGGCCACCCGCGAGGCTTCAACAAGAAAATCCTTGATACCGCACTAGACTGGTGGGTTGTTTGGCGCTGGGCCGGAACAACCTGGGCAGACCCGGGCTCCGCCGGCGACCCGGACGTTGCCGGGAACGAGACGCGAGGGCCGATGGCAGTCACACCTGAGCGCGGTGAACTCACTCTGCTCGACGAGGGGGAGGCGCCGGAGGAGTCCGGCAAGTCCGCCCGCTTCACCGCAGGACCCGCAGCCCCCACCCGCACCCTCGTCGACGTCTTCGAGGCCACCGTACGGACGTACCCCGACGAGCCCGCCCTCGACGACGGAACCACCCGGTTGACCTACCGGGAGCTCGCCGCCGAGGTCGAGCGCCGGCGCCGGGCCCTCGCGGCCGCCGGAGTGGGACTCGGCGACCGGGTCGGCGTACGCGTGCCGTCCGGAACCAACGAGCTGTACGTGGCCGTGCTCGCCGTCCTCGCCACGGGCGCCGCCTACGTCCCCGTCGACGCCGAGGACCCGGACGAGCGCGCCGACCTCGTCTTCGGCGAGGCCGGAGTGCGGGCCGTGCTCGGCGGTGGACAGCGCATCCACGCCGGCCTGGCCGCAGGGCCCGGCCCCCGCGCCGCCGCCTCCCGCCCCGGCCCCGAGCACGACGCGTGGATCATCTTCACCTCCGGCTCCACCGGCAAGCCCAAGGGCGTGGCCGTCAGCCACCGCAGCGCCGCCGCCTTCGTGGACGCCGAAGCCGCGCTGTTCCTCACCGAGGAGCCCATCGGCCCCGGCGACCGCGTCATGGCCGGGCTCTCCGTCGCCTTCGACGCCTCCTGCGAGGAGATGTGGCTGGCCTGGCGCTACGGCGCCTGCCTCGTCCCCGTACCCCGCTCCCAGGTGCGCAGCGGCGCCGACCTCGGCCCCTGGCTCGTGGAGCAGGAGATCACGGTCGTCTCCACCGTGCCGACCCTGGCCGCCCTCTGGGAACCCGAGGCGCTCAACGAGGTCCGGCTGCTGATCTTCGGCGGCGAGGCCTGCCCTCCCGAACTCACCCAGCGCCTGGTCACCGAGGGCCGCGAGGTCTGGAACACCTACGGCCCCACCGAGGCCACCGTCGTCGCCTGCGCCGCCCTGCTGACCGGCGAGGAACCGATCCGCATCGGCCTCCCGCTGAGCGGCTGGGAACTGGCCGTCGTCGACGAGTCCGGGGAGCCGGTGCCCATGGGCGGCAGCGGCCAGCTGGTGATCGGCGGCGTCGGCCTCGCCCGCTACCTCGACCCCGAGAAGGACGCCGAGAAGTACGCCCCGCTCGAAACCCTCGGCTGGCAGCGCGCCTACCGCAGCGGCGACCTCGTACGCGCCGAACCGGAAGGCCTGGTCTTCCTCGGCCGCGCCGACGAGCAGATCAAGCTCGGCGGCCGCCGGATCGAGCTGGGCGAGGTGGACGCCGCCCTCCAGGCCCTGCCGGGCGTCGCGGGCGCCGCCGCCGCCGTCCGCACCGCGCGCAGCGGCAACCAGCTGCTCGTCGGCTACCTCGTCACCCAGGACGGCTGGGACCACGCGGCCGCCGTGACCCGGCTGCGCGCCGAGCTGCCCGCCGCCCTCGTCCCCCTGCTCGCACCCGTCGCCGAGCTGCCCACCCGCACCTCCGGCAAGGTCGACCGGAACGCACTGCCGTGGCCGCTGCCCGACCTGGAGACCTCCGGCCCCACCGAGCAGCTCTACGGGACCGAGGCCTGGCTCGCCGAGCAGTGGAGCGAGACCCTCGGTGTGACCGTCACCAGCGCCACCGACGACTTCTTCGCGATCGGCGGCGGCAGTCTCGCCGCCGCCCAGCTCACCACCCGGCTGCGCACCCGCTACCCGAGCGCGGCCGTCCTCGACATCTACCAGCAGCCCACCCTGCGCAAGCTGGCCCGGCACCTGGAGAGGTCCGTCCAGGACGACGGAGCGGCCCGCACCGTCGCACCCGTCCCGCTGCGCTCCCAGGTGGCGCAGACGTTCCTGCTGCTCCCGCTGTTCACACTGGTGGGCCTGCGCTGGACGGTCGCCCTGCTGGCCCTCGGCAACGTCCTGCACCACTTCGGGCCGTTCCCGTGGGCGCCGACCGCCTCGTGGTGGCTCGTCGCCGCCGGTGCGCTGCTGCTCTACAGCCCGCCGGGGCGCCTCGCCATTGCGGCCGGCGGCGCCCGTCTCCTGCTGCGCGGCGTGCGCGCCGGACGCCACCCGCGCGGCGGCAGCGTCCACCTGCGGCTCTGGACGGCCGAGCGGCTGGTCGAATGCGCCGGCGCCACCTCCCTCACCGGCTCCTGGCTGGAACGTTACGGCCGGGCCCTCGGCGCCAAGATCGGCCCCGAGGTGGACCTGCACTCCCTGCCCCCGGTCACCGGCATGCTCAAACTCGGCCGCGGCTGCGCCGTGGAGTCCGAGGTGGACCTCACGGGCCACTGGCTCGACGGGGACCACCTGGAGATCGGCGCGATCAAGGTCGGCGCGGGTGCGGTGGTCGGCACCCGCAGCATCCTCTTCCCGGGCGCACGGGTCGGCAAGCGCGCCGAGGTGGCCCCCGGCTCCGCCGTCGTCGGACAGATCCCGACCGGCCAGCGCTGGGCCGGCGCACCCGCCGGGAAGCTCGGCAAGGCCAAGCACAACTGGCCGGGGGAACGCCCGCCGCGCGGACTCCCCTGGCGGGCCGCCTACGGAGCGGCCGGCTTCGGCCTCACCGCCCTGCCCGTGCTCGCCGCCCTGCCCGCCCTGCTCGTCGTCAGCCGGTTCGTCCCCGCCGGCGCCGGACTCACCGAAGCACTGCGCGGAACCCTCCTCGCCGTGGTGCCGGCGGCGCTCGCCTACGGGTTCGCGTACGCGGCCCTGCTGCTGGTCTCCGTACGCCTGCTCAGCCTCGGCCTGCGGACCGGCACCCACCCCACGCACAGCAGGGTCGGCTGGCAGGCCTGGACGGTCACCCAGCTGATGGACCTGGCCCGCGAGACGCTCTTCCCGCTGTACGCCGGACTGATCACCCCGGTCTGGCTGCGACTGCTCGGCATGAAGATCGGCCGGGGCGCCGAGGTGTCCACCGTTCTCGCCCTGCCCAGCCTCACCACCGTCGGCGAGGGCGCCTTCCTCGCCGACGACACCCTGACCGCGCCCTACGAGCTCGGCGGCGGATGGATGCGCATCGGACACTCCGAGATCGGCCGCCGCGCCTTCCTCGGGAACTCCGGCATGACCGCCCCGGGCCGCACCGTGCCGGACGACGGACTGGTCGGCGTGCTGTCCGCCACCCCGAAGAAGGCCAAGAAGGGCAGCTCCTACCTGGGCCTCCCGCCGGTCAGGCTGCCCCGGTCCAGCGCGGACGCCGACCAGAGCCGGACGTACGAGCCGCCCGCGCGGCTGCTGTGGGCGCGCGGCCTGGTGGAGCTGTGCCGGCTCGTCCCGGTGTTCTGCTCGGCCGTCCTGGCCGTGCTGACCGGGGCGGCGCTCTGCGCGCTGATCACGCGCAGCGGCCTGGGGATCTGGGGAGCCGTACTGCTCTCCGGAGCGGTCCTGCTCGCCGCCGGACTGACCGCCTGCGCGGTCGCGGTGACCGCCAAATGGCTGCTGGTGGGCCGGCACCGGACGGGGGAGCACCCGCTGTGGAGCGGCTTCGTGTGGCGCAACGAGCTGGCCGACACCTTCGTGGAGGTGCTGGCCGTGCCGTGGCTGGCCGGATCCGTGCCGGGCACGCCGGTGCTGGCCCTGTGGCTGCGCGCGCTCGGCGGCCGGATCGGCCGGGGCGTGTGGTGCGAGAGCTACTGGCTGCCCGAGACGGACCTGGTCGTGCTCGGCGACGGAGTCAGCGTGAACCGCGGCTGTGTGTTGCAGACACACCTCTTCCACGACCGGATCTTGAGGACGGATACTGTGGTGCTCCGCGAGGGCGCCACCCTGGGCCCGGGCGGAATCGTCCTGCCCGGGAGCACGGTCGGGGCCCGCAGCACACTGGGCCCGGCATCCCTCGTGATGGCCGGGGAATCCGTCCCCGCCGACACCCGCTGGCTGGGCAATCCGATCGAGGCGTGGCGGTCCTGACCGGGCCGCCGGCGCCGCGGCGGGCAGCAGGGCGGCGCCGGCACACCGGCACCACAGCACGTCGTACGAGCACAGCGCAGGGAGCGGAAGCGGCAGTGAGCGGCCAGAGAACAGAGCCTTCGGACCCGTACTTCCCGGCCAACGGCGACTCCCGTTACCGAGTGCACCGGTACGAACTCGCCCTGGAGTACCGTCCCGGCCCCAACCGGCTCGCCGGCACGGCCCGGCTGAGCGCGATCGCCGGGCGGGCGCCGCTCACCGAGTTCCACCTGAACCTGGCCGAGTTCAGGATAGGCCGCGTCCTCGTGAACGGCCGGGCACCGCACTACAACCACCGCGGCGGCAGACTCCGCATCCGCCCGGCCAAACCGCTGCCCGCAGGCTCCGCCTTCACCGTGGAGGTGCACTGGGCGGGCAACCCCAAGCCGGTGCGCAGCCCTTGGGGCGGCCTCGGCTGGGAGGAACTGACCGACGGCGCGCTCGTCGCCAGCCAGCCCGTCGGCGCTCCCTCCTGGTACCCGTGCAACGACCGGCCCGCCGACAAGGCCTCGTACCACATCTCGGTCAACACGCCGTCCCCGTACACGGTCGTGGCCGGCGGCCGGCTGCTCACGCGCACGACGAAGGCCAGCACGACCACCTGGGTCTACGAGCAGTCCGCGCCGACCTCCAGCTACCTGGTCGGCCTGTCCATCGGCATGTACCAGACGGTGCTCCTCGGCGACCCCGGACTCGGCGGCGTACCGCAGAGCGCCCACGTGCCGGCGCACCTGCTGCCGCGGTTCTCCCGCGACTTCGCCCGGCAGCCCGCGATGATGGCGCTGTTCGAGGAACTCTTCGGGCCCTACCCCTTCGGCGAGTACGTGGTGATCGTCGCCGACGAGGAGCTGGACGTACCCGTGGAGGCACAGGGCCTGTCCACCTTCGGCGCCAACCACGTGGACGGCGTCCGCGGCTCGGAGCGCCTCATCGCCCATGAACTCGCGCACCAGTGGTTCGGCAACAGCGTGACCATCGCCGACTGGCGGCACATCTGGCTGAACGAGGGCTTCGCGAAGTACGCCGAATGGCTCTGGTCGGAACGCTCCGGAGGCCGCACCGCGCACGAACGGGCGGCCGCCGCGCACCGGCTGCTGGCCACCCAGCCGCAGGACCTGCGGCTGGCCGACCCCGGCCGCAAGCTGATGTTCGACGACCGCCTCTACCAGCGCGGTGGCCTCACCGTGCACGCGATCCGCTGCGCGCTGGGCGACAGCGCGTTCTTCCGCATGCTGCGCGACTGGGCGACGGTGCACCGCCACGGGGTGGTGTCCACCGTGGCTCTCACCCAGCACGTCGCCCGCTACACGGCCGAGCCGCTGGACGATCTGTTCACGGCCTGGCTGCAGGAGCCGGCTCTCCCGCCCCTGCCCGCCCCGCCCCGGCCGCCGATACCGGCGCGGCCCGGATACCCGCCGACGAACGGCGGTTCCAAGGGGGGCCGGGGCAGGGCCTAGTCCGAGGAGGAGCGGGTTCCGCCCGCGCCGGCCGCGCGGCGCGCACCGTTCAGTACGAGTGGTCGACCGTGACGTCGGCCGACAGGCGCAGCGCCGCCTCGGCGGGGGCGCCGCGCACCCCCAGCAGTGTGAGGGTGAGGGCGTCGATCACGGTGAGGTGGGCCAGCCGGCTGGCGACGGTCTCGAGTCCGAACACCAGGTCCTGGCCGCCCGCGACCAGGGTGCAGTCGCTGGTTTCGCTCAGCGGGGAGCGGGCGTAGCTCGTGAGTGCGACGACCCGGGCCCCGGCCCGCCGCGCGCCCCGGGCGGCGTCCACGGTGCTGCGGGTGGCCCCCGTGTGGCTGATGGTCAGGCAGGCATCGGCGGACGTCAGCTGTGAGGCCGCCAGCTGTGCGGTCAGCGGGTCGGCCGGTGCGTCGACCGCGCAGCCCAGCGCGCGCAGCCGGTAGGCGGTGTCCAGCGCGACCGCGCCGGACAGCCCCGCGCCCACCACCAGCACCCGGCCGGCCGTGTCGATCATTCCGGCCGCCGTGCGCAACTGCTCCGGGGTCACCGTCGCCGCCACCCCGTCCAGCGCCTCCCGGGCGGCGCGGACCGTGTCGGCCAGGGCGCGGGCAGCCGGGTCCCGGTCCTGGGAGGGCTCCTGCGCGGGCGCCTGCCGGGCGGCGGCGATCTTCAGCTCCTGGTACCCGCGGAACCCGAGGCGCTGGCAGGCCCGTACGACGGTGGACGGCGCGGTGCCGGCCAGCGCCGCGACGTCGCTGACGCTGAGGTGCACCAGCTCCGCCCCCTTGTCCAGGACGACCTGTGCCACCCGGGCCTCGGTGTCACGCAGCTCGGACAGGTGGGCCCGGACGTGGGCGGCCAGTCCGCCCGTCGCTGTGGAATGAATTTCCATGTGGCTATGCTACCAAGGAATTTTATTCCACATCCTTTCGTGGGGAGCGCCCGTGCCCGCAAACCTGCCACCCATGACGGGCGCGGCCGCCGTGCCCGCCGTCGTCCTCGCCTCGGCGGTACTGCACGCCGCCTGGAACGGCCTCACCCACGGCCTGCGCGACAAACTGGCCGGCTTCACCCTCATCAGCCTGGCCTCCGCCGGCTGCGGAGCCGTCCTGGTATGCCTCGCTCCGCCGCCCGCCCCGGCGGCCTGGCCGTACATCGCCGCCTCCGCCGCACTGCAGGTCGCGTACCAGCTCCTGCTCCTGCGGGCCTACCAGCTGGGCGACTTCGGCCAGATGTATCCCACCGCCCGGGGCGCCTCGCCCGTGGTGGTGGCCCTGGTGTCCACCACCCTGCTCGGCCACTCGCTGCCCGCCGGCCAAGCCCTCGGCATCGCGGTCGTCGCCTGCGGTCTGGCCGGTCTCGCCCTCGCCGACGGGATCCCCGGCCGCGCCCAACTGCCCGCGCTGGCCGCCGCGCTCGGCACCGGCGTGATGATCGCCTCCTACACCCTCGTCGACGGGAGCGGCGTCCGCGTCTCGGGCAGCGTCTTCGGCTACATCGCCTGGCTCTTCCTCTGCCAGGGACTCGTCCTCCCGCTCATCGCCTGGGCCCGGCGGGGTCCGGCCCTGCTCACCGCCCTGCGTCCGCTGTGCGGCCGGGGCCTGGCCGGCGGACTGCTCTCGCTGCTCGCCTACGGGCTCGTCGTATGGGCGCAGTCCCGGGGCGACCTCTCCACCATCGCCGCCCTGCGGGAGACCAGCATCGTCTTCGGAGCCCTGATCGGCGCGGCCGTCTTCCGCGAACGCCTCGGCCACCGACGCATCGCCGCCAGCGTCACCGTCCTGGCGGGCATAGCGGTCCTCCAACTCGCCGGCAACCCCTGAGGTCAGTGCGTTCCGCCGCTCAGGCCTTCGGCACGGTGTCGATGTGGGTGGTGCCCGCGCTGTAGAAGCCGTCCACCGTCTTCTGGACGTCCGCCGGGGAGACGGCCTCATCGGCCTTGTAGTAGACCCAGTTGACCTTCATGTCCCAGGTGCGCGGACCGCCCGGGGCGGGGGTGTCGATGAACCAGTTGCTGAAGTGGATGTCCATCTTCTCGCGCGGGACGTACTTGCCGGAGCTGGTGAACAGCACCTCGCCGTCGAGGGAGTAGGTGACCGTTCCGTTCATGGCGGTGACCATCAGGACGTGCCAGCCCTCGGTGCGCCGCGCGAGCGTGTGGCTGACCCGGTCCGGCGGATCGGCCTTGTGCCAGCTGACGTTGTCGAGACGCGGACCCGTCGTGCCCCAGCCTCCGTTCGGCAGGTACTCGAAGTCGAGCTCGCTGTAGTCCGCCGAATCGTCCGCGGGGGAGATCGGGAAGAAGGTCTGGACGACGTGGTCGCCGTTGCGGCCGGTCGTGGGCTTGCCGCTGAAGTGGACCCGGGCGGCGAAGGTGCCCGTGAAGAGGTTCTTGCCGGTACCCTGCACCTCGACCTGCCGTGTGCCCTGATGGGTGCCGTCGGTGGAGGACTGCAGTCGCAGGACCCTGCCGCCCTGTGCGGTCGCATCCGAGGGGAAGTCGGCGCCGGCGGCGGACCAGGTGTCCTGGATTCCGGGGCCGCCCCCGCCGGTGCGCACCTCCCAGCCGTGGGCGGCGAGCGACGGGTCGCCGGGGCCGCTGTAGTGGAAGCTGTCGAACAGGGTTCCGGGCGGACCGGACGGGGTCGGCGCGACGCTGGGGGCGGGGGCGGCGTCGTCGCCGGGGCCGGCGGAACACGCGGCGAGCACGCACAAGAGGGCGGACAGTGTGAGCGCGGTCCGCGCGCGGCGACGAGGGGTGCGGCGGGGCTGGCTCACGCGGGCTCCTTGGGGGCGTAGAGGCGGTACCTGGGCACGCCCTGTGCGGGGGTGTCGTCACCGGCCGAACCGATGCGGGCGTCATCCTAAGGCGCTCCCCGACCGCCGATGGACCGCCCATGGACCGCCCACGGACCGCCCACGGGCCCGTCCTTACGCGTACGGACCGGCACCCGGCGGCGGTGGGCGCAGCGGCTAACCGGTATGGAAAATTCCGTTTCTATCCGGTCACGACCCACGAGTAGATCGGTTCATATCCCGACATCGGGCCCAAGTCGATCCGGGTCGGTGCACTAGCGTTCGCCTTGCGATCCCGCGCTCTACGTACCCTGCAATGAGAGGCCTCGCAAGGTGCGCCCAGCCATGACTTCCGTCCAGCGCGGATCGGTACCCCGGTCGAATCCTGGAACGTCCGATCCTGCCGTCGAGGAACCCGCCCCCGCACCGGTGTTCGTCGACCAGTCGGGTCTGCGCGGCCGTCTGCTGCGGGGTTTCGGCTGGCCGGTCTCCGTGCTAGGCACGATCCTGGCGGTTGCCATGGGCAGCAGCCTGATCGGTGTGCAGGCGGACGCCCCCGCGATGGGCATCCCCGCACAGCCCTCGCGCTCACCCGTGCCGTCGGGGTCGCCGCCCCGGTCGTCCCCGCCGACCCCGCCGGCCTCACCTCGGGCGGTCACGCGGTCCGCCGAGCCCGTGACGAAGGCAAGCCCGGGCGCCAGGACCTCGGCCACCCCATCGAAGAACTCGGCCGCACCGTCCAAGGCAGCCGTCACCCCGCCGAAACCCGTGACCACCGCGTTGCACGGCGCGAAGCCTTCGAGCCGGCCCGCCAAGCACCCCTGATCGCCGGCACCACCATCTCCAGGAGCACCCTTGTCCCGCCACCAGCGCCGCCGGCAGTCCCTGCTGAGGCCGCGCCGACTGGCCGCGCCGCCGCTGCGCTTCTTCATGCCGCTGTCCCTGCTGGCCTGCCTGCTCGCCCTGCTCGTCCTGCGCGGCCTCGCCACCAACGAGGCGTTCCACGACTCCCGGATCGCCATCTCGGTCGACAAGACGACGGTTCCGGCCGGCCTGCTCAAGGGCGGTCCGGTCATCGACGCGCGCGGCGCCAGGAACGAGCACCCCGTGAGCTACCACATCCCCGACCGCACCGCGGTTCTGAGTTTCGACGACGGCCCCTCACCGGAGTGGACTCCGAAGATCCTCGAGGTGCTCGCGGCCCGCAGGATCCGTGCGGACTTCTTCGTGACCGGCGCGATGGCCACGCGCAATCCGGAGCTGATCCGGCAGATCGTCGCGGGCGGCCATGAACTCGGAGTGCACACCTTCACCCACCCCGACCTGGTGTACCAGTCCCACGCCCGGATCAGCTGGGAGCTGGCGCAGACGCAGCTGGCCCTGGCCGGCGTCGCGGGCGTCCACTCCGCTCTGTTCCGTCCGCCGTACTCCTCCGACGCCACCGCGATGGACGACTGGAACTACCCGGTCATCAAGTACGTGGGCGCACGCGGCTACCTCACCGCGTTCATCGACCGCGACACGGACGACTGGAAGCGCCCCGGCGTGAACGAGATCGTCAAGGCGGCGATGCCGGCCAAGCCCGGTGCGGGCGCGCTGATCCTGCTGCACGACGCGGGTGGCGACCGTACCCAGACCGTCGCCGCCCTCGTGCAGATCATCGACAGGCTGCAGGCCCAGGGCTACCGCTTCACCACCATCTCCGACGCGCTCGGCGCCTCCGGTGCGACCGTGCCCGTGCACGGGTTCCAGCTGTGGGCGGGCAAGGGGTTCGTCTGGGCCACGAGGGCCGCCGTGCTCACCCTGCCGGTGCTGGTCGGACTGCTGGCCCTCGTCGGCTTCCTCAACTTCGGACGGTTCGCGCTGATGCTCGTCCTCGCTCCGATCCACGCCCGCCGCTCCAAACGGAGGGACGCCTGGGGGCCGCCCGTCACCGAGCCGGTCACCGTGCTCGTCCCGGCCTACAACGAACGCGAATGCATAGCCAACACCCTCCACTCCCTGGCCGTCAGTGACCATCCGATCGAGGTGATCGTCATCGACGACGGATCCACGGACGGCACCGCGGACATCGTCGAGGAGATGAACCTGCCGTTCGTCCGGCTGATCCGGCAGGTCAACGGCGGCAAGTCCAGCGCGCTCAACACCGGAATCGCGGCCGCCTCGTACGACATCGTCGTGATGATGGACGGGGACACCGTCTTCGAGCCGTCCACCGTGCGCGAGCTCGTGCAGCCCTTCGCCGATCGGTCGATCGGCGCGGTCGCGGGCAACGCCAAGGTCGGCAACCGCGACAGCCTGATCGGTGCCTGGCAGCACATCGAGTACGTCCTCGGCCACAACCTGGACCGCCGGATGTACGACATGCTGGGCGTCATCCCGACGATCCCCGGCGCCGTCGGAGCGTTCCGCAAGGATGCCCTGCGGCGGGTCGGCGGGATGAGCGACGACACCCTCGCCGAGGACACCGACATCACCATGGCGGTGCTCTGCGACGGCTGGCGGATCGTCTACGCCGAGCACGCCCGCGCCTGGACCGAGGCGCCCGCCAGCCTGCAGCAGCTCTGGTCCCAGAGGTACCGCTGGAGCTACGGCAGCATGCAGGCGATGTGGAAGCACCGCCGTGCCGTGACGTCCCGCGGCCCGGCCGGGCGCTTCGGCCGGGTCGGGCTCCCGCTGGTCGTGCTGTTCGGCGTGATCGCCCCGCTGCTGGCGCCGCTGGTCGACCTGTTCCTGCTGTACGGAGTGCTGTTCGGGGACGCCCCGATCACCCTCACCAGCTGGGGCGGCTTCATCCTCCTCCAGGCCGCACTGTCGTGGTACGCCTTCCGGCTCGACCGCGAGAAGCCCTGGCATCTGATCAGCCTGCCGATCCAGCAACTCGTCTACCGGCAGCTGATGTACATCGTCCTGCTGCAGTCCGCGATCACGGCGATGACCGGTGGCCGACTGCGCTGGCAGAAGCTCCGGCGCACCGGCGAGGTCGCCGTACCGGTGGAGGCCTGACCGTGACCGCATCATTCGACCTCGGTCGCACTCGGGACACCGTGCAGTTGAGAATTCCGGCCGCACTGCGGATCGAGCCGACGCGGGACGAGGAGACCGAGCCGAGGCCTGCGCCGCCGCAGCAGCAGTCGGCTGGGCTCGGGAGCGGCCGCGACCGCTATCTGGACCTACTGCGCGCGCTGGCGCTGGGTCGCGTGCTGCTCTACCACAACTTCGGCTGGTTCTGGCTGCCGCTCGTCTTCCCGTCGATGGGCGTGATGTTCGCCCTCGCCGGCGCCCTGATGGCCCGCTCGCTCAGCCGGCCCGCACTCGGCGTGATCCGCGGCCGGCTGCGCCGCCTGCTGCCCCCGATGTGGCTGTTCGGCGCCGTACTGATCGCCTTCCAGATCCTCGACGGCTGGGGCCCGCAGTCCGAGGGCCACCCCACCTGGTGGTGGTCCAAGCTGGCTTTCTGGATCCTGCCGCTGAGCACCCCGCCGTACGCGGAGGAGCTGTCCGGCTTCCAGCACGTGGAAGCGAGCTGGGCCGTGCAGATCACCGTCCCGCTCTGGTACCTCCGGGCCTACCTCTGGTACGTCCTGCTCTCGCCGCTGCTGCTCCGGGCACTGCGACGCTTTCCGGTGGCGACGCTCTCCGGTCCGCTGACGATGGTCATCGTCATGAACGCGTTCTTCGCCGACCAGGAGTTCGTGTACAGCCGGGTCTGGGAGACCGCCAACGACTTCGCGACCTTCGGCGCCTGCTGGATCCTCGGCATGGCCCACCAGGAGGGCCTGCTCAAGAAGATCCCGCAGTACGTGCTGCCGTCCGTCGCACCGCTGATCATGGTCGCCGGCTTCTGGTACCTGCAGACCCGTCCGGTCGATCCGACGGTGGCGACCGACATCGAGGCCTGGCCGATCGCCCAGGCCCTGTGGTCCTTCGGCTTCGTCGCCGTCCTGCTCCACGCCAGCCCGTCGTGGGCGCGTTGGCCCAGGCCGCTGGAACGCTGGAACGGCCTGGTGGGCCTGCTCAACGCGCGAGCCGTCAGCGTGTACCTCTGGCACCAGGTGGCCCTGGTGGTCGCCGTCCCGCTGATCGACCCCCTCTGGAGCGTCCCGTTCATCTACGACAACCTCCAGTGGCTGCTCGCCAGCCAGTGGTTCACGCTGCTGGTGGCGATCCCGCTGCTCGGGCTGCTGGTGCTGGCCTTCGGCTGGGTCGAGGACGTGGCCGCCAAACGCCCGCCACGGCTCTTTCCGTACCCCCGCCGCCGAGGTCGCCGCCGAGCCGCCGGCTGAGCAGGGCCGTGCCTACCGGGAGTACTTGGTGCGGACCGCGCCGAGGATCTCTCCCGCCTGGGCGGAGCGCAGCGGGCCCGGGCAGGAGTGTCCGCCCCAGTCCCGGCCGCCCATGCGGTGGATGCCCAGCCCCCGGCCCTGCGGTGTGGAGGCGGGTTCGAGGGGCCAGCCGTGCTGGGCCATGCCCCAGGCGTAGATCCGGGCGACGGAGTCCACCTGCTGCGCGGTGAGCGGCCGGCTCGCGAAGCCCGAGGTCTCCACCGAGAGCCACGACGGGTTGCCGGTGCCCTGCGCCCAGGCCCGGTCGTGCGCGGAGACGTACTGTTCGATCTCGCCGGACTGCGAGACCCAGAAGTGCGCCGAGGCCTGGGCCGCGGGGTCGCTGAAGTGGTCGTGGAGCGAGTTCTCGCCCTCCTGTACGTGCAGGACCAGACCCCGCATCTCCCTGAGCCCGCCGGGAGTGAAGTTCACGGCCAGGGGCCTCAGGGTGGCGTCCGGCATCCATGCCTGCTTCCCGGGTTCGGGAGCCGCTTCGGCGGGCGGCTCCGCCGTGCTCTCCTCCTGCGCCTCGGTGTGGACGGGGCCGGGGTCCCCGCCGCGGTCGACGACGACCCCGAAGGCGGTGGCGATCAGTCCACTGCTGGTGCAGAGCATTGCGGTGCGGCGCGACATGAGGCGTGGCTTCGGTTTGCGGTGGGTCACGCGAGCGGCGCCCTGGCGGCGGCTCGTCGGGAACGGAGCATCGGAAGGGTCCCTTGCTGGACTGGCGTTCTCCAGCGGAATGCTTCACGACCATTAGTGTCGGAATGGGACCGGACGATGACCGTTTCGTGACGGCCGCACGCGGCGCGGCCCGTTCAGCGGCCCCGGCCGGCTGCCGGGGCCACGTGCGGGGTGCGGTTCGGGGCCGTCCCCCGCCGAGCGGCAGGGTGCCGCCGACTGGTACGCCCCCCTGCCCGGATCCACCGTAGGCGGGCCGACGGCCGGACGGCCGCCGAATCCCCTTCCGGATGAAGGTGCCCCTGCGCTTGACCCCTGTGCACGACCTAGGCGAGCGGGATGCGGGCCCCTACCTGCCAGTCGCCCTCGGCCGTGGCTCCGGCGCGGAAGGTGCCGCCGGCCAGGAGAACACGCTCGCGCAGGCCCTTCAGCCCGTGGCCCGGACCGGCCGTCCCGTCGCTGGTTATCCACACGGCGGCCTCGTGGGGACGGACGCGCACCCGGACGCTGACGTGGCGGCAGTGACGGGCGTGGTTGCGGATGTCGGTGAGGGATTCCTCCGTCACCCGGTGCAGGGTGGCGGCCACCTCGGCCGGAACGGTGTCCGTCGGGCCTTCCTCGGTCAGGTGTGCCGGCACACCGTTCAGGGCGAACCCCCGCACCAGAGCCCTCAGGTCGTCCATGCCGGCGGGCGCGGCCGCAGGTGCGTCGTCCTCCCCGGTCCGGAGTCCGGCCGCCGTCTGCCGGATGGACGCGAGCGCCTCCGCTCCGGTCTCCTCGATGCGCTGCAGTGCCGACAGGACCATGTCGGGCCGCCTGGCGGCGACCGCACGGGCACCCTGTGCCTGCACCACGATGCCGGTCATGTGGTGGGCGAGGTGGTCGTGCAGCTCCCTGGCCCGCTCGATCCGCTGTTCCAGCCGGATGCGGTGTGCACGCTGCCGCCGGTCCGCCTCCACCATCCGCGCCGTCACGGTCGCCCCCGCCACCAGGACGGTGACCAGTGTGAGACCGAACGCGGCGGTGAGACCTCCCTCCTGCGGGCCGAGGGACAGGGGGCGCACGACGACGGCCGCGGCCAGCAGCAGGGCGACCGGAGCGGCGGAGGCTGCCGGGCCGCGCCGGGTGACGAGGGCCAGCACCACGAGCAGGGCGGCCGGCTCGAACGCCCCGTAGCCGGACGAGGCGCCGACATGGGCATGGCTCAGGTACACGGCCGCGGAACAGGCCAGCGACGCGGCGGCGGCACCCCCGGCACAGGCGTACGACCAGGCCTCGTCGAGCAGGGGCAGGGCGACGAGGACGGCGCCCACGACGACGGCCGACAGCGTGAGGCGGACCTGCGACGCGGGTCCGGCGAACATTCCGGTCCGTACGTCGGCCCAGGCCGCCGCCGCGAGCACACAGGCTGCGAGGGGCCGCAGCAGGACCGCCGCCCTGCCGGGAACGGCAAGGAAGTGGAGGAAAGGAGACCACATAGCGCGCAGAGTAGATCATCCGCCCGCCCGGTCCCCGGTGCCCGGGGGACGTTGGCCGGGGAGTGACGTAGCTTGCCACGGTCGCGAACCGAGACTTTGCCGGGGGAAGCGCCGTACCCATCCTCGCCACCTGCCTGCCGAGCGCTGACAGCAGGCCTTCACTGACGGCGACGCGTGGCTGAGGCCGCCGGTCCGTGCGGGCGAGCCTCAGGAAGACGGCGAGGCGTGGTCGGACTCGCCGCGCAGGACGCAGAATTCATTGCCTTCAGGATCGGCGAGGACCGCCCAGCCCGTACCGTCGGGCTGCCGGCGGTCGGTGACCAGGGTGGCGCCGAGACCCAGCAGCCGTTCGACCTCCTCCTCGCGCGAGGCCGTCGGACGCAGGCACAGGTGGATCCGGTTCTTGACCGTTTTCGGTTCCGGCACCTGGTTGAAGTACAGCAGAGGACCTTCCGCGAGCATCACCGCGGTCTCCCGGTCGCCTCGTCCGGCGCCGGGGTGCAGCGGACTGCCGGTCGCTTCACTCCAGAACCGGGCCAGCTCGTACGCGTCCGAGCAGTCGATCGCCACGTTCTGCACCACCGAAACCATGCGGCACAGCCTGCCCGAGCACCGCTCCGCCCGCCACCGAATAGCCTCAGCTCTGTTTCGTCCAGCGCTGCGAGGCCTGTCCACCGCACGTGTTGGTCACCAGGCCGCTGCTCATGCCCAGGTCGAGACAGCCCCCGCTGAAGTCGTTGCGGAGGCTGCCGTTCGACCCCGTACGCCACAGCCGGGCGGTGCCCTGGGAGCAGTCGCCGACGAAGACCGCCTGGCCGAGCATGTTGGCGTACAGGCAGCCGCCGCCCTGCTGGTTGACGAGCTTGAAGCTGCCGTCCGGTCTGCTCTGCACGGTCCACCGGGCACTCGCGTCCGCGCAGTCGCCGTGGTCCGAGGCTCCGAACACCTGCGTGATGCACCGGCCGTCGTTGCCGTTGCGGAAGCGGTAGGTGCCGGATGCGGGAGGGGCCGGGGGCGCCGGGGTCGTGGGCGCCGTGGAGGTCCCGCCGCCGGAGGCGCGGCTACTGCCGGAGCCGCCCGCGGCGGCGGGGTCGCCGGAGTTCCCGGCGCTGCCCGGGCCGGGCTGGGCACCGCCGCCGGGGAGGGCACCGGTGCCGGTGCCACTGCCGGGACCGGTTCCGCCCGCGCCCCCGGCGGCCGCGCCCTGTCCCGGGTCCTGGGCGGGTGGCTGCACGGGTGAGGCCGTACCGGACGGACTGCCGTCGGGCGGGGCCGCCGTACCCGGTGGCACGACCGGTGTGGTGGGGCTGGCCGGCGCCGAGGGCGGGGCGGACGGGGAGTTCGCCGCGCCGGCCCTGGGCGCGGAGGCGTACGGCAGGTGCTGGAGGGCCAGCGTCGTCCCGCCCGCGACCACGACGACGGGCACGACGGCGAGGAGGACCCGGGTGCGGCGGCGGCGCGCGACCGGCTCCGGACGGGCCGTGACCGGGGGAGCGGGCGCCGCCGGGACCGGTGCCTTCTCCGGATCCGGACCCGCCTCCGGCTTCACCTCGGGCTCGGCCCGCTCACCGGTGAGCGGGAGCGTCGGGACGTCGGCCTCCTGTACGTTCGCGGCGAACGCGGCTCGCTCGGTCAGTCGCTCGGTGACGGCCTCCGGCCACAGCGGTGCTGCGAACGGGCCGTGCCCATCCGCGCGTTCGAGGAGTTCGGCGGCGGTGGGACGCCCCTCGGGGTCCTTGTCGAGGCAGGCCGCGACCAGCTCGGCGAGCTCCGGCTCCAGCTCCCGCAACGGCGCCAGGTCGGGCTCCTCGTGGACGATGCGGTACAGCACCCCGTGCCCCGACTCGTCGCCGAACGGCGGCTGACCGCACGCCGCGTACGCGAGTACGGAGCCCAGCGCGAACACGTCCGTGGCCCCGCTCAACCGCCGTCGGCCCGAGGCCTGTTCGGGTGCCATGTAGGCCGGTGTGCCCACGACCATGCCGGTCCGGGTCAGCTGGCTCTGCTCGGCGGCCCGGGCAACGCCGAAGTCGATCAGGGTGAGACCGTCGAGGGTCAGCATGACGTTGGACGGTTTGAGGTCCCGGTGCACCATGTCCAGCGCGTGCACCGCCGCCAGCCCCGCCGCGGCCTCCCGCAGCAGCAGCCACAGCGCCCGCGCGGGCAGCGGGCCGCCGTGCAGGGCGACGGCCTCCCGCAGGGTGAGCCCGGGGATGTAGGCGGTGGCGAACCACGGGGGAGAGGCGGTGCGGTCGCTGTCGAGCAGCGGAGCGGTGGCGTCCGAGGGCAGCCGGGCGAGGTTGTCCAGCTCGTGCCCGAAGCGGCGCAGGAAGTCCTGGTCCTCTCCGACGACGGAGGACAGGAGCTGCTTGACGGCGACGTACCGGCCCTCACGGATGCCGAGATAGACGCGCCCCATGCCGCCGGCCCCGAGCCGGCCCGCCAGCGGGATCGATCCGATGCGGCGCGGATCCCCCGCCTCCAGCGGTTCGGCCCCGCTCCCCGTCAGCTCTGACACGTCAGCCCCGCTCGAATTGGAGAAGTTTCCAGGAATCTAACCCCGAAGATCCTGGAACGGCAACGCGGGTCGCCGAAAGGCGAGTTGATCGCGGCCCGCCGCGAGTGGCGCGGAATCCGCAAGGCTCCGACCCGCAGGCGACGGGGTCCTGCACACGGCCCGTCAGCTGCCGGCCGCGCGGGTCGAAGCGGAACCGGACCCCTGTCCGCCCGACCCCGCGGCGGATCAGCAGAACTGGCCCGGGCGGCCGACCTGCTGGCCCGGTCCGGGCCGCACGCCCCGCTGGCCGCCCCCGTCGACAGTGGGATAATCCAGTGGGGGAGACAGATGTGACGCACTCGGATCGAGAAGCTCGGGCGACTCGAAGGGAGGAGCGTGGTGAGCACCCCCGCCGCCGCTCGCATCGCTGACCTGCTGGAGGACGTACCGACGGCCTCGAACCCGCCCGCACGGTTCCCCGCTCCGGCCCCCGACCGACCGCCGCGCACCGATGGTCCAACACTCAACATCACCGTGGTCTGGGGCGACATCGCGCAGATCGAGGCAGATCTGCACGTCACGGGTCACTACCAGTCGGTAGTGCCCGCGGCCGCGGAACTGGCGCTGGACCGGGCCATTTCCGTCGACCCCCGCCGGATCATCACGGAGCACACCAAGCTCGGCTGGATCGAAGCCCAGTTGGGCGAGGTCACGTACTTCCCCTGCCGTGAGGGTCCCGTTCGGTGCGCCGCGGTCGTCGGCATGGGACCGATGGGAACGCTGACGGAACGCCGCGCCGTCCAGATGTACGCGTCCCTGCTCGGCGAAGCACTCGGGCTCGGCCACGTCGGGACCATGGCCACCGTGCTCATCGGCTCGGGCACCGGCAATCTGACCGTCAAGCAGGCGGCCCGCGCCATCGCCCGGGGATTCGCCGACACCCTGGCGCCGCTGGGCCCGCCCGCGCCGCCGCCCCGGCTCACCGACGTGCTCGTCATGGAGGTCGACCGGCTGCGCGCGGAGCAGCTGCACCTCGCCCTCACGGAATCCGCCGCGAAGCTCCCGCAGGTACGGATCGTCCCGGGGCTGCGCGAGGAGAGCGGCGGGGAGCTGTTCGGGCCCTCCGCCGCGGTGTACGCCCTGTCGGCGCTGACCGGGCTCGCCGGACCGACGGGTGCGTCCGCCCGTGACGCCGCCCCGGGCGGCCCCGGTCCGCCCACCCCGCCGGGACCGCAGGCGGACGTGCTGCACACCGTGCTGGCCGGCTTCGACGCCGACATCCAGGAGAAGATCCGCGAGCAGCTGGTGGACCTGGCATCGGTGGAGCGCACCGAGCTGTCCCTGACCGTCCGCAGGCCGGCGGAGGCCCAGGACGACGCGGTACCCGTCCGGATGTCCGTCCAGTCGGGGGTCGGCGGCCTGCGCTGGGCGGCGCTGACCGGGCGGGCCACCGTGCCGGAGCGGCTCGTGCCGGTGGACATGGACCTGCTGCGGGAACTCGTGGACCGGCTGACGGAACCGAGCGTCAAGGACGCGTGCGAACTGCCCGACCTGCTGTCCCGGTTCGTGGTGCCGCCGGACTTCCAGCGGCTGCTGACCGACGACTCGACCGTACTCCTGGAACTGGACCGGGACACGGCTTCCGTCCCCTGGGAGTTCCTGGCCGAGATCCAGCAGGCGGGCGTGGAGAAGCGCGATCCCCTGGCGATCCGCACCCAGCTGTCCAGGCAACTGCGCACCACCTACTCGCGGGTGATGACCGAGAGCCTGGCCGACGCGCCGTTGCGTGCTCTGGTGATCGGCGATCCGGGCGACCCGGAGAAGGGGTTCCACCTGCCCGGCGCCCGCCAGGAGGCCCTCGCGGTGGCCTCCCGACTCAAGGAGCTCGGGGCCACCGTCAGTCTCTTCGTCGGCGCCGCGAACTCGCTGCGCCAGCCGGGCGTCGACCCGGCCCGGCGGCTCGACGTGCTGCGGGTCCTGCTGTGCGGGGGCAACCACATCGTCCACTACTGCGGACACAGCGACTTCGACCTCTCCGGTACGGGACGGCGCTCGGGCTGGGTCTTCGCCGACGGGCTGCTGACCGCCCAGGAACTCGCCCTGCTCGAACGGCCGCCCCTGATCGTCGTCGCCAACGCCTGTTACACCGCCCGCCTCGGCGACGGCGAGGGCACCGGCCCCGGCAGCCCGCCCGGAGCGCCCGGCCTCGCGGGCCGCAGCCCCTGGGGCAACCCGCAGGCCGCGCTGGTGCCGAGCCTCGCCGACGAGTTCCTGCGCATGGGCGTGGGCCACTACATCGGGGCGGCCTGGCGGATCCCGGACGACCAGGGGATCTCCTTCGCCGACCAGTTCTACACGCACCTGTTCAACGGCGGTGCCGGTGAGGCGACCCCGACGGTGGGCGGCGCCGTCCGCGCGGCGCGCAGGCGCCTCTACGGGCTGCGCGCCGCAGGGCAGCGGGAGCAGGACCCCGGGGCTCCGGCCGGTCCCGGCGATCGCGACGGCCACGACGGATCCGACGGCCCCGGCCGGCCCGGCAGCCCGCACGTCACGCCGAGTGGGCAGCGCTGGAGTTCCTGGGCCGCCTACCAGCACTACGGCGACGCGGCCGACCCGTTCGTCCGGCCGGCCGGCGGCTAGACCCGCTCTTCGGGATCCTGCCGAGCCCGCCCCGCCCCCGAACCCGCCCCACCCCGAACCCGCCTCGCCCCGGACGCGGCGGGCCCGGCCGACAAGATCAGAAAGAGACGACCGAGGAGGCCCGCTCATGGCCCGGAACCCGATGGCCGATGTCGTCGTACTGCTCCCCGGTATCGGCGGGAGCGTGCTGACCCGGAACGGCAAGGAGGTGTGGGCGCCCTCCGCCTCGGCGGTACTGGGCGCGCTGGCGAGCCTGGGCGGCTCGCTGGAGTCCCTGGAACTCGGCGAGGACGACTGGCTCGTGGACGATCTCGGCGACGGCGTCGCCGCCGACCGGCTGGTGCCCGATCTGCACACCCTGCCCGGACTGTGGAAGATCGACGGCTACACGGCGATCGAGAGGTTCCTGCTGGCGCGGTTCGACCTGCAGAAGGGCCGGAACTACTTCCCGTTCCCGTACGACTGGCGACGCGACAACCGGGCGTCCGCCCGCAGGCTCGCCGAGCAGAGTGCGGTCTGGCTGCGGGACTGGCGGGAGGCCAGCGGCAATCCGGCGGCCCAGCTCGTCCTGATCGGGCACTCGATGGGCGGGCTCGTCTCGCGCTATTTCGTCGAGGTGCTGGGCGGCTGGAAGGACACCCGGGCCATCGTGACCTTCGGGACCCCCTACTACGGGTCGCTCAACGCCGTCGAGTTCCTGTGCAACGGCTTCCACAAGCGGATCGGCCCGTTCGAGAAGGACCTCACACGGCTCCTGCGCTCCTTCACCGCCCTCCACCAGCTCGTCCCCGTCTACAAGTGCGTGTACGGGCCCGACGGCGAGGCGGCCGTCCCCGCCAAGGCCGGGCTGCCCGGCTGGCAGCCGCAGTGGAGCAGCCATCTCACCGACTTCTTCGCCGAGACGGAGCGGGCGGCCACCGCCAACCGGAAGGAATCCGCCTGGGAGTCCAACCAGGTGGTCTACCACCCCATCGTCGGCATGGACCAGCCCACCCGGCAGTCGGCCCGGCTCGCCGACCACACGATCGAGACCCTGCTGCTCCGCGGGGACGCGGACGAGGGGGGCGACGGCACCGTGCCCAAGCTCTCCGCCGCCCTCTCCGGTACCGAGGACGCCCGCACCTTCGTCCCGCAGAAGCACGGCAGCCTGCAGAACCAGGACGCGATGCTCGACCACCTCGGCGGCATCCTCCAGTCCCTGCACGACGTGCGCATCGACGACCTGAGGGCCGCCGTGACCTCCTGGTTCAGCTACCTCGGTGACGACCTCTACCTCGCCGACGAGCCCGTCACCTGCGAGGTCGGTGCCGTCAGCTCGCTGAGCGAGAGCGAACTCCCCGAGGTCCCGGCGCGACTCTCGGTAACCGCACGTGCCACCGGCCGGGCGGTGGTCGCCCGCGACCTCACGGTGGCGCGGTGGCGGCAGCGGGTCGACGTCGGCGTGCTGCCCGCCGGTACGTACGACCTGCTGATCAGCGCCGGCGCCGACACGGCACCCCTGTGCGACGTGTTCGTCGTCGCCGGACCGGACGGTACGGACGCCGTGGACGGGCCACGGTGAGCGACGGCCGAGAACCCCTCCCTGGATGAGTCTCCACCGGGGTCACAATCGTGACAACAATTACATTCATCCCCAAATGGAGTCCCCAGCAGGGATCATTATTTCCCGTAATTGTCGTATATGGCTGCTATGGCGGCCCGCGCCACCTGAGGGACGGTCGGCGCCACGGGAGAGATATGGGACGCGTGCGGAGCTGGGCGGTCAACCGACGGATCACTCTGCCGGTGGCAGCGGCAGGAGCCGTCGTCCTCGGACTGGGCGGTCTCTACGGAACCGCCCTCGCGGTCGGAGGCGACATAGACGAGGGCACCCGGGTCATGGGGGTGGACCTCGGCGGCATGAGCCGGTCCGAGGCACGCCAGGCGCTGACCCGGGAGCTCGGGCCCGCCGCCGCGGCCCCGATCACGGTGAAGGTCGGCGACCGCGTGGAGAAGGCCGATCCCGCCACGCTGGGACTCTCCCTCGACACCGACGCGACCGTCGAACGCGCCGCCCGGAGCGGAGCCGGTCCGGTCGCCGTCATCGGCAGCCTCTTCGCCTCGGGCAGCCACGACGTGGCGCCCGTGATCAGCATGAACGAGCAGACCGCCCGTGCCGCGGTGGACCGCCTCGGCGAGAGCACCGAGCAGCACGTCCGCGACGGGGTGATCACGTTCGAGAAGGGCGCGGCGAAGGCCGTCGCCCCGCTCCCCGGTGTCGCCCTCGTCGAGGACAAGGCCCTCGACACCCTCCGAGCCGCCTACCTGCAGCCCGGCAAGGGCCCTGTCGTCCTGCCCGTCGCGCGCACCGAGCCGCGCGTCGGCGCCGAGGAGACCGGACGGGCCATGCGGCAGTTCGCCGAGCCCGCGATGTCGGGGCCCGTCCAGCTCACCGTCGCCGGCCGGCGCATGTCCGTCACCCCGGCCGTCCTCGGCGAGCACCTGAAGATGCGGGCCGACGGCCAGGGCCGCCTCGTGCCCGCCCTCGACTCCAAGGGCCTGCTCGCGGACCCCGCCGTCGCGCCCACCGTCGACGAGGCCACCCGCCCGCCGCGCAACGCCGTACCCGCTCTCGCCGCGGACGGCCGCGTGGTGATCGCCGACGAGGGCCGTGCGGGCCGCAAGGTCACCCAGGAAGCGCTCGGGCAGGCCGTGCTGCCGCTGCTGACCCGCTCGGGTGCGGCCCGTAGCGGCGAGGTCGCCACCGTCGCGGTCCAGCCGGAGCTCACCGCCGACGAGGCGCGGCGGCTCGGCCTCAAGGAGAAGGTCTCCTCCTTCACCGTGGAATTCCCGGCCGCGCCGTACCGCACCACCAACATCGGCCGCGCCGTGGAGCTCATCAACGGCTCCGTCGTCATGCCGGGGCAGGAGTGGAGCTTCAACCGCACGGTCGGCGAGCGCACCCCCGAGAACGGTTTTGTCGACGGGATCATGATCAATGACGGCCAGTACGTGAAATCGCCCGGCGGCGGTGTCTCGGCGGTCGCCACCACCATGTACAACGCCGCGTTCTTCGCGGGCGTCAAGCCCGTCGAGCACGGCGCGCACTCCTTCTACATCGAGCGCTACCCCGAGGGCCGGGAGGCCACCGTCGCCTGGGGCACCCTCGACCTGCGCTGGGTCAACGACTCCGGCCACCCGCTCTACATCCAGGCCCGGTCCACCGACACCTCGCTGACGATCTCCTTCCTCGGCACGAAGAAGTACGACGAGATACGCGCGACCAAGGGGCCCCGGACCAACATCACGCCGCCCGGGAAGCGGACCGGCAGCGGCGAGACCTGCGAGGTCCAGACGCCGCTGGAGGGCTTCGACGTCACCGTCGGCCGGACCTTCGTCCAGGGTGGCAAGGAAGTCGGGCACGAGGACTTCAAGACCCACTACACGCCCCGCGACGAGGTCACCTGTACCCCGGAGGCCGCTCCCGGGGCCACCCCGGGCGCCACCCCCGCAACCCCGGGGCCCTCGCAGACCCCGTCCCGTGCCGCGGCGGACGGCCTGCAGAGCACGGCCGAGCGCCACACCGGCTGATCTCTTCGGGGACCAGGTGTGACAATCCGGACGCTCATCGTGCATGTCGGGGGCCATGGGCGTCCGGAAGTGCTACAACTGGGTTCGTGACCATTCCTCGCCACCCGTGCCGGGCACGTCGGTGCGGTCACCTCTAGGCAACCGGAACAAGAGCGTCGCCGGACAGGTATTCGTCCTCCAGGTGGCGATCGTGGTGTTGCTCGCGGCCGGGGCCCTGCTGGCCCTGGTCCTCCAGTCGAGGCACGACACCGAACGCGAGGCACGCAACCGGTCGGTGTCCGTGGCCCAGACCTTCGCCCACTCCCTGGGTCTCCAGGACACCCTGAAGTCGGCCGACCCGTCCAAGACGCTCCAACCCCTCGCCGAGACCACGCGCAAGGCCGCCGGGGTGGACTTCATCGTCGTGATGGACACCAACGGCATCCGGTACAGCCACCCCCAGCCGGACCGCATCGGGAAACGATTCGTCGGCACCATCGAGCCCTCGCTCAAGGGCCAGGTCCACACCGAGAGCGTCGACGGCCCGCTCGGCAAGGAGATCCAGGCGGTGGTCCCGGTCACCGGGCCCGACGGCAAGGTCAACGCGCTCGTCTCGGCGGGCCTCACCGTCAAGAACGTCACCGGCGTCGTCGACCGCCAGCTCCCGGTCATCCTCCTGGCCATCGCCACCGGCCTCGCTCTGGCCACCGTGGGCACCGCGCTCATCAGCAGACGCCTGCGCCGCCAGACCCACGGGCTCGGCACGCAGGAGATGACCCGGATGTACGAGCACCACGACGCGGTGCTCCACGCCGTACGCGAGGGCGTACTGATCACCGACGGCGAAGGCCGCCTCCTGCTGGCGAACGACGAGGCCAAACGCCTGCTCGGGCTCCCGGAGGACGCCGACGGACGCCACATCGCCGACGTACCGGGCCTGGACCGCCGGATGGCCGACCTGCTGCTCTCCGGCCGCGAGGCCACCGACGAGGTCCTGGCGAGCGGAGACCGGCTGCTCGTCGTCAACCAGCGGCCCACCCATCCCCGCGGCCGGCCGGAAGGCGCCGCCATCACCATCCGCGATTCCACGGAGATGCAGGTCCTGACCACCCGGGCGGAGACGGCGCGCCGACGCCTCAAGCTGCTGTACGACGCGGGCGGCGACATCGGTACCAGCCTCGACGTGGTGCGCACGGCCGAGGAGCTCGCCGCCGTGGCCGTTCCCCGCTTCGCGGACTTCGTCACCGTCGACCTGGCCGACCAGGTCATCGACGGCGAGGAGCCCCGCGTCGGCTCGGACATGCGCCGCACCGCCGTCAGCGGCATCCGCTCCGACCATCCCCTCTACCCCGTCGGCCGGCTGATCGACTTCCTGCCCTCCACCCCGCAGGCGCGGGGCTACGGCACCGGCCGGGCCGAGCTGGTGCCCCACCTGGCCGACGCGCCGGGCTGGCAGGCTCAGGACCCGCCGCGCGCCCAGGCCATCGTCGACTACGGCATCCACTCGCTCATCGCGGCCCCGCTCATGGCCCGGGGCGTCGTACTCGGCGTGGTGAACTTCTGGCGGTCGGAGAAGCAGGAGCCGTTCGACGAGGACGAGCTGTCCCTGGCCGAGGAGCTCGTCGCCCGGGCGGCGGTCAGCATGGACAACGCCCGCCGCTACACCAGGGAACACGCCCTCGCCGTGACCCTCCAGCGCAGCCTGCTGCCGCGCGCCCTGCCCGAGCAGAGCGCCATGGACGTGGCCCACTTCTACCTGCCCGCGCAGTCCGGGGTCGGCGGGGACTGGTTCGACGTGATCCCGCTGGCCGGCTGTCGCGTCGCGCTGGTCGTCGGGGACGTCGTCGGGCACGGGCTGCACGCCGCCGCCACGATGGGGCGCCTGCGTACGGCCGTACACAACTTCTCCTCCCTCGACCTGCCGCCCGACGAGATCCTGGCCCGCCTCGACGACCTCGTACAGCGCATCGACCACGACGGCGACGGCGACGACGTCAACGGCGGCGTACTCGGCGCGACCTGCCTGTACGCCGTCTACGACCCCGTGTCCCAGCGCTGCACGATGGCGCGCGCCGGCCACCTGCCACCCCTGGTGGTCGCCCCCGACGGGACGACCGAGATCGTGGAGCTGCCGGCCGGACCCCCGCTGGGCCTGGGCGGCATGCCCTTCGAGACCGCGGAGCTGGACCTCGCGGAAGGCAGCCAGCTGGTCCTCTACACGGACGGGCTGATCGAGGAGCGGACCCGGGACATCAGCGAGGGGCTGGAACTGCTGCGCGCCGCCCTCAGCCACCCCGACCGGGATCCGCACGAGAGCTGCCGGGCCGTACTCGACATGCTGCTGCCGCCCCGGCCCACCGACGACGTGGCCCTGCTCATCGCACGGACCCGGACGCTCGGCCCGGACCGGGTCGCGCAGTGGGAGGTACCGTTCCAGCCGAGCGCGGTGGGCGCCATGCGCAACGCCGCGGCGAAGAAGCTCGACGAGTGGGGCCTGACGGACCTGGGCTTCGCCACGGAACTGATCCTCAGCGAACTGATCACCAACGCCCTGCGGCACGGCAGCGCGCCCGTCCGGGTACGCCTGCTCCACGACCACAACCTGACCTGCGAGGTGTGGGACGGCAGCAGCACCGCCCCCCACCTGCGCTACGCCGCCACCACGGACGAGGGCGGCCGCGGCCTGTTCCTGGTCGCGCAGCTCAGCGAGCACTGGGGCACCCGGTACACGCCCGAGGGCAAGGTCATCTGGGCCGAGCTGGCCCTGCCCGGTGCGGCCGGGAGCACGGAGGCCGCCCTGGCGGCCTTCCTGGACGTGGACCCGATCTGAGAGTCGGTACTTCGCGGACACCCCCTGGGGGAGCCGGGGAGGTCAGAGGCCCGGCTGGACGGCCTTGAGCGCGGTTTCGAGCGCCTGCGACGCCGGGACCGGGACGTCGGGAACGACTCCCACACCCTCCCAGTTGCCGCCCGTGACCGTGTTGATCGTCCGGGCCGTCGGCACCGTCACGAGCATGTGCTCGGTGACCGCGTACCGGGCCGTCGGATGCGCGCCGCCCCGCGTGGTCTCACCCACCACCACGGCCCGCCCCTGCGCCTGCAGGGTGTACGCCACGTCCTCGCCCCCCGAGAACGTGTCCGCGCTGGTGAGGATGTGGACCGGCCGGTCCAGGTAGCGGGGCGCGGGCAGGTGCGCGACCGTCCAGTACTGCCGGGTGCTGTCCGAGACCCGGTCGTAGATGTCGTTCAGGTGCACCTGGTCGTCGGGCAGGAAGTAGCTGCACCACATGGCGGCCCCCTCCGGCATGCCGCCGCGGCAGCCCCGGAGGTCCAGCACGAGGGCGGAGCTGTGCGCGACCAGCTGCATCGCCGCGCCGATCGCGCTCGCTCCCTCGACGGCCCCCGCGATCAGCCGGAGCTCTATGAGCCCGACGTTCCCTTCCAGCCGCTCGACGCGCCGGATCCCCTGGTTCTCGGTCCGGAGCACTGCCGAGAACGCGGCATCCCCTCCGTCCTCGTCCACCGGGTCCAGCGACTGCGGCTCGTCCGTCCACAGCAGTCGCAGGTGCTTGTCCGGGCACACCTCCTGGAGGTGCGCCGTCACCGTCTCGCAGAGCGCCGGCCCGGCCAGACCCTCGTACGCACCCGCCGCCAGCCGGCTCCGGATCCCGGCCTCGATGGCGACGGCCTGGTCGGGGAAGACGTAGCCCTCGGTGATCCGGGCCAGGGCGCGTTCGATGATCTCTTCGTTGGTGGTCATGGGGCGGCATGCTAGGGCGCCAACACGCCTTTGGCCAAAGGTGTTATTCCCGGTCGGCGTACGGTCCGGGCAGCACCGCGCCCGGATCGCCGCCGGGTTCCGCCAGCATGTCGTCGACGAGCTGCATCCGGATCTCCGGCAGCCGCTCCTCGATCGCTTCCACCATCATCGCGACCCCCTGGGGGTCGGGCGCGGAACAGCGTTCCCGCGCCTCCTCGTCGGGCCAGCGGGCGTACGCCACCCAGGTACCGTCGTCCGCCCGGTGCAACCGGGACCCGTAACTGCCGCACCGCGCGTGGATGGCCGCCGTCACCCGGTGCCAGCCCTCGGTGAACTGCCGCTCCATGCCCGGACGGAGCCGCCACCGGTAGATCACAGCGAACACGCCTGGAGTCCTCCCGCATCAGGATGTGGATCTTGCCCGGCCACCTTATGGCGGCGTCCTGCGCGAGGGAAACAAACCCCGCGTGCTGCACGGAAGGGCTCGCTAGGATCCTCCGGTGCACCCCGAACCCCGCCCCTGGACCCCGTACCCGAAGATCCCCTCCCACACCCGGCTGGGCGAGGCCCGCGAGCGGAACTGGGTCGCCCACGAGAAGATCCACGGCGCCAACTTCGCCGTCGTGTGCGACGCGTCGGGCGCGCACCCCGCCAAGCGCCGCGAACTGCTCGCGGACGGCGGGCTGGACGACTTCTTCGGCGTCGGCCGGATCTGGCCCGCGCTGGCGGTCGCCGCGACCCGCTGCGCGCGGAGCCTGCGCGCAGACACCGGAGCCCCGGCCTCCGCGGTCGTGACCCTCTACGGGGAACTCGCCGGCGGCCGCTACCCGCACCCCGGCGTACCCGCCACACCGGGGGCGGAGCCCGTCCAGACCGGCGTCTGGTACGCGCCCGAACTCCTCTGGCTCCCCTTCGACGCCGTCGTCACCGACGACGACGGCCCGCGCTGGGTCGGGGACCGGACGCTGCGCGCGGCCGCCGCCGAGGCCGGGCTGCTCTGCG
This sequence comes from Streptomyces venezuelae, assembly GCF_008642275.1. Classification (NCBI taxonomy): domain Bacteria; kingdom Bacillati; phylum Actinomycetota; class Actinomycetes; order Kitasatosporales; family Streptomycetaceae; genus Streptomyces; species Streptomyces venezuelae. The sequence goes on from NZ_CP029189.1 coordinate 7,646,527, forward strand.
TGCCGCTGCTCGCCGAAGGCCCGCTCGCGCGGCTCCAGGAACTGCCGGCGGTCTTCCCCACCCGGCTGCCCGGACTGCTGGGCCTGCCCGCGCTGCCCGGCAACCTCGCCGAGGGGCTCGTCGTCAAACCCGCCGACGGCTCCCGCGAACCGGGCCGTCCCATGGCCAAGTTCAAGCAGCCCGCCTTCGCCGAGGACGAGCGGTTCGACGGCTCGCGCCCCTACCAGGCGCCTGCCGAAGGCGCGGCCGGAGTCCCCGGCTGGCTGCTCGCCCACGGCACCGGCCTGCTCACCCCGGCCCGGACCGCGTCGGCCGTGAGCAAGCTGGGACCCCGCACCCCGCCGGGCGACGTGGCCGCCGAGATCGCCCGGGACGCCACCGGGGAAGTGGCGCAGGCCCTGGGCGGCCTGGACGCGGCGACCTACCGCGCACTGGAGGCATGCCTGCATCCCGGGGCCCTGACCCTGGCCCGCTTCGACGCCGCCGACCGCCGGGCCTGACACGCCGGAGCGGGGGCGGCCCCGCCGGATTCCTCCCGCGCCGAGGGCGCTGTGCATACTGCTGCCATGAAGTCCCCGGCCGGCGCGCGCATCCACCTGATGATCACCTTCGTCCTGGTGACGTGCGGCGCGGTCGCCGGAGGCTGCCTCGGTCTGCTGGTGTCCGGGAGGCTGATGGCCGTGGTCTTCGCGGCCGTGGCCGGTGTCGGCGCCGGGCTGGGATCGTTCTTCTCCCGCCGGCAGGTCCTCGCCCTCTTCGAGCCCGACCCCGGGGCGGACTCCGGGGCCGACCCCGGGGCCCTCCCGGCCGACGGATACGCCGAGGGGCTCGCCGACGCCGCGCTCGTCTGCATCGCCACGTACCAGGCCGCCGTCTTCCCGCTCACCCCCGACGGGGTGAGCGAGGCCGAGCGCAAGGCCCGCCGCACGATGGCGTACCGGATCTCCGCCTACGAGGGTCTGCCGTACCCGGTGCAGACCTCGGCCGCCGCCGCCCTCGAAGCCATCGACCTCGGGGCGGACCCCAAGCTGGCCGAGACCGCGATGAAGGCGCTCTGCCTCAGCATCTACGACCACCGCCGAGGCCGCTGACCCCGGCACGCCCCGCCGCCCTCCGGTGCGTTCACCTCATTGTGTGATCGGCAGGTCGGCAACGGTTGGGCCTCGGTCCGGCCGTCGGCAGTGGCCTGATGCGGATCATGGCGTTGTCCGGTTATGGAATCTGACGGGATGCTGTTCGCTCGGGCGCCGCTCGACGGTGTCGTCTGGCTCGACACACTGGTCCACGATCCGGCCTGCGGGTCCTGCCCGCGCCGGCGGGAGCCGGAAGAGGAATCGGAGGAGGCCGACCCCGACGGGATCCCGGTGCTGTCGGGCCGGGCCCGTAACTGGATGGTCGCCGCGTCCGCGGTCACGGTCGTCTCGGCCGTACTGACCGTCGTGGCGAACTGACGGCCGTCCCGGCCGGCCCGGCGGTACCGGTTCCGCGCCTCATCCGTCCCGGTGCAGGGTGAGCGTCCAGGTCCGGTGGGCGTACTCGCCGGGCCGGTCGGGGTGTTGTTCCGTCACGGTCACGGTGATCCCGTCGCCGGTGCGGTGGAGCGCGCCGTGGTGGCGCCAGGCGTCCTGCGGCTCGATGGGCTGCAGCTCGGCGAGGACCGTCTCCTCCAGCCGGCGGCCCACGGCGCGCAGCACTCCCGCGTCGAGCACCAGGATGGTGCCGTCCTGCAGGACCAGCGGCTCCGGAGCCTGCGGGTCGGTGAGCGCCGGCCCGCGTTCGACGGTGCCGCCGGGCAGCAGCCGCACCACCCGGCTGGAGGTGGGGACGTTGCGGTCCGTCTCGACGACCCGGATGCCGGTTCCGACGACGTAGTGGCCGTAGCTGCGCCAGGAGTCGTACAGGGTGCCGTCGCGGTCGTACGCCCAGGTGTCGAAGGCCTCGTAGCCCTCCAGTCCGAGGACGAACCGCCCGCCGCCCAGGGCCGCGCCGCGTGCGCCGCGCAGCTCGGCGATCCGGCTCCCGTCCGCCAGGTCGAGCAGCAGGGCGGGGCCGAGGTTGCCCCAGGGCGTGTACGCGAGGGAGTCCGTCGTGACCAGGACCCGCCCGCCGGACACGTGGGCGGCGTTGGGTATGCCGGAACAGAGCGCGGTCCAGCGGGTACGGCCCGAATCGTCCACGCAGCTGATCCGGCCGGCCGTACCGTGGATCCGCAGATCCTGCCGCCGGGCGAGCGGCCGGCCCCCGGCGCTCGGCGAACCGCCGGGCGGCAGGCCGGCCTTGCGCCCCCGTGCACGTACCGTGACCCGCCACGCGCCGGCCCGGCCGTGCTCCCCCGATGTCCCCATGGACCCAGATGCTAAGGGCTGCGCGGACCTGCCGCGCCGGCGACCGTGGTCGATCCGACGACGCACCGTCACCAAGCTGTGAAGCTTCTGCGGGACGCTGGTGCTCACCCAGCCCGGCCCAGCCCGGCGCGTTCCGCGCTTTCCCCAGGGGGGACCACCAACATGAGCACTGTACGCAAGGCCGCCATGGCCCTCGCCGCCGTATCCGTCCTGGCCCTGACGGCCTGTGGACCCACCGAGGACGGCGCCGCGGGCGGCTCCGGGACGCCGGGCGCGAGCCCGACCACGAGCCCCGGCGGCAGCGCGAGCACCGCCCCGAGCCCGACCGCGTCGAAGTCCGCGGCGCCGAAGAAGACCGCGACCCCGTCGAAGCCGCCGAAGCCGGGCTCGACCGACCCCGACTTCGACGTCTTCCCGTGCAGCACGTTCGACGTGACCTTCACGGCGAGCCTGGCCGAGCCCACGACCAGCAGCTACCTCCTGAAGATCACCAACAAGGGCACCAAGGCGTGCCGGGCGCTCGGACATCCGGTCGTCACCTTCGGCGACCTGGACGGCCAGGCAACGGAACGGGGCGCGGCTCCCGGCATCGAGGACGCGCTCCGGCTGGAGCCGGGCCAGTCGGCCTACGCCGGACTCATGGGCGGAGCCCACGACGGCAAGGGCAAGTCGGTCGACTCGATCGCGTTGACCATGAACACCGAGTCCGACCTGAAGCAGACACCGCTGAAGGCGTCGACCCCCGGCCTGTACGTCTCGCCCGACAAGAACTCCGTGACCGCGTGGATGAACAACGCGGAGGACGCGCTGAGCCTGTAGACCGGGCCGCAGGCCCGCGGTGACGGTCCCGGCAGTCCCGGCAGTCCGCGTTCATCCGGTCGGCGGAGCAACGCAGGACGGCCGCGGCCCGCCGGGTCACGCTGTGGACAAGGACCGTCACCACCGCACAGACGAGGACCGAGCCCATGTCCCACAGCCGACGTATCAGCACCATCGTGGGCGTCGCAGCACTGATGCTGACGGCCAGCGCCTGCTCGGGGCTGGGCCGCAGCACCGTCGGCATGCTGACCTTCCGCGGACACGACTCACCGGTCGAGCTGAGCTACTCCAACACGCTGGTCGTCGGCTGCCACAAGATCGGCATCCCGAAGGGGGCCACGCACGTCGAGAACAACACCCTCGTCGACATCGTCTTGTACCGGACCCCGGACTGCCAGAAGACCGACAAGGCCGACGGGATCTACGTGGCCACCACCCTCTCGAACGTCACGGCCCCCGTCAGCCTGCCCTGGCGCAGCTTCAGCGTCATCCACTGACCTGCGCCGACCCCGTACCCTCCTGCCCCGCAGGCCCCGCTTGCGGGCCGGCGGGGCCTGCCGCATAGTCCGAGGTATGGACGAGCGCGAGGCGGCGCTCCGACAGGCGCACGGTCATGCCGTCCGCTGGCTGGCCAGTCTGTCCGACCGCCCGGTTCCCGCCCGCGCCTCGGTCGACGAGATCGTGCGCGCGCTCGGCGCCGAGCTGCCCGACGCGCCGAGCGCACCCGCCGACGTCGTCGACCTGCTGGCCACGGCCTGCGACCCGGGGCTCACCGCCTTCCCCAGCGGCCGCTTCTACGGGTTCGTCGTCGGAGGTACCGAACCGGCCGCGCTCGCGACGGACTGGCTGGTCAGCGCCTGGGACCAGAACTGCGTGATGCGCGCGGTCTCGCCCGCGTACACGGCGGTGGAGGAGATCGCGGGCGCCTGGCTGCTCGATCTGCTCGGCCTCCCGCCCGACAGCGCCGTCGGCTTCGCCACGGGCGCCACCATGGCGAACTTCACCTGCCTCGCCGCCGGGCGCGACGCGTTGCTGCGGCGCGCCGGCTGGAACGTGGCCCACGACGGACTGGCCGGCGGGCCGCCCGTACGCGTGGTCGCGGGCCGGGACCGCCACATGGCCATCGACCTGGCCCTGCGCTACCTCGGACTCGGCCGGCCCGAACTCGTCGCGGCGGACGACCAGGGACGCATGGACCCCGAAGCCCTGCGCCGCACCCTGGGGGCCCACGGCCCCGGTCCCACCCTCGTGATCCTCCAGGCCGGGGACATCCACTCGGGCGCCTTCGACCCCTTCGACGAGACGGTCCGTGCCGCCCGCGAGGCCGACGCGTGGGTGCACGTGGACGGCGCCTTCGGCCTGTGGGCCGCCGCCTCCCCGGCCCACGCCCACCTCACCGACGGCTGCGCACAGGCGGACTCCTGGGCCACGGACGCCCACAAGACCCTGAACGTGCCCTACGACTGCGGACTCGCGATCGTCCGCGACTCCTCCGCACTCCGGTCGGCGATGGGCCAGCGGGGCGACTACCTCATCCAGCACGAACACGGCGACCCCGTCGACAAGGTCCCCGAACTCTCCCGTCGGGGACGCGCCTTCACCGTGTGGGCCGCTCTCCGGTCGCTCGGCCGCCAGGGCGTGGCCGACCTCGTCGACCGGCTGTGCCGGCACGCCCGAGCGTTCGCCACCGGTATCGATGCCATCGACGGGGCGACCGTCCTCAACGACGTGGTCTTCACCCAGGTCTGCGCCGGGTTCGGCGGCGACGACCGTACCGACCGGGTACTGGCCCGGATCCTCGACGACGGTGAGGCATGGATCAGCGGATCCACCTGGCACGGCCGCCGCGTCATGCGCATCTCGGTGAGCAACTGGTCGACGACCGACGAGGACGTGTCACGCACCCTGGACGCGATCCGCCGCGCCTCCACGAGGTCGCTCCGGTTGTGAGGGAAACGGCCGCAAGGACGTGGTGCGCAGGGCCCGGAGCGGTGAGAGGAGACCCTCAGCCCGAGAGCGTGACCGGCGTCGGGCCGTCGGGCCGCACGGTGATGCTGTACGCCGCCCCGGCGGGCACGGCCCGGAAGACCGGGACGTGGGCGGGCAGCAGGAGTTCCAGCAGCGCGACCGACTCCCGCAGGGCGAACTGCTGGCCCAGACAGGCCCGGGGGCCGATGCCGAACGGCAGATAGGCGCCGGGCCGGGCGGGACGGCCGCCGGGCACGGTGAAGCGGCGGGGGTCGAAGCGCTCGGGATCCGGCCACAGCCCGGGATCCCGGTGGGTGAGGTAGGGACAGACCAGCAGATCCGTGCCCGCTTCGACGCGGAAGCCCGCCAGGACGTCGTCCTCGGCGGCGTGGCGCGGCAGGATCCAGGCGGACGGATACAGCCTGAGCGTCTCGCTGACCAGTGCCTGGATCGCCTCGCGCCGCCCTGCCGAGCCTTCCGGGCCGGCCGCGAGCGCCTCCTCACGGGCCGCGGGGTGGCGGTCGAGGAGCAGGTAGAGCCAGGTCAGCGTGGTCGCGGTGGTCTCGTGGCCGGCCACCAGCAGGGTGACGAGCTCGTCCCGCACCAGCCGGTCGGTGTACTCGGGGTGCTCGGCGGAGGCGTCGACGAGCACCTGCAGCAGCCCCGGTCCGTCTGGCCCCGGGACGCCGTCGCGGGCCGTGGCCACCGCACGCCGGGCGACCTCGTCGATCCTGGCCAGATCGTCGGCGACGGCGTCCCGGGCGTCCACCTGGTCGGCGGGCAGACTCGGCAGCGCGGCCACCACGGCGGCCACGGACGTCAGTTCGTCCGCCGTGGTGTCGTCGAGCGGGTGCCCGGTGAGTGCCCGCCAGATGGTGTCCAGGGCGAAGCGGCGCATCTCCTCGCCGAGGTCGAAGGTCCGCCCGGTCCGGGCGTGGCCGGCCCACCGCCCGGCCGTGGTCCGGGCCGCCCCCGCGATCCGCTCCTCGTAGCGGCGCATTCCCTTGCCGGTGAACTGGGACTGCAGCAGCTTCCGTTGACGCTTCCAGGCCTCGCCGGTCGCGGCGAGCACCCCGTCGCCGATGAGCAGCCGGGCCCGGTGGGAGCGCTTGACGTACCGGTCGGCGTGCAGGGCGAGGACGTGCTGCACGGCCTCGGGCCCGGTCACCAGCACGGTGGGCTGCGGGCCGAGCCGGAACGCGGCGACGCCGCCGAGCCGTTCCCGTACCTGCGCCAACAGGTCGACCAGTTCACCCTTGTGGGTGCGCCACCGCTCCACACATCCGGCGTCGGCCTCGGGGAGCGGCCGCCCCGTCCCGGACCGCTGCGCGGCAGGCGTCCCGCTGCCGGCGTCGATGGCCACGGCTCTTCTCCTGTCCGGATGTCGGGACGGCGCCCGAGGTTGCGTCGGCATCACGGACTGTACGGGGACGGACGTGTGCGGTGACAGCGCCGGAGGGCGGATGGCCCGATTCACCCGGGTGGTTGACGGGCGGGCACGCCGATCCGGGCCGCGAGCAGCGCGATGTCGTCATCGGCGGAGGCGGGCACCAGATGCGCGATGAGGGAGTCGCAGAGGTGGTCGAGCGACTGCTCGGGCGCGGCGAGCAGGCCGGTCAGCTCGGCCAGCCGTTCGTCGATGTCCCGGCGGCGTGCCTCGATGAGCCCGTCGGTGTAGAGCACCAGGGTGCTGCCGGGCGGAAGGTCGATGTCGGTGGTGGTGAAGGAGATGCCGCCGACGCCCAGCGGGACGCCCGGCGGGGTCTTCACGAGGTAGACGGTGCCGTCCGGCTGGACCACGGCCGGGGGAGGATGACCGGCCCGGGTGACCGTGCAGCGGCCGGTGGCGGGGTCGCAGACCACGTAGAGGAAGGTCGCGAGCATCGGGTCGGACAGATCGGCGAGGGTCGCTTCGAGCTGGTGCAACAGGGCCGTGGGGGGCATGTCGAGGCGGCCGAGGGCCCGGACGGTCGCGGAGAGCCGTCCCATCACGGCGGCGGCCGCGATGCCGTGGCCCATGACGTCGCCGATCAGGAGCGCGGCCCGGCCTCCGCTCAGGGGCAGGACGTCGTACCAGTCACCACCCACCTCGTTGACGTCGCTGGCCGGCAGATAGCGGTGGGCGATCTCGATGCCGGGCGGCGGCGTGACGTGCTGGGGGAGCATGCTGCGCTGCAGGACGACCGCGGTCTCGTGCTCGTGGTGGTACAGGCGGGCGTTGTCGATGCTGATGGCGGCGCGGGCCGCCAGTTCACCGGCGAGGGTGACGTCGTCGGATCCGAAGGGGCCGGTGCGCCCCGTGCGGTAGAAGGTGGCGACGCCGAGGACCATGTCACGGGCGACGAGCGGGGTCATCATGAACGAGTGCACGCCCAGCTCCAGGAGCTCGGCCGGCTTGGTGGAGTGCCGGGCGGCGGGGGCGACGGACCGTTCGTCGAGATGGGCGATCAGGAACGGCTGACGGGCCGCGAGGGCCTGGGTGTAGGGGGCGGTCGAGGGGAAGATGAGGGTCCGGCCCAGAGGCGCCAGGGTCTGCGTGACGGCGGAACCGGTCAGCGGGGCCTTGCCCAGCCGGCGCAGGGCCACGCCCCCGGCCAGGCCCGTGCCGGGTTCGATACCGCGGGCGAGGGAGTCCAGGACATCGACCGTGACCGCGCTCGCGAGGTGCGGGACGGCGAGGTCGGCGAGCTCCTGAGCCGTGCGCTCCAGGTCGAGACTGGCGCCGATACGGGAGCTCGCCTCGCTGAGCAGGGCGAGGCGGCGCCGGCCCGCCTCGGCCTCGGTGTGGTCGCGCTGCTGCACGGTGATGTCGAGGAGCGAGGCGATCACCCCGATCGGCCGGCCGCCGGGATCCTCGACGCGCACGTACGAGCACGACCACACGTGGTCGTGGTCCGGGTCGGCCGGGGTACGGCCGGTACGGCGCCGGTCGAGGACCGGCTCACCCGTGTCCAGGACCTCGCGCATCGCTTCCTCCATCTCGTCGGCGTTCACCTCGGGCAGCAACTCGGCCAGCCGCCGCCCCACATGGGCGGACTCCGCGAGCCCGTTCATCGCTTCGAGGGCCGGGTTGACCTGGAGGAACCGCAACTGCGTGTCGAGGACCCCGATCCCGACCGGCGATCGGGCGAACAGCCCGTCCCAGACGGCGGAGGACCCGCGGATGCGCCGGGCCGCGTGCGCGTCCGCGGCGAATACCAGCACGGCCGAGGCGCCGTGACGGCGGTCCGGGACCGGGCAGGCCCAGATCTCCAGCTCCAGCGGGTGACCCTTGCTGTGCCAGGCGGTGACCGTACCCATGACCCCGCGCCCGGTGGCCGCCGTCTCCCACAGGGACCGGCCCAGGCTGCGGTCGGCCCCCGGATGGAGGAGGTCGGAGATGTGCCGCCCCAGCACCTCGGGCGGGGCGTAGCCGAGGAGCTGCTGGGCGCCGTGGTTCCAGCGCACGATCATCCCGTCGCTGCTGGTGGCCACGAGTGCGACCGGCAGGGCGCCCAGCCACCCGCCGGCATCCTGGGCGGCGCTGCTGATCAGGTCGTCGAGCGGCATCTCCTCATGCATCCTGCACCCGCTCCTCCGGGGCGGCCCCGGCCTCGCGCTGCGGCAGCCCCGCCAGGGCGGCAGGTGCCGCCACCGACCCGGCGCCGCGGCCGCGCCGGGGTCCGCTCCTGCGGCCGCCGACCCGGTGCGACCTGCGACTGTGCGTGGTCCGCATCTCTCATCGTCGCCCGGATGGTTCCACGGCGCTCCCCGGCTGCCCGGCCGCGGCCGCCGGGGCTTCGGCGCAGCGCAGGCGGTCGGCGGTCACGGGGGCGCCGTCGGCGACGTTGCGGTCGAAGGTCACGCTCCTGACCTGGACCGGCCGTGTTCCGACGGTGACCTCGACGATCGCGTCGAGCTCCGGGTCGCTGCGCAGGCGGGAGCCGGGCAGCGCGGCCGCGACGCTCGCCCCGTCGTCCTCCCGGCCGGTGCCGTACCGGATGACCGGGGGCCCGGACGGGTGTACCGGCGGGGCGGTCGCGGAGGTGTCGGTGACGACGAACCCGTTGCCCCGCAGGGCGGCGGCGACCTCGGCGTCGTCCACACGGACGGCGATCCGGGCCGGGTCGGCGGGGGCCGGGTTCTCCGCGACGGGCTGGATCCGGGTGTCACCCGTGATCGGGCGGTCCGCGCCGAGCGCCTCCCACAACGCGGCGGAACGGGCCTCGTCCCACACCAGCGTGGATCCCACACCCGGTACGCGGTGGTCGAAGAGCCGGATGGGAACGGTCGCGAACTCCGTCCGGTCCGCGCGCAGGTGACCGAGTGCCCAGCCGATGCGGACCAGGTCGTCCAGGCCCGTGCCCGGGTCCGTGCGCACGCTCTTCAGCAGGGTGCGCACGGTCCGCGCCGTGCTGACCGGGTCGGACAGGGCGCCCCGCGCGGTGAGCGTGGCCAGCAGGTCGCCGACCACGCGCTGCTGGCGGCGGACCCTGCCGAGGTCGCCGGGCCGGAGGTTGACGTGCCGCGCCCGGACGTAGCGCAGCGCCCGGTTCCCGTCGACGAGGTGGCGGCCTGCGCCGATGTCCAGTCCGGAGTTCTCGTCCTTCAGCGGCCGGTCCGTGCACACCGTGGCGCCGCCGAGGTCGTTCACCGTCCGCTCGAAGCCCGTGAAGTCGGTCTGCAGGTAGTGGTCGATGCGCAGACCGGTGGCCTTCTCGACGGTCGCCACGGTGAGCGGGCCGCCACCGAGCGCGAACGCGCCGTTGATCTTCCCGCTGCGGGCCGGAGCGGAGGCCGTGGCGCCCGCGTACTCGACGTAGGAGTCGCGCGGGATGGACACGACGCTCGCGCGCCGCCGGTCCTGGGACAGGTGGACGAGCATCATCACATCGGTGCAGTTGCAGCCCTTGCCGCCCACGTGCAGGCGGCGCTTCTCGGCGGCGGAGAGCCCGGCGCGGCTGTCGATGCCGACGACCAGGATGTTGGTGCCCCGGCCGCCGCCACCGCCACCACCGCCAGCCGACGCGCTCGCGGCCGAAACGGCCTGGGAACCCGCGAAGGATCCGCAGGCGAGGGCGGTCAGCAGGGTCAGGGCGACAGCGGTACGACGCACGGCACATCCCCACCATAGAACGGACGGCTGAGATCGGGAATGTACTGGCCCGGCCCGCGACCGGCCGGGCCGGACGCGCCGGTATTCCTCCCCGCAGGGGGCGGGCTTGGTACATCTGCCCGCCGCCGCGGCGTACCCGGTGCCTGCCCCGTCAGCGCTCCGACAGGTCCGAGGGGGCCTCCTGGACCACCCAGCTGTTCCCGTCGGGGTCGTCGAAGGTCATGAAGGAGTTCCAGACGCCGCCCTTGCCCTCCTCCCAGCCCGACGCCCCGAGGTTCCGTACGGGCGACACGTCCACGCCCCGGGCCACCAGCTCCTCGCGGGCCGCTTCGATGTCCGTGACGCACAGCTGGAGGCCGTGCAGGGTGCCGGGCGCCATGCTCCGGCCGCCGGGTACCTCGGGCATCCCCTGGAGCAGGGCGACGGAACACCGGGAACCGGGCGGGGTCAACTGGATGATGCGCACCCCGGCGGAGACCTCGTCGTCGAGGTCGACGCCGAAGCCGACCTGGTCGGCGTAGAAACTCTTCGCACGATCCATGTCGGTGACAGGGACGGGGACGACTTCGAGCGTCCAGTTCATGGTGTCTCCCTCGGAGCATCGGCGGTCGCACAGGGGCGGGTCCACCGTTGCCCATGAGGGTCCGGTGGCGCACGTAGAAACGCCCGGCGGGCGCCGACTTCTGCGGGAAGGGCGCACCCGTGCCGGAGGTCAGGCGTCGGGGAGGACGCGGCCGTCCTCGTCCATCGCGAGGTGGATCCGCGCGGGATCCTGGCTGTTGACGTCCGACGGCCGCGGGCCCTCGGGCCCGTCGGGCCCCCAGCGCAGCAGGCGGCGGGTCCGGACGATCTGGTACACGGCGCCCTGGAACTCCAGCCGGTCGACGCGTCCGGCCCGGAGCGTGTCGGCGGCCCCGGCGTACGCCGCCAGCTGCGCGGCCCGCACGTCCGCGGACTCGGTGCCCGCCGCGGCCTTCCACGTACGGGCGTCCGTGCGCGGGTCGGCGTCCTCGGGGATGTGACCGCGCATCCGGGGCCACATCCATGTCAGTGCGAAGTCCAGCGACTTGCGCGCGGCGTGCGGAGTCGCGTGCGGGCCGCTGACCGGCCGCCAGCCGTCCGTGGTCCGCTCCACGACGCTGAACGTCGACGGCATCAGCAGGACGTCCGGGTGGGTGTCCAGGGCCCGCCGGGAGTCGGCGCGCACCTCCTCGGGAAACCGCGCGCCCGTGTAGCACAGGCCGCGCAGAGCCAGCTGCTCGAACGCCTGCGTCGGGGTGACCGGTGCGTCCGGGTCCACGACCAGACCGTCATCGATCCCGGGCTCCCGGACGGCCCGGTCCCAGTCGCGGACGAGGGGCTCCGGATCCGTCGGGCGCGGCGTCTCGATCCCGCCCGGGCCCGAGGCCGCGTACTCCTCGGCACGCACCACCCGGTACCGGGTCCCGGACACGGCGAGTTCGTCGACGCGCTCGTTCTCCAGCCGGGCGACCGCCGCCAGCAGCTCGCGCCGCTCCGCCCGGTCCTGGGCCTCGTCCTTCGCGTGGAACCACAGCCGTGAGTTCAGCCCGTCGCGCGCCTGCTGCGGGCAGCCGGCCGTCACTTCGAGCACCACCCGCCACCGGGGCCCGTCCGCGGCGCACTGCGCCGCCACCCCGAACAGCGGTCCGCGCACCACCACGTCACCCGCCCGCGCCACGGCGTCGAGCGCGTCGGCTTCCACTGCGGCTTCCACCGGTTCGACCGGCACCCGCACCACCATCGGCCGCGACCCGCGCGGCCTCATGTCCCCACGGTCCATGACCCCATCCTGCCGACCGGCCCGGGACGCCGCCCCCGATTCACCGATTCCCCGGCCGCGGCGGACCCGGTGGCGGTACCGTCCGCGCACCCCTGGTGTGTTCCCGGCACATCCCTGACATTCGTCACTGTCCGCCCCGTCGGACGCGCGCGAGCCTGGGGGAGGGAACGGGGGCAGGACGGCGACGGGCGGGGGGCGGTCATGACGGTGGCGGGACCGACGACGGGGGGCGTGACGTTCCGGCCGGGCCGGGCCGGGATCGTACGGATATGGGCCCGGGCGCTGACGGCGACGGTACTGCGGCGTCCCTCGCCGACGGGGCCCCGGCACTCGGCCGGGACCCGGCAGGTGGTGCTGGTCCTGGCCGTGACGGAGATCGTGGTGGCCTTCCTGTTCTCCTCGATGCTGCCGCCCGCGGTCCGGCCGCTGCACGCGGCGCTGGAGCTCCTGATGATCCTCGGCGGGCTGGGCCTGGTGGCGGCGTTGGTCCGGCACCCGCACGAGGTGGGCGAGGACCGCGTGATCCTGCGGACCGGCTTCCTCGGGGACGTGACCCTGCCACGCTCGGCGGTCCGCTCCACTTCCCCGGTGGTACGCACCGTTCCCGGCCGGGGCCCGAGGCCGGTACCCGGCGAACCGGGGGCGGTGGCCTGCTCGGTGGAGAGCGCCCTGAACGTGGCCGTGCACCTCGACCCGCCTGTACTCCTCGACCTCGGCCCGGCCGGGCCGGTGGAGGCCGCGACGGTGTACGTCTCGGCGGACTCGCCGCCCGCCCTCGCCGAGGCCCTCCGGCGCGTGGTCCCGCCGTACCGGAGCTAGCCTGGACAGGGAGGATCCGCCCGTCGGCACGGGGGTAGGGAGGTCTCGTGGTGACCCCGAGACTGCGCGTGACCACACTGGACGCGGGCCCCTTCACCCTGCCGAAGAGCGACCTGCTGTACGGGGCGGACGGCATGGTCACCGTGCCTTCGACGGTCGCCGTCATCGAGCACGCCACCCACGGCCCGATCCTCTTCGACACCGGCGTCAACCACCGCGTCGCCGACCCCGAGGCCGCCGAGGCCCACTGGGGTCCTGGTCTGCGGACGGCGTACGGCGCCGAGGGGTTCACCCGGGCGCACGCCGTCGACGCGCAGCTGGAGCGCCTCGGCTACCGGCTCGCCGACGTCAGGTACGTCCTCTACTCCCACCTGCACCTCGACCACGCCGGAGGGATGACCTACTTCCCGCACGCCGTGCACGTGGCCCAGCACGACGAACTGCGCCACGCCTGGTGGCCGGACCGCTGGACGGCCCGGGGCTATGCCTTCGGGGACTACGCGGGCGGCCGGAACTACGACTTCCTCGAACTGAGCGGTGACACCGACCTGTTCCTGGACGGCACGCTCACCCTCGTGCGTACGGCCGGACACACGCCCGGCCACCAGGGACTCGTCCTCGACCTCGACCACCACGGGCGGATCGCGCTCATGGGCGACGCGGCGCACCTCCAGCGGGGGCTGGAGCACAACGTGCCCATGCTCAGCGACTGGAACACCGAGGAGAAGATGCTGACCTACGGGCGCCTGCGCGCGCTGTCCCGGTCCGGCATCAGGGTCTTCCTCTCCCACGACCCGGACCACTACGCCGCCCTGCCGCACGACGGCGAGTTCTGGGACTGAGCCGCCCCGGCAGCCGCCGGCGGGTCCGCGCAGGGGACGCGCTCCGCCCCACCGGGCGCTGTCCCCCGAAGGGGTCCGGTGGGGCGGGATCGTGCAGCGAGGCAGCCCGCCTCAACCCGTGAACGGGGATGCTCCGACTGTAGGGCGAGCCACTGACAACGCCCGGAACCCCAGGCCCGGACTCGAACACACATCCGGGTGGCGGGGCGGTCCGGCGGAGCCGGAATGCCGGACCCGCCCGTCCGGCGCACTCTGGGGTTATGCGGGACCGCACCAGAACCGTCCCGCCCCCGGTGCCGCCCCGCGGCGGCCCGACGCGTGGGGAGGCAGCATGGCCAGGTCCGACGAACCGAAGGGCTGGGGGCCGCTTCCGGAGCCACCTCCGGACCTGTTCTACGCGCCCCCGGGCGAGCCGCTCGACAGCGCGCGGCGCACCGCGATCCTCGACTGGACGGTCAACCAGTACATCGCCCTCGGCTGGCGCGTCGAATCACGCTCCCCGACGCAGGCGGTGATGGTGCGCGGCGGGAACGTCAACCACCTCCTGCACGCGATCCTGACCGTCTTCACCTGCCTGCTGTGGGGCGTCGTCTGGATCGTGCTGGCCCTGGGCAACAAGACGGAGCGCGTCGCCCTCACCGTCGACCCGGCCGGCCAGGTCCAGACCGTGCACGGTCCCGGCTGAACCGGACCGCCTGCCCGTACCTGCCGCCCCGTACCTGCCGCCCCGCACCGGCCGGCCGGCCCGGTCACACGTCCGGGAACTCCGGGGCGACGCCCAGCGTGGGCGCGATGGCCCGCCAGACCGTCGACCGGGCCGCCGCGAGATCCACCCGGGGATCGTCGAGCATCAGCCGGATACCGAGGCCGTCGCACAGGGCCAGCACCAGGGTGCCGAGCGCGGCGACGTCACAGTCGGCGAACTCCCCCGACCTGATGCCCCGTTCCACCGCCCCGCCGACCCACGCGTGCAGCTGGTCGTACAGGTCGACGGCCAGGTGCCGGGCCGCCGTGTCGCGCTGGGCCCGCACCCACAGCTCCTGCCAGAGCTTCCAGTCCTGGCGCAGTTCCGCATCGCTCGGCAGCATGCTCCGCAGGATGCGGGCCAGGACGACCGAGGAGGGCACCGCGTCGGGGACGCCCTCGGTGTCCGTTCCGGTCTGGGCGAAGGAGTGCGTCATCGCCTCGGCGAAGAGCTTCTCCCGCGTGTCGAAGTGGTAGTGCAGCAGGGCCTTCGACACACCGGCGTGCTCGGCCACCTTGCGCATGCTGACGTTCTCGAAGCCGATGTCGGCGATGACCTCGCACGCGGCCCGGAGGATTCGCTCACGCGTCTCGAGTGCGCGCTCGGCCTTGGTCACGTTGGCTGCTCCCCGTGTCGGCGCCCGTGGACCGGGCGGGTGGGCCCGGTTGCCGTGGCCACCACACCACCATCCTCGCGCATCGCGCCGCCCCTGCGGTCGCCGTAGGTGTGGAAGCCCCTGCCCGTCTTGCGGCCCAGCCGGCCCGCGGCGACCATCCGCGCCAGCAGCGGCGGCGGGGCGTACAGCGGCTCCCGGTACTCGGCGTACATCGACCGGGCGATGGCCTGCACGGTGTCCAGGCCGATCAGGTCGGCCAGTGCGAGGGGTCCCAGCGGGTGCGCGCAGCCCAGGGTCATGCCCCGGTCGATGTCCTCGGCCGACGCGGCGCCGTACTCGGCCATGCGCACGGCGGCCAGCAGATACGGCACGAGGAGCGCGTTCACGACGAACCCCGCCCGGTCCCGGGCGCGGACGACCTCCTTGCCCAGCACCTCGGAGGCGAACGCGTGCGCCCGCCGGACGGTCTCCTCCCCGGTGAGCAGGGACGGCACCAGCTCGACCAGTGCGAGCACCGGCACCGGGTTGAAGAAGTGCAGGCCCACGACCTGTTCCGGTCGCGAGACGGCCGCGGCCAGCCTGATGACGGGAAGGGAGGAGGTGTTCGTCGCGAGGATCGCGTCCCGGCGCTCCACCACCCGGTCCAGCAGGGCGAACACCTCCAGTTTCGCCCGCTCGTCCTCCGCCACCGCCTCGACGACGAGGTCCCGGTCCGCGAGCCGCGCCGCCTCGGTGGTCACCTCGATCCGGCCGACGGCGGAGTCCCGTTCGGCGGCCGTCAGCTTCCCGGACGCCGCGGCACGTTCCAGGGAACGGACGATCCGCTGCCGCCCGTCGGCCGCGGCCGTACGGGTCGTCTCCACCACCACGACGTCCCGGCCGGCCCGGGTACACACCTCGGCGATACCGGATCCCATCAGTCCGCAGCCCACGATCCCGACCCGTTCGACATCGGTCATCGATCGGTCCTCCCTCCTGTGATGCCTCTGCTGCTCCTGCTGTCGTCGGGTGGGTGGCCCGGACCGTCGGCCCGGGCCACCCGCCCGTCACTGCGCGCCCGTCACCGCCCGCCCGTCACCGCCCGCCCGTCACTGCGCGGACGGCATCCGCAGCACTCCCGTACCGCGCTTGACCAGTTCGCCCGCGATGATCAGGCGCTGGATCTCCGAGGTTCCCTCCCAGATCCGGTCGACGCGCAGTTCGCGGTAGAGCCGCTCGACCGCGTACGAGCGGTCGTAGCCGCGGCCCCCGAAGATCTGCAGGCACCGGTCGACGACGCGGCCCGACGCCTCGCTCGCCGCCAGCTTGGCGATGGCCGCCTTCGCGTGCAGCGTCTTGCGGTCGAGTACGCCCTCGTCGACCTCCCAGGCGACCTGGTGGGTGTAGGCGCGGTTGACGGCGATGTCGACGGCGCAGTCGGCGAGCATCCCCTGGATCAACTGGAAGTCGGCGATGGGGGAGCCGAACTGGCGCCGCTCCACCGCCCAGTCACGGGCGAGCTCCAGGGCCCGCTCCGCCGCACCGATCGTCCGGGCGGCGATCATCAGCCGCTCCTCGGTGAACCACGAGCGTGTGATGTCGTAGCCCTGGCCCACCTCGCCGAGCACCGCGTCGTCGGGGACGAACACCTCGGTGAAGGTGAACTCGGGGTGCTCGTAGACGAAGGTGTGCATCCAGCGCGGCACCCGGGTCATCTCGATGCCCGTGGTGTCCTTGTCGACGAGGAAGAGGGTGGGTGCGCGCTCCTCCCCGGCGGCGGCCAGCACGATCATGAAGTCGGCGTGGTCGCCGACGGTCACGAACCACTTCTCGCCGTTCAGCACCCAGCCGCCCTCGGCCCGCGTCGCCGTGGTCCGCAGGTTCTGCGGGTCCGAGCCGGCCTCGGGCTCGGTCACCGCGTAGCAGTCCCGGCGTTGCCCCCGGATCACGGGGACGAGGTAGCGCTCGCGCTGCTCGGGCGTGCAGAAGGACAGGGCGTTGGCCGGCCGCCACACCATGTCCCACAGGGCCCCGGTGAGCCGGCCCAGCTCCGCCTGGACCGTGACCTGCTCCAGGATGGTGAGACCGGCGCCGCCCCACTCCTCCGGCATGTTGACGGCCTGCAGCCCGCTGTCCAGGACGGCGTCGCGGATCTCGGTGTGGGCCTGCGGGGGCAGCCCGTTGTTCTCCTCGCAGTCGAGCTCGTACTTCTCGATGAAGTCGGTGAGCGCGCGCGCCGCGCTCCGCAGCTCTTCCTGACGGGCGGTGAGGCGGAAGTCCATGTCTGTCTGTCCTCTGGGTCGTGGTGGGGGAGCGGTCGTCAGGAGGCGGTGCGGTCGTCGGACGGGCCGACGGGGAGGGCGAGGGCCCGGGTGCCGCGCTTGATCAGCTCGTTGGCGATGATCAGGCGCTGGATCTCGGAGGTGCCCTCCCAGATCCGGTCGACGCGCAGTTCGCGGTACATGCGCTCGACGGGGTACGTACGGTCGTAGCCGCGCCCGCCGAAGATCTGCAGGCACCGGTCGACGACCCGCCCCGCGGCCTCGCTCGCCGCGAGCTTCGCCGTCGACGCCTTCGCGTGCAGCGTCTTGCGGTCGGTCTCCGGCCGGTCGGCCTCCCAGGCGACCTGATGGGTGTAGGCGCGGTTGACGGCGATGTCGACGGCGCAGTCGGCGAGCATTCCCTGGATCAGCTGGAAGTCGGCGATGGGGGAGCCGAACTGACGGCGCTCGATCGCCCAGTCCCGGGCGAGTTCCAGGGCCCGCTCGGCGGCCCCGACGGTCCGGGCGGCGATCATCAGCCGCTCGTCGGTGAACCACTCCTTGGTCAGCTCGTAGCCGTTCCCGACACCGCCCAGTACGTCCTCGTCGGGGACGAACACCTCGGTGAACGTGAACTCGGGATGCCCGTTGACCGCGGAGTGCATGAAGCGGGGGACCCGGGTCATCTCGACCCCGGGCGCCTGCTTGTCCACGAAGAACAGCGTCGCCGCCCGTTCCGGCCCCGCATCGGCCTGCACCAGCAGGAAGTCCGCGATGTCCCCGCAGGTGACGAACCACTTCTCGCCGCTCAGCAGCCACCCGCCGTCGGTACGGGTCGCGGTGCTCGTGCCCGAGCCGGGGTCGGAGCCCGCACCGGGTTCGGTCACCGCGAACGCGTCGAACCGCTCGCCCCGGATGACCGGCAGCAGGTACTTCTCCCGCTGTGCGTCCGTGCCGTAGGCGAGGACGTTCGCGGGCCGCCAGGGGATGTCCCACAGGCAGTTGGTGGCCTTGCCGAACTCCTCCTCGACGATGACCTGGTCCAGCAGGGACAGCCCGGCACCGCCCCATGTGGCGGGCATGTTGATCGCGTAGACGCCCGCGTCCATCGCGGCGCGGGTCAGCTCGCGGACCGTGTCGGCGGGCAGCGGGCCGCCGGCCTCCTCCGAGCGGTCCTCGTACTGCATCAGCAGCCGTGCGTAGGAGGCGGCGCGCGCCTTCAGGTCGGCCTGTTCGGGTGTGTAGCGGAAGTCCATGTGGGGTCAGTCCTCCAGAGCACAGGTGGTGGGGGTGGAGCGGTCAGCGCAGGACGGCCCGCGCGTCCAGGGCGAGGGCGCCGTCCGGGCGCACCAGCAGGGGGTTGACCTCCAGCTCGGCGATCTCGGGGTGGGCCGCGGCGACGGTGGTGATCCGTTCGACGACGGCCGCCGCCGCGGCCACGTCGACGGCCGGCCGGCCGCGTACGCCGTCCAGCAGCGCCGCGCTGCGCAGACCGCGCAGCAGGGCCTCGGCCCGCGCCGCCGGTACGGGTGCCAGGGCGAAGGCGACGTCGCGGAGGGTCTCGGTGAGGACGCCGCCGAGCCCGACCAGGGCGACCGGCCCGAACCGCGGGTCCTGGTTCACGCCCACGATCAGTTCGATGCCGTCGTCGAGGCCGGCCATCGCCTCGACCGAGTAGGCGGGCGCGCCGAGCCGGGCGTGCATCTCCCGGTACGCGGCGAGCAGCGCGTCCCGGTCGGCCAGACGCAGGGCCACGCCGCCGGCGTCGGACTTGTGCAGGACGTGCAGGGCCTTGAGCACGTACGGGCCGTCGAACTCGGCGGCCGCGGCCAGCAGTCCGGCCTCGTCCGTGATCTCGCGCGCCGCCGGGAACGGGACGCCGGCCGCGTCGAGCAGCGCCCGTACGCCGTGGTAGCCCGGGTCCGCCAGCGGTGCGGCGGCGCTCGGCAGCGGGGGCACGCCGGGCCCGCTGTCCGCCGCCTCCCGGCCGCGCGCCGTCCCTCCGGTCATCGCCGCGAGCGCACGGGCGGCGTCCTCGGTGGCGGCGAACACCGGCACTCCGGCCCCGGCCAGCACCCGGCAGCTCGGCGACTGCGGGTACATCGACTGCACGACCAGCGGCTTCGGCGTGACCGTGAGGTGGGCGACGATCTCCTTGGCGGCCCTGGCCTCGCCCTCCGCGAGGACGGAGCCACCGTTCTGGCCGCCGCCCAGACCGCCGTCGGAGGCGGTGTACCCGCCGAAGTACCCGGTCATCAGGACGGCGTCGACCTCGTCGGCGGAGAGCAGCGCCCCGACCGTGTCCGCGTAGGAGAGGGGCCGCTGTTCACCCATCCCCGCCAGGTCGACGGGGTTGCCGACGGAGGACTGCTCCCACAGCACGGTCCGCAGCGTGTCCTGCGTCGGCCCGCCGAGCTCCGGTACGTCGAGCCCGGCGTCCTCGGCGGCGTCGGCGGCGACCGCGCCGTGGCCGCCGCCGTCGGTGAAGACCGCGGTACGCCGGCCGCGCGGGCGCGGCCCCGGGCCCAGTCCGGCCAGTCCCGCGAGGACCACGGTCATCTCCCGCGGTGTGCGGACGAGTTCGATCCCCGCGTCGCGGCAGGCGGCGGCCACCACGTCGGCCGAGGTGGTGAGGGCCCCGGTGTGCGACTGGGCGCTGCGGGCGGAGGCGGTGCCCCGGCCGGCCGTGAGCAGCACCACGGGCTTGCCCGCGGCGGCGGCCGCGGCCGCGAAGGCCCGGCCGTCACCGAAGTCCTCGGCGTACACGGCGATGGCCGAGGTGGCCTCGTGGCGGGCGCAGTCCTCGACGAGGTCGACGAGGGTGACGTCGGCCTGGTTGCCGAGGGAGACGAAACGGGAGAAGCCGAGGCCGTGCGGCTCGCCGCGGAGCTGGAGTTCGAGGGCGAGGTTGCCGCTCTGGCTGAGCAGGGCGACCCCACCGGGGGCGAAGCGGTCCGAGGCGAGGTACAGCTCGGTGGTGTTGTCGGCGATGCCCAGGCAGTTGGGACCGACGAGGACGGCTCCGGCGGCCCGCACCCGGGCGGCGACCGCCCGCTGCCGGGCCAGGCCCGCGGGGCCGGCTTCGGCGAAGCCCGCCGTGATGGCGACGATCGCTTTCGCCCCGCAGGCCAGGGCCTCGTCGACGGCGGCCTCGAAGCCGGCGCCCGGTACGGAGACCACCACCAGGTCGACGGGTTCGCCCACGGCGGTCAGGGAGGTGGCCGCGGTGCGGCCGAGTACCGTGCCGCCGCGCCGGTTGACCAGGTGTACGGGCCGCCGGCCGGGGGCGCGCAGGGCCTGGGAGGCCACCGCGTGGCCGTACTTCGCGGGGTCGTCGCTGGCGCCGACGACGGCGACCGAACGGGGGTCGAAGAGGGCGGTCAGATCGCGTCCCATGTCATCCCTCCACGCGGAGTGCGGAGTTGGGGCAGCTGTCGACGCAGGCGCGGGCGGCGTCCTCGGTGCCGGCCGGGACGAGGACGGCGATGACGTTCGCGTAGCCCCATTCGTCCAGTTCGACCAGCTCGGGTGCGGGTTCCTGGCACAGTCCGTAGCCCTGGCAGCGGGTGGAGTCCAGCAGGAGTTTCATGGCGTTCCTTTCAGCGCGGGCACGGGGGTGCCTGAGGCGGAGGCGGTGAGGGGGGAGGCGACCTCCGGCACGGCCACGGCGAGACGGCGGCGGCCGTCCTGGTTCGGCGCGTCCGCGCACACCGGGCACGGTGCGGCGAGATGGGAGCGGACATGTCCGGGGAAGGAGCGGAGCAGGCTGCCCGCGATCCCCGCGGCGGCGTCGAGGAGCCCGCAGGCGCCGCGCCCGGTCAGGCCCTGCGACCAGCGGAGCAGGCTGTCCGCGGTGTCCGGGCCGGCGGTCCCGGCGGCGAGGCCGGACAGGGCCTTGGCGACGGCCGCGGTGCCGGACACGCAGACCCCGCACTGCCGGGCGCTTTCGGCCGCGAGGTGGGCGGCCGCGTCGGCGGCCGTGGCCACGGGGCAGCCGCCGGGGGCGAGGAAGCGGATGGCTCCGCATCCCAGGGCGGTGCCGGCGTCGGTGAGCGCGCCGGGTTCGAGAGGGAGTTCCAGGGCGCGGGCGTCGACGAGTCCGCCGAACAGCCCGCCCATCAGCGCTCCGGCCGCGTCCGGGGTCCCGTACCGCCGGGCCAGTGTGCGCAGCGTGATCCCGTAGGGGACCTCGGTGAGCAGCGGGGTGGCCGGGCCGCCGGACAGGGTCACCAGGGTGCTGCGGGCGATGACGCGCCGCAGGCCGGGCCGGGCGGCGGTGAGGGCGATCCGGGCGAGCGTCTCGACGTTGGAAACCAGGGTCGGCTCACCGCCCACCCCGCGCTCGAAGGGGCGGGGCGGCTTGGCGGTGGGCAGCGCCGGGCCACCGTCGATCCGGCGGACCACCGCCGTCTCCTCACCGGCGACGTAGGTGTGGCCGGTCTCGACCACCTCGACCGGCAGCCGCGGCGGGTGTTCGGCGAGGGCCCGGCGCACGCTCTCACCCGCCGCCGGGTCCGACAGGTAGACGAAGCCGCGTACGGCGCCGGTGATCGCGGCGGCGCGGGCGAGGCCGTCGAGGACTAGGTGCGGGCGGGCCCGCAGCAGCCAGCGGTCCTTGGCCGAGCCGGGTTCCCCCTCCTCGCCGTTGGCCACGACGACGGGGGAGCCGCCGCGGCCGCGTACGGAGCGCAGTTTGACCGCGGCCGGGAAACCCGCGCCGCCGCGCCCCCGCAGCCCTGAGGCGGCGAGGTGGGCGAGGAGCTCCTCCGGGCCCGTGGCTCCGTCGTAGCCGCCGGTGGCGCGGTAGGCGTCGGCGCTCTCCGCGACCTGCGGCGCGGCCCCGAGGACGGTGCCCGGCGGCCGTGCCGTCGGGAGGCGGATCGTGGTCATCGGCCGGCTCCTGTCGTGGTGTGGGTGCGCAGGGTCCGTACGGCGCTCTCCAGCGCGGTGCGGTCCCGGGCGGTGCGGCCGTATCCCGGTCCCGGGAGGCCGATGAGCATGTGGTGGTGGTCGAGGACGACCTCGCCGGCGAGCAGGGCGGCGGCGGGATCGCCCGGGCGGGACCCGGCGGCCACACCGGTCACCAGGTCGGTGACCTCGGCGAGGTAGCGGAGCCAGCTGTGCCGGCTCCCGCGCAGGATCAGGCGTTCCACGCGGCACCGCTCCTCGGCCGCCAGGTCATGCGGTGGTGGCTGGGCGCAGGCACCGTGCGACGAGGCGCGCAGGGCGGCCACCGCCGTGGGGAGTTCTCGTTCCGGTTCGGGGGTGAGCCCGAGCCAGTCCAGACGCCGACGACCGCTCATGCGTGCCTCCGGGAGGTGGGAACCGCCGCCGGCCCGCCGCCCGGCGGGGGCCGCGGGCGGGGAATCGGAGGGGATCGAGGGTGCGGGCCCGGGCGGACCGGGCGGGCCGCACGGCTACGTCCGCGCTGCTGAACAGGACGAATGCGGAGGAGGGCCGTGGGGCGACAGGAAAGCACGTTTGCTGACCGATCGGTCAGGCAAGAATCACGCTAGCTGACCGATCGGTCAGTGAACAAGTCTTGACCCGGTGGAAATGAGCCAGCAATGTGGCTGTCCAATCGGTCAGCCTGGTTCCGGCTTCCCCGCCCCTACCGCCTGTCCGCCGCTGGACCGCCTTGCCTCGTCCTGCCTCGCCATCGAACGCCGACACCGAGCGCCGCCCGTCGGCACGGAGGAGTCACCGATGCACTCAAGAGCTCCCGAATCACCGACAGGCCGCACCGTCCGCTCGGACGCCACCGCCGGATCCGACCGGACCGACCGGACCGACCCGACCGACCGGACCGGACCGCCGGGCGGCGCCGCCGCCCCCGACACCCTCGCTCCCCAGCCGCCGGCGCCCGAGCCCGCGGCGCCCGAGCCCGCCGCCCGGCAGACCCCCGCCCCCGACACCCCCGGGCCGGCGCTCCCGGCCCGCTACTACACCGACCCCGAGACCGCGGCCGCGGAGACCCGGCACGTCTTCGGCCGGTCCTGGCAGCTCGTCTGCCACGAGTCCGACCTGCCGAATCCGGGAGCGCGGCTCGCCGCCACGGTCGCCGACCGCGAGGTCCTGGTGGTCCGCACCGAGGACGGCGGCCTCGCCGCCCACCTCAACGTCTGCCGCCACCGCGGAACCCGCCTGGTCACCGCCCCCGAGCCGGACGGCAAGGCGATCCGCTGCCCCTACCACGGCTGGACGTACCGGCTCGACGGGAGCCTGGTCGGCGCCCCGGAGGCCCGCCAGATCCCCTGCCTCGACAAGCCGAAGCTCGGCCTCTTCCCGGCCCGCGTCGAGTCCTTCCTCGGCTTCGTCTTCGTCAACCTCGACCCCGGCGCCGTACCGCTGGCCGAAAGCTGTGCGGGCCTCGCGGAAGCGGTCGGCCACTACGCCGGAGCCGACCTGGTGCCCATCGGCCGAGCCCGTATCCACGACCTGGCAGCCGCCGAGGTGCAGGAGGCCAACTGGAAGGTCGCGGTCGACAACTACCTGGAGGGCTACCACGTCCCGGTCGCCCACCCCGGCCTGATGCGGCTGCTCGACTACCAGGGCTACACCTGCGACATCGAGGAGTCCTACGCGCTCTTCGCCTCGCCCTTGCGCGACAAGCCGTCCTCGAACTGGGCCGAGCGCCTCTACCAGCGCATCGCCGCCCCGATGCCGGGCCTCCGCGAGGCCGACCGCCGGGTCTGGCGGTACGCGGTCATCTACCCGAACACCCTCATCGACTTCTACCCCGACCACGTACTGGCCTGGACCGCGATCCCCACGGCGGTGGACCGCGTGGCCGTACCCGGTGCGTTCTACACCCGCCGCGGCACCAGCTGGCGCACCCGTCTCGCCCGGCGCCTGAACATCCACATCGGCTGGATCACCAACGACGAGGACGCCGAACTCGTCGCCCGCGTGCAGAAGGGGCTCTCCACCCCCGGCTTCGAACCCGGCCCGCTGTCCCGCCGGGAGTCGGCGGTCGGCTGGTTCGCCGGGCGCGTCCGGGCCGATCTGGACGACCCCGAGGGCTGAGGCCCCCGCCCCGCCACCACCGCACCCCCGCGTCACCCACACCGCACCACCGCACCGCACACAACGCAACGCACACAACGCAACGCAACGCGGCGCCCCGCCCCCGCGCCCCGCCCGCCGCACGACCGAGCCCCCACGTACCGCTCGTTCCCGCCGTCCCCCTGCGGCCCCTACGGAGAGGACCCCATGTCCCCCGAGGCACTCCCCCCGACCAGACGCTCGTTCCTCCGCGCCGGCACCGCCGCCGCCCTCGCCCTCACCGCCGCCGGCTGCGGCTTCGCCACCGCCGACGACCCGGCCGGCAAGGCGATCGCGGACGCACCCATCGACGTCAAGGTCGACGGCGACCTCGTCTACTTCAACTGGGCGGACTTCGTCGACCCCACGGTCTTCGAAGGTTTCCAGAAGGAGTACGGCGTCAAGGTCGTCCAGTCGAACTACGACTCCATGGAGGGCATGGCCGCCAAACTCAACGCCGGCAACCGCTACGACATCATCTTCCCCACCGCGAAATGGGCCGAGCGCCTCGCCGCCGGCGGACGGCTCCGCAAGATCGACCATTCCCGGCTGCGCGGCGCCGAGGCCGTGTTCGGCGGCTACGGCTACTTCGCCGACCCCTGGTACGACCCCCGCTCGGCGCACACCGTCCCCTTCACCATGTACAAGACGGGCATCGGCTGGCGCCGGGACCGGCTCGGCGACCTCACCGGCTCCTGGGACGACCTGTGGAACGACCAGGCCAAGGGCAAGGTCTTCGTCCTCGACGACCGCGACGAGGTGCTCGGCCTCGGCGCGCTCAAGCTCGGCCTCGGCCTCACCACCGGCGACCAGGGCGACCTCGCCCGCGTCACCGACACCCTGCGCTCGCTCCGCCCCCGCCTGCGCGGCTTCTCCAGCGACAGCTACAACAACCTCCTCAACGGCAACGCCGACATGACCCAGGCGTGGAGCGGAGACATGGCCGCCATGCTCGCCCAGGCCGAGGACCCGTCCGTCTTCGGCTTCGAGGTCGCCCGCGAAGGCGCCCCCGTCAACTCCGACTGCTACGCGATACCCGCCAACGCGCAGCACCCCGGCACCGCGATGCTCTTCATCGACTACATGCTCCGCCCGGAGAACGTGAAGAAGAACATCGAGTACATCGGCTACCCGATGCCGGTGCGCGGCACCGAGGACACCTACGCCGCGCTCGTCGAGCCGTTCCCGCAGTGCCTGGTGACCGCCGACGACCTGGCGGCCGACCTCTTCTTCCGCAACGGCGACGCGGGGACCGAACGGGCCCGCGACGCCGCCTGGACCGACGTGAAAGCCGGCTGACATGGCGACGCGAAACAACCGCACCGGGACCGCGGTCCGGCCGCCCGACGACCCGGCCGAGCCGGCGCCGCCCCAGGACCGGACGCGCCCCGGGGCCACGCCCGGCACCCGCGCCCGGAAGCGCCAGCCCCGCCTGTGGACCTGGCTCCTGCTCCCCGGCACCCTCTGGATGACCGGCTTCCTGGTCGTCTCCCTCCTCCTCGTCGCCACCCTCGCGCTCGGCACCACCGACCCGCTCGGCAACCCGCGCTTCGGACTGAACTTCGCCAACCTCACCGCACTGGCCGACCCGGCCTACAGCACCGTCCTGCTGCGGTCCCTCGGCTACGCGCTGATCACCTGCCTGATCTGCCTGGCCGTGGCCTACCCCGTCGCCTACGCCATCGCCCTGTGCGGGGGCCGGTTCAAGAACCTGCTGATCGCCGCGATCGTCGTTCCGTTCTTCGCCAACTACCTGGTCCGGATGTACGGCTGGTCCGTCGTCCTCTCCGACGACGGCCCGCTGCTGAAGGCCCTGCGCGCCATCGGGCTCGCCGACGACGGCACCAAGATCCTCCAGACCGGTGTGGGAGTGATAGCCGGACTCGTCTACGGCTTCGTCGTATTCATGATCATCCCGCTGTACGCGGCGATGGAGCGCATGGACACCTCGCTCATCGAGGCCGGCCGCGACCTCTACGGAGGCCCCCTGCGGACCTTCCTCTTCGTCACCGTCCCCGCCACCCGGCAGGGAGCGGCCGCCGGCTGCGTCCTCGTCTTCCTGCCCGCCATGGGCGACTTCGTCAGCGCCCAGCTCATGGGAGGTCCCGACCAGATCATGATCGGCAACCTGATCCAGGACAAGTTCTTCCAGGGCCAGAACTGGCCCCTCGGCTCGGCCCTCACCATGCTGCTGATGGCGGTCCTGTTCCTCGGGATGCTCGGCTACCTGCGCCGTACCCGCAAGGACGAGGCGGAGGCCGCCCGATGAGCACCCAGCCGCGTCCCAGCACCCAGCCGCGTCCGAGCGAGCTGCCGGCCCCGAGCCCCCGGGAGACCCCGAGCGGGCCGGAGGGCGGCGTCCCCCGGCACGGTTCGCGGACCCGGCGACGCCGTCGGCGGGGAGCCGAGCGCCGCCCCCGCTTCGCCCTCGCCGTCACCGCCCTCTTCTTCGCGCTCCTCTACCTCCCCGTGGGCGTCGTCGTCCTGTTCTCCTTCAACTCCCAGAAGTCCCTCACCGTCCTGGACGGCGTCAGCCTGCGCTGGTACACGGCCCTGCTCCACGACGAGGTACTCCTCGACTCGCTCGGCATGAGCCTGCGCGTGTCCCTGGTCGCCATGGCCGGCTCGCTCGTCCTCGGGGTGGCCCTGGCCCTGGGCCTCGTACGCAGCCGCAGCCGCCTCGGCTCCTTCGCCGGCCTGATCATGCTCGTCCCGCTGATCACCCCGGAGATCGTCACCGGCGTGGCCGCGATGCTCCTCTTCAAGGGCCTCGGCATCACCCTCTCCACCACCACCGTGATGCTCGCCGAGATCACCTTCTCCATCTCCTACGTGACGGTCATCCTGCGCTCGCGCATCGCCTCCCTCAACCCGGAGGTCGAGGAGGCCGCCATGGACCTCGGCGCCACCCGCGGACAGGCACTGCGCCTGGTGACGCTGCCCGCGCTGCTGCCCAGCATCCTGGCGTCCGCGGTGCTGATCTTCGCCCTCGTCTTCGACGACTTCGTCCTCGCCTACTTCACCACCGGCGTCGACCCGCAACCGCTGTCCGTACGCATCTACTCGGCGATCAGGTTCGGCGTGCAGCCCACCATCAACGCCGTCGGCACCCTGATGCTGGCCGGCTCCATCGGCCTCATCCTCCTCGCACTCGCCATCCCGCGCCTCTTCGGGCGCAAAGGCGGCCTCGACCTGCTCTCCGGGAAGTGACACCCATGCCCGCGACACCCGAGCACCCGACCCCCACCCCGACGCCCAAGACCCAGACCCCCATGACCCCGACGCCCATCCACCCGACCCCCGCGGTCCGGCTCGACCACGTCAGCAAGCAGTACCCCGCCGCGGGCGGCACCTACGCGGTGCGCGACGTCGAACTCGACATCGCCCCCGGCGAGTTCTTCTCCCTCCTCGGCCCCTCCGGCTGCGGCAAGACCAGCCTCCTGCGGATGATCGGCGGCTTCTCCGACCCCACCACGGGCAGCGTCCTGCTCGACGGCCAGGACGTCACCGGCCTGCCGCCCGACAAGCGCAACGTCAACACCGTCTTCCAGAGCTACGCCCTCTTCGACCACCTCTCCCTCGCCGACAACGTGGCCTTCGGCCTCAAGCGCAAGGGCGTCGGCCGCGCCGAGATCCGCGAACGGGTCTCGGAGATGCTCGACCTCGTCCAGCTCGGCCACCTCGCGAACCGCAAGCCCGCCACCCTCTCCGGAGGCCAGAAGCAGCGCGTCGCCCTCGCCCGCGCCCTCGTCAACCGGCCCCAGGTCCTGCTCCTCGACGAACCGCTGGCCGCCCTCGACCTCAAACTGCGCCGCCACATGCAGGTCGAGCTCAAGCAGATCCAGCGCGAGGTCGGCATCACCTTCGTCTTCGTCACCCACGACCAGGACGAGGCCCTGACCATGTCCGACCGCCTCGCCGTCATGAACGAGGGCCGCGTCGAGCAGTGCGGCACGCCCGAGGACGTCTACGAGCGCCCCACCAGCAGCTTCACCGCCTCCTTCATGGGCACCTCCAACCTGGTCCCCGGCACCTACCGCGCCGGCCGGGTCGTTCTCGACGACGGCCCCGAACTGCCCGTCGGACCGCGTCCGTCCGTCCCCGAGGGCAGCCGGGTGAACCTGTCGATCCGCCCCGAGAAGATCTGGCTGTCCGACCTGGAGCCGGACATGGCCCGCGCCGCGGGCGTCGTCCGCGAGACCGTCTACTGCGGCCCGACCACCACGTACCTCATCGAACTGGCCCCCGGCGTCACGGTGTCCGTACTGGAGCAGAACACGGTCCGCTCCCGCAGGGAGGACCGCTGGAGCGGCGGCGAGCGCGTCGAGATCGGCTGGAAGCCCGAACACTGCCTCGTCCTGGACTGAAGCCGCCCCGACCGAAGGACACCCCATGAACCACGACGTCATCGTGCTCGGCGCCGGCCTGGCCGGCCTCGCCGCGGCACGCGACCTCGCCGCCGGCGGAGCCGACGTCCTCGTCGTCGAGGCCCGGGACCGGGTCGGCGGGCGCGTCGAGCAGACCGGACTCCCCGACGGCCGGCTGGTCCAGCTCGGCGGCGAGGTCGTCGGCCGCGCCCACACCGCCTACCTGGCCCTCGCGGCCGAACTCGGCCTCACCCTGGTCCCGAGCTACGTCGCCGAGCCCGGCGCCCTCACCCGCGCCACGCCCGAAGGGGTTTCCGCCGGAGATCCGCCCCACTGGTTCGGCCCCGGCGACGACGCCTGCCACCAGAAGGTCACCGCCGCCTACTGCGCCCTCGCACGGACCGTGGACCCGGCCGACCCCTGGTCCCACCCCGACGCGACGGCCCTCGACCGGTCCTCCGTCGGCGACTGGCTGCGCGCCGAGGGCGCCACCCCTGCCGTCGTTCGCCTCTGGGAGATCGGCCAGCTCGCCCTCGCCGACGGATCGTACGAGCGTACGTCCCTGCTCGCCGCCCTGCGCAAGCACGCCTCCGTCCCCGGCGCCGAGGCCTACGACTACGAGGCGTGGGAGGGCCTGCGGGTCGCCGAGGGCTCCGCCACGGTGGCCCTGCGCATGGCCGCGGCCCTCGGCGGACGTGTCCGCACCGGCGCGCCCGTCGAGGCCGTCACGGTCCGCCGGACCGGCCCCTGCTCCGTACGGCTGGCCGGCGGCGAGACCCTCACCGCCGGCGCCGTCGTCAGCGCCCTGCCCGTCGGCCCGCTCCGCCAGGTCTGCCTCACGGGCGTCTCCGACGGGCGGATCGCCTCCCTGCACCGCCAGCGCCAGGCTCTCGCGGCGAAGTTCGTCGCCGCCTACGACCGGCCGTTCTGGCGGGACCTCGGCCAGAGCGGCCTCTCCGAATGCGAAGGGGTCCTCGGCAGCACCTGGCCGCAGAGCGACGGCATCCTCTCCGCCCTCGTGCCACCCGAGCGGCTCGGTGTCCTGCTGGGCGCACCCGCACCGCTGCGCACCCGTGAACTCCTCGCCGACATCGCCCGCCTCTACGGCGACGAGGCGTACCGGCCGCTCGCCACCTACGTCCGGACGTGGGGCACCGACCCGTGGACCCAGGGGTACGTCACCCAGTGGACCCCCGGCGACGTCATGGCCGTCGGCCCCCTCCACGGCACCCACGAACCACCCTTCTACGTCTGCGGATCCGACCAGTGGGTGGCCGGCTACATGGAAGGTGCGGTACGCACCGGACGCGCCGCAGCCGGGGAGGTGCTGCGCCGTGGCTGAACCGGTGCTCAACCACGTGGCGGGCGTGGACCGGCCCGCCGCCGCAGGCGAGACCATGGAACTGGTCGACCCCGCCACCGGCCGGGTACGCGGCCACGCCCCGCTCTCGCGCCGGGCCGACACGGACGCCGCCTGCGCGGCCGCCGCAGCCGCGTACGCGCACTGGTCGACGACCACACCGGCGGTCCGCCAGCGCGCCCTGCTCGGCATCGCCGACGCCGTCGAGCAGCACGCGGAGGCCTTCGTGGCCGCCGAGGCCGGCGACACCGGCAAGCCGCCCCGGCAGTTCCGGACCGAGGAACTGCCGGCGATCGTCGACAGCCTCCGCTTCTTCGCGGGAGCCGCGCGCAACCTGCCGGGCCTCGCGGCTGCGGAGTACACCGAAGGCCGCACCTCCCTCCTGCGGCGCGAACCGGTCGGGGTCTGCGCCCAGATCACCCCGTGGAACTACCCGCTGATGATGGCGGTGTGGAAGATCGCCCCGGCCGTCGCCGCGGGCAACACGACCGTGCTCAAGCCCGCCGACACCACCCCCTCGTCCACCGCGCTGCTGGCCCGCGTCGCCGCCGAGCACCTGCCGCCGGGTGTGCTCAACGTGGTCTGCGGCGACCGCGACACCGGCCGCGCCCTCACCGCCCACCCCAAGGTCGCCCTCGTCGCGGTGACGGGAAGCGTGCGCGCCGGCCGGGAGATCGCCGCCGCCGCGGCCGCCGACCTCAAACGGGTCCACCTGGAGCTCGGGGGAAACGCCCCGGTGCTCGTCCACGACGACGTGGACGTCGACGCGACCGCGGCCGCGCTCGCCGCGGTCGCCTACTACAACGCGGGCCAGGACTGCACCGCGCCCACCCGGCTGCTGGTCCACCAGCGGGTGCACGACGCGTTCCTCGCGGCCTTCGCGGCCGAGGCGGGCAGACTGCGCGCGGGTGCCCCGGACGAGCCGGACGCCGATTTCGGCCCGCTGAACAACGCGGCCCAGCTGGCCTCCGTACGGTCCCTGCTCGACCGGCTGCCGCGCCGCGCCGACCTCGTCACCGGCGGGTCCCGCCTCGCACGGCCCGGCTTCTTCCACGAACCCACCGTCGTCGCCGGGGTGCACCAGGGCGACGAGATCGTGCAGGAGGAGATCTTCGGCCCCGTCGTGACCGTGCAGCCCTTCGCGGACGAGGCGCAGGCCCTGCGCCTGGCCAACGACGTCCGCCACGGCCTCGCCGCCAGTGTGTGGACGAGGGACCACGACCGCGCCATGCGCGCGACCCGGGCCCTGCACGCCGGAATCGTCTGGGTGAACACCCACGGCACCACCGTTTCCGAGATGCCCCACGGCGGGGTCAAGCACTCGGGGTACGGCAGTGACCTCTCGATGGCCGGCCTGCTCGACTACACGCAGGTCAAGCACGTCATGCTGTGAGCCCGCCCGGGCCGTCCGCGGCGTCCGGCGGGTCCGGTACGGCGGCCGACACCTCGGACAGCAGCTCGGGCAGCGTGCCCGGGTAGCGCCAGAGCCGGGGGTGGAACGCGGCCCACCGTTCGGCGGGCACGCCGCCGGCGGACCAGCGGGCCAGCAGCGCGGCCGTGTGCACGTGCAGGGCCGCGCGGCCGCTCCAGGCGGCGTGCTGGACCGAGTGCCAGCCGGAACCCTGTCCGACCCAGGAGGTCAGCACGTCCGCCGGCCGCATCAGCCGCACCGCCTCGGACGCCGGCAGCTGCCCGCGTTCGATGACCGCGG
The DNA here is from genome assembly GCF_008642275.1 of Streptomyces venezuelae. Lineage (NCBI taxonomy): Bacteria > Bacillati > Actinomycetota > Actinomycetes > Kitasatosporales > Streptomycetaceae > Streptomyces > Streptomyces venezuelae. The sequence continues at coordinate 7,678,299 of NZ_CP029189.1, forward strand.
AGAGGTGGTCGAGGGTGGCGGCGGCCGGGTCCTCGCGGGTGTCGAAGGCGACGCGCAGGGTCCGCAGGGCCCGGCGGGCCGACTCGGCGCCGTCCCCGAACGGTCCGGTGTCGCCGGGCGGCCTCCACTCGGGCACCCAGGCGGACGGCGGCGGCCGGTACGCCGTGCGGGGCGCCGGCCCGCGCGCCGGCGGCGGCAGCGGGCGGCCGGGCCGGGGCGGCTGCCCGGTGCGCAGGACGACCGCCACCTCCGGCGGGCAGTCGGGCCGCAGGAGCAGTGCCTCCACGGCCGTGCGCGGCAGCCGGCGGCCGAGCCGGGCCGCCGCGACCAGCGCCCAGTCGATCCGGTAGGGCTCGGCGAGGACCCGCTCCATCGCGCGGCGGACCCGCCAGGGAGCGAGGTCACTGCGGTGAGCGGCCCGCAGGGCCGTCAGCAGTGCGCCGGTGCCCAGGTGGCGTTCGCCGGCCGTGTCGAGGTAGGGCTGCGGATCCGCCTGGGCGCAGGCCGCGACGACGTCGGCGTCGACGGGATCCTCGTGGCCGGGCAGGGCGGCCACCACCTCGCGCACCCGGGCCGTTCCACCGTGGGCGCGTACGGTCGCCCAGGCGGTGGCGCGGGTGGTCGCCGGGTGCTCGCCGCGGCCTTCGACGAGCGCGGCCGCCGCGAGGTCCGGGTCCCCCGACAGGAGCGCGCGGTGGTGGTGGCGCCGCTGGTAACCGCGTCCCAGGGCGGTGGCCGCCGGGTTCCGCAGCCGCAGCAGGCGCGAGGTCTCGTAGTCGAGCTGGTGGTTGTTCCGCAGTGCGGTGTCGACCACGGGGACGTCCAGCGCGAGCAGGGACCGCTGGGTGTCATGGCCGCGGACGGCGCCCGCGAGGGCGGCCTGCAGCCGGGCGCCGCCCAGGTTCAGGACGGCCTCGGTGACGGGGGTGGGCGGGTCGAACCCCATGTGGAACAGGGCGGGGTCGACGCCGAGCCAGGCCTGAAGGGCGGCGGGGCGCTGGTGGTAGGGGAGCAGGGCCGCCAGGCAGGTGAGGTGGAAGCGCACCGTCGACCGGTCGGTCTGCGAGAGTCCGACCGTCGCGGTCACTGCTTGCCCCCTTCATCGTCTGCGGCGCCGCCCCCGGCCGGTGCCCGCACCCTAACAAGATCAGCCGATCAGCCGTTCAGGGAGGCCATCAGCTCGGGTGCGTAGCGGTCACCGGAGGCCACGCCGTACGGCGCCACGGCGTCGATGGCGGCCAGCTCCGCCGGGGTGATCGTCACGGCGGTGGCGGCGATGTTCTCCTCCAGGTAGCTGCGGCGCTTGGTGCCCGGGATGGGGACGGCGCCCTGCTGGAGGGTCCACGCCAGGGCGAGCTGCGAGGGGGTCACGCCCTTCTCGGAGGCGAGCCGGCGCACCTGGTCCACGACGGCGAGGTTGCGGTGGAAGTTCTCGCCCTGGAACCGCGGGTCGGTGCGGCGGAAGTCGTCGGCGGCGAAGTCGTCCGGGCTGGTGATGGCACCGGAGAGGAATCCGCGTCCGAGCGGGGAGTAGGCGACGAGCCCGATGCCGAGCTCGCGGAGGGTGTCGAGCACGCCGTCGTGTTCGATGCCGCGCTCGAAGAGGCTGTACTCGGTCTGTACGGCGGCCAGCGGGTGCACGGCGTGGGCGCGGGCGATCGTGGTGGGGGAGACCTCGCACAGCCCGATGTGACGGACCTTGCCGGCCTGGACCAGCTCGGCGAGGGCGCCCACCGTCTCCTCGATCGGCACGTCCGGGTCGACGCGGTGCAGGTAGTAGAGGTCGATGTGGTCGGTGCCCAGGTGGCGCAGGGAGCGGTCGGCCGAGCGGCGGATGTAGTCGGGGGTCCCGTTGTGTCCGACGAAGGCGCCGTCGTCGGTGAACTCCACCCCGGTCTTCGTGGCGACGACGGCCGCCGCGCGGCGGCCGGCCAGTGCCTTGCCGAGGAGCTGCTCGTTGCGGAAGGGGCCGTAGCCCTCGGCGGTGTCGAGGAGGGTGACGCCCAGCTCCAGGGCGCGGTCGATGGTGGCGAGGGCTTCGGTCTCGTCGGTGGCTCCGTAGTGGGCGCTCATGCCCATCAGGCCGAGGCCCTCGGCGCCGACCTGCAGTCCCTGGCCGCCCAGTGCGCGGATCTCCATGGTGTGCTCCTTGCAAGTAGGTAACTAACTGGATAGTTCGAGTCTGCGACGCGGCGGCCGCATTTGTCAATAACTGGATAGTTACTTGCTAGGCTCGTGCTCATGGCACGGGATTCCAACGCGACGAAGGCGCGCCTGCTCGACGCGGCCTTCACCGAGTTCGCGACGTACGGCATCGCGGGCGCGCGCGTCGACCGCATCGCCGAGACGGCGCAGGCGAACAAGCGGCTCATCTACGTCTACTACGGCAACAAGGAGCAGCTCTTCGACGCCGTGCTCCAGCGGGCCCTCGCGACGGGATCGGAGTCCGTCCCCTTCGACGCCGACGACCTGCCCGGTTACGCGGGAGCGGTCTTCGACCACCTCGTCGAGCGGCCGGAGCTGATGCGCCTCGTGCTGTGGAAGCAACTGGAGCGACCGGGCTCCACGGACGCGGAGACCGAGTCCTACGAGGGCAAGATCGCGGCGGTTCGGCGGGCCCAGGAAGCGGGCCGGATCGCCGCCGGGGTGTCCGCGGCGGACGTGCTGACACTGGTCATGGGCCTGTCACAGGCCTGGTTCGGAGCGGTCGGCGGCCCGGCGGCGGGCGCGCAGGGCGCCGGCTGGGCCGCCGAGCGGCTCGCCGGGCACCGTGCGGCGGTGGTGGAGTCCGTCCGCCGGATCACCGCACCCGCACCCCCGGCCGGCGGGGCCTGAGGCCGCCCGGGGGCCGGCGGCGGTCAGCGGTACGGTCCGGCGAACTCCGGCAGGGTCCGCTCGGACCGCCCGCCGAAGCCCACCCGGGCGACGTCCCCGAACGCGAACCCCGACAGCTCCGGGCACCACCATGCGTCGGTGTCGGCCTCCCGCGGTCGCGGCGACTGCGGCCGGACCGCGACCACGTCGCGGTCCGGCAGACATCCGGCAGACATCCGGCAGGCACCCGGCAGGCGTCCGGAGGGTCCCGCTGTACCTGCGGGGCCCCCGAAGGCCCACGAGCCCCCTGCCGCCCGCCGGGTCCGCCGGCCCGGGCGCCGACGTCAGCGGGTGAGGAACGACCGGAGCGCCGTGACCAGTTCGGCGGGCGCGTCGAGTGCGATGAGGTGGGCCGCGGCCGGGAACTCGACCAGCGCGGCGCCGGGGATCGCGGCGGCGTACCGGCGGGCGATGTCCTGGAAGTCGGCGACGTCGAGCAGACCGATCCCGACCAGGGTGGGAACGGAGATCGCCGCGACGTCGCCCGCAGCGCCGCCCTGGGAGTGCTCCCCGACCGTGTCCTGGTTCACCAACGACGTCCGTACCGGGGTACGGAGCTGCTCCGCCAGCCCAGGAGCGACGTCCTCCCAGCCGCGGCCGGGCCCGCGCAGCCACATGTCCAGGTTCACCCGGACCGCTGCGTCCAGGTCGCCCGCGGCCAGCGCCGCCGTCTCGGCCTCGTCGTAGGCCACCATGTCCGCCGACCAGTCGTACCCGGGCCACGGCGGGGCGAGCAGCGTCAGCGAGTTGACCCGGCCCGGGTGGGCGAGGGTGAACTCCACGGCCACCCGCCCGCCCCAGGACGCGCCGACGAGCCGGACGCTCTCGTGGCCGAGGTGGTCCAGGAGCCGGCCCAGGTCGTCGGTCTCACGGAACGGCCCGGCCGGGGGAGCGGACTCGCCGAACCCGCGCAGGTCGTACCGGATGACGGTGTGGTGCTCCGCGAGGGCGGGCACGACCGCGTCCCACATCGTGTGGTCGGCGACACCGGCGTGCACGAGCACCACGGGCGAACCTTCGCCGGTGACGGTGTAGGAAAGGTGGCCGAGATCGTCGGCAAGGATAGGCATCTGCAGATAGTCGCAGGTCAACGCCGTACGGGCCATCATATTGCGGATCACGTCCTGCGGGCATCGCCCAGCGGACGCCGGCACCGGCACCCGTCGACTCAGCCGCAACCACCCTGCGGGGATGCGGATCCGAGCAGTTCGCGAAGGAGTCCGACCACGAGCCCGGGCCGTCCTACGAAGGGGGAGTGGCCGGTCTGCCACTCGCGCACGTCGGGGCAGCGCGAGGCCATCCTGCGCTGCAGGTCCGGGTCGACGGCCCGGTCCCGGGCGCAGACCACATAGGTGGCGGGAGTGTCCTTCCAGCTGTGGCGCTCCGGAACTCCCCGCCCGCAGCCGGGGGCTTGGGCACGCAGCAGACCGACCGCCCGGGCGGCGAGGGGACCGGGACAGTCGCCGTAGAGGGTGGCGGCGGCCAGGTCGGGGCGCAGGCTGGTCCAGCCGTCGGGCTCGGGGCGGATCGCCTCCTTGAGCCGCTCGGTCGCCCCGCCCAGAACGGCCGCGCTCTCACCCGTGTCCGGCACGAAGGCCGCCAGGTACACCAGGTGCCCGGCTCCACGCACCCCGGTGATCACCGAACCACCGTAGGAGTGGCCGAGTACGACCGCGGGCTCCCGCAACGCGTCGACGGCAGCCTGGACTTCGGCGGTGTCGGCGGGCAGTGAACCGCGGTGGAGCTCGGGAACGGCCACCTCGGTCCCCCGGGCCCGCAAGCGCTCCGCAACCTCGGCGAAGTGCTCAGGACGGTGGTACAGGCCGTGAACGAGCACGACGGCAGCCAATTCACCCCTCCTCGGTCCGGTGGCCAACCCGGCGATCTTCACATGCCCGGGCCGAGCACCTCGGCTCCGCGAAAATGCGTGGACGCGGCCGTCGGTGATCAAGTATCGTCCGGCTCGGACCACGTCGCGTGAGACGAACGGAAGGAGGCGAGTGCCGTGCAGTTCACAACCATCCAGCGCTCCCTTCCCGTTACCCCGGTGTGGTTCGTCTGATCCGAGACCGGGAGCGCTCCACGCAGGACACCTCCCGGAGGAACCCGTGACCGATCTGGTCATCCGTGCGCTCGACGCGAGCGACGCCGCACTGTTCGACGCACACCCCGATCCACTGAACGCCCGTGCCGCCCACGAGCGCACCACGCACCGCCCCGACTGGAAGCGCGTGGCCCTGCGCGACGGCACGGTCGTCGCCCGAGGCGCCTGGTGGGGCGGCCCCGACGACAAGGAACCCGTCAACGTCAACTGGTTCGACGTCGCCGAGGGCGAGGTGGAGGCGGGAGCCGCACTCCTGCGCTCCGCCCCCTGGCAGGTCGAGCTGGAGATCAACCTCCCCGGCGACTGGCGGGACCGCCCCGACCTCGCCGCCGCCACCGAGACGCGCTTCGCCGCCGCCCGGGCGGCCGGCTACGAGCTCCTGGTGGAACGCTTCCTCTACCGCTGGACCCCGGAACGCGGACTCCCCGAACGGCCCGGCCGCCTCGTCTTCGGTGCCGAACCCGACGACGCGGTCTTCTTCGACGCCCTGCGCCGCATCCACGCGGCCACCCTCGACGCCCACTCGCTGAAGGCGATCGCGGAGGGCGGTCTCGACCAGGCCGCCCAGGAGGAGATCGACTTCTTCCACTGGTGCCCGTCCCCGCGGGAGTGGTGGCAGACCGCCCGTACGCCCGAGGGCGACCTGGCCGGCATCCACATCCCGGCGCACAACCCCTCCGGGCCGACGATCGGCTTCATCGGCGTCGTTCCGGAACACCGGGGCCACGGCTACGCCTTCGACCTCCTCGCGGAGTGCACCCACTTCCTGGTGGAGCACGGCGCCGAGGCCGTCACCGGAGCCACGGACCGGGGCAACTTCCCCATGGCCGCGCAGTTCGCCAAGGCCGGCTTCCCCGTGGTCCGCGAGCGCGTCAACTTCCACCCCGTGGACGCGGCCTCGCGGTAACAGCGCTCCCGGCCCTCGCCCCGCGCCGTGGTGTCCGCGCCGCGGGGCGAGAGCGCCGCCACCCGCAGGAGCCGTGCACAGCCCTGCCCTGGCCGGAACCCGCCCGAAGCACACGCGGCCGACCGCGTGGCCGACGGCCGGCGCCCGCGTCCGCTCCGTAGAGTGGCGGGCATGGCATGCCGCATCAGTGAGCTGGTCGTCGACGCCGCGGACCCCGACCGGCTCGCCGCCTTCTGGAGCGAGGTCCTCGGCTACGTCGAACTCGGCCGGGAGGACGACGGAAGCATCGAGATCGGGCCGCCCGACGCCGGGTTCGGCGGCCCGCAGCCCACCCTCGTCCTCAGCCGCAGCAGCACCCCGCGGACGGGCAAGCTCCGGCTGCACATCGACGTCAACCCCACCGACCGCGACCAGGACGCCGAGCTGGAGCGGCTCCTCGCCCTCGGCGCCAGGCCCGCCGACATCGGCCAGACCGGCACCGAGAGCTGGCACGTCCTCACCGACCCCGAGGGCAACGAGTTCTGCCTCCTGCACAGGCGGCTCCAGCCCCTGTGACCACGTCCGTCCCCGCTGGAGGACGTGGATCACTGTTGGTCGGGCAGGTGCCAGCGGTGCGGGGCGACGAGTGCGCCGATGCTGTCGGGCCCCCAGCTTCCGGGGGCGTACGGCTCCACGGGAGGGGGCGCGTCCAGCAGCGGGGCGGAGACCTCCCACAGGCGTTCGATGCCGTCGGACCGGGTGAAGAAGGACTGGTCGCCGAGCATGGCCTCCAGGAGGAGGTGCTCGTAACCCTCCAGGGAGTTGTCGGCGGTGAAGGAGCTCTGGTAGCCGAAGACCATGTCGGCCTCCGCCAGCCGCATGGAGGGCCCCGGCTCCTTGACGAGGAACCGGGCGGTGATGGAGCCGGGATCGGCGAAGTCGATGACGAGTTCGTTGCTGCGGCCGTCGGCCGTCGCACGCGCGTTCAGCGGGAACATGCCGAGGACGGGCTCCCGCAGCCCCAGCGTGACGACGTGCCGGCCCTCGGCCAGTGCCTTGCCCGAGCGCAGCAGGAAGGGGACACCGGCCCAGCGCCAGTTGTCGATCTCGACGCGTACCGCGGCGAAGGTCTCGGTGTCCGAGGCCGGGTCGACCCCGGGCTCGGCGCGGTAGCCCGTGTACTGCCCCCGGACCACGTGCGCGGGCTCCAGCGGCCGCATGCTGCGGAAGACCTTGACCTGCTCGTCCCGCAGCGACTGCGCGTCGAGCACGACCGGCGGTTCCATCGCGACGAACCCGAGCAGCTGGAAGAGATGAGTGACGATCATGTCCCGGAAGGTCCCGGTGCCCTCGAAGAAGTGCGCGCGGCCCTGGATGTCGATCTGCTCGGGAACGTCGATCTGCACATGGCTGATGTGTTCGCGGTTCCAGAGGGGCTCGAAAAGGCCGTTGGCGAACCGGAGGGCGAGGATGTTGTCCACCGCCTCCTTGCCGAGGAAGTGGTCGATGCGGAACACGCGGGACTCGTCGAACACGGAGTGGATGGTCCCGTTCAGCGCGCGGGCGGACGCGAGGTCGGTCCCGAAGGGCTTCTCGACGATGACCCGGGCGTCCTGGGCGAGGCCCGTGGCACCGAGGAGCTCGACCATCGAGGTGAACGCGACGGGCGGGACCGCGAGATGGAAGAGCCGTCGCGGAGTGCCGCCGACGGCCTCCTCGGCCGCGCGCACCGCTGCCACCAGCGGCTCCGGGGCCTGTGGGTCGGCCGCGCCGAAGGACAGGGCGGACTCGAACTCCTGCCATGCGGGACCCTCGGGGCGCGAGCGCCCGAACTCCTCCACCGCCTGCCGTGCGTGGGCCCGGAACTCCTGGTCGCTCAGGGCCTCGGCCGCCGGGGCCGAGCCGACGATGCGGTAGCGCCGCGGCATCAGCCCCGCCTTGGCGAGATGGAACAGGCCCGGCAGCAGTTTGCGCCGGGCCAGGTCTCCCGTGGCTCCGAAGAGGACGACGACGTGGTCGGCCGGGCCCGGCTCGGGAGCCGGGGCGGGCTGGGCGGGCTGGGTCATGGCGGGCATCCTCACGCGTCGGCGCCGGGGCGCTCCATGGCACGACGTACGGGACCGGTGTCCATCCGCCCGAGCCCGACCCGTACGAGGTGCACGGGCGTACCCGAGGCCACGCGCCGCACTTCCGTTCCGGGCGGTCGCGTCGCCCTGAGCTCCCACTGTGCGGGTTCACCACCCATCCGGCACCCGGGCATCCACCACCCGGGTCACGGCGGCGCTCCGTTTCGCTGCCGGCCGGGTGCCGCCCCCGGCACTAGTGTCGGACCGTGGGACAGCCTCTGGAGAGCGCCGAGGGCGCGGGACCGTTCGTCACCCGGCGTACCTGGCGGCGCCCCGAGGGCGAGACGGTGGTCTGGGACTCGCGACGGGCGCGCAGGCGCGGCACGCTGTCGGTCCGGGGCCCGGGGGACACGGTCGGCCGGGTCTCGACCGCCGGCCCCGGGTCGTTGCGCCGTCTGCGCAGGCTCAACGCCGTCGCCTCCGGCGCGTTCGTCATCGGAGGGGCGCTGTTCGCCGCCGGCGCCGCGGTCTCGCAGTTCGGTTCGGGAGATCCGCTCGTCAGCGCGTGGGTGTACCTCGTAGGCGGTCTGTTCTTCAGCACCGGGGGCTACGTCTCGGTGCTCCAGGTGCTGAACGCGCCCCGTCACTCCCCGGACGGCGGCTTCCAGGCCACGGCCGGCTGGCGCTGGTGGGGGTACGAGCCGATGCGGGTGGACTGGCTGAGCACGTTCGTCCTGTTCACCGGGACGCTCGTGTTCGGCGTCAATCTGCTCGACTCCTTTCTGGAAGGCCTCAGCGTCCGGCAGGTGAACCGGCTGATCTGGACCCCTGACGTGATCGGGTGCGTGCTGTTCCTCGTCTCGGGGCATCTCGCGTTCGCCGAGATCTGCCACCGGCCCTGGCCGTGCCTGCGCTCCCGCAGCCTCGGATGGTGGGTGGTGGCCGTGAACCAGCTCGGTTCGGTCCTCTTCATGGTCTCGGCGCTGGCGGCCTTCACCCGCCCCGCCACCGGAAGCCTGGTCAACGTCGGCATCGCCAACTGGGGCACCCTGACCGGTGCGCTGTGCTTCTCGTTCGGCGGGGTGCTGCAGCTCTTCGAGCGGCCCTAGGCGGCCCGCCGTTCGTACCGGGCGGTCTGCCCCGGCATCCGGAACCAGCAGCCCGCAGCGTGAAGGCCCCGAGGAAGCCCCGGGGCCTTCACACACTTCGCTGACCGCAAGACTCAACGAACGGAACGGGCGAAAGTCACGCCGGACCCCTCACCGGATCGGCTCCCGCCGCCCTCCGGTTCGGTACGGCCCCGTTCCGGCGGCGCCAGAAGGGGTACGCCGGCCACCGTCGCTCCTCGGCGTAGGACCGGGCGTGATGGCGGTGGTAGGCGTCCGCGACACCGTCCAGGAACGAGACGTAGGACGCGAGGGCGCCGCTGTCGCCGGCCAGGCACCGGTCGACGGCCCGGCCGGCCCGGGCCCCGGTGTGCAGGGCCGTGAGGATGCCCTGGGAGGACAGGGGGTCGAAGGCGATCGCGGAGTCCCCGGCGGCGACCCATCCGGGCCCGGCCGGCGGGCACAGCCGCAGCCCGTGGGCGGCCGTCCAGCGCGGTGCCGGGGACGCGGCCGGGTCGTAGCCGCTCAGGCGCTCCCCTACGTGCCGGGTACACGAGGCCGCGCGGCGGAACCCCTCCGCGGTGCGCAGCCGGGCAGCGGCGAGATCGGCGTCGGTGAGATGGGCGACGACCCGCCCGGCGGGGACCCTGGCCGTGTACCACCAGCCCTCGGGCACCGCCTCGACGAGGGTACGCAGTTCCGGGTCCCCGGGGTAACCGCCCGCCCCGGCCCCGCCGAGCCGTACGAACGCGGCCACGAGCCGGTCCTGGCGGCGCCGCCGGGCCAGACGGCGCCCGATGAGGGCGCGTCGGCCGGTGGCGTCCACGACCCAGCCGGCCCGCAGCTCCCGCACGGTGCCGCTCCGCTCCCGCACCAGCAGGTGCTGCTCCCCGGCCGAGCGGCGGTGGCCGACGACGACGGCCCGCCGGATCAGCGCGCCCGCCGCCATCGCGGCCTCGCGCAGGAAGGCGTCGAACCGGTCGCGGTCGAGGTGCCAGCCGTGGCCGTGCGGGTCGAGCAGGTGGCTGTGGCCGTGCAACCGCGCCGATCCCCAGGACGCGTAGGTACCGGGACACCTCAGGTGCCCGTCGGCGGCGAAGGCGGCCCAGAGCCCCAGATCGTCCAGCAGCGGCCGGGCCGCGGGCGGCAGGGTCTCCCCGATCGTGAACGAGCCGGCGGGCGCACCCGGCGGACGCCCGTCCACCAGCAGGACGTGCCGGCCGGCCCGGGCCAGTACCAGTGCGGCGACGGCCCCCGCCGGGCCGCCCCCGGCCACGACGGCCTCGAAACGCTCCGCGCGGGGAACCGGGCGGGACCGCCCGGTCACGGCATCTCCGGGAAGCGGGCGACCTTCTCGAAGTACCCCGCCAGCACCTCCTCGTCGGGCCGGTCGGCGGCGGCGATCGCGGCGGCCACCGCCTCCTCCCGCACCGCGGGGTCGGCGGCCTCGGGCACGTGCAGGCACACCAGGTTCCGCAGCGGCGGCGGAGCCTTCTCGGGATGGAAGCCCACCTCGGACTCCACCAGCATGGTCGCGGGGAGACTCACCGCGCCACCGGAGCCGGGTCCCTCCCGCCGTGCGACGATGCCGAGCTTGCCGAAGTCCTTGACCATGGCGTTCATCTGGGCGATGCGGTCGGAGGGCAGCCATCGGTCCCACACCGCCCTGTCCTCGAAGGCGGTGCGGCGGTCCTCCGGGCCGGCGGCCGGGTCGACGGCGGTCCGGTAGTTCTCCTCCGTCAGCACGTGGTTGGGCACCCGCGCCGGCCAGAAGGTGGGCAGGTACGGGTCGTACCGCGGCCCGAAACCCAGGTAGTAGCCGGAGCGGCAGCGGGCGGTGTCGGTCTGCCAGGGCACCGCCATCCAGCGGGTCAGACCCCCCGGCACCTGGCCGTACAGCGGACCGTCGACGGCGAGAGCGGTCTGCGGGGTGAGCGTGGACCCGTAACCGGGTTCGGGCCGGGCGGGGTCCCGGTGGCGCACCCGGAAGGGCGCGGAGTACAGGGAGGCGTGACGCATCGGCCAGGTGAGCTCACAGCCGGGGTGGAAGGCGTCGGCCAGGCAGTACGACAGGGCGGCCCGGTCGAGGGCCGCCGGGCGCTCCGCGAGCGGCAGGCCGTCGAGCGCCATGGGCGCCGCGGGCGGCGCGGCAGGATCGTAGTCGGCGTCGAAGTCCCCGGCGGCCCACCGGGCCAGCATGTCGTACTGCAACGGGGACAGCGCCAGGTGCTGACGCGCGGAGACCGGCCGCACGCTCATCGAGTCGCCGTAGATCGGCGGCCAGGGCACGGGGGAGAGCCCGTCGCGCTCGGGATCGCGCATCATCGCCCAGATCTGCCGGCGCAGTTCGTCGCGCCGGGTGCCGTGGCCGGCCAGCTCCGCCAGCCGCCCGGGGTCCAGGAAGTGCTCGCGCCCTCCGTGGCCGAACAGGGCCGCGATGCCGCGGTTGACCCACTGCAGATCGCAGAGCCGCCGCAGCACCGGCAGCACGTCGTGGGTGAACGAGACCCGGGCCACAGGCGCCAGCATGCCCGCAGCCACGAACGTGTCGCGCATCAGGTCGTACATCGTGCGCACCGACTGCAGCTCCGGTGCGAAGTTCGGGGGAGCGACCACCACCCATGCCGGATCGACCGGGATGCTCCGGCCGTCGACACGGACCTGCGCGGTGACCGGGCCGTCGCAGGTGTCGTCGTGCCAGCCGTCGTTGTTGGCGAAGTGCGTCGCCTCGGCGGCGGGGTACGAGGCGGACACCCCGCGCCCGCCGAGGAAGAGCAGGCGGCCGGCGCCGTCGGTGCGCAGCTCGCCCAGGTAGACGGGATGCCCGAGGAACGTCCCCGTGTCGAACGCGTACTCGGGCTTCCCCGCGCGGTCGCGTCCCCGGACCGAGCGGGGCCCGGGTCTGATGGCCAGCCGGTCCCGTTCCCCGGCGGGCACCGTGGCGAGGTTGCGCAGCGTGGTCGCGGGCGCCTGGGCCGCCTCGGGGATGTCCAGGGCGAGCTGGAACTGGTACCAGGCGGCCTTCTTGTTGGCCACCTCCACGGTCCAGCGCAGGTCGGCGTTGTCCGCCGTCAGCTCGGCCACCGCCTCACCGGCGGCGTTGTAGCCGTACACGCGGAACCGGACGGCCTGCCGCTTGAGCGCGCCCGTCGCGTCCTTGTACGTGCCGGTGGCCGGCGGGGGAGCCCCGTCGACCTCCGGGGCGAGGAAGAACTCCTCCGCGCTGTCGCCGACCCGGGCCACCCCGATCGCCGGGTGCACCGCGGCCCGCACGATCCGGGTGTCGCGTCCGTGTGGTGCGGTGGCCGCTGGCCGCGCGGGCCCGGGTTCCGCCGCGGGAATGCCGTTGGTGTCGCGCCGCAGGGCCGCCGACGCGTGGTAGACGACCTTGCGGGCCTCGGCCATGCTGCCGACGGGCTGGTGCTCGGACAGGCTGTGCCAGGGGTTGAAGGCGAGGTTGTCGCCGTACTCCTCCTGCCCGCGGGCGGCCGTGTCCTGCTGGTGCAGGGTCAGCCGCGCCACCTTCACGGGCGCGCTCTCGCCCTCGTCCCAGCGCACGGTGGCCCGGTCCAGCGGCATCCGGTCCGGGTCCGTGCGGAACTGCAGCAGCAGGTCGAAGACGGCCGGGCCGGCGGCCAGGCGGTGGCGCAGGTCCCCGCGCAAGAAGGAGGGGTCCTCGTCCGGTGGCACCGCCAGCGGGTCCCCGTCCGCGCAGCCGACCGGGGCGAGCTTGTACTTCACGTGCCGGTCCGGCCCGAAGGAGTACGGAAGCACGCCCCAGTACGTCGAGGTCAGCGTGCTCTCGACGGGCTTGCGCATGTCGGCGAGGATCTGCCGGGTGAGGGGGTGCCGCTGCTGGTACGCCGCCTGGTCCAGCTGGAACTCGCACATGTCCCGGGCCGTGTCGACGAAGAAGACGTCGTGGTTCTGGAGTACGAGATCCTGCGTGTCGGCCCGGGTGTCGTCCTGAAGCAGCTTCGGCCCGGGCACCCCGAACAGTTTGATGCCCCATCCGACGGTCCTGCGCAGATCCGGGCGCTCCGGCTGGGTGTCGCTGGAGATGCGCACCCAGGCGGTCAGGCCGCCCTGTTCCGCCGCGGCGTGAAGGAAGCCGATGCGGAGCTCGGGGGGCAGATCCGGGGCGACCGTCAGTACGCCACGGGCCGCCCCGTGGAACTTGACGAAGACCGGGCGCAGGAGGGGAGCCTGCCCCTGGGCGAGGCGGTCACCCATCCGCTCGCCCACGAACTCGGCCATGATCCCGGCGATCGGCTCGTTCACGCAGTCGCGCGGGGGCGGCTGCGCGGGGCTGTCGGACACCTCGGGGCTCTCCGCCACGGCTCTGCTCCTGCCTGTCGAAGGCCGGACGGGGCCGGCCGCGTGCTGACGCTCATGGCGGCAACCAGCCTGCCCTACCTCACGCAAGATAAGGGGTATCCCACGCATTCGGGGCGTATCGACGCGGCGGCATTCTGCCCGCGGGGCCCGCCGGGCCTGACACGCCTGGCCGGGGGCCACCCGCAGGGCGGGGTGTGCCGGAAAGGGCGAAACGCACCGGACGACGCGGGCGTTTTTGTCCGCAGAGCAGAAGCCTTTCCCGGACCAGCGCCGTGCGAGGTAGCCTCCGCAAGAGGGGCGCGCTCCGGAATTGATTTTCCGAAACCGGCTGTTCGGGGCGTGCCGCACTCGAATCCAACCGGTATTCGCGGACCCGCGGACACCATGGACCTGCCGTCGACTGCACAACGAGCACTCCCTGGAGGGACACACGTGAAGGACTCGAAGGACAGGCTGGAAGCACTGCGGGCCGAGATCGAGCGCCGCAATCCGGCACAGCCCGAGTTCCACCAGGCGGTACGGGAGGTCCTCGAGACGCTGGCCCCCGTCTTCACCGCCCGGCCCGAGTACGCCGACCCGGCGGTGGCCCTGGTGGAGCGCCTCACCGAGCCCGAACGGCAGATCGTCTTCCGTGTCCCGTGGCAGGACGACCGGGGCCGGGTGCAGGTCAACCGCGGCTACCGCGTCGAGTTCAACAGCGCGCTCGGCCCGTACAAGGGGGGCCTGCGCTTCCACCCGTCGGTGGACATCGGCGTGGTGAAGTTCCTCGGCTTCGAGCAGATCTTCAAGAACGCCCTGACCGGCCTCGGAATCGGCGGCGGCAAGGGCGGCAGCGACTTCGACCCGCACGGCAAGTCCGACGCCGAGGTCATGCGGTTCTGCCAGTCCTTCATGACCGAACTGCACCGGCACATCGGAGAGCACACCGACGTACCCGCCGGGGACATCGGCGTCGGCGGCCGCGAGATCGGCTACCTCTTCGGCCAGTACCGGCGCATCACCAACCGCTGGGAGGCCGGCGTCCTGACCGGCAAGGGGCAGGGCTGGGGCGGCTCCGCGATCCGGCCGCAGGCGACCGGCTACGGAAGCGTGCTCTTCGCCGCCGAGATGCTGAAGGTCCGTGGCGAGTCGCTGGACGGGCTGACCGCGGTGGTCTCCGGCTCGGGCAACGTCGCGCTGTACACGGTCGAGAAGCTCCAGCAGCTCGGCGCGAACCCGCTGACCTGCTCGGACTCCCAGGGCTACGTCGTCGACGACAAGGGCATCGACCTCGCGCTCCTCAAGCAGGTCAAGGAGGTCGAGCGCGGGCGCGTGAGCGAGTACGCGGCACGGCGCGGATCCTCGGCCCGGTTCGTGCCCGGCGGGCGGGTCTGGGAAGTCCCCGCGGACGTGGCCTTCCCCTCCGCGACGCAGAACGAACTCGACGCGCAGGACGCGCGCACGCTCGTCGCGAACGGCGTCAAGGCGGTCTCCGAAGGCGCCAACATGCCGACCACTCCCGAGGCCGTACGGATCCTGCAGGAGGCCGGGGTCGCGTTCGGGCCCGGCAAGGCCGCCAACGCGGGCGGCGTGGCGGTCAGCGCCCTGGAGATGAGCCAGAACGCCGCCCGGGTGGCGTGGAGCGCGCAGCAGGTGGAGGACGAGCTGGCCGCCATCATGCGCTCGATCCACGCCGTCGCGCACGAGACCGCGGAACGGTACGGAGCCCCGGGCGACTACGTCACCGGCGCGAACATCGCCGGCTTCGAGCGGGTCGCGGACGCGATGCTGGCGCAGGGCGTCATCTGAGCCGACAGCGCAGTCGGGCTGTCCTCGAACCCGCCGCGGCGAGGGGCCGGCAGGGGCCGGCCCTCCGAGCGCGACACGCTGCTGCCGGTGCCCCGGGCGGAGACCGTGCTGTCCCGCCCGGGGCAGCCGGGTGGAGGCCCGGGAGGAAGCCGCTCCCCTCGCCGGGGCGGGTGTCAGGACGCTGAGAGAGGCAAGCCGGGTGCCCGATGGGGGTGGGCAGCCCGGGTCCGCAGTGGGACCGTAGGCCGGTGAAGCAGCATGTTCCGACTAACCCTTGCCCGTACGGCTATCTGAGGGAGTGCGGCATGGGACTGGTCCTGTTCCCGGGAGACGGAGACACGAGCAGTCCGGACGTGGACTGGTCGTACAGCGGCTTCGCCGCGTTTCGGCGGCAGTTGGCGCGAGCCGAGGGATTCGACCTCGACCGGATGTGGGGCTTCGGCGGCGAGCGCCCCTGGAGCGAGGTCACCACCTCGCTCGAACCGTTCCTCGATCGCCCCGATGACGGCGGAGGCGAGCTGTCAGCCAGCGAGTGCGCTGCGCTCCTGCCCCGTTTCGAGGAGATCGTCGACCACTGGCAGACCGAGGCCGACATCCCTTGGATACACATCGACGCGGCCCGGCGACTGGTGGTCGTCCTGCGGCTCTGTATCGCGAAGGACGTCGAACTCGTCTTCCTCTGATGCCGGCCCGGGCAGTTCGCCCGCAGGGCATGCCGCGCAGCCCTCGCCGCCCACCAGGCCCACGGGCGTGCCGGGAGTCAGTGGAGGGTGAGGGCGTAGGAGAGGAGGGCGAGGGAGAGGGTGGTGAGGAGGGTGCGCCAGGTGTTGGCCTTGTTCCAGGGGGCTTCGTAGCTGGTGCGGGTGGTGGTGGGGTCTGCCAGGCGCTCGGCCGGTCCGGCCTGTTCGAGGGCGTTGTTGAGGGGGATGTTGATCCGAGCGGTGATGATCATGCTCGCGACGTAGGCGGCGAGTGCGGCGGCGAGCGGGAGGAAGCTGTCGCGGGTGTCGGAGCCGGTGGCGTGGAGCACGAGGGTGGCCGTGGTGAGGACGGGCGCGCCGAGGTAGGCGAGTATGAACCAGCCGTTGAGGATGGCCTTGTTGATGTTCTGCATGGTTTCGACGAGGGTTCTGTCGCTGCCGCGGGCGAGGCCGGGCATGACGGCGATGCTGAAGGCGTAGAAGAGGCCGCTGATCAGTCCGGTGCTGATGGTCGCGGCGACCAGGGTTGCGGTCCGTGCGGTTTCCACGTGGGTTCCTCTCTGGTGTTCCGGCAGGCGCCGGGTCGTGCCAGGGGTGGTGCCAGTGCTGCCGTGCGGTGCGGTGCGGGGTCGGCAGGTCGTGCCGTGCCGGTGTTCGCCGGGGGCTCTGCCGGACCGGGCGGTGCTGTGGTGCCGGGTCCGGCGGCCGGTGCTGTGCGATGTGCCGGTCGGTTCCGCCGATCATAGGGCGCGGTGGTGCGTGGGGCCCGTGGTGTGACGGGGTTGCGTCTTCCGGCGGTTGTTCTGTGGGGAGTTGTCGTGTCGGCTGCTCGCGGGGGTGTTGCGGGGCCAGGGGGTGCCGGCCGTGGGGCCGGCCCCGCGGCACGCGGCGCGGCCCGGCGCCGCAGGCCCTCCGGCGTGATCGGTTACGGCGCCGGTACTCCGGCCAGTTCGTCACGGATCTCGTTGCGGTGTCTCTCGTAGGCGAGTCGCGCGTCGTCGTTCGGCAGCGGCGGGGTGGCCAGGCCGCAGGCACAGGTCACCACCGTGAGATCGGACAGAGCGTGCGGAGTCTGCCCCTCGGGCCCCGTCCGGGCCGCCGCCACCGGCTTCTCGTACCGGAGTCTGTGCGGGTAGCGGGATGGGCGGACAGCGGCCGGTGCCATGTCGGTGCCAGTGTCGTCGAGGGTGAAGCGGTGCTCGCTCATGGGTCCAGTGTCGTCTGTCGGACACGCGTAGCCCGTGCCCGCGCGGCGGAACGCGACGCGAGTGTCACCGAGCTGGCCGTGGGCCGGTGCCGACCCTCCGCCGGGTCCTTCGGGCGCGCACTCCCGAGCCGTGTCCGCAGCCGACGGCCGGCACCAAGGGCTCTCCGAGCGGTCCGTGTGGCCCAACCTCATACAGAGGCACCCATCGTGGCCTGTTGATGCCGGGACAGGTGTGCGCGAGGTGGTAGGGGATAGCAGAAGCCATCAGGCCATGATCGTGAAAGGTGCCGCCTGTGTCTCAGGAGCAACGCAAACGGGGGCAAAGACTGCGGCTGCCCGTGAAGGCGGCCCTGCCCGGCCGCCACCCCCACGAGGACGAGGCGCCCGTCACCGACCGGGTGGTCTTCGGCGTGACAGCAGTACTGACCTTGGGCTTCGTCATCTGGGGCGTCACGGCCACCGGCTCGCTGGAGAGCGTCTCCGACATCCTGCTGAACGGCCTGATGCACAACGCCGGATGGGCCTTCGTCCTGGCCGCCTCGGGCTTCGTCGTCTTCGCGCTCTGGCTGGCCATCAGCCGGTACGGTCGGATCGAGCTGGGCCAGGAGCACGAGAAGCCGGAGTTCAGCACCGTCTCCTGGGTCGCCATGATGTTCAGCGCCGGCATGGGAATCGGCCTGATGTTCTACGGCGTCAGCGAACCCCTCGCGCACTACACCACCCCGCCCCCGGGCACCGACCCCGCCGACTCGGCGGACCGGATGCAGACGGCGCTCGCCACCACCCTCTTCCACTGGACGCTGCACCCGTGGGCCATCTACGCGGTGGTCGGTCTGGCCATCGCGTACAGCACGTTCCGGCGCCGCCGACGGCAGACGATCAGCGCGGTCTTCGTCCCGCTCCTGGGGGAGAAGCGCGCCGAGGGTGCACCCGGCCGCGTGATCGACATCCTCGCGATCTTCGCCACGCTCTTCGGCTCCGCCACGTCCCTGGGGCTCGGCGCGCTCCAGATCGGCAGCGGCATGCACGAGGTGGGGTGGCTGGACAGGGCCGGGACGGGGCTGCTCGTCGCCGTCATCAGCGTCCTGACCGTCTGCTTCGTCTTCTCCGCCGTCTCCGGAGTGGACAAGGGCATCCAGTGGCTGTCCAACATCAACATGGTGCTGGCCGTCGTCCTCGCGGTCTTCGTGTTCGTCGTCGGCCCCACCATCCTGGTCCTCGACCTGATCCCCACCTCCCTCGCCGCGTACTTCGAGGAACTGCCCCAGCTGATCGGCCGCACCGAAGCCTCCACCGGCGGCGGTGACGTCGCCGACTGGCTGAGCAGCTGGACGGTCTTCTACTGGGCCTGGTGGATCTCCTGGACCCCGTTCGTCGGCATGTTCATCGCCCGCATCAGCCGGGGCCGTACGATCCGTCAGTTCGTCGGTGGCGTCATCCTGGTGCCCAGCACCGTGAGCCTCGTCTGGTTCGCCATCTTCGGCGGCACCGCCATGCGCCTGAAGGAGCAGGGCGAGCTCGCAGGCGCGACCACCCCGGAGGCGCAGCTCTTCGGCGTGCTCCAGGAGTTCCCGATCGCCGGTGTGATGAGCCTGCTCGTGATGGTCCTCGTCGGCATCTTCTTCGTCTCGGGCGCCGACGCGGCCTCGATCGTGATGGGCACCCTGTCCCAGCGGGGCACCTTCGAACCCGCCCGGCTCGTCGTCGTCTTCTGGGGTGTGGTGACCGGTGGTGTCGCGGCCGTGATGCTGCTCGTCGGTGAGGGCAAGGGCGATGCCCTCGCGGGCCTCCAACACCTGACGATCCTGGTCGCGGCCCCGTTCGTGCTGGTGATGATCGGCATGTGCTGGGCCCTCCTGCGGGACCTCCGCCAGGACCCGATGATCGTCCGCGGCGAACTCGCCGAGGAGGCGGTGGAGGAGGCCGTCATCGCGGGCCACGAGAAGTACGCGGGCGGGTTCGAGATCCGGATCGGCCCGGCGCAGGACGAGACGCCCGCCGGCGAGGCGAACGACGACCGTGACCGCAAAGCCCCGGGAGCCCCAGGAGCCCCGCCGCCGGCTTCCTGAAGGCCGCGCGCACGCCTGCGCCCGCACCGGGGTCCCGCCCTCGCTCCGCCGGCCGTTCAGGTTCACCCCACCCCCCGAAGGGCGATTCGGCCGGGGCGTCAGCGCGTCAGGGCGCCGGTGCGAGGGGGAAGAGACGTCCCCCTCTGGCCCTGCCGTCCGCGCGCCGCACCCGGCCAAGCATGTCGTTTCGGTAATTTTCTCCCGATTCCGGCTCGCGATCCTGCTCGCCGGGCAACGGGCGGCAGGGCGATGCGGGCGACCGGACCATGGCGGGTGACGGAAGGCGGACGCGATGGCGGTGCTGCACGTGCGCAGGAACGTGTGGACTCTCCCGGACGGTGATCAGACGCTCGCACACTACGCCGCGGCCGTCGCCGAGATGAAGGGCCGGGACCCGGAGGACCCCACGAGCTGGTTCTACCAGTCCGCCATGCACAAGACGACCGTGACGCCACCGAAGCCGCTGTGGAACGGCTGCCAGCACGGGTCCTGGTTCTTCCTCCCGTGGCACCGCATGTACCTCTACTTCTTCGAGCGGATCGTCCGGGCGACGGTCGTGGACCTGGGCGGCCCGGCCGACTGGGCCCTGCCGTACTGGGGCTACGACGCCGGCGGAACGCAAGCCCGCATTCCGCCCGCCTTTCGCGAAGCGCAGGGAGGCGCCAACCCGCTCTTCGCCCAGCGGGGCAACAAGGTGAATCTGGGTCAGGCCCTGCCCTTCCAGATCACCTCTCCGGCATCGGCGCTGGCACGTCCGCAGTTCGTCGGGGAGGCGGAGTTCGGCGGTGGCATCACGCCGGACGGCGACTTCATCTGGAACAGACACGGACAGATCGAGCTCACACCGCACGGCGCCGTGCACAACCACCTCGGCGGCCTCATGAAGAACCCCCGCACGGCCGCGCAGGATCCCGTGTTCTGGCTCCACCACGCCAACATCGACCGCCTCTGGTTCGAATGGTCGAGCCGCCCCGGGCACAGCAACCCGACCGCGGACCCGCGCTGGGCGGACCAGGAGTACCTGTTCTTCGACGCCGACGGGACCGAGCAACCCCTGACCGGGGCCGGCATCGAGGACATCGCCGGCCGGCTCGGGTACACGTACGAGTCGAACGTGGCGATCACCGGCGCCACGCCGACCCCACCCCTGCCCCCGCCCCCGCCCCCGGTACCCGAGATGTCGATGGACAACCCGAACCCCTCCGGTCCGGCCCGGCCCGGGCGCAGGGAACTGATCGGCGCGTCACGGCATCCCGTACGCCTCGTCGGCCGCGCCGCGAGCGTCGGAGTACCCATCGACGAACGGACGATGCGGTCGCTCGGCACCGGCCTCGGCACCATGGCAGCCCAGGCCCGGGGCAGGGTGTACCTCAGCGTCGAGGACATCGAGGGCGACGAGAGCCCCGACACCGTGTACGGCATCTACGTCAACCTCCCCGAGGGCGCCTCGGACGAACTGGCGGAGAGTCACCGAGTCGGCAACCTGCCGTTCTTCGGCATCGAACTGGCACAGGATCCACGCGGCGACGAACACCCGCACGGTCTGCGGGTGACCGTGGAGATCACCCCACTGGTGCGCAGGCTGGAGGCGGAGAACGCCTGGGACGACCGTGAGGTGCGCGTGACCTTCCTTCCGCTCGGCTTCACCGAGCCGGAGGGAGAGGACGACCCGCCCGTGCAGATCGGACGCGTCAGCCTCGGCTACACCTGATGACGCAGGCGGGCACGGAACGGGCGGGCTCTGCGCGGACGATGCGTGTGCGGCGGTTGCTGCGCGTCCGGGTCTCCCTCGGCTTCGAGCTGGTGGCCGTGGCCTCCTGGATCGTGCTGATCGCCCTCGTCATGGCCGGGGGACCGCACGGTCACGGCGGCGCCGCCCACACCCACGGAACGGGCGGCGCCGCCGGACCAGGAGGCCCGGCCCCGGCCGGCCCCGCGGCGTCCGGCTCACTGGACCTGGCGATGTGGACCTTGATGAGCGTCGCGATGATGCTGCCCGCGGCGGTCCCCGTGCTGGAGCACGTGGGCACGAACAGTCTGCGCCGGCGACGGCAGCGCGCGATGGCGACCTTCGCCGCCGTCTTCCTGGCCGTCTGGATCGGATACGGCGCACTGCTGCTGTGGATCGCACCGCTGTGGGCGCGGTTGCCCGGCGAGGCCGTACTCGCCTCGACGCTGGCGCTCGCGGCCGGGTGGCAGCTGACCGTCCACAAACGGCGAGCGCTGCGGGACTGCCACCGCTCTTCGCCGCTGCCACCGAGCGGCTGGCCCGCGGTGGCGGGAGCCGGCCGCTTCGGGCTGCGCCACGGCGGAGCCTGTTTGCGTTCGTGCTGGGCGCTGATGCTCGTGATGGCCGTGGCGAACGGGTCCGGTGGGGGGAGCGGGATGCTCGGCTGGATGGTGCTGCTCACCGGGATCGTCACCACCGAGAAGCTCGCCCGTAAGCCGCGCCGCCCCACGCACCTCGCGGCCGCGGTACTGGCCGCGGCCGCGGTGGCCGTCGCCCTCGCCCACGGGCTCGCCTGAAGCGCGCCCGCCGTACGACGGCGTGGCCATCCGGCCGGGCCCACGACCCGGACGACGGAGCGCACCGCGCCGGCGCCCTACGGCAGCGCATGGACCAGCAGCGCGATGAGCGCGGCGAGCACCGTGAGCGTGCCACCGAAGGCCACTCCGGCACGGAGCAGGGAAGCCGGCAGGGAGGAGCCGTCCCAGCGGGCGAGCAGGGCGGCGGTGACGGCCGTCAGCAGAGCGAGCAGAAGAGCGACGAGCAGGAGAAGGATCAGGAACACCAGGTGCGTGGACGAACCGGTCATGGGGCGTGCCCTTCCGAGAAGGTGGGTGACGGAAGGAAAGATGGCCGAAGTGCCGTTCAGCGCGGTTCGGGTGAACCAAGATGAACGCATCCGTACGAGAGGGACGGGACGGCGCCGTCCGTGAAGGGGGTCGCCAGGTGGAGGAGGACCAAGGTCCGCCGGACCCCCTGGCCGAGCTGAAAGCACGGCTGGAGCACCTGCGGGTGAAGAGCAGGCTGACGAGGACGACGCAGCTACCGATACGGGCGGGGCTGGGGCGTACCACGGTCAGCCAGGCGCTGAACGGGCGGACCGTGCCCACCGCAGAAACCGTGATGGCGCTCGCGACAGCCCTCGGGACCGACGCGGAGCCGCTGCTGAAGCTGCAGAAGCAGGCGATGCGGCGCGCTTCACAGGCCGGCGCGGCCGACGGTACGAAGGGCAGGCCGCCGGGAGCGGACGCGCCGGACGCAGCCGGCGCACGGTTCGAGAGCCACCACCCGCATGTTGCGGAGCAGCCGCACGGACAACTGGACGCATACCTGCGGACGGTTGAGCCGACCCTCGACGCCCAGCCCTACGCCGGCGTCGTCGACGACGGATTACCGGCCCTCAGCGCGGTGTATCTTCGCCGGCAGATCCGCTGCCTGGACGAGGAGGCGCACCCGGCGGACGCGGACCGCCCGCCGGCGGTGTCCAGTGCCACGATCGTGCCCGCGGACGACATCCTGGTCGGCACCCGGACCTGTGTGGTCATGGCCGGTCCCGGCGCGGGCAAGTCCAGCCTGCTGCGGACCTGGCTCGCCGAGGGCATCGGGCGCTGCCTGCGCGGAGAAGGCCCCGCACTGCCCGTTCCGGTACTCGTCCCGGCACAGGCGCTGATCACGAGGGGCAAGGCCCTGCACGGCGGCAGCCTGCCCGACGCCTTGACCCGGGCGGTGGCCCGCGAGTACGAGCGGGAGCTGCCCGGCCTCTTCGCCACGCCGCCCCGGGACGGTGTGCCCTGGCTCGTCCTGGTCGACGGCCTCGACGAGATCCCCCGCGCCGAAACCCGCCAGAGCCTGCTGCGCCACCTCGCCGTGCACGCCCACGGACCCGGTGCGGACCTCTACCGCTTCGTCGTGGCCACCCGTCCGCTGCCCCGGGGCGAACTGGACCGGCTCGGAGCCCACGTTCCCCGGTTCGACCTGCTGCCCTTCCAGCGCGAGGAGCTGGCGAAGGTCGCCCACAGCTGGTTCACGGCGCTGCCTGAGATCGTCCCCGATCCGGCCGAACTCACGAAGCGCTTCATCACCGAACTGGCCGCCAGGGAGCAGCTGACCGAGCTGGCCCGCACCCCCCTGATCGCCGGGCTGCTGTGCCAGCTCTACGCCCACCGCCGGGAAATGCCCCGCGCCCGGGGCGGGATCTACGACGAGTACGCGGCCCTGCTGATCCTGCAGCAGCAGCGACGAGCACAGGACGCGTCCGGCGTCCCGGACGTCGGGGAAGTCGCCCTCGACATCGCCGGACACCTCGCGGCCCGCCGCCTGGCCCCCCGGGACGAACAGGACGCGGACGCGCCGCTGACCGACCTGCTGCGCTCCTGGCCCGGTGCATGGCCGGAAGGCATGACGCCCAAGGAGACCGTGCTCCGCAGCGGCATGCTCACCCAGCGCGCCGGGGAGCTGGAGTTCCTCCACCAGACGTTCCTCGAATACTGCGCCGCCCGCCACGCCACCCGGACGCCGCAGATGCGCGCCGAGTCGACCACCCGCCTCTTCGAGGACCGGTGGGCCCGGCACCGGCCATGGAAGCCGGTGCCGGCGGTCACCGTGTTCGGCTGGGGTCAACGCTTCTGGACTCCGCCGGGCGAGAAGGAAGCGTCGTATACCGGCTTCCTGCTGGACAGGCTGCTCACCGAACCGGGTTCCGCCTCCCAGGTGGAGAAGAAGCTGCTGCGGCTCACCGGCAGGCGCGACCTGCTCGGCTGCCGCTTCCTGGCCGAACAGAGCCGTCTTGGAACCGGACTGCCCGAGTCCGTCACCCGGGCCGCCGCGCGGTCACTCACCCTTCTCGCCCGGATCACGGACGACGACAGGCGCCGTGCGGAGCTCAGGGCGAACCCGGACCGCATGCACCCGGAAACGGACCCCGGGCTGGCGGAGGTCTACCTCTCCAAGGCTCTGAGGAACCAGCGGGTGATCGCGGCCGAGGCCCTCGGATGGCTCGACGGCGAGTACGCGGCGGACATCCTGGCCGAACTTGCCGAGGTTCCCTGCCTGGCCACCGGCATCTGGAGAGTGCAGGCCGCGGTCAGGCTGGCGGGCGCGGACGACCCCCGCGGTCTGCCGCTGCTGCACCGACTGGCCACCGACGTCCGGGTTCATGACGAAGCGCGGGTGGATGCCGCCGGCTTCATGGTGGAGCACGGAGACGAGCACGGTGTGGAGTTGCTGCACGACCTCGCCCGCGACGGGAAGCTCCGGCCGCAGGACCGCGCTCTGGCCGTCTCCGTGCTGGCCGGGATCGGCCACGAACGAAGCGCGGACACCCTCGGCAGCCTGGCGCAGAACGCGGACACACCACCCGACGTCCGCATCCGCTCGGCCATGCTGCTGGCCGTCATCGGCGACGGACGCGGCCCCGACCTGCTCGCGCGCCTCGCCGCGGACGCCGGCCTGCCCATCAGGACACGCCTGGGCTCGGCCGGGAGCCTGGCCCACTTCGAACCGGCACGCGGCGTGGACACGCTGGTCTCTCTCGCGCACGACCGAACGCTCCGGAGCGCCTGGCGTCTGGCCGCCGTCCAGGAACTCGCGGGCCACGACCCCGAACGCGCCGCCGCTGTCGTCGCAGATCTGGGCGATGACCCCACGGTCAGCCGCCGCCACCGACGAAGGGCCGCGCGGCTCCTGCCCTGAGCCACCCCCGTTGGTTCCCGGGTTCCCGGGTTCCCGACAGACGTGCGGCGCCCGCCTCCGGGTGCGGAGGTGGGCGCCGTGGTGTGAGCGGGCGGCGTCCGGTGGCGAGACGAGTCGAGTCCGGTCGCCGGGCTCACGGGTGGCGCAGGCCGTGCCCCTCGGGGACCGGCCGGTGTGCGGTGGTTCAGGCGTTGACGCAGGTGTTGCCGAAGGCCGGGTTGAGCAGACCGACGACGTTGACGCTGTTGCCGCAGACGTTGACCGGGATGTGGACGGGCACCTGGGCCACGTTGCCGGACAGGACGCCGGGGGAGCCCACAGCGGCACCGTGCGCGCCGGCGTCGGCCGAGGCGAGGCCGGCGCCGCCGATGACGACGGTGGCTGCGGTGGCGGCGATGGCGAAGCTCTTCTTCACTGCGGACATGATGCGCTCCTCGAACATGCGGTGGGGGTGGGTACTGCCGTGACAGAACGCCGGCACCGTCCCCGGGCGCAGGTGCAGGTCCAGCGCCCGGGGACATCGCCGACTCCCCTGCAACGCACATGCCCGCCACCAGGACACGGCCCTTCCCCCAGTCGGGTGGACCGCACAGACGGAGCCGACGACCGGCGCAGCCGCTCGGCACCTGTCCGATCGGCAATGGCGGGCGATCCTGGATGCCTGGCGCCCGCCGCACCGGCCCGGTGACCGGGCCGGTCCTGCCTTGTGGGACCTGCTGTGGCTGGCGGCGGCCGAGCCGGCGCTGCGCACGCTCTGTCCGTGGAGGAGCGTCAGGTGGCGAGCGTGGCCACGGGCTCCAGGCCGTAGGTGCGCGCGTAGCCGTTCTCCGTGCCCACGAGCAGGTCCACGACTTCGAAGTAGCGGTCCCAGAAGGGGGTTTCACGCAGCGCGTCGATCAGCAGCCGGTAGGCGTCGTGGTCGTCCGCCTCCCAGACCCAGATGTCCGTGACCCGCGCCGAGTAGAACTCCGTGTCGTAGAAACGGGAGCGGACGCCGCGGGTGCGGGCCTCGATCACCGGGACGACGTGGGCGGTGAAGACCCGGACGCGTTCGGCCACGGTCATCGCCAGCCACTCGGGGGTGGTCTTGACCAGCATGAACGCGGTGACAGGCGGCTCGGTTCGGTCAGTTCGGTCAGTTCGGTCAGTCAGGTCGGACCGGTCAGCGGGCATCGACGGCCTCCGTCGCGCCGAGGACGGCCGGGCGCAGGGTCTGCGCGCACCACTGCGCGAACCCGGTCGCCTCCCTCGCCCGGGGCGAGCGTCCGGCACCCGAGTCCAGGCCCTCGTCCTTGGCGCGCTTCATGTCGACCATGCCCTCGACGAACGCCTCGTGCAGGCCGTGACCGAGCAGGGTGGACCGCAACTCGTCGAGCGGCTGGTACCGGTAGCGGACCGGGCGACCCAGCTCCTCGGTCATCATGCGGGCCAGGTCGTCGGGTGACAGATCCTGCGGGCCGAGGACCGGGACACTGTCGACGCCGGTCCAGGAACGGTCCAGCAGCAACCCGGCCGCGGCCGCGGCGATGTCGGAAACGGCGACCATCGGGGCCGGACGGTCCGCGGCGACGTTGTCGGCGAAGACGCCGTCCTCGCGGATCGAGCCGGCCTCCTCCAGCAGGTTCTCGAAGAAGGACGCGCAGGCCAGGGCACGGTAGGCGACGCCGGAACAGGCGATCAGGTCGTCCATGGCCAGGGAAGCGGTGACCAGTCCGGCCCGGGCGGCCTGCGCGGTGCCGCGGCCGAGTGCCGAAACGCCGACGACACGGCCGACCCCGAGCGCGGCGAACGCCCGCGCCGCGGGCCGGGTGAAACCGCTGTACGCCTCGTCGGGGGTGACCGAGGCGTCCGGCGGCACCAGCCAGAAGACGGCGTCGGCCCCGGTGAAGGCGCGCTCGACGGTCCCGGCGTCGCCGTGCGAGCCGGTGACCACCTCGACCCGTCCGCGCACGGCCTCGGGGAGCCGGTCAGGATCCCGGACCACGACACGCAACTGCTCTCCGTGTGCGGGTGCGGCCTCGACCAGCAGCGACAGGAGCCGCCGGCCGATGTTCCCGGTGGGGGCGGTGATGACGATCATGAAAACCTCGTGGTCTTTGTCGGATCGGTACGTCCCCTTCATCGTGCGGACGCCACCATCGTTGCCACAATGGGAACTTCAGCAATCAATCATTGCCAGGAACGGAATGACACTGGTGAGCAGCCCAGCCCCGAACCTCGACGCCAACCTCGCCGTCGCCCTCGACGCCCTGCTGACCGAGCAGAGCGTCACCCGCGCCGCCGCGCGGCTGCGCACCTCCCCGGCGGCCATGAGCCGCACCCTGGCCCGGCTGCGCCGGGTGCTCCAGGACCCGCTGCTCGTGCGGGCAGGACAGGCGATGGTGCCCACACCACGCGCCGAGGCACTGCGGGACGAGGCCGCCGCCGTCGTACGCCGGCTGGAAGGACTGCTCACCCCGAGCAGCGGGACGGATCCCTCCGCACTGCGGCGCACCTTCACCGTCCAGGCCTCGGACCTGGTCGGCGCGGCGCTGGCACCGGGACTGCTCGACCTGGCCCGGCGCCGGGCGCCGGGCGTCTCGCTGCGGGTGCTGGCCGAGGAGTGGGAAGCGGGCCCGGCACTGCGCGAGGGCCGGATCGACCTGGAGATCGGGGCCATCGACCACGTCGACCCGGAGACCCGCGTCGAAGAGCTGGTCACGCTGCGGATGGCGGCCGGCGTCAGGGCCGGGCATCCACTCGCGGAAGGAATCCTGACCCCCGCCCGACTGGCCGCAGCCGAGCACGTGGCGGTCAGCCGCCGGGGCCGCTTCACGGGCCCGTTGGACACGGCCCTGGCCGAGCAAGGGCTCAGCCGGCGCGTCAGCGCCGTACTTCCCGGACACCTGGCCGCGATGGCACTGGCCGCGGCCGCCGACGTGGTCTGCCTGGTGCCCACCGCGCTGCCGGGCCGGCCCCCCTCGGCACTCGGCGACGCGGCGCACGCGATGGGGCTGCGCCTGCTGGACATCCCGCTGCCCCTGCCACCGCTGACGATCGGCATGGCCTGGCACCCGCGCCACGCCGCCGACGGGGCCCACCAGTGGCTCCGTGGCGCCGTGCGCCGCGTACTCCGTCCAGGGGCCCGGGAGGAATGACACGAAACGGGCCCGGGCCCGGGGCACCGGGCCACCGCGCTCCGCTGGTTCGGGGTGACGCCCACGGGCGGCGTCACCTCAGGGCGAAGAGCATGTTCACCGAGTTGTAGTAGTTGGGCAGGTGCACCATCTCCGAACCCGGACGCGGCGGGTCGGCCTTCGGCCAGTTCCGAGGGCCCAGCAGGTGGTCGGAGTAGTCACTGCGCGGGGCCTTCGGAACGAACCAGACACGGTACGCGCCGGGCCGCGCGTCCGGCTCGAAGCGCCAGAGCTGCGTCACCCGGTCCCCGCCGCTCCGGCAGGTACGCAGGACGACCGCGGCGAGGTTCCCGCCGCTCGTGGTTCCTTCGAGGCACGTGCCGGTGTCCGTGTTGCGGAGTTGGTACGTGTTCTGCTGGGCCGGCAGCTGCTGCCATCCCTGGCCGGCCTTCCCCGTGCACTTCTGCAGCTGCACGGGGCCGCCGGAACCCGGGCCGCCCAGGCCGACGCACAGCCCGGAGGCCACGTTGACCAGGGCGGCGCCGGCGTGATCCGGCGAGGGCGACGCGGAGGGCGGCACGGCGGAAGCGGAGGCCGAGGCGGAGCCGGACGGGGAAGCGGAAGGGAGCGATGTGGCCGGGGCCTCGGCAAAAGCCGCCGGCCCGATCGCCACGACCGGTGCGACTTCCGGGAGCGGCCCGCCCGGGGCCGCGGGCGGGCCGGAGGGAGCCACGGCCCGGACGGAGCCGTCGCCGTCGGAGTCGGAGTCGGCCGGCAGCAGGACGGCCACCGTGGCCGCCGTACTCACCACGGCTGCCGCGACGGCCCATTTCGCGGCGCCGGCCTTGGATCCGGCGAGCTGCGTCCCGCTCAGGGCGGACGAGGCCAGCTGCACGCCGCCCCCACCCAGAGCCGAGAGGAAGGACGCGGGGTTCCACAGCAGGATTCCGCCCAGCAGCAGCACGCCCAGACGGCCATTGACATCGCGCAGGTCGCGCTCGGCCCGGGCGCAGCCCTCGCACCCCTGGAGATGGCGGCCCAGGTCCCGGGTGAGGCGCCGGCCCGGCCGGCGCAGCCTGGCGGCGATCTGCCCCCCGTAGTGCTTGCACTCGTCGCTCGCGGCCTGGTCCAGGTGAGCGCGCAAGTAGGCCTCCCGCAGGCCTTCCCGCGCCCGCGCGACCAGCGAGCCGACGCCGCCCGCGGATATCCCCAGACGCGCCGCGGTCTCGGCCGCCGGCTCGGTCTCGACGACCGAATGCCACAGCACGGCCTGCCAGCGCTCCGGCAGCGACCGGTAGGCACGCAGGACCAGCGCCCCCTCCTCCGCCGAGAACACGGCGTCCTCGGTGTCCTGTCCGTCCGCGAGCTGGGCGGCCCATGCCTCGAAGTCGTCGGAGAGCCTCGTACGGTCGGCATCCCGCGCCCACACCGTCGCCAGACGACGCACACAGGTCAGCAGGTACGGCCGCCAGGCGTACTCAGGACCGGCACCCCAGGCGATGGCCCGGTAGGTACGGGCGAAGGCCTCTGCGGCGAGGTCCTGGGCGGTGGACTGGTCCCGGCAGCACGTGCGGGCGTAGGCGAGCACCGAGGAATGGTGACGGGCGAACACCTCGTCCATCACGTCGCTGACCGCCGCGTCGGACTGCGGGGCGTGCCCGCGAAGCAAGGCACAGAGTTCCCCGTCACTGAGGCTTCGCAGATGCTGCTGACGGGCCGTACCCGATGTACTCAACACGTGCTCCCGTGTGGCTTGCTGATGACCCGGCCGTCGGTTCCGGGCACATCCGTCATGAGGGGTGCGACGCTGCGCCCGTTCGGAATTCGCGCCAGTGTGCACCCTTGCAGAGCCGCAAGCAAACCCGTCCCCACCTGCACCCCGGCCTGCGGAATGGCCGCTACCGCCAGCTGCCTGCGCGCTCCCGCGCCCGGCGGATCCCGGTGTAGCGGGCCGGCGGGCGCCGTAGATCGGCCACGACCACCGACGACGGGGGTCCGACTCCCGCGACACCGGCGAACGGGACGCGGAGCGCCGTTGCTCACCCAAGTGACAACTTCGCTGCGCAGGTGACGACTTCGTCACACAGGTCCGCGGCGGTGGCGTACGGTGTGAAGCCGGGCGGGCCTGCCCGTGGAACGGCCGACGGGAGGCCGGACCCCTCAGCCGCGGTGGAACAGGTCACCGGCGCACAGCGGATCCCCACCGCCCCACGACGGGCCCGGGCGGGGGACTTCACGGCCCTGGGCGATCCACTGTCGCTCGACGTCGTCGTAGATCGGTGTGTCGGGTGCCTGCCGGAACTCGTCGGCCCGCCGGGCGAAGCCGGACCAGGACGGAGGCGAAACGGTTCTCTGCTCCATGTCCAGGTCAACGAGAGCGCCTTGCCCGATGTGGCGGTGCGTGACCGTTTCGTCATGAACGGTCTGCGGAGCCGTCCGAATGAGGCGGGCCCCGCGCCGGCCGGGCCGATGCCGTCCCCTTCGTCCGGGCCGACCGGCCCCTTCAGCGCGGGGGACGACACCCGGCGGACGTCCCGCCCGTCCTGACCTCGGGAAACGAGCGTGACGCGCCCGGACCTGCTGACGTAGGTTCCAGTCGGGACCGCCCTGTCCGGCGCGCCCTTCCGTCTGCCGCACCCACGGGGGTTCCTTCAGCATGTCCGCGACTCCGGCCGATCAGCCGGCCCCGTCTTCCTTCCCGTCCTCTCTCCCGCCCTCCTCCCCTTACGCCGCGCCCGACGTGAAGGGGACACGGCTGCGTGCGCCCGTGGGCCTGGCCATCGCGCTGACCGTGCTGTTCGCACTGGTCATCGGATTCGACGTCTTCGCCGCGTACGCCGACTGGCACACCCGCTCCCTCATGCAGCGGCTGTTGGCGGATTCCGCCGCGGTCGGCGTTGCCGAGCTGGACCAGGCCGACCGTCTCGCGGGCAGGGCCGGCATGTTCCAGGGCCAGCTCGCCATCGTGACCGGCATCGTGTTCATCGTCTGGTTCCACCGGGTCCGTACGAACGCCGAGGTGTTCGCCCCGGGCGCGGACCGGCTCCCGCACGGCTGGGCCATCGGCGCCTGGTTCGTACCGCTCGCCAACCTCCTGCTGCCGTACCGGATCGCCATGGCCACCTGGGTTTCCAGCACGCCCCCCGGAGCCGACGGACGCCACCGGCGGTTCCGGCTGACGCTGGTCACCCTCTGGTGGGCCACCTTCGTACTGGCCAAGATCCTGGCTTGGTACGGGGGCATGACCTACGGCCGTGCCGAGACGACCGAGGCGGTGCGTGACGCCGCCACGACGATCCTGGCCGGTGACGTCCTCGACATCGTCGCCGCCGTCTTCGCGGTGCTCTTCGTCCGCAGGCTGACGGCCATGCAGCACGCCAGGGCCGCTGGGGGGCCCGTCGTCGCGGCGGTGTAGCGGGCCACCGGGCAGGCTGGGCGGTCCACCCGCCCCGTCACCCCGCCGCCCCCGCCCCGTCGGTGGCAGGGGAGACGCCGGCCCTGTGACGACACATGACGAGAACCCGACACCCGGTCAGGCCGTGGGCGGCCGCTGCCCGATCCGCGTTCCATGATCGAGGGCACCGACTGGGCAGCGCTGGAACACGCCTGCGGAGCCGCACAGGACACGCCGCTCCGGCTGGCCCGGCTCCTGGACGAGGACCCGGACGTCCAGGCGGAAGCGCTGGGCATGCTGCGGATCCTCCGGCAGCTGGCCGCAGGGAGCGCCGATCGGCGCGAACGCGCAGCCGTGATCCTGACCGCCGGTGTCCGGGGCGGGAACACCACCCGCTGGCCCGCCGGCCCCGACCCCGCCATCCGGACCTGCGCCGCCCTTTCACCCGCATGCGCCGGCAACACCACGGCGAAGCGGACGATCCTCCAGGCCCTGCCGCGGCGTTTCCCTCCGGGGACGACCAGGGTGCCGGATTCACTCCCGCCCGGCACCGCTACCGGGAGGCCCTCGCCCACCATGACGTGTGCTGGCGGTACACCCACCTCGTCACCTCGTGGTTCGCCGATCTCGGTCTCCCCGCGGACCGGGACGGCATCAGGGCACTCCTGGCCCCCGGCAGCGCCCCCCGGTAGGGAGCCGGACCGGTCAGGAGGAGGCGTCCTCCTCCAGGTCCCGGACGGCTTGCGTGAGCGTGCGCAGCAGTGCTCGGGCGGCGGCGATGTCGGCCTCGGGAATCCGGGTGGTGATGCGCCGGTGTGACGCGCGCGCCTGCTCGGTGATGGCTTCCAGCACCGTGCGCCCGTCGGCCGTCAGGGTGAGCAGGGGAGAGGTGCGGTGATCGGGATTGGGCACGAGATCGGCCAGCCCGTCCTTGGCGAGGTCGTTGGCGATCCGCTGGACGTTCTGGCGGGCCACTCCGAGCCGCCGTGCCGCGCTGGGCACGCTCATGGGCTGCTCGGAGACCACGCTGAGAACCTGCCACCGGGCCTGGGTCTGGCCGTGAGCCGCCGCGATGGCCTCGCCGGACCGGCGCAGGGCTCCGGCTGCCTCGAAGACGTCGGCGACCAGCAGGGCCATCTCGTCGGACATGCCGACACCTCCAGATTGACAACATGATGTCTAGATGGGACGTTGTTGTCATCTTAGCAAGGTTGTCCTGCCCTGGGGACAGGGCACGGGCACGTCCCTCAAGGAGCACCCGATGAGCAACGCGATCGAGAACCTGAAGGCCGCGCAGGAGCGGGCGGCGGCCGTCCGGCCCCGCGTCGGCGGATTCCCGTACCTCGCCGAGGCCCTGCGCCAGGCGGGAGTGCGTACCTACCACTGCACCGTGCCGGCCGGAACGAGCGTCTACGTCACCGACTCCGGCCCCGTGGTCACCCAGGGCGAGCCGATCGTGGACGGCACGCAGGACATCGCCCCCTGGGACGAGGAAGCCCTCGTCAAGGCACTTCGCACGGACCAGGCGGGGGAGAGCACCTACCCGGAGTTCGTGAGCGGCTGCTGGAACGCGGGCGTCCTGCACTACGAGGTCGATCTCAAGGCCCGCACCTGCGTCTACCACGGCGCCCTGGGCGAGTCGTACACCGAGTCCTACCCGCACGCCGACATCTGAGCCGCACGCCCGGCGAGTCCGGGCCGGCGCCCCGCCTGCCGGGGTGCGCCGCGTGCGGCCGGGGGAGTCTGAGTATGCGTACTCATGCCCCCGGGCCGGCCGGGCTGCGAACCTCGGCAACATGAAGAAGATCTACGGGGTGCTGGCGGGAAGCGCGGCCGCCGGTGCGGTCACGGGCTGGATGGCCAGGACGCTGTGGCTGTGGGCGATCGCGGAGGAGGAGCGCAGCTGCGCGGACAGCGTCACCCTCTGCTTCTCCCTGTACCCGCTCACAGGAATCGTCCTGTGGGTGCTCCTGGGCGTGCCGGTGCTCTGGCTGGCCCTGTGGATGATGGACGTACGGCCGTCGAAGACCATGGCGGTGGCGTCGTTCGCCCTCCAGTGGTTCATCGTCGCCGTTCTCGCCGGCCTCTCCCGGCACGATCTCCCCGAGTCCTCGGCCCTGACCGTCGGGGCCATGGCCGTGGGCCCGCCGCTGGTCGTGCTCTGCGCCGACCCCGCACGCCGCCGGTCCGCGCTGATCGCCCTGGGCCTTCTGGTGACGACGTCTCTCGCGCTCGTCTGGCTCTCCGTCCACACGACGATCGGATACTTCCTCTAGGCCGCCCCTTCCCAGGGCGCTGCAGGGGCGGCCGTACCCGCGGGAGCGGCTACGGGTACGGGCCGGTGGCCTGCCGGGAGACTGTTCCGGCAGGCCACCACCGCACAGCGGGCTATCGCTTGAGGAAGTCCTGACGGAGGGCGTCGAGGATGTGGGCGGCCTCCTGGAGATCGGCCTGCCGACAGCGGGCGGCCGCCGCCGACAGGCGCGCGACCGCCTCCGCGAAGCGGGCGAGACCGTTGCCCTCGATCAGAGCCGCGACCCTGACCGCTTCGGCCCGCGGCACCTCACCGTGCTCGCCGCCCTCCTCATGGGCGGCGATCGCGGCCTCCGCCTCGGCCAGGGCCTCCTCGAAGCGCTCGGCCTCCGCAAGGACACGGGCGCGGCGGTAGTGCACCGTGCCACGGCCGTACCACGGGGCGAAGTCCTCGGCGTCCTCCGGCACGGCGGCACCGATAGCGTCGGCCCGCGTGAGGTGCTCCAGCGCCGTGTCCAGGCCGTCGGCCTCCCGGGCCTGCATCGTGAGGCGGGCGAACTCGCACATCATGTGGATGATCAGCGACGGGTTCGGGGCCTCGGCATGAGCGGCGACGGCACGCTCGTACGCCGCCGCGGCCGCGTCCCACCGGTCGGCCATCGCCAGCGCGGTGGCCGCCTCCGCCGCCACCAGGGTGAGGACCTGCCCGTCGTCCTCCCACGCCGAGACGATGTCCGCGAGCCTCAGGAACTGCTCCGCCGCCGGCAGATGCTCCCCCAGCTCCCGCAAGCCACGCGCCAAGGTCAGACGGGCCTGGGCGAGGACCCGCTCGTCACCCGCAGCCGCACCCCCGGCGCCCTCACCGGCCAGTACGGATTCCAGCACGGCGACCGCGTCGGCCTGCCGGCCACCACGAGCGAGGACCTCCGCGAGCTGCGACCGCACATCGGTGGCCTCGTCGTGGGCCCCGTCCTGGTCGAAGCGCGCCGCCGCCTCCGAGAAATGGCGCACCGCACCGTTCACGTCGTCCAGATGCACGGCCGCGTGGCCGAGCAGGGCATACGTGGGAGCCACCGCGAAGTCCGTGTCGTCGTACCGGGCCGCGTCGGCGAGCGCCTGGTGCAGGAGCTCCACCGCCCGGGCCGGCTCACCCTTGCCGAGCATCAGCTGGGCCAGCACGGCGCGCGGGCGCGACCCGCGCCACGGCCTCCCGGACGCGTCGACGGCCGCGAGAGCCGCCAGCAGGCCGTCCTCGGCGCGCGCGGCGTCACCACCACGGGCCGCCAGGTCCGCCTCGAACTGCAGCGCGTTGGCCACATGGTGGGGTACGGACAGGCGTTCCGCCTCGGCCCGCATCGTACCGGCGTGTTCCGCGAACCGCTGCGCGGCGGGGCCGGCCGTCTCAGGCAGCTCCCGCAGCGCTTCCTGGTAGGCCGCGAACGTCGCGGAGTACAGCACGGTGAGGTACTCCAGCTCGCGCTCCGCCTTCCCCTCGGCGTCCGCACCCTGCGTCCACGGCGCCCGGGTCTTGAGAAGCTCGGCCTCGGCCAGGGTCCCGTCCAGGCCGGCGCGGATCGCTTCCGGATCCGCCTCGTCGGAGCTGCTCAGCCACGCAAGGCTCCGGCTGCGCGCGGAGAGGGCGTGCCACGGCATCCCCAGGCCCTCGTACAGCTCGGCGGCCCGCGTCAGCTCGGCGGCGCTCTCCGCGTCGCGGTCCTTCCTGGCGAGGCGGTACGCACGCTGGTCGGCGATCTCCGCCTGCAGGAGTTCCTCGGGGCCGAGCGCGTCGTCGTGCGCGGCGCTGCCATCGGCCAGCCGCTCCTCGACACGGCTCCAGAGGCGGTACTCACCGGGGTGCCCGGCGGCGGCCAGGCGGCGTGCCTCCAGCACCAGGGCCACGAACTCCTGCGGGATCTCCACCACGGCGGAGGCCGCTGCGGCGGGGACCGCACCGGGCACGGCCTGCCCGTCGGCGGGCCGGGTGAGGGACGTACGCAGTCCGAGCGGCAGCGGCTCGTCCAGCAGCGGCCGCTGCGCGAGGCGTGCCCGGCGCCGGTCCCCCACGGTGGTGGTGGCGTTGCGCGTGTCGAACGCGACGGTGATCCGGTCCGCCTCGGAGCGGACGTGGGCGAGGAGTTCGCCGGCGTTCCAGTTCCGTCCGGGCGGGCCGGCGACGGCCGTGCCGGAATGTCCGTCCTCGGCGAGACGGGCGAGCAGCACCTCGGCACCGGTGAGGAAACCGAGACGGGCCAGCGGGGCACCGGTCGCCTCGAACAGCGGCCGGTTCTCGGCCAGGATCTCCAGCCCCCGGCCCTCGTTGCGGGAGAGGGCGCAGAACTCCAGGTGCAGACCGACCTCGTCCAGCATCCCGGTGTTGCCCCGCACCTGCCGGTAGCCGGTCAGATGGTGGGACCGTGCCTCGTCCTCACGGCCGGTGCGCAACAGCGGCAGAAGCGCGCGCGCCTGGCTCATCTGCGGTTCCTCGGTACAGCCCATCGACCCGCCGAGGACCGGCCGCCACGTCTCCAGCGCCCCGGCGTCCTCGCCCGCGGCCAGCTGGTGCTCGGCGAAATGCCGCGTCTCGCACGCCTGGCAGTCGCTCAGCTCCGTGCGGGGGCGGGTGGCCCAGAGGTCGTAGGCGTCGGCGACGCCCGTACCCGTGTGGAACGCCACGTGATAGCCCATCGCCGCGACCGGCTGCATGCCGTGGTCGGCGGCGCCGTAACGGGTGCGCATCTGGTCGACCCACCCCTGGATCGCGGCCAGTGGCACTTCGGGCACCTGCAGCAGGGAGGTCGTCACCCACTTGAAACGCCAGAAGACCTGGTGGGCCTCCCACTGGCTGAACGCCGCGGGCGCGGTGTCCCAGAGCTTGAGGACGCGGGCGAACACGACCGGCGACTTGCGGTGCTCGCCGGTGAACTCGTACGTCGCCATCAGCTCCAGCAGAGCCGTGACGAGGACATCGGGTTCCTCGAACGACTCCGCGGCCTCGACCAGTTCCTCGGCGGTGACGGTGCGCTGCAGGCCGTGGGGCCGCTCGTTGTTCTCGCGGAGTGCTTCGACGACGGCCTCGGGGGTGTCCAGCATCTACAGTTCCTTCCGGGGCTCGGAGCCGGGTGCCGCCGTGCCGGTGTGGTGCATGGCGTGGGTGAGCAGGCCGATGAAGGCCCGGTTGAGCAGGGCGCTCTCGCCGGCCCGGAGAGGACGGCGGCTGAGGAGCAGCGCCTGGCCGTAGAGCGCTTCCGCGGTGGTCACGGCGAGTCCGCGCTCGGCGACCGTGATCGCCTGCCGGACCAGCGGGTTGAGATGGTTCAGCACGAGCTGGGCCCGGGGGGTCTCCTGGCGCAGCGAGCCCAGGATGTCCGCCCACAGACCGTCGCTGTCGGCCGCGAGCCCCGACCGGGTCCGCTCGTGGCGCGCCTCCCGGTTGTCGAGCAGCAGGGCGGGGGCCGTGACGGGCTGGAAGTCGCGCAGGACGACATCACAGTCGTGGAGGCCGATCGTCTCGCGGGCGACGGCGAGGAAGGCCGCCGCGCGCAGCTCGGCCGACGGATCGACGGCGTCGAGGTGGGCGGTGACGGTGGCCGGGTCGAGGTCGGTGACGGCCGTACCGGGCCGGATCTCCGGCAGGCGGTGCACCAGGTCACGGTCATAGGTGTAGCCGCCGTTGACGACGCCCAGTCCGGCGGCCGAGGCGATGGGGGCGACCTGGCGGAACTCCTCGACGCTGCGGGTGACCAGCACGGTCGCATGGTTCCGCGCGAACTCCTCCAGGGTGACGTTGCCGTCGGTGGTCTCGAACGGCAGCCACGGCAGCACGATGCGCAGCAGCTCGTCGTCGTAGCGGGCGAGCGCCTTGACGGCGAGGTGGTGGGTGTCGATGAAGCGGTGCAGCAGGGCGGGGTCGCTGGCGGCGAGGCCGGTGAGCCAGTCGCGGATCCGCTCGCCGAGGGCGTCCCGTACGGCGGACAGGGTTCCGTCCTCGTACAGGGCCTCCCGCGAGGCGGTCGGCCGCAGGCTGGTCGTGTCGACGACGCAGCGTACGAAGAACGCCCACTCCGGCAGCAGTTCGGGCGCCTGGTCCGTCAGCAGCATGCCCTTGAGATGCACACGATGGCCAGCGCGCTGCGCCGGGCTCACGGCCGTGGGCAGGACGTACGCGACACCGCGCAGCCCGGCGGCCGGGAGGTCGAGCTCGATGGTGTCGAGCGGGGTGAAGTCGAACAGCGTCCGGCAGTAGGCGGTCATCGCCTCGCGCCGGGCCAGGGGCGAGCGGTGGGCCTGCTCCCACGGAGGGGTCTCGTTGACCTGCTCGCTCTCGCCGCGCGGTCCGACGACGGTGACCCCGTAGCGCAGCAGTCCACCGTAGTGGCGGGCCAGGGAGGCCACCCGCTGCGGGGTGGTCCACTCGGCGTTGTCGGCGCGCGGCGTGAGACGGACGGTGGTGCCCGGCTCGGGCACGGCCGAGGCCGGCAGGGTACGGATCGTGTACCGGCCGTCGGAGTGGCCACGCCACTCGACGGCGGGCGCCGCCGGATCGGCCGCGGAGCGACTGAGCACCGTGATCTCGTCCGCGACGACGAAGCAGGCGAGCAGGCCGATGCCGAACTGGCCGATGAAGTCGCCGCGGGCGGCGTCGAGCCCGGAACCGTCCAGGGACCCGCCGGACGTCCGCTTCGAGCTGCGCCCGATGGTGGCGAGGAACCGGTGGACGTCGGCCTCGGTGAGACCGATTCCGGTGTCCGTGACGGTCAGGGTGTCGCCGGTGCGCACCGTGATGCCGGCCGGTGAGCCGGGGGCGAGCGCCTGCCGGGCGGTGATGGCGTCCACGGCGTTCTGCAGCAGCTCGCGCAGGTAGACGCGGGGGCTGGAGTAGAGGTGGTGGGAGAGCAGGTCGACCAGTCCGCGCAGGTCGACCTGGAAGGTGTGCGCAGTTTCTGAGTTTGGCACCTGGCGAAGTCTTTCGGTGGGCACGCGCGGGCGTCGGGGCGGCGCGTGCGGGGCGGGTGTGGGCGGAGCGGAACGGCGGCGTGTCCGGGACGGGAGCCTGGGCGCTGGGCGCCGGGTGCGGTCGTGCCGCGGCCGGGGCGCCGCGCGCCCGACCGGTGCCCGGGCGCGCGAAGGAGTCCCGCCGTGCGGTGAGCTCCCGGGCTCCCCGGACCGCCCCGGCGTTCGCGGGCTGGGTCAGCGCCCGGCCGACGCACGCTGCCGACGGTAGGCGGCGGCGGGGTCGGAGCCGTTCAGGTAGTACCAGGGGAACTTGGTGACGCGGCCGTCGGTCGCGCGGAAGCACTCGCGTGCGCCGTCGCGCTCCCCGGCCAGCGAGAACGCCATGGCGAAGGTGTTGAGGACCTGGATCCAGCCTCCCCGGCGGGCGAAGTCCGAGTGCCGGAACGAGTGCTCGGCGGCCTCCGCCAGGGACGCCCTGACCTCGGACCGGCTCATGTAGGCGGCGTCCGGCCCGGAGTCGAGGGAGAGCCAGTGCTCCAGGTGCGCGATGGCCACCAGCTGGCCCAGGTGCGTTCCGGCCGGGGCACCGAACGCGGACGACCGGGCGAACGCGTGCATCTCCTCGTGCGACCCGCCCCACTTTTCGCACACCTGCTGCAACTGTTGCTGGTGGGACGCCAGATGCTGCGGGTCACGGCGCACCACGGCCTCGAACCGCCGTCGCGCGAGGGTCTGCCCGACCTCCAGGCCACGGCCGGTGACCTGGAGTCCGTACCAGGGTGAGGTCCACTGCGGCTCGCGGTCCGCCGCCTCGTACAGCCGCTGTTCGGCCGTGCGCAGACGCGCGTGGAAGACCTCGAACTGCTGGCGCGAGACGTCCTTCGCCCGCGCGCCGGTCCGAGCGTCCCAGCCCCAGCTGATGTGACGAATGCCCGCCACGAGACGGGGAAGGGCGGATTCGGGCTCCGCTTCGACGACTTTGTCGATCCACCGCTCCACCCCGGCGGTGTCGCCGACGGCCCACAGCAGCTCGGTCCGGTCGTCGCTCTCCGAACGTGCGTCGAGCACCTCGCGCACCGTGCTCCAGTCCGCTGCGGCGGCAGCCTCCCGCACACGCCGCACCTCGG
The DNA here is from genome assembly GCF_008642275.1 of Streptomyces venezuelae. Lineage (NCBI taxonomy): Bacteria > Bacillati > Actinomycetota > Actinomycetes > Kitasatosporales > Streptomycetaceae > Streptomyces > Streptomyces venezuelae. Next base: position 7,717,979 of record NZ_CP029189.1, read on the forward strand.
GATCGCCCGAGTCCTCCTGCACGCGGGCCGCGGGCCGGCCGGCCCATTTCCCGAGCGTGTCTCCCCAATGACGGAGCAACGTCATGCCCCCACCCCTTGAAATGTCCGAACGAGGAGGGCGTTGATCACCTCCCGTGAAGGTAGTGACTATCACGTCCGACCGGCAATCGCACACACGTTTCCCGGCGTGCGTCGGCGAGGAGCAGAGCACACGTCACGCGCTCCGCCGGGGCGGGTGGGGTGCGCAGACGGCGGCGCCCCGCTCCGGGGATCCCGGTGGCGGGGCGCCGTCGCGTGCGGGCCTGCTACAGCAGGGCGATCGAACTCGCCCGGTCGTTCATCGCGTCCCCGACGTACGAGGTCGACTGCTGGTACTCCTGGTGGATTCCGGAGGTGTTGGGGGCGTCCCACAGCTCCAGCCAGCACGACAGAGTGGTCAGCGAGCTGACGGAGTTGTTCCAGATGCCGTCGAGGTTGATCTGTGCGTCGCGGCCGTTGCCGCTCTGGCAGCCGTTGGCGCCGGCTAAGACCAGGGCGGAGCCGCCGTAGTTCGAGTCCGCGTAGATGACACCGAGCTGCACGGACTGCGTCGCCGCAGGGCCCATGGAGGCCTTGAGGCGTTCGGCCAGGCTCTGGTCGATGTGCTTCGCCGACAACGGCGCGTCCGTGATCCGTCCGTGGGTGGAGGCGGTGATGGCCTCCCGGAAGGTGCCGTAGCACTGCTTGCTGCCTGAATCGATGTCGAGCACGCAGTTCGTCGGCGCGGGCGAGGGCGCGGCGTTCGCGGTGGCGGCGCCCGTGCCCAGGGCCAGGATGGTGGCTGCTGATGCGATGGCGATACGTGACGTACGAGCAAACATGGGTCACTCCTATCGGTTCGTTCTGCCAACACCATGGATGCTCGCGTCCCACTCGGGCATGAGCCAGAGGCACATTCGGCCAGACTCGTTGTATGTCGCACGAGTGTTGCGGTTCCACAGGCGGAGCCTGACGCCGTGCGCGGGACCTGACCTGCCCTCGTACGTGGGGCGAGCCACCGGCGGGGACCGGGACGGGAGGGAGAATCCGGCTCGAACTGTTCGAGGTCCGCGCGCGGCCCCGGACCGCCGCGGCCGGCCGTCTCCACCTCGGGCGCGGACCGCCTGGAAGGTCCGGGCCCCCGTGGCCGGATCGGCGCTCTGCCGCAGAAGGGCCGGCCTGTGTTCAGCTACGTGCCGGCACCTGCCGGGCGACGCCGGCCCGAAGCGGCACCGCCCGCACGCACCCGAAGAGTTGGGAGAGAACATGCCCCGTCCCGCCCGCTCGGCGGCGGTCACCGCGATCACCGCCGTCGCCTTCGCCACCGCTCTGACCGGAACCGCCGGAGCCGACGCCTCCGGCGGTTCCGCAGCCCCGGCCCGGGCCGTACCCCAGCCCGTGTACTGGAACGCACCGCCGCAGGGCGTCACGGCCCCCGCACCGCAGCGACTGCTGAACCAGCCCGTACGGATCACCAACGACTTCGCCAAACGTCCCACCACCCAGTGTCTGGACGTGGATGCCAACGGTGGCGGAAACGGCACGGTCGTCCAGATCTGGCAGTGCAACGGCACCACCCAGCAACGGTGGTACCTCTGGAACAACGGCGCGCTGGAGAGCTACCGCTTCCCCGGCAAATGCCTGGACGCCGACCTCAACGGCGGTGGCCGCAACGGCACCAAGGTACAGATCTGGGACTGCAACAACACGCCGCAGCAGAGCTGGTCCCACCCGTCGGGCGACCGTGCGATCTACAACGCGCGCTTCTACTCCGGCGGCAACATCGTCATGGACCGCGACGCGAACGTCCTGGGCAACGGGGCCCGCATCCAGCTGTGGCAGAAGAACTTCCAGTCGCAGCAGTGGTGGGACGTCTGGGCCGACTGACCTGGGCAGCCAGCGCGACGATCCTCCTCGGGTACGCGATGACGATCGGAAGCCCGAGGAGGTGTCACGTCCGGCCCGCGGACGGTGCGGCGGCGCCAGGCGTGGCGGGGTCGCGGGTCAGTCCCACCAGAGCACGACGAGCAGACGGCGCTCGGCTGCTTCGAGGTAGAAGTCGCGCAAGGCGTTGAAGTGCCCGAGCAGGTACGCGCGCACGCCGCCGGTGATGTGGGCGGCCTCGGGGCCGATCAGGGAGGTGACCTCACGGTCGTCGGCTGGCAGCGCGGCGAGGAGGGCCGCCATGTCGATCTGGCCGAGCAGTTCGGAAACGACCGCCACCTGGGCGACATCCAGGGCGGTGGGGGTGCCGCCCAAGGGGGCTATGGCGTGCGGGTGGGTGGCGAGGAAGCCGAGGTCCAGACCGGTGTCGCCGTCGGTGGCCCGGCGCAGAGCATGAAGAGGGACCCCTTCGAGTCCGGCGGCCTCGCCGACGCGGTCCAGCAGCGCCGGTGCCCAGTCCAGGTCCAGTACGTCAGGCGCCGGTGGATCCCATCGGGGATCACGATCCGGTGACGCGTCGGCGGACTGACGGCAGGCGGCGAGGTACGACTCCGGGATACGGGCGAGCTGCAGGGTGACGGCCATGACGCCATCATCCACGGCATGCCCAACGGACTCGTACGCGGCCGGGCAACGGCGGTTGCCGAGCGGTGCGGGGCGCACAGGTCCCCGTCGACACGGGCGCGCCTGTACGTGCCGCACGGTGTCGTGGAGCCGCAGCCGCCCTCGATGCGCAGCCGCCGGAACGGCCCCGGCGCGTGACAGGGCGGCCAGAGGGAACGAAATACCGGTTTCCGTCCCGGAGACCGATCACGTGATCGGCTGTGTGGTCCCGTCAGGGAGCGAGAACGTCTCGCTGGCGTAGGGGCGTGCCGTGACCTGCCCGCCCGCGGCCGTGCACTCGTCTCTGGTGATGTTCGGAGACGATGCGGCTGCGGTGCTGACGGCGCCGATCGCGCTCATCCCGGCAAGAGTGGCCCCGGCGAGGGCGAGGCCCAGGACTCTGCGTATGCGCATGACTTCCTCCTCCTCTCAGGCGCCTCCGTTCGGCCCTCGGGAAGGACAAGTCTCAGGACGACGGCGCCCTACCACCCAGCATGGGCGCTCCACCCGTGACCCGCGAGGCGAGGCCGGACCCTGCAGCCGACACCGGGCACGGGCGATCGCGGACGGTGACCTGACCGCCCCGGAGAGGCATACGGCGGCTGCGGGGCCGGCAGCCGGTGCGCTCCGGTCCCGCCCCAAGAGGAAACCCGCCTCGCCGTCTGAGGGGTTACCCCGAGGCGGAGGCGCAGACACCCGGCACCGCCGACGCGCGACGAGGAGCGTCAGCCGTGCCGCCCGTGTCGCCACAGGACATGGACGACACGGACCACCGCGAGAACTCCGGCGACCCAGGCCCCGCCGACCTGGAGGAACTCCTCGACCGCAGGAGGAAGGTGCCAGACGGCCGTCGGCCCGGCGATCGCGGCGAACACCACGGCGCCGAGGAACCCCGCGCTCAACAGCGCATACCCGATCTCGACAGGTAACTCGTCTCGTTCCGCCTGGCTCCGTCGTCTCGTCGTCATGGCGCAACCGTCGCACGGGGAGCCGCCGACCGTCCACGAGGCAACGCCAAGGGCGGGGGCCAGGGGCCGGATGGCCGGTCAGGGCCTCGGTGTGCGGGCGAGGCGCAGTCCCACGTCGTCGATCCGGAGTGTGGGGTGGCTGCGCCGCCGCACGGAGGCGCGGCAGCTCCAGTGTTCGTCGAACCAGCCGCCGCCGCGCAGCACCCGGTACGAGCCGTACACCTCGGGGTCGTAGACGTCCCAGCACCACTCCCAGACGTTGCCGAGCATGTCGTACAGACCCCAGGAGTTGGGAAGGCGGCCGCCGACCTCGTGGATGTGCTCCCGGGAGTTCCCGCGGTGCCAGGCGATGTCGTCGAGGGGACCGTAGCGGGGACCGGCGGTGCCTGCCCGGCAGGCGTGTTCCCATTCGGCCTCGGTCGGCAGCCGGTAGCCGTCCGCCTCCCGGTCCCAGGTGACCCCGTCCTCTTGGCCGTCTCCGTTGTCGGTCGTGCCGGTGGCGTGGGGGAGACGGTAGGCGGGAGTCAGCCCTTCCTGCCTGGACAGGGTGTTGCAGTACCGGACGGCGTCCCACCACGACAGGTCGTGGACCGGCAGCAGGCCGCTGCCCTGTCCGCTGCCGGGGTCCGTACCGGTGGTCTGTGCGTAGGCGGCCTGGGTGACCGGGTGTGCCGCGAGCTCGTACGGGGCCAACTCGACGGACCAGGTGCGCTCGGTACGGCGGTCGGAGAGCGTGACGTGTCCGCCCGGCACAGTGATCATGATGTCCGATTCCTCGTCTTCCCCGCCGTTCGGGACGGCGTCCGCTTCCCCGACGACGCGGTACGGGGACCGCCCGGACGCGGCCGTGATGGTGGGCGCCGCCCCGATCTGCCGTGTCCCGGAGCCGAGTTGGTCAACCTACCCGATCACCAGGTCGAGAGTGGACTACGTGGCCGGGTGCGGGTTGTGGTGCTGGTTCACCATGGGGTCCGTGGGGTGGGTACCGTCTGCTCATGTACTTCAACGGAGCGGGGCGGCAGCGGGGGCACGTGCTGCTCATAGCCGGGGACGGCGCGGCGCGCCGCCGCACGGTGCACCTCGCGCCCAGCGCGAACCTCGCCGCACTTGCGATGGTGCCGGCCTCGGTGCTTCTGGGCAGTGAACTCCCCACGGACACGGTGTGCCTGGACGGGGTCCGTGACCCGAACACGGTGCTGGCGCGGTTGCGCACCGCTGCCGCGACCCCGGGTCCCCTGCTGCTGTACCTCTCGGGCAGGCTGACCGCCGACCGCCGCGGCCGCGGGCTCCACCTCGCCCTGGCCGGGACCACACAGGCCGCGGTCCGGTACACGGCCCTGCCGTGGGAGTGGCTGGGCGGTGAACTGCGCAGCCGCCCCGCCGGGCTGACGACGGTGCTCCTCGACCTCGCGGCCGACAAGCAGGCGTGGCCGCTGCTCCAGGAGTACGGGAGTCTGCCCGCCTTCCCGTGCGCCGAGGTGTACGGGGTGGTCTGCCCGCCGGGTTTCGCCGCGGGCGACGGCACGGTGAGCGGCTACACCCGGCACTGGATCGACCAGCTGCGGCGCAGTCCGGTCAGGCCGGCCGACGTACAGCTGCACGCCCTCGCGGCGGGGGCCGCGGGACTTCCGCCGGGTGCGCTGGTCCTGCCGACCGCCCGTGAGCTGGGCATGCGCCCCGGCCCGCTGCGGTCGCAGCCGCAGCCGCCGCAACCGGACCCGCAGGCGCCGGCCCCGCACGGGTGGCAGGACGCGGACGGGCCCGCCGGTCCGGCCGTACCGGGCCACGATCAGGGTCCGGCGTCGGATCCCGGCGGGGCGGCGGGCGGGGATCCCCGGCCGTACATCCACGCGCTGGCCATGGAGGGACGCCATCCGGAGGCGGCCGCTCTCGCCCGGGCCTGGGAGGAACACGTACGGCAGACCTGCGGGTTCTCCTCCCCGCAGGCGGTCCAGTGGGCGGAGATCCGCGCGGACCTGGCACGGATGGCAGGTGACTTCCCGCTGGCCACCGAACTGTGGATCGGGGCCTGCCGGGCCCGGCTGGCCGGCCAGGGCGCGACCGACCCCGAGGTGCATGCCGCGGCGGCGGGCGCCCTGTACTGCTGGACGCAGCTCAAGGACCGCGCTCCGGCAGCGGAGTCGGGGCCCGAGCTGGTCGCCCTGCTGTGTGCCCTGCCCACCCTCGACCCCCGTCATCTCCGGCTGGCACAGGCACGCCTGGAGGCACTGCGCGCCCCGGGCCTGCCCCGCGCCGTTCCCATCTGAACGCCGGGGCGGGACCGGTCCCCCCGGGGGCGGTCCCGCCCCGGCGCCGGTCCGTTCCCTGGAGCGAAGGGGCTGGCGCGCGGGGTCGTAGGGTCAGGCGGCTGCGTTCTGCGCCTCGTCCTGCCGGCGTGCGGTGCGCAGGGCGTGACCCCACCACAGGAGGTCGTCGAGAAGGACCGTCACCGCCGTCCGGGCGCCGTCGGCGTCGCGAGGTGCTCCGGTCTCGTCGAACGGGAACTGGTGGAAGCTGACCGTCTCGCGGACCGTGGTCGCGTGCAGTTCGGCGAAGACCGGACGCAGCTGCTCGACGGCGCGCAGCCCGCCTGAGAGGCCGCCGTAGGACACGAATCCGACCGGCTTGCGCCGCCAGACGTGTCCGGCGGTGTCGATCGCCTGCTTCAGGGAGGCCGGGAAGGAGTGGTTGTACTCGGGGGTGAGGATCACGTAGGCGTCGGCCCGCGCCAGTTGTTCGACGAACGCATGACCGCGTGGTGTGAGGGAGGGCGTCCAGTGTGCCGGGAGGTCGGCGTCCGCGAGGTCGGCGACGGTGAGTTCGATGTCGGTGCGGCCGGCGGCGGCGGTTTCGAACCAGCGGGCGACGGTGGGGCCGAACCTGCCTTCACGGGTGCTGCCGACGACGAGTGCGATACGCAGTGGAGTGTTCATGACTCCATGTGTAGAACGTCAAGTCCGGTTGAGGTCAAAGATCCCGGGGTCACGGGCGCCGGGTCAGCGCCGCGGGGGCGCCTGCCGACTGCGCACCCTCCGTTTCCAGCGTCAGCCGGTCCGGTTCGGCCATCGTCAGCACGTACAGGTTGCCCCGCGGGCACTCGAAGACCGCCGCGCTGTCGGTGGGATGGCTGGTGACGGCCTTGAACACCGCACCGCTCCCGCGGAACTGCTGCAGCCTGAGGGCCTCGGTGCATCCCAGGTTCCGCCCGGTGGAGAGCTCCTTGACGTCGCTGACCTGCCGGCCCACCAGCTCGCCCACCGTCCCGCCGTTCAGCGTGACCGTGACGGAGAACTCGCCCGTCCGCGCTCGCGTCACACCGTCCGCCTGCGGTGTTCCGGGCCCCACACCCGTCCACGTACCGGCCCACGCGGCCGGCAGCGCCCCCGGCGGCTGCGCGGGCGAGGACGCTCCGGGCGAGGACGCTCCGGACGAGGAGGATGCGGGTGAGGCCGTACCGCGCCCACCGTCGCCGTTGCCCTCGTCGCGGTGATCGGGGTACCACACCGCGAACGCGGCAACGGCCAGAACGACGACGGCGCCCGCGACCGCACCGGCACCCCGCGAGCGCAGGAGCGCCTGCCCGGCACTCCGTTCGGCTGGCGCGGGGGAGTACGGCGGGGTACTGGCACCCGCGAGAACCCCGGGCCGTGGCGATGCCGACGGCAGCGGCGGAGGCGACACCGGTACGGGCGAGGGCGCGGGCACGGCCACGGGCGTGGCGGGAGTGCCGTCCGCCGCAGGGAGCCCGGGCGCCGCGGGGGTGTCGTGGGCCCCGGGTGTTCCGGGGGCGCCGTGTGCTCCGACCCCGGCGGCGGAAGCCGTCCGGGGGAGGGCGAGGAGCCGTCGGAGCTCGGCTTCCCGGCGTCCGGCCTCGGCCGCCAGGGCCCGCGGGGCCGCGGTACTCCAGCTCCCCTCCGGACCGTCGCCCAGCCGCGCCGCCATGTCCTCGGGGCCGGGACGCTGCTGCGGATCCTTGGCCAGGCACTCCCTGACCAGCTCACGCAGCGGCTGCGGCACGCCGTCCAGCCGCGGCTCGTCGTGCACGATCCGGTAGAGCAGGGCCGGCAGGTCCAGTTCCTCCCCTCCGGCCAGGAAGGGGCTGCGGCCGGTCGTCGCGTACACGAGCACCGAGGCCAGCGAGAACACGTCGGCGGCGGCCCCGGCCACCGCCCCGGTGGCCTGTTCCGGTGCCAGGAAACCGGGTGTGCCGATGACCGTGCCGGTGCGGGTGTGCCGCGGGTCGCGGACCGTCCGGGCGATACCGAAATCGATCAGGAAGGGCCGCTCCGCGCCCAGCAGCACGTTCGCCGGCTTGATGTCACGGTGGACCACCCCCGCCGCCCGCACGCTCACCAGCGCAGCCGACAGCTCCTGCCCCAGACGCCGTACGGCCGGTGCTTCCAGCGGCCCGCGCTCGCGCACCCAGTCACCCAGCGACGGCGCAGGCACGTACTCGGTCGCCAGCCACTGCGGGGACGCCCCCGGTGCGCTGAAATCGACCACCGACACCGTCCACGGACTGCGCACCCGGTCGCTGGTACGTATCTCCCGGTCGAAGCGGTGCGCGAAGTCGGCCTCCAGGCTCAGCTCGCGGTGCACGGTCTTCAGCGCCAGTGCCCGCCCGGACGCCGTCCGCGCCAGGAACACCTCTCCCATGCCCCCCGAGCCGAGGCGCGCCAGCAGACGGTACCCGCCGATCTCCAGCGGGTCACCGGGCCGCAAAGACTCCATCAGTTCCCCCTGCCCCCGCAGCCGTTGCCGGTCCGCCCCGTGCGGACCGTCCGCCGGGCCGCCGTGACCGACCCTAGAGGACGGGCTCCCGCCCTGCCCGTGCCGGGGGGCACCTGGCACGGAGCGGGGGCGTCCGGAAGTCTTGGCCGACCTGTGATCCGATTTCGGGACACTCGCCCCACCAGCCCCCCTAATCTGAGCATGTTCAAAAATGGAGGGGGAGTCAAGAAGTGAAGATCAAGCGTATGGCCGCCGTCGCGGCCGCTGCCGTGGTGGGCCCGGTCCTGCTGACCACGCCCGCGCTGGCCGGCGAGCACGGGCAGTCTGCCGTGACCGTGCCGGATGCCGAGCCGAAGGACGACGCGCAGCCGGCCGCCGGGCAGGCGGCTCAGACGGAAGACGCGGCCAAGGCCAAGACCGAGGCCGAGGCCAACACCGGGGCGGGAACGGGGGCGGAGGGGGCCGCCGGGCCGTCGCCGGCAGGCGGGCCTTCGGCGCCGACGCCGGCCGTCCCGCAGTCGCCGGACACAGGGACGCCCGTGGCCCCCGCCGTCCAGACGCCGGCCGAGGCCGTCGCGGACACCCCCGCCGAGGACCCCGGTGAAGAGTCGCCCACCGGGATTCTGATGGGGCCCGACGTCAGTGTGCGGGGCCTTCCGAAGACCGGTTTCAAGGCCGACGGCAGCTGGACCCCGCTGACCGTCCAGGTGGACAACTCGGGCCACATCGCGGTCGCGAACTACACCCCCGAGTTCACCGTCATGCAGTGGGACGGGAAGATCAAGGCCTCGCAGGTGAAGGTCGAACAGAAGGTCACCGCCGGAGACGGATCCGTTTCCTGGCAGCCGGTGAAGGCGGTCCACGGCCCGCAGTACGGTCCGGGAATCGTCTACCGGCTCGGCACCACCGCTTCCGTGGCCGTCGATGCCGTCTACACCGTCGACGTGCGGGTCAGCTTCGCCGCGGACACCCCGGTCGTCGCCTTCGACATCGCCTCCGACGGCAAGAGCCGTATCGGCGGCAAGACCAGTGCCTCTCCATCGGCCTGGTACAACACGGCCATCACGGGTGCGACTCCCGGCAGCGACCAGCCCGTCGTGACCGAAGGCCCCGACCTCACCATCGGCGGCCTGCCCGCCGGACTCGCGGTGGGCGGGGCCTGGCAGGACCTCACCATCCACGTCGACAACTCCGGCAAGCCGGCCCTGGACGACTTCCACCTGTACTTCAGCCTCGCCCGTCCCGACTGGGTCGGGACGGACGGTGAGCAGCTGCAGGTCGAGGTCTACGGCAAGAACGGCTGGGAGCGCGCCGAACTCGGCTACAGCGACGGCTACTACGTGGTCAACCACCTCGCCGGCGGCAAGATCCCCGCGGGCAAGGCCTTCGACGTCAAGGTGCGCATCCGGTTCACCGCCGACACCCCGCTCGGCTACGCGCAGTTCCGCGCCTCCGGAACGGTCCTCGAGATCGGCTCCGACATCCGCAGCGACAGCCGCCCGGTCCTGGTGAAGATCCTGCCCGCCGCCCCGGACGGCGGTAACCGGCCCGCCCCGAACGGTGGCACCACGACGCCGATCAGCACCACGAACACCACCGGCACCGCCACCGGCGGCACGGGCGCAGCCGCCGGGGAGCTGGCCGCCACCGGTGCCGACGCGGCGACCAGTTGGGCGCTCGCCGGCGGTGGCGTGGCGCTGGCCATGGGCGCGGCCCTGGTGGCCGGCACCGGCCGCCGCCGCCGTACGACGGCCTGACCCGCCACCCGCCACGCGCGACGGGGCCTTCGGGGGACGTACCCCGAAGGCCCCTTGGCCACGTCCGCGGAGGGCGGCCCCGACGTGTCGGATGCGTCCGGCTGACCGGCTGACCGGACGGGTGGACGGCGGGGGTTCGTTCAGCGCAGGGTCGGGATCACGTCGTGCGTCTCGTCGATCTCGCTCCCGGTGGTGCGGCGGCCGGTCGGCTCCGGGGGAGCCTCGTCCGTGCAGACCGTGCCCCGTGCGGGCAGCGTCAGAGTGCTGAGGTAGCGGTCCACCAGGGCACTGACGCATGCACTGCGGTGGTAGGCGGTGTGTCCTTCGGCGTCGAAGGTCAGCAGCCGTCCGCGGTCCAGCGTGGCGGCCAGGGCCACGGCGTCCTGGTACGGGGTGTCGGGATCCCCCGTCGTGCCGAGTACCAGGATCGGGGCGGAGCCCGCCGCCCGGTAGGAGCCCTCGAAACGGCTCGGGCGTTCCGCCGGCCACTGGACGCAGGCGGGCGCGTGGTTGTGGTCGTAGGTCGGCGGCCCCAGGCCGATCGGGGGTCCCAGCAGCGGTGCCGAGGCGGCTTCGGCGCCGACGAGCGCCCCCAGGAGCGGGCGACTGCCGGGGTAGACGCGGTCGGCGCACTCGACGGCGAGGTTGGCCGTGAGGAAGTCGAACGACGCGGGTGACGGCGGCGACAGCAGGAACGAGGCCTGCCGGGCCTGTGCCGACCGCAGCGCCTGTCCCAGGTACGGCCAGATCTCCTTGCCCGCGTTGATGTTGAACATCAGACGGTAGGCCAGCGTGTAGCCGGTGGCAGGGCGCCCGCTCGCGGTGATCACCGGGTCCGCGTCCAGGTCCCGCTTCAGCTGTTCGAACGCCTGCCGCGGCCGGCCCTCCCCGAAACCGCAGGCCGCCGCTTCGCGCCCGCACCAGTCCAGGAACCGGCCGACCGCCGCGTCCAGGGCGGTGAACTGCGGGGCGTCGTACGCGTACGGGACCTCCGCGTAGCGGCGTGGATCGTAGGCCCCGTCCAGGACCATGGCACGTACCCGCTGAGGGAAGCGCGCCGCGTACACGGTGCCGACGTAGCTGCCGAAGGAACGCCCGTAGAAGGACAGCGTCTCCTCACCCAGGGCCTGCCTCAGCAGGTCGATGTCCCCGGCGTTCGACCCGGTACCGATGAACGGCACCAGTCCCCCGGAGCGTTCCTGGCAGGCGGAGGCGAAGGCGGCACCCTGGCGCACGGCCTCCCTGAGGGCACCCGGACCGGGCACCCCGCGCGCACCGTCGACCGCGGCGGCGTACTCCCGGTCGTCCCAGCACTCCACCCGACCGCTGCGTGCCACACCCCGCATGTCGTACCCGACGACGTCGAAGGCGTCGCGCAGGGAGTCGGGCAGTGCCTCGTAGCTGCTGCGGGCGAAGTCCACACCGGAGTTGCCGGGCCCACCAGGATGCAGCACCAGGACACCGGTGCGGCGCGCCGGGTCCGCTGCGGCCCGGCGGGTGACCGCGAGCGCGAGCGTGGGACCGGTGGGCCGGCGGTAGTCCAACGGCACCCGGGCGGTCGCGCACTCGAAGCCGTCCGCCGCCCCGTCACAGGGACCCCAGGACAGCACCGGCACGGGCGGTGCCCCCGGCCCGCCCGCCCCCGCCGCCCCGGCGACGGCTCCGGGCGCCCCTCCCAGGAGTGCGGTGATCGCGATCAGGACCAGGGATATCCCCCACACCACGCGCCTTCGGGGGGCGTCGGCCGAACGGGTCATACGGTGCTCCTTCGTCACGGATGCTGGGGAACGGGCGACAACGTAGCGGCCGGCCATGGCCCCTGTCGGCCCGCCAGGAGTTGATTCCGGCTACCGTCAGGGTTGTACGCTCCCGCCCGGCCCGCAGTCCGGCCCACCGGCCCACCGGCCTGCCCGGCGCACTGGCCCACCCGGCCCCCGGTCCGGTTGCGGGCAGCCGCCGCCGGGCCCGCGCCAGGCCCTGGCGAGATGGCGATCGGGGTTGCCCATGCCGGCGTCCCATGGTGTGACGTCATGCCCGTGACGGGCTGTTCCCGCTGCCGCGGCCGTTCGTTCCCGGGTTCGACGTGTCGGGGCGCATCACCGCGGTCGGTGAGGGCGTCGATCCCGGCCGGATCGGGACGCCTGTCACCGCGCTGACCACGGGAGGGGCCCGGGCGGAGGTGGTTCTGGCACCCGTCGCGCTCAGCCTGGACATCGGCAGCGTGCCGCCGCGGACGGCGGCGGGTCCCGGCCGGGGTGCACCGACCGCCTACGACCTGATCAACACGGCCGCGCGGGTCCGTCCCGGCGAGAGCGTGCTGATCCACGCTGCGGCCGGCTCGGTCGGCACGCTCGCCGCCCAGTTCGCCCGCCTCGCCGGAGCGGGGCGGATCACCGGTGTCGCCGGCAGCGCCCGCCGCGCCCTGGCCCTCGTCGCGGAGGGCACGGTACGTGTGGACGTCAGCGCCGAGTGCAGCCGGGAAGGCCTGGCCACCGCCGTGCAGCGGCTCGCCGGGGGTGCCACCCACGGCAAGGGCGTCCTGCGCATCGCCTGACGCCCTGCTGGCCCCTGTGTGACGGAGCGTGGCGGGGTGTGGCGGGGTGTGATGGGTGGGTCAGGGCATTTCGTCGGGGTCGCAGGTCGCGCGGCGCAGCCCGATGGTGCGCAAGGCCCGCATCAGTCCTTCCTCGTCGCCCGCCCGGACGAGGTGGACGGCTCCGTCGGTGGTGACGATGCCGAGGTCGGCGGGGGCCGTCTCCGCCCTGGTGCGCAGCACGACGCCGCTGGGCGGATCCAGAGCGCGTACCCCCTGGAACACGCCGAGTGCGGCCGGATCGTCGTGAAAGCCCCCGGGGAGCGTGAGCACGGTGATGTCGGGGAGCAGGACCCGGGCGTGAGCCAGGGCGATGCCGGGCGTGTGGGCGTGGGAGATGACCCGGAAGTGGGGGTTGCGCTGGATCCGTGACCGCAGCAACTCCAACTCCGCACCCTCCGCCACACCGACCACCAGGACTGTCATCACAATCCCTCATCCTCCGCCGTGACGGCGGACCCGTCGAGCGGGACGCTCCGCTTGGTGTGCGTCGCCTGGTGGTGGGACCCGGGCCGGGGCGGGGGATAGGGGCCTCCCCCGGTGACTCGCCTCATAGGGCCCAGGTCACATACGAACGCGGCTAGTAGGCGCGGGAGGCGCTGAACACGGCGGGACGGGGGGTCGGGGGACCGCTCGCTGCGAGGGCCGCTAGTAAGACGGACCTTTGCCAGGGCGTCGGGGCGTCTGTAGAACTGGATGAGTCGCAAGGCGGCAGGGGTACTTCGGTACTTCACCCGCCGCCGACGAACCCCTCTCCATTGCGTGAGTGGCTCACGCGTGTCTTCGGCATGCGTGCGACCGCCCTTGTCCCCGTCGGAAGGTTTCATCCGTGTCCAACACCGTCATCCGCCGCATCGCCGCTTCGAAGAAGGCCCTCGCGGGCACCGTCGTCGCCCTCGGTGTCGCCGGTTCCATGCTCGCCACCGTGCCCGCCCAGGCGGCCCCGATGAGCGCCAAGGCGATCGCACAGCAGATGATCAAGGACCCGGCCCAGTTCGCCGCCTTCGACAAGATCATCTCCCACGAGAGCGGCTGGAACCACACGGCGACCAACCCCTCCTCCGGCGCGTACGGCCTGGCCCAGGCCCTGCCGGCCTCGAAGATGGCCTCCGCGGGCGCCGACTGGAAGACCAACCCGGCCACCCAGATCAAGTGGGGCCTGGACTACATGAACGACCGCTACGGCAGCCCGGTCGGCGCCTGGAACTTCTGGTCCGCCAACCACTGGTACTAAGCCGCCCGCGGGCAGCAGCACCAAACACTGCGCAGCAGGGCACCGCACTGCGATGCGGGGGTATGAAAACGCCCGGCCGGGACTTCCCGGCCGGGCGTTTCTGCGTATACGCATACAGCCACCAGGCCACCAGGTGGCGTCGAGCTACGGGGCTTCGGAGGCGGGTGCCGTGAGCCCGGCCGGTCCCCGGGGGCTCTCGGGCCGGTCTGCGGGCTGATGGGGGTGTGGGCGGGAGCTGCGTCTCATGGTGGCTTGTCCCACAATGGGATCCGGAGCAATGGGATCCGGGGCCGTGTGCTGTGGGTGGTCTGGCGGCCGCCCCCTTGGGGGTGACGGCTGAGAGGGGGAAGTGCCCTCATGCGTGCTGAGGCTTCACCCGCCGCGCGGGGAACGCGGGGGAGAGGGGTGTTGGCTGCGGTTGCTGTCGCCCTGTTCTGCATCCAGCTCGACTTCTTCGCTCTCAATCTGGCGGTCCCCGGGATCGCGGCGGAATTCGCCGTCACGGTGTCGGCCGCGCAGTGGACCCTGTCCGCGTACATGCTGGCCCTCGGTTGTTTCTTCATCGTCGGCGGCCGGGTCGGAGACGTCTTCGGGCGGCGCGGCAGCCTGCTGGCCGGTACCGCACTGTTCGCGGCGGGTTCCGTGGGCTGTGCGCTGGCGCCTGGTCTCGGTCTGCTGGTGGCGGCCCGGGTCGTGCAGGGGGTGGGTGCGGCGTTCGTGTTCCCGGTCTCGGTGTCGGTGATCACCAACACCTTTTCCGGGGAGAGCCGGGCCCGGGCGCTGGGTGCGGTGTTCGGGGTAGCCAACATCGGAACCGCGTTCGGGCCGTTCGTGGGCGGCGGGTTCACCGAAGGGCCCGGCTGGCGGTGGATCTTCTGGCTGATGGCACCGCTGAGCCTGCTCTCACTCGTGGCTGCGTTCCTGTTCGTACCGGACTCCCGTGACACGTCGGCACCCCGCGAACTCGACCTCCCCGGCTGCGCCCTGACCGTGTGTGCGCTGGCCGCGCTCACCGTGGCGGTGGAACGCGCGGATGCCTGGGGCTGGGGGAGCGCCCGTACGGTCGGCTGCTTCGCGCTGGCACTGTCGGCCGGCGTCCTGTTCCTGGTACGGGAGCGGCGCGCCCGGCACCCGCTGGTCGACCTGCGGCTCCTGCGGAACATCCCGTATGTGCTGGTGACCGGGATGGGTTCGCTTTCCAACATGGGTTACGCCGTCACCGTCTTCCTCGCCACGCTCTACCTCCAGGGCGTACGCGGGCTTTCGCCGCTCGTGGCGGGCACGGTCTTCCTGGCCCCGGCCCTGATGGTCGCGGTCAGCGGCCCGCTCGGGGCGCGCCTGGGCGGGCACATGCGGCCGACTGCGGTGATGGCACTGGCCGGTGTGGTCGCGGGTAGCGGAATGTACGCGCTGGCCGGAGTCGGCGTGTGGTGGCTGTACGTCGTGGTGTTCGCGTGGTGTGGCCTGGGTCTGGGCCTGGGCTGGACCTTTTCAGGTGTGGCGACCCAGCAGGTCGTCGCGCCCGCCAGGGCGGGGGAGGCGTCGGGTGTGCTGTTGACGTTCCTGGTCACGCTGGGCGCGATCGCTCTCGCGGGGACGGCGGCGGCGATTTCCGCGATGACGCCGCAGCGGCCGCCCGAGGACGTCTACGACCTGATCCTGCGGCTGGGCGGGACGGTCATCGTCGTGGCGTCGGCCGTCGTGATGGCGGTACGCCACCGGCTCGTGGTGCTCGGGAGGGTTCCGCCGCTGTCCATGCGGGCCGACGGCGGCACCACGGGGGAGCCGGGCCGCCGGCCCTGACCGGCGGGCGGGCCGGTGGGCGAGCGGGCGCTCTCCGGGTGGCCGTGGGCCCCGGAGCCGTGATCACCGTGCGGGTACCGAGGGCGCGGGCCACCCCCTGACCGGCGAGGACGCCGATCACATTCCTCACCGGGCCCCGGGTACAGCCGCCGGTCCCGCGCCCGCGCGCCGCCTTGCCGGGGTGTACGACGCCGGCGCCCGCCCGCATCCGCCGCGGCGTTGCCCCCGGCCCGGCCGGCGTGCCGGCAGACGGAGACGGACACCACACCGCCCGTACCGGCGGATACGGCGACGGAGGGAGCCGCCACCCGCGTCCGCGACACCACGTGCTGCCCGCTGTTCGTCGACTGCCGTCCAGGGGGAAGGCGGTCGAGGGCCGGGTCGGGTGGACAGCCGTGGGCAGTGCTGGACAGTCACCGGCCCGGCAGGGCCTGGAGAGTGGACACCCTCCGGTACGAGTCTGTGGCCCATGAAGGCCGCACGCACACGACGGCCGGGCAGGGCGGCGCACCGGCGCCTGCGCCCCGGAACGGCTCCGCCTCCCCACCCCGGCGCGGAAGTTCCCGGGCCCGTCCGCCACCGCCGTTGTCGCGATGCCGACATGACCGTATCCGTCGAATCCGTACTCTCAGGAGCTTCCGCCATGACGTCCCGCGCGCTGCGTACCCTTGCCGTGCTGACTGCCACTGCCTCCCTCTGTGCCACCGCGTCCACCGCCTACGCCGCACAGCACACCGACCGCCGTACGCCGGGGATCGCCGCTGCCTGGGCCCGTGCCTGGAACGGCACCGATCCCCAGGCGCTGGGCGCCCTGTTCACTGCCGACGGCGTGTACACCGACGAGGCGGTGGGTGCCACCTTCCGCGGTCGGCAGGAGATCGCGGGGTGGAAGGCCCGCGCCGACACTCTGATCGAAAACGTTCACGTCACCATCCGCACCACCCGCCTGGACGGCGACCGCATCACGGTCCGAGCCGTCTACTCCGGCCATCTCAAAGGCGCGCCCAAGCCGTTCGCGGTGCCGATGACCACCCAGCTGGATCTCGACAGGAGCCACTGCCGCATCGCCTCCGACGAGGACCACTACAGCCTGGCTGCCGTTCTCGCCCAGTCGGGCCTGCCCGCGGACTGGACCCCGCCCGCTGTGTGAGGCCGCACACCGGACCGGCCCCCTGCGGCCGTGTGTCCAGCGGGCGCCGGGCGCCTCTCCGGGGGCTGTGTCAGCGGGCCGGGCGTCCCCTGGCGGAGGTACGTACCGAGCGCAGTGCGAGTCCCGCGGCCAGGAGTCCGGCGGCGGCGAGTCCGGTGGTGGTGCCGGCTGCCATAAGGCCGTTGCGTGAGCGCCAGGACAGTACCGACCAGCGCGACTGCGCGGACAGCAGTGAGCCGGTGCTCAGCCAGGAGGCTGTGGAGAGCACGGACAGCGAGGATCCGACGGAGGCGGCGCACAGGGTGCAGCCCACGGAGCCGATGGACAGGACGGAGCCGACCGAGCCGATCGACAAGATGGAGCCGACCGAGCCGATGGACAGGATCGAGTCCTTCGACCACAGGGAGAGGAAGGAGCCGTCACTTCTGCGACGGCGCGCGTCTGCCGGTGTATGAGATGCGGTCATGGGCTCATCCTGGCAGGGAGGTGGCCCCCAGGGGACGGGCACGCGCCGGTCGGACCGCTGGGGCGGCCACCGCTGCCTCGCACCCCGGGGGGTGGTCAGTCGGCTTGTTCGCCGGTGGCCTCCGGCAGCTGCGCCCGCAGACAGTTGCAGGCCGCCATGCCGGCGGGGCCCGGGGCGCCGGCCGACGGGAGTCCCGTCAGGGGTCCGGGTGCGAACTCCTCGCTCTGCGGCTCTCGGTCCGGGGTCGTGAAGCTCAGGTGGTCCGCGAAGCGGCCGCACGCGCCGCGGTCGGTGTCCGCGGTCGGCGACGGCACGGCGGCCCCGGCCGCGTCGCGGCTGACCGCCGCGACCGGGGTGCTTGCGGACCTGTACGACCAGATCGGCGAAATGTGACACGTCGTCGGCGCTGAGCGGCAGCGGTGCCGCCGTGAGCAGCCAGGTGCACCGCAGTGGGCTCGCCGGTCTCGCGCCCGCTCGGTTTGCTGAACGCGACGAACGACCTCGGGTACGACGGCTGGTCCCGTTGCGCGGGTATCGCGAACGACGGCTCGACCAGCCTGGACATGGTGCTTCCGTGGTGTCCCTGTTCCGCGCTCAGCACGGTGTTCGCCTTCCGCTCCGTCAGGAGCGGACCCGTCGTCACCTCCGCGGAGCCGTCGGCGTTCTTCCAGCCCGCCGGCGTCCGGCGCTCCCGCTCGAAGCCGCCGAACACCGTCTCAGCCTCCGCCTGCATGCTCACCAGCGGCGCCGGCGTTCCGGCCGTCTGTCCGTCCGCAGCGGCGGGCGCCCCTCCGGACGGCCTGCCGGTGCTGTTTCCACCAGCACACCCGCCGGCTCCGGCCATCACCACGGCTAAGGCCGCCCCGACGGCCACCCCACTGGAGTTCCCCTCTCCTGACACCACACAGCAAGGGTCCAGCAAGGGTCCCCCTCTCACCCGGACCCAACGGCGCGCGAACAGTCACACGAGGCAGAGGCGCGAGGGGCGGTGCACGAGGCCGGGTACACGAGGGGCGGCGCGCACCGGTACGGGCCGACGGGCGGCGGCGCTGGCCTCGGTACGGCCGGTGGTGGTTGTCCGGACCCCGTCAGTGTCAGTCCGTACGAGGGAGGTCCGCACCCCGGACGGGCGGAGGCCCGATTCCCGGAGGGGCGGAGCCGACCGGATTTGAACCGGTGTCCTCGCGGTGTTGGAGACCGCGCGCGTCGACCTCTGCGCTACGGCTCCGCCCGTCCCGGGATCGTACCGGGTGCCGCCCCTGCGTCTGGTGCTGTCCCTGTCCCCGTTGCGCGTTGCACGTTGCCCGCTGTCGGCCGGGGCGGGTGCTCTGCGGCCGGCTGGGGGCGGGGCCGGTGTCCGGGGGTTTCTGTTCGGGACGGGAGCGTTTTTCAGGACAGGTGTCTGCAAGAACGTCCGGATATCGGTCCTGTGTGGGGAACGCGGTGTGTGTGCGTGTCGGTTTACCGGAGGGAACCGGGTCGGGTCCGCACGACCCGCCCCGACCGGCATACCGATGGCAAGGAGAAACCGTGCGCATACTTTTCACCGGACCGGCTGCGGCTGGTCATCTCTTCCCGATGATCCCGACGGCGCAGGCGTTACGTGCTGCCGGTCACGAGGTGCTGTTCGCGGGCTCGCAGCCCCTGGACCAGCTCCGCGAGAGCGGCTTCCCGATCGTGGAGATCGGGGACGGCCGCAGCATCCGGGACGTCTTCGAGCAGTCCATGGACGAGGAAGTGCGTTATGTCGCACCGGACATGACTACGGACCAGATTCTCGACCGGGCGGCCCACGGCTTCGCGCTCGTCTCCCGTTCCACCGTGGACGGACTGCTGGAGGCCGCCGACAGCTGGCGTCCCGACCTGCTGGTCTACGACTCCTTCCAGGCTTCGGCTCCGCTGGTCGCGGCCAAACTGAAGATCGCGTCGGTGGTCCACAACTTCGGGGTCACCTCGGGCCTCGACATGGTCGCCCGGCTGGCTGCCAACTTCACCGAGGCGTACGGGGCGTATGGGGTGGACGGCCCCGCCGAGCCCACCGCGCTGAACATCGTCCCCGCCTCGCTCGGCGGTGACCCCGGCGGCCTGCGGGTGCGTTACGTCCCTTACAACGGCGGTGGCACCGTCCCCGCCGGACTGCTGCGGCGCGGCAGCCGTCCGCGTGTGGCTGTCACTCTGGGCACCGTGCTCACCGCGATGGATGGTGTCCGGGCCATTGTGCGTCTGACTGAGGCGGCTGCGTCGGTGGACGCTGAGTTCCTGCTTGCCGTGGGCGATGCGGACCTCGGTCCGCTCGGCACCCTTCCGGACAATGTCCGTCCGCTGCCGTGGGTTCCGCTCGCCGAGTTGCTGACCGCCTCCGACGCGCTGATCCATCATGGTGGTTCCGGGACTTTGCTCACGGCTCTGCAGGCCGGCGTGCCGCAGCTTCTGCTTCCCCAGGGCGCGGACCACTTCGCCAATGCCGACGCGCTCACCGCCACGGGCGCAGCCCTGCGCTCGGCCTCCGACGACGTCGACGCCGGGCTGCTGGCCCGTCTGACTGCGGACCCGGCTCTCGCTGAGGCGGCCGTCCGCCTCCGTGAGGAGAACGCGGCCCTGCCGACTCCTGCCGCAGCGGTTCCCGCACTGGAGGCCCTGGCCGCCGCCTGAGGAAACGCCCGCCCCGCCTCCGGTCCCGTACGGCCCGGTGACGTACGACCCCGGCCCTCGGTCCCGTACGTCACCGGCCCGGGCTGTCCGGGACGGGCCACACCTGCATGCTGGACGCGTCCTGTGAGAGGCGGCCGAGTTGCTCCGGGGGCATGGTTGCCTTCGAAGCCGGCGTCCAGCTACGGCCCCAGGTCGAGGGTGACCGGGCCACCCCAGCGTTCTGTGAGGGCTGCGGCCAGAATGCCGGGGCAGGCACTCATCTCTGCGTCGGCCTGGTTCAGAGCCTGTGGTGCGCGTCGTCCCAGGGGTCCTGGCTCCTGACCAGCCGGATCCGCCGCCCGGCCCCGCCCGGTGCCCCTGGCCCCCCGCCCGGCGCTCCCGGATCCGGGCCCTGCCCGCCCCGTACTCCCGCGCCCGGGGCGGGGGCTGTGCTGGGTGCTGCCTGCGTTGGGTGGCTGGAACTCGTCCGGGTTGGGTGAACGGGGGGCTACGTGTTGGTAACTTACGCGGGTTGATCAAGGTCGGGGGCGTGGCCGGCCATGCTCCCGTCCGGAGCCACCCCCATCCTCAGTCAAGGAACCACATTGGCACGCACCGTCCGTACGACGGCCCTCGTTTGCGCCACGGCCCTCGCACTCGGCCTCACTTCCCTCGCCGCCGCCCCCGCTTCCGCCGCCCCCGCTTCCACAGTTCCCGCGTCAGCCGCCCCCGTGTCTGCGGTGGGTGGGTCTACTCCGCATCTGGACTCGGTTGAGCAGGCTCTGCGTCAGGTTTCCCCGGGTCTGGAGGGCTCGGTGTGGGAGCGCACCGCCGGCAACCGGCTCGGTTCCTCCGTTCCGGGGGGTGCTGACTGGCTGCTTCAGACTCCCGGCTGCTGGGGGGACGCGGCCTGTGCCGACCGGCCCGGGACCCGCCGTCTTCTGGACAAGATGCGTCAGGACATTGCCGGGGCCCGTGAGACGGTGGACATCTCCACGCTCGCGCCGTTTCCCGACGGCGGTTACCAGGATGCGATCGTCGCGGGTCTGAAGGAGGCCGCAGGCAGGGGCGGCCGGCTCCGGGTCCGGATTCTGGTGGGTGCCGCGCCGATCTATCACGCCACGGTGATTCCTTCCTCCTACCGTGACGAGCTGCTCGCGAGGCTGGGGCCGGACGTCGCAGGCCGTATCTCCCTCAATGTGGCTTCGATGACGACGTCCAAGACCGCGTTCTCCTGGAATCACTCCAAGCTGGTCGTCGTGGACGGTGCTTCGGTGATCACCGGCGGTGTCAACAGCTGGAAGGGTGACTATCTGGAGACCTCGCACCCCGTCAGTGATGTCGACCTCGCGCTGACCGGGCCCGCCGCGGGTTCCGCGGTCCGCTACCTGGACACGCTGTGGGAGTGGACCTGCCGGAACAAGGGCAACTGGGCTTCGGTGTGGTTCGCGGCTTCGCCCGGTGCGGACTGCATGTCCTCCCTGCCGGGGCCGGCTGTCCCGGCGGGCGGGGGCGACGTGCCCGCGCTGGCGGTCGGCGGTCTCGGCGTCGGCATCCGCGAGAGCGATCCCGTCTCTTCCTTCCGTCCGGTCCTGCCCGCGGCCGCCGACACCAGGTGCGGGATCGGGATCCATGACAGGACCAATGCAGACCGGGACTACGACACCGTCAACCCGGAGGAGAGCGCCCTGCGCGCCCTGGTCTCCAGTGCGGCTTCGCATATCGAGATCTCCCAGCAGGACGTCCACGCCACCTGCCCGCCGCTGCCGCGCTACGACGTGCGCCTCTACGACGCCCTCGCCGCGAAGCTCGTCTCCGGTGTGAAGGTCCGTATCGTCGTCAGTGACCCCGCCAACCGCGGCACGGTCGGCAGCGGCGGCTACTCGCAGATCAAGTCGCTCTCCGAGGTCGGTGACGCCCTGCGGGGCCGTCTGACGGTCCTGACCGGTGACGGCGGCCGGGCGCGCGCGGCGATGTGCGAGAACCTCCAGCTCGCCACCTTCCGGGCGTCCGACCGGCCCACCTGGGCGGACGGCAAGCCCTACGCCCAGCACCACAAGCTGGTCTCGGTCGACGGGTCGGCCTTCTACATCGGCTCCAAGAACCTGTACCCGTCCTGGCTCCAGGACTTCGGGTACGTGGTCGAGAGCCCGGCCGCGGCCGCGCAGCTCAAGAGCGACCTGCTCGACCCGCAGTGGCGCTACTCCCAGGCCACCGCGACCTACGACTACGCCCGCGGCCTCTGCCAGCCCTGACCCCCCGCCCCCCCCCCGGGGCCCCGGCACTCCTGGTGCCCCGGGCTCCGGGCCCAAGCACCCCCCGTTGCCCGGGCTCCGGCACCCCCGGGCCCCGGCCCCAAGCCCGCCCTGTTCCCCGGGCTCCGGAACCCGGGCTGGCTCCGGCACGCCAGCCTCGGTCCCGGCCCGGCTCAGCTACCCCGGCCTGGTACCTCGGCTCCGGCCCAAGCCCCGGGGCCCAGGCCCCTGGCGCCGACTCCGGCTCCAGCGCACCGGTTCCGGCACGCCTGCCCCGGTCCCGGCCGGGCTTAGGTACCCCGGCCTGCTACCCCGGCTCCGGCGCGGCCCCGGCCTGGGGCCGCAAGCCCGCCGGCCCCGGCACCCCGTCCCGCCCCGGCCCTGTACACCGGCCCCGGGCCGGCCTCGGCTCTGGCCCTGCCTCGGCCTCAAGCCCCCAGCCCCGGCGGGGCCCCGAGCCCCCGGCTCCCCGCCCCCGCCGCCCCCGCCGCGCATGGTCCCGTACGGCCGGACGTACCGGGGCGGCTCCGTGCCCGCAGGGACCCGAAAGTGCCCCAGGCCCCCCCGGCACCCGCAGCCGCCCGGGAGTATCCGGAGGTGCGCCCCGGTACCCGACCCTGCCGGGAATACCGCGGGCGCGCTCCCCGTTCCGCATGGTTGAATGGTCAACAATCTTGAAAGGGGATGGAAACCCATGCAGTTCGGGATCTTCACCGTCGGCGACGTCACGGCCGACCCGACGACCGGACGCGTGCCCGGCGAGCACGAACGCATCAAGGCGATGCTCGCCATCGCGCAGAAGGCCGAAGAGGTCGGCCTCGACGTCTTCGCCACGGGCGAGCACCACAACCCGCCGTTCGTCCCCTCCTCGCCGACCACGATGCTCGGCTACCTCGCCGCACGCACCGAGCGCCTGATCCTGTCCACCTCGACGACGCTGATCACCACCAACGCCCCGGTGAAGATCGCCGAGGACTTTGCGATGCTCCAGCACCTCGCCGACGGCCGTGTCGACCTCATGACGGGCCGTGGCAACACCGGCCCCGTCTACCCCTGGTTCGGCAAGGACATCCGCGACGGCATCGACCTCGCCATCGAGAACTACGCCTTGCTGCGCCGCCTGTGGGACGAGGACACCGTCACCTGGAGCGGTAAATTCCGCACCCCGCTGCAGGCCTTCACCTCCACCCCCCGCCCCCTCGACAACACCCCGCCCTTCGTATGGCACGGCTCCATACGCTCCCCGGAGATCGCCGAACAGGCCGCCTACTACGGCGACGGCTTCTTCCACAACAACATCTTCTGGCCCCCCTCCCACACCGGACAGATGATCGACCTCTACCGGCAGCGCTACGCCCACTACGGCCACGGCACCCCCGAACAGGCCATCGTCGGACTCGGCGGCCAGGTCTTCATACGCCCGAACTCCCAGGACGCGGTCCGCGAGTTCCGCCCCTACTTCGACAACGCACCCGTGTACGGCCACGGCCCCTCCCTGGAGGAGTTCACCTCCCAGACCCCGCTGACCGTCGGCTCACCCCAGCAGGTCATCGAACGCACCCTGTCCTTCCGCGACTACGCCGGCGACTACCAGCGCCAGCTCTTCCTCGTCGACCACGCGGGCCTGCCCCTGAAGACCGTCCTGGAACAGCTCGACCTGCTCGGCGAAGAGGTCGTACCCGTCCTGCGCAAGGAGTTCGCGAACCTGCGCCCGGCCGGAGTCCCGGACGCCCCGACCCACCAGGCCCGCGTGGCGGCGGCCCGCCGCACCCCGCAGCAGGAGACGCAGGCATGAAACTCGCCGTCGTATCGGCCGGACTGAGCTCACCCTCCTCCACCCGCCTGCTCGCCGACCGCCTCACCGCCGCCACCCTGGACCACATGGACCACATGGAAGCCAGTCACGAGGTGACGGTGGTGGAACTGAGGGAACTGGCGACGGAGATCGCCCAGCACCTCGTCACCGGGTTCCCTCCCGCCCGACTGGCCGCCGCACTGGACACGGTGGCGGCCGCGGACGGCCTGATCGCCGTGACACCGGTCTTCGCCGCCTCCTACAGCGGCCTGTTCAAGTCGTTCTTCGACCTCATCGACAAGGACGCCCTCACCGGCACACCAGTCCTCGTCGGCGCGACGGGCGGCACCGCCCGGCACGGCCTGGTCACCGAACACGCCATGCGCCCGCTCTTCACCCACCTGCGCGCACCGGTCGTGCCCACCGCCGTGTACGCGGCCTCCGAGGACTGGGGCCGGGCGGGCCTGGCCCGCCGGATCACCCGCGCGGGCACGGAACTGGCCCGCGCCATGGGCTCCGTAACCCCCACCACCCGGCACGCCGACCCGCAGGACGTCGTCCCGGACCTCGACACCGCCGCCGCGATCGCACCCCGTTCCCCGACCGGGGCGATCACCTCGACGGATCCCGCGAACGGCCTCGGGACGACCTCGTTCGCACAACGGCTGGCCGCGCTGCAGGCCGGGTGACCCCCACCCGACGGCCGCCCGACCGGGAGGACCGGCCGCGTCACCGACGGGACCGCGCACGGGACGCCCGTCGAGGATGACCTCGGCCGGGTACGCCGATGGTCACCGGCCCACCCCCGGCCCGGCCCTCGTGCGGGCCCGGCGCGCGCCCCGGTCCCGGGTCTGCCCGCACCGGCCGATCCACCGGCCCGCCCCCTGCACGGTTCCCACCGGGTCGGCGGCCCGTACCCCGGCCCGGACCGCCCGAAGCCCTCGGGCGGCGAGCCCCGGACGACCCGACCCGGACCGCGGACCGCGGCGCCGGATTCCCGCCGTCCCGGGACCACCGTCCGCGACGGCGGCGGGAATCCACGGGGAATCCACGGGGGAGCCGCGGGACGTCCGCCCCTCCGCCCCCTCCGCCCCGCCCCGCCGCCTCCGCCGGCCGTCCGCCCTGCCCCGCGTGGCGCGGCGGACGGCCGGGCGCGCGCACGGACCCGGCGGACGGCGCCCACCAACGGCACCCCCGAACACCCCCCCGCCCCCCGCCCGTGGCGGGGGCGGCAACATGCCGCGTTCGGCGTAATCGACGCTTCGACCCGACTTCCTCCCCACGCTGTGACAGTCGATCACGCTCCTGTCAGGAGGCCAGGTGCACAGGTCCCGTGGGCGCGTGGTTCCGCGCACCCCGCACGGGGGTCGGTCGGACGCACCCGCCCGGACGCGCCCCTGACGGCCGACACCGACGAAGGCTTCCGGCCCACCCCACCACCGCCGTGGATGCGATGGCTGCCGTTCCTGTGCGTGGCCCTCGTCCTCCTCCTGGAGCTCACCCTCCACAAGGAGTGGGCGGTGAGTTTCTTCCTCATCGCCCTGCCCGCCATCGCCGCGTACGCCTACGGCCCCGCCGTCGTCGCCGCGCTCACCGTCCTCGCCGTCCTCCTGGAAGGCACCCTCGCCGCGATCTTCCACCACCTCGGCGAGAACCACCACGTCACCGCCGACATCGCCACCGTCCTCGTCGGCATCATCGCCACCGCGCTCGCCGCGCACCGCCGCAGCCAGGAACGCCACCTCGTCCGCGCCGACTCCGTCACCGAGGCCCTGATGCGGGCCCTGCTGCGGCCGGTCCCGCACCAGGTCGGGAACGTGCTCGCAGCGAGCCTGTACCAGCCGAGCGAGGCCGGGACCATGGTGGGCGGCGACCTCTTCGACATCCGCGCCACCCGGACCGGGGAGCGCGCCATCATCGGCGACGTACGCGGCAAAGGCTCCCGGCGGTCCGTACCGTCGCGGCGATCCTCGGCAGCTTCCGCGAAGCCGCGTACGAGGCGCGGGACCTGCCGGCCGTCGCCGCCCGCCTGGAACGGGGCCTGGTCCGCGAGTCCGAGGAGATCCGCGACGACGAACTGTTCGCCACCGCCGTGCTCATCGAGTACGACAGCCGGGCGCACCGGGTGACGGTCACCAACCACGGACACGTGGAACCCGTACTGATCTCCCGAGGCCGCGTCCGCACCCTCGAAGGCCCACCGGCGCTGCCGATCGGACTGAACGCCCTGACCACGGCGGACGGACCGGTGGCGTGCACGCACCGCTTCACCCGCGGCGACGTGCTGCTGCTGGTCACCGACGGGCTGGTGGAGGCCCGCGACACCGACGGCGACTTCTACCCGCTCGTGGAACGGCTCCGCCACCGCTTCGAAGGCCGCCCCGCACCCGGACCCGCCGACGTCGTCGACTTCCTCAACACCGACCTCCCCCGCCACACCCGCACCCTCCACGACGACGTCGCGATGCTCGCCATCGCCCCGCACCACCGGACCTGACACCCCCACCCCCCCGCCCCGACCCGGCCCGGCCCCGGCCCGGCCCCGTGTCCGCGGCGCCCCGGCCAGCCGTGGGCGACCACCACGGGGCCGGGGTGCACGAGCCGGTCGGTGACTGCTTAGGCTCCGGCCATGACTACCGACCAGTGGTACGTCCTCGTCGAGGAGGACACCCGGACGACCCGTCACGCCGACGGCGTCGAACTCAAACTCCATCGCTGGACACTGGCCGCCCGCCACCTGGTCGACGGCACGCACGAACAGGCACTCGCCACGGCCGAGGAGGCCGCCCTGCACCACCTGCCGGCCCTCCTGGCCCGCCACACCAGACCGGGGGACACCCCCGCCCGCGAGGCCTTCCGAACCCCGGACGGCAGCTGGCTGGTCCGGCTGCGGCAGCGCCACCGCGAGTGCCACGTACGCGTCACCGTCGCCCGTCTCGTCCACACGCGCGAGGAGACCCTGGCCCCGCCGAAGACCCTCAAGGAGAAACTCCGCCAGGCCCTGGAGGGCCCCGAACCCGCCGTCACCCCCTGGACACCCAAGACCTAGGGCACAGGGCACGAGGACCGCCCACCGGCGGACACCGCGAAGGCCCCGACAACGATCCGGGGCCTTCGCGTACTTCGCCGACCTCGACCGCCGGGCGTCACGCCCCCCGTCGCACGGGGAAGGGGAAGAACCACCCACCAGGACCAGGACCAGGACCGCGTCCGGGACCGTGTTCGCGTCCTACTTGAAGAGGCGGTCGCCGGGTGTGGCCATGCGGTGGGTGCCGCTGTGGCGGTTGACCCAGTCACGGATGAGGCTGACGGAGTTGGCGCACTGCCAGCTGTCGTCGTACTCGCGTACTCCGGTGAAGGCCCCGTAGCCGGCGATGATGCCGTCGACCCGCCCGTCGCCCAGGAGTTTGTCGACGTACCACGGATCGTTGTAGGTGGTCGTCCACGACAGCGTCGCCGCGAGCCGCCCGCCGTCACGGTCCACCGCGCCCCGTTTCAGTTCCGCGCACGTGTAGTACGTGGCTTCGGTGCAGTTGCCGAACCCCTTGGTGATGTCGCTGTCGCCGTAGTCCATCACCCGTCGGCCGGCCGGGAATCCGGAACCGGACCGGTCGAACGCATTCTGGGCCTGGTCACGGGTTCCGGTCGTCGTGATGCCCTCCAGCGCACCGAGCCTGCCCTCCAGGCTTTTCCAGCCCCGCCCGCCGACGTCCGGGGTGCTGCCGCCGTGGTACTCGTAGAACCCGTAGAGCACCTGGATCCCGGCAGCTGTCAGCCGCTGCGCCTTGTCGCGGAGTCCGGCGACGCTGCACCCGCGGTTCTCCCGCTCTCCGCAGTAGTTCGGGTCCTTGATGTCCAGCCAGACCAGCGACAGCCGCCGGCCCGCGGCGGCGTGGGAGAGGATGCGGTCGATCATGCTGTCGAAGCTGGGGCCCAGACGGTTGTCGCCGGCCGAGGAGCAGTCGTGGTAGGCCCGCCATTCGTTGGGGTTCCACCAGGCGCAGACGTCTATCTCGATGCTGTTGGCGCCGTGCTTGAGGGCGGCGTCCACACCGTCGAGGGTGTCGACTCGGTGTGCGATGGCGTAGACCGGGTGGGGCTGGTCGGCAGCGGCGGCGGGGGCGGTGGCGAGAGTGGTGGTGCCGGTGATGGTGAGCAGGGCCGCGATCAGTGCCAGGAGTATGCGTGGGCCGGCACGGTGCTTGAGGTGGGTGGTCAAGGGGACACTCCGTCGTATCGGTTTTCCGAAGCGGACGATCGTTCTCGCCGACCGGATGCCGGCGGCGATTCATGCATGGTGCAGGAAACCCGGCAGGGTGTGATCCTGCTGATGGCGTGAAA